>CAYYQE010000001.1:0-99913 GCA_964473745.1 uncultured Candidatus Peribacteria bacterium
CGAGTCTTTTTGCATAGGTACAATAGCTTGACTCGTATAACATTTTTTCAGATGGGGCGAGAGTGTCATGTCAAATGTAACGTACGATAAGGAGGGATTTTTGGAGTGTTAAAATTAATTTTCTTGAATTAAAACATAGCGTCCCTTTGCGTTCGCTCTCCCATTCGTCGCGCGTTTCGTCTGCGCCTGTTGCGTCCCCTCGCCTGCGCTCCTGTGCCTACCTGCGCCCGTCGCGCGTTCATTTTTTATTCATTTTCCGTTCATTTTTTTGTTAAGTTTTCGTAATGTCGAGCTGCTAAAATAAGAACGAAAAACCTTTAAGACCTTTGAAAGATAGGCTCCTTAACATCCATTCCTATGAAATTTATTCTTATTGTTATGGTTTTGGCGTTCGCGGGTTGTATGCGAGCGGATTTAGAAACCATCACTTATCAAGATCCAGGCGAGCGGTTTAAACTTGAGTATCCGACAGATTGGGCTGTGACTAAAAGTCATGATGAAGTCCAGTTTTGGGATACCCCAGAAGAGCCGACTATAAAAATGGCGTTGTTTGAAGCTGGCACAACCAATTTTGATGAATTTATTGCTGATGATGAATCGCGATTTGATGAGCTGCAAGACATCCCAATAATGATTCGTACCGGCAGCTTTATGAGCGATTATCAAATTTATTATTATAATCTAGAGACAGAGATTGTGGGTTTTAGTGCTTATTTCTCGGCATCAACACCAGGCCATTTTGACCAGGTGACAGAGATTCAGCGATCATTCCAAGCAATGTAATGACACGGGCAAATCTCTCACGAAAGGAGAACAAAATGCCCAAAAGCAAGTGGATCGTGATTTGGTGGCTGGCAGGATTCCTGCCGGGCTGCCTCAGTGTGAGCAACACCGGGCAGAATAGCGGCAAGGATTACGTCGATGAGCCGGATTGGAGTCAAAGTCACGGCGATGATGATTCCGATTCGGTGGATGACGACTCAGAATTTGCCGACGACGATGTGCTTTCCGATGACGACGTTTCTGACGATGATGCCGGAGGGACCGGTGGCACGACTAGCGAGCTGCAGCTCCCCTTTGCTTCAGACGAGGTGTGGCAGCTCACGCGGGGCTACAACGAGGGTTCGCATCTGGACTACGGCTACGACTGGGTCGATGACCGGTACGCCCTGGATTTTGCGCTCGCGGGCTGTGAGCCCTGGCGCAAGCCGATCTATCCGGTCCGCGAGGGCGTGGTAGAACTAGTGGCTTACGACGATGACGGCTATGGCAACTACGTACTCATCGACCATGGCAACGGCTACAAGTCCCGCTACGCTCACTTCGACGAAGCCCAGGTTTATTCTGGGCAGGAAGTGACCACGAGTGACGTGATCGGTTTGTGCGGCAACTCCGGTTACGTGCTGGGAAGCGCTTGTCCTGAGCATCCCGGCACGCACCTGCACTTCGCCTTCTACCAAGACGGGGAGGGCGCGGTGCCAGAGCCCATGTCTGGACACGTTGGTTTTCAGACCGGGTGTTGGTATGGCCATCACAGCTACATCGATTGCGATGGGGATGGTCAGCCCGACAATCCTCTTGGCGATGACGATGATTCGTGGGGCGACGATGATCTCGCGGATGACGACCTCGCGGATGACGACACCTGGGGCGACGATGACGCGGCCGACGACGATCTCGCAGACGACGACACCTGGGGCGACGACGATTCCGAACCCGCAGATGACGACGATCTTGCAGATGACGACACCACCCCGGACTGTCTGGACAATGACGGTGACGGCTATGGGGTCGGGGCTGATTGCCTTGGCGAGGATTGCAACGACAGTCATTCCCAGATCTATCCCGGTGCGCCGGAACAGGAAGATGCCTGGGATAACGACTGTGATAACCTCATCGACGAAGGGACCAACAGCTACGACGATGATGCTGATGGTTACAGCGAAAATGGCGGGGATTGTGACGACACGAGCTCGGCTATTCATCCTGGGGCCACGGACATTGAGTGCGACGGCCTGGATCAGGACTGTTCCAATGGGGATTACTGCCCCGAACCTGGTGACGATGACGACCTCGCGGACGATGACGACAGCGACCCTGGCGATGACGACACGTGGGGCGACGATGACACAACCGAACCGGAACCGGACGACGAATGTACCTACACCGTTCCTCTCGACATCCCCACCATCCAGGAGGCCATTGACTTGGCCGCTACCACCGAAATTGTCTGCGTAGAGGCCGGCGACTACTACGAAGATCTCATCTTCACGGGTGAGGACATCACGGTGCGTTCGTTGGACGGGGCCGAGGCCACCAACCTCCACAGTGTTGGTATTGGCTCATATGACGCTATCGTGACCCTCGAAAGCGGCGAGTCAAACACCACTGTAATCGAGGGGTTCACCCTGTATCCGGCCGGCGGCCGAGCTATCTATGTCGAAGGCGCCGCGGCCACCTTCCGCCGGCTCGTGATCGAGAGTTCCAACCTATCGAACACGGGCATGGTTTTCTACAGCGGGAGCGGATCGCGCGTCCAAAATGTCTGGGTCAAGGATCCAGTTCAGTATGGATTCACAGTCTTTGGCGGCACTACCGATTTGGAGCTCGCCAACGTGATTGTGAACAACGCTGGCAGCGCCGGCCTGCGCGCCGGCGACTCCTCGGACTTCGCGGTTTACAACGGGGTTTTCTACAACAACGGCTACGGCGGCGTTTGGATTCTTGATGCAGACGGTCACGTAGAGAACACCATCTCCGTGGGTCACAGTTACTACGGTATCCACCTGGACAACGCCGCCTACACCCTCACCGCTGATTACAATACCGGCCACAACAATACGCAGGGCAACTGGAGCGGTAATGTCACCCTTGGGTCCGGTAACGCATCTCAGGATGCTGACTTCACGAATCCCGAAAGCGGTGACTTCATTCTGCAGGCCGGGTCTCCCTGTCAAAACGCCGGCAACCCCGACCCCACCTTCAACAACCCGGATGGAACTCGAAACAACCAAGGAGCCTATGGCGGCCCCTACGGCGAAAGCTGGTAGTTAGCGCGGCGCATTCATTGCACCCAATCTCCAGCTTCCTAATAAGCCGCCCACCTCAAAAACCCACCTCAAAAAAGCGGGCCACAACATCTCACGTGGTCCGTTTTTCCTTACACTATTACTTGTGCGGTAAAATATTTACGACAAATCTTCCCAGAAAGGCCCTTCCTTGAGGCACGACCGGGCTAGCAAATTGAACACGAACAATCTCCGTCAGACCCAATTCAGAAAGTCTTTTTATAAGTGCCTTTTCAATATATTGATGATCATTAGGGTGCCCCATCTTAACAGTTATAAAATGAGCCGTTAGATCTTGCGCGTAGCGCCTAACTTGCAGAGTTTCAAAATGACGATCTTCTCTTATAAATCGGGCCAATTCTTTGGCCACTAATCCAGTCACCATTGCCTCATATTCGCGTAAATTCCCAGCAATGCTAACCACTTCTCCCAAATCCTGTGGATTAAGAGTTCTCTGCATCATAAGCCCTCCAACCATTTGTTGAAATTTTACAAAATCAACCCATGGAACAGAAGGAGGTAGGCCCTCTGCTTGCTGCCCTCTTTTTCTCACCGGCGGTTCAGCATGAGCCTCAAAAAAATCCTCTGGGGCTAGAATCTCATGCTCACCAGGTTTTAGGGGTGGTTTAGGCATACTATTCTAAACAAGCATCAATAACCGCTCGAACATTTCCTGCTTTTTCGGTGATAGTTCGCAAACTTAAATAAGCACCATCATCTTCAACCTGGGCAAACCAATCTCTTACTCGCGCTTCGGCATCACGCAAAAAACCATCCAAATCTGTCATGTGAATTCCTGGGAGAGGATCTTCTATTACATTAGCTTCGTACTCTTGTTGTCTGAGTAATCGTGTCACAACCTTTGCCGCCGCTAGTTGGCCGGTTAACAGATAGTCAGCATTAAATTTTGTTTGGCTCAAAACAGTTTTTAACCCGTTGGCTACGCCAGATAGCTCTTCCATAATTTCTTCTTCAGTATCATCTTCCGGTGGACATTCATCATCAACATCATCAGGATCAGTTACATTAAAAGCCTGCAAGGTTGCCTCCAAAAGCGCTGCCTCATCAGCCATCCTATGGCTTTCTTCCGAAGTGGACTCTCGTCCAGAATCAGGAGCAAAACTACTGATTTTTGCAGAAGTACTAGTCATTTTAGGGTGGATTAATAAATGGGGTTTGTTAAATTACTCAAAAACTCATTATTTGTCAAACAATCCGCTGTTTTTTCGAAAACGTCCCGCCGACAGGCGAGAAGGTTCCCTCCAGCTGAGAAAAAATAGGCGGATTGTTTTCTTCCTACAGTTTCTTCAGTGGCGCCACACTGGCTGCTAACTTTTTCACCCCATGTTTGGCATCTTTAAAAGCCACGGTAATCACCCCACCCTGCACGCTCGCCACCACTCCTTCCCCAAAAGTGTGATGATGCACCCGATCGCCTGGCGAATATTCAATTGTATCGCCACCAGTTAAATCATCATCTGGCAGCTCATCAATTCCATCATATTGTGGCTCTGGATCGGCATAAAAACCAGATTTTTTTTCAACCGGCACTCGTTTCATCCCTCCGGCAAAACCACGTCCCTTCTTTTTCAAATATTGCCCCAAAATTCCACCAACCTCTTTTGCTTCATCCGAAATCGATTCATCTTCCCAGTTAGTTTCAGTTAATTCTTCTGGCAAATCTCGCAAAAATTGTGACGGCGCATTTTGTTTCATGTCGCCATAAAGCAATCTTCGTTCCGCATACAATAAATAAGCTCGCTCCATGGCCCGTGTTAATCCCACATACATTAAGCGCCGCTCTTCCTCCAATTCATTTGGTTCAAACATGCTCCGCGAGTGTGGGAAAACACCTTCTTCCATCCCACAAATAAACACATTTCTAAATTCCAATCCTTTTGCCGAATGCAAAGTCATTAACGTTACCGCATTGTCATCATCTTGAATTTTATCCAAATCTGAAATCAGGGCCACTTCCTCCAAAAACGTCGAAAGCGAAATACCAGGCTCTAATTGGTCATATTTACTGGCTACCGAAACAAGCTCCCGAACATTTTCAAAACGCGTTTCCCCATCTGTTGACCCATCCAATAAAAAGTCTTTGTACCCACATGCTTCAATTAAATGTTTAATCACTCCCGAGGCTGGATGTTCCTGATTAACTTTTTGCATTTCAATAATAATTTTCACAAATTTACCTAAGGTCATCATTTTTTGCTCTGGTAACCGATTTTCCCCAATCGCTTCAATATCACGCATCACGGAATAGAGCGGCTCATCTCCGCGCGCCCGCGCTAAATCCTGCAAAACTTCCAGGGTGCGCCCGCCAATTTTACGGGGCGGAGTATTTATCACCCGCAGCAAACTTACGCTGTCCGCTGGATTTTCAATTAAACGCAAATAAGCCAGCATATCTTTAATTTCCTTACGTTTGTAAAACTTTACGCCCCCTACAATTCGGTAGGGGATTCCATGGCGCATCATGGCTTCTTCCACCACTCGCGACTGAGCATTAGTTCGGTACAAAATCGCAAAATCCCGATAATCCGGGTTTTCGTGTTTCAATAAAAGTTTCTGAATTTCGCGCGCAATCATCATCCCCTCATCTCGTTCGTCAATCGCTTCCCAAATTTTTATCTTTTCGCCGCCTGTTTGCTCGGTCCACAGCTTTTTCTTAGTGCGCGCTTTGTTTTTTTCAATCACCGCGTGACTAGCATCCAAAATCATAGAAGTGGATCGATAGTTTTGCTCCAGTTTAATAATCGTGGCCTCGGGATAATCTTTTTCAAAATCCAAAATATTTCGCATCGTGGCCCCGCGCCAAGAATAAATTGACTGCCAATCATCACCCACCACACACAAATTTCGATATTTCTCCGCCAACATTTTTATAAGTACATATTGCGCGTGATTCGTGTCCTGATACTCATCCACGGAAATATATTTGAACCGCTCTTGATACTCGTCGAGCACGTCGGGTTGCTGTTCAAAAAGCTGTACGGTTTTCATAATTAAATCATCAAAATCCAAGGCTTGGCTTTGCGCTAATTTTTTCTGATAAAGCGGATAAAGTTTTGCTACTTGCTCAGTAAAATGGTTGTGCATTTGCCGCGAATACTCATCCGGCGTTAAGAGCGCGTTTTTTGCTCCGGCAATTGCCCCGAGCACTGCTTTTGGATTTAGTTTTTCCTTGGGAATGCCGAGGTCTTTCATAATAGTTTTCATCAAAACCTCGGTGTCTGTGTCATCGTAAATTACAAATCGATCTTCAAATCCCAATAAATGCAAATGCCTCCGTAAAATCTGTACACACACTGAGTGAAAAGTCCCTACCACCGGCAAATCAGAACGATTAAAATTAATTCCTTTAGCCGCTTCCCACATCGCCTCTACCTTTTTTTTCCCATACATCAAATCCAAAATCCGCCGCTTCATTTCATTAGCTGCCTTGTTCGTAAAAGTCACCGCCAAAATATTAAAAGGCTTTACTTTGCGTTCCGCCATCAGATAAGCAATCCGGTGCGTCAGGGCTCGTGTCTTCCCACTACCCGCCCCCGCCAAAATCAAAACCGGGCCATCCACTGCGGTGACCGCTTCCTGCTGGGGCTTGTTTAAATCTCTTAAAATTGGGTGTTTTTTTTCCATGGGGAATCAATATACCACAAAAAAAGAAGGCACAAAGTCTACAACTGCTTCATGATCTTGCGGACACTAGCCTCGGCCCGATCATCCCCACCTTTCCGCGCCAAATCCAACATTTTGCGATAAGTCGCTTTGTAGGATTTAGCTTTTTGGAGGCTTTTAATGTTTTTAACTTTTTTCGCCAAATAACTATATTCACCCATGTAGCAGGCTTTCAATAAAGAATCATTTTTCGAGTGTTTTCCAAAATATCTAGCTTTGGAAAAGTTTTTCTTGTTCAAAAAATAAATCGCGGCATTGTGATAGGCTTTTCTAATTAACGCTGGATCACGCAACTTTTCTAAATAAAAAATTGCTGAACTAAACTGCTTTTCCTTCATCAAACGAAGTCCTAAATTCCGATAAGCAATATCCAAATTCCGATCTACTAATTCTCGTTTACTACTAATCAAATAAGCCAGTTGAGCTCTTTTCACAATCACTCGCGGGTCAATCTGCGCGGTTTTAACTTCGTCATCCACCACATCCAACAAATTCGTAGTAATAAGCTCCGTGATGGGTAGGACCCCGTCATGTTTAGTGTATTTTTTGAAAGTTCCATTCGTGGCCTCAATATCAATCCCCTGAAAATGCAGACAAACATGTCCTGGCACCAGCTTAATTTGCAAATCAGAAATCGGATACTTAAGCGAATAAAGAAACGTATAAAGCGTCACAATTTGATTACAATCTCCCACTAATTTCCCCTTCACAGGATTTTTCAGAAGTTTCCCAAAATTCGCACTGGCCTGATAAGTGTAGCGTGAACCTGGCCGCAAATAAGACATGATTGTCGCCAAGTAAGCCACTTTTCCTTCATCCCGAGTTGGGAAAGTAACTCCTAATTTTTTGAATCGTTCCGCAATGGATTTTATTTTTATTAAATGCGCTGATTCATAATCCCAAAAATCTTTTTTCAAAATCTCCACATCCGCATACATCTTACGCCGCACTTTTTTTTTCAAATAAACATAGTTCTTATATTTTTTCTCCATCCACAAATTCAGCACCACTAAATTCTCCTGCATCAATTTCTCTAATTTCTTATGAGTCCGCGCGCGACCACTACCCGACTTAATTCTACTAAAAAATTTGTCTGCCTTTTTTTCAAAAGGATGAACATAACGTGAAAAAACTTGAAGAAGGGTTTTTAGCATTACCGTCATTATACCGCAACCTCTCTTTAATGATGAATATAAAGACTAGTCCCAACGTCCGAGAATTCATAAACCGTCACGGCATCATCCGGTAGCATTCGAATACAACCATGGCTTACCGGGATTCCAATGTGCGTCAGCGCTTCGCTCCAAAACACACCACCATCTGATTCTAAATAAGGCAGAGCATGCAAACCATGTCCCCAAGAGGTGAATCCTTGCCAGTACGGCATTCGATAATGCGGCCAAGCACCGCCAATTCTAAGTTCTTGTTTATTCAAAACACTCCAAGTGCCAGTTGGTGTAGGAGTTTCCGAAGCTCCCGAACTAATAGTCATCTGGTAAACAGCTTCCTCTCCGACTTTCAAATACATTTGTTGAGTGGAAAGGTTAATTTCAAATGATCGTTCACCTTCTAAGCTGCGCGTGTCACCACTCATGGTTTTCATGAATTTCAAAATATCTTCATCTTCCTCGGTCACTTCTCCGACAGCAATGTCGACCGCCACTTCAAAATCTTCGAGCCAAGTAACTTTTTCAGCAACTAAACCAAAATGTTCTCGATAAATAGTGTCTTTTTCTGGGGCCACACTAGTAAAAGCAAAAGTCGCGGTTTCTCCAGGTTCAACAACATCTTCCACCATTTTTACTCGATTATTCCCAACCCAACCAGTTTCTGCACCTTCCGCAAAAAACGTACTGGCTCGGTCTTGTTCATAAGTTGTTCCCAAGTTAACCATGGTTTTATCTAAACAACCACTTCCCATCCCATACCAAGTCACATTACCGGTGTTTTCTACATAAACTTCTACCCGGAATTCTTCACCCTGGTTAATGTTTTCATTTATTCGAACCTCGGTTACTTCGGCGCTATATAAAGGAGATTCTAAATCATCTTCCCAAAAACAAACTTTTTTAATACCTTCTTTGATTGGTTCGGTCTCGGTTTTCGATAAAGGATTAATAGAACTCGCTGATAAAAACGAAACTCTATATTGCGCTCGCATAACACCACGTTTAGTAGTGTCGGTAGGGCTAAATGACGCTATTTGAAAATTATGACTAATCTTCAAAGCAATCATTGGTTCCAAAGCTGTGTTTAGATGGTTTTCTCCAATGCCCATTCCAATAGTAAGCGCAATCATAGCCGCCACGATCCATGGTTTTCTAGGATGAAAAATCTTAATTTTTTTCTTTTTATGGTGGTGATGCTTGTGAGGCATAGGTTTTGAGATTTGTTTTTATTTTAGGTTTCTTTAAATTTTAACATATTTAGAGAGGTGTTTCAAGGTTAAAACACTTAAAAAAAGGCTGTGGAATGAATTTTTGAACCGAATGTGTCGGGTATCACTCCGCCGCTTATAAGCGGCTCCGTGATTTTCCCGGGTCATGACCCGGGAAAAAGCGACACAAATTCTCTCAAAAATTATTCCCCACCCTTTTTTACGATAGAAGTTATTAGTTAAAGAGTTTGGGTGTTTCTCGCGCAAACGTTCCGCCAGTTCAGCGAGGAATGCCCAGGCTTTTTAACTTAACAACTTGGAAAGCTCCTTCTTAAATGAATCCACATCTTTAAACTGCCGATAAACCGAAGCAAACCGAATATAAGCCACCTCATCTAGATCTTTTAAGGCCTCCATTATATATTCCCCAATTAAAGTAGAGGGGATTTCTTTGCCATTGGCACTTAATTTATCCTCTAAATCATTTAGGATTTCCTCTACTTGGGCCTCGGTTACTGGCCTTTTTTCACAAGATTTCCAAATACCATTTTCAATTTTTTCTCGTTGATAAGATTCACGCGAGCCATCTTTTTTAATTACAATAAAATGCGAAGTTTCTACTCGCTCAAATGTGGTAAACCGAAATTTGCATGATTCACACTCTCGACGGCGACGAATTTGACGACCTTCATTGGTTTCCCGCGAATCCAAAACTCGCGTTGTGCTCTCTTTTTTACATTTTGGGCAAATCATAGGTAAGGGGTTCCAAAAAAGGCTATTTAATGATATAATAAACTGATAAAAAAATAAGTCAAAAAATGTTTTCTGAATTTGCAAATATTTCGATTGGTCCGCTAGTGCTGGCACTCACCTTAGCAGCGCTACCAATCCTGATATGGATGTATCTTCTTTTTCAAAAAGATCACGCCACAAAAATCACTTTATTAAAGGTGTTTTTGTTTGGAGCTTTATCCGTGATTCCGTTAATGGTTATCCAGTATTCCTGGCTCTTTTTTAATGATGTTAGCCTTTATAGCACGGTTGAACACAGCGTAAACAATATTCATCTGGGATTTTTGATGACTTTTATTGCGGTTGGTGTGTTCGAAGAAGTTACTAAGTTTAATATGGTTAGGCATCTTAAGTGGGCTAAAGTCCAAATCAACACAATCAATGATGCTATTCGCTATTTATTTGTGATTGCCTTGGGTTTTGCTTTTACTGAAAACATCTTTTATTTTTATTCCATTGCTTCAAGCGGACAGTTTAATAATCTTGTAGCGGCCTTTATGTTCCGCTCTACTTTTACTGCGGCGGCGCACATGGTTTTTTCTGGGATTGTGGGGTATTACTACGCCATTGGTAAGTTTGGGAATCCGGTGTTAGAGCTAGATAGTTGGACTGGAAATCGTCATAAAGCTTTAGAATGGATTCAAAAAACCATCGGTCTTAAAGGAAAAAACATCTTTCATTTAGGAAAAACGTTGCAAGGTTTATTCTTTGCCATGGCCCTTCATGCTGCCTTTAATTTTGCTCTTCAGCTTAATAAAATCGGGTATGCCGCGATCATTGTTGTGGCTGGTTATGCCTTAGTTATTTATTTGAGTAAAAAACGCATGACTTATCTTGTTTTTACGGAGGAAGAAAAAGCGCGTCCATCGACCATTGGTACGGAGGAAGAAAATGTTGTGATTGAGTTGATGGGGATGTGGATTAATGAGGGAAAATACAAAGAAGTAATTGAAATTTGCGATCGCTTAAGTCTTCGTGATCCTGATAATAATGTGGTTAAATTATTTCGGGCCAAAGCCATTGATTTGAAAAAAATTGATCGGGTAAAAAGAGCCATTCATCTTCTTTTTTCAGAAGAAGATTATGATGTAGAACAAGAAGAGCTTAGTCTTTTTGCTCGCCTTAAAAACACTCAGGATCAACAAGAGGCTATTGGTAAAACAAAGAAGTAATTCGCTCTTTTTCTTGCTCGGCAAATTCATCAGTCATCCCGGCGATGTAGTCTTTAATAACCACCTCAAGTCGCGCGCCATCACTTACTGCTTCTTGATCTTCTTTTGGTAAGTAATTCGGATTTGAATGGTAGTTTTCAAAAAGATATTGAATAGTTTTTTGGCCACGCTCAGACAATTTCAGCACTTCGGGATGAAAATAAAAATGATCGGAAAGAAAAGTTTTTAATTCGCGATTCCAATCTATTAATTCGGGACTAAAACGAATAAGCCCCTCTTTTGACTGCGAAACATTTTCCAAAGCACTTGCTGATGTTTCAACCAAATTTTTAATCATCAATCCAATCATTTTACTAACCGTACGAGCTTTTCGGATTGTTTCATCCTCAATTTTTCCATACATCTGCTCTACAAGTTCCGAAGCGGCCTGCCAAATTGCTAAATCTTTGAGCTGGTCCTCGGTAATTAAACCAGACCGCAGCCCATCATCAACATCATGATTATTATAGGCAATTTCATCAGATAAATTCACAACTTGCGCTTCAAGACTAGCCCCCTGAAATTCTTGGTTATTCTGATCCCAAGGAGTTTGGTGCTTCATTAAACCCTGTCTAACTTCAAACGTTAAATTAAGTCCATTAAAATTTGGATAAACCTGTTCTAGCTCTTCCACAATCCGTCGGCTTTGTTGATTGTGTTCAAAAGAAAGACTAAAAGGACGGAGCAATTCATCCAGAGTTTCTTCCCCGGCATGTCCAAAAGGCGTATGCCCAAGATCATGGGCTAGTGTAACAGCTTCGGTTAAATCTTCGTTTAAACCAAGGGAGCGCGCAATATCACGACTAATCTGAGTTGCTTCCAAAGTGTGTGTCAGACGAGTTCTATAATGATCACCATGATGCGCCACAAAAACCTGAGTTTTCATTTTCAAGCGACGAAAAGCTCGACTGTGAATAATACGATCACGATCCTTCTGAAAAGCAGTCCGCATACTATCTTCATTTTCAGAGTGTTCGCGCCCCTTTGAATACTTGCTTTTTGTGGCATAAGATGCTAAAAATTGATCCTCTAGTGCGAGTTGGCGATCCCGGTCAAAAATCATATGTTTTAGTCCATTAAATTCATGAAGAAAGGGCTTACTATCATAACATCACTCCTTCTTGCTTGCACGTTGCTAGTGCCTACAAGTTATGCCGAAGAAACGTCGAACACGATTAGTTTAACGGATCTTAAAGAAAACATCGATTATCTTTTTCCAAACAGTGATTATATTTCGGGCTTAGCTGCTCATTCGACCTGGGAAGAAGTATCTCGAGAAAATCTAAGTGAAGTCGGTGGTATTGAAGTGACTTATCAAGCTATTTACGATGCTTCCCCTTCTGCTTCCGATGAGTTGCCGACTATTAATATGTATTTAATCCCAGCAGTGACCCAAACCGCGGCTGAGTTACAATTTAACACTTGGTCCAATTCGCTTAATTTTACTTATGGGACCTGGAAAAAACTAACCGAGGGTTCTGATTATTTTAGTTATTACACGGAATCTACCACTGGCAGTGATCTCATTAAATATCGCCACTTAGAAGAGGGGAGTCTGCATTTAGTTGGCTATTATGACAACATTCTGATGATCGCTAATTTTTATCGAACTTCCGGAGAATATTTACGCGACAACGTATCCGCCTATTTAGATTATTTAGATGATTATGAGGATACACTTTCGGTTATGAATGAATTATTTGTGTATTCCGAAGAAGCGCTTAAATTTTATTTGGGCAGTATTTTTTCCGTGGAAGGACCCAGTGATTATGATTATCATCCGGACAGCGCAACTTACAGTTTAGATTTAAGTGAAATTTATTCGATCCCGCAAAACGGCACGCTTTCTTTTGATGTTTACATTGATGATGGATCAGAGATCGGGACGATTTTGGATATGAGCGGACTTGATGAGCCAGAAGAAGGAGCTTTTTCAGCTGGGATTAATGAAAACGCGGTTTTGGAAATTAGTTTTTATGCATCGGATACGCCTTCTGACTGTCAGGATGAATATGGGTGGCACCATCTTTATACAGCCGAGCCACTTGACCTTTATGATTGGCAAGATGTTCAAATAGGCTACGGCGAAGACCAGGGCCTTAACTTGTGGGTTAATCAAGAACAGCAAGATCAGTGCGAAGTTTATATTGAACGGGCCGCTGGTCCGATTTATTTAGGCGATTATCCTGGCGACACTTTTGATGAAAGTTTTGTGGGGTATGTAAAAGGGGTAGTTGGTCAGTTTAGCGTAGACAGCGAGGGAAATATTTTGGATGATTTGTCAGAAAGTTTAATTTTTGCGGATGTGAGCGAGGCTCATCGTTATGCCGAAGCCATTGCTTATTTAAAAGAAGAGGGGATTATTGAGGGCTATGCTAATGGCACTTTTCGTCCGGAACAATCCATCAATCGTGTCGAAATTTTGAAAATGTTGTTGTTGGGATTTGATTATGAGGTTTCCGAGGATTTCACCATGCCGGATTTTAGTGATTTAGATGATGAGGCTTGGTATTTACCGTATTTGAATTACGCGGTGAATTTGGGAATTGTGCAGGGTCATCCCAATGGAACTTACTTGCCAAGTCATTCCTTGAATCGGGCTGAATTTCTTAAAATTTTGTTTAATACTTACGGGATAATTTTAACTGATTATCCAATTACTGATCTTTATCCAGATACGGGAATTGATGCTTGGTACGCAACTTATGTGCAGTATGCAAAAGACAACAATCTTATGGATACTGATCTTGAGGGGAATTTTAATCCTGGAAACGAAGTAACTCGCGGCGAAGTTGGAGAAACAATTTATCGGTTAATTGCGCAATATTAGTATGAAGCTTTCCTCCCTGATTATTCGATTTTTGGAACACGCTGAAATCGGCAAGAATCAATCGGTTAAAACTATTCAGAATTACCATCATTATTTAAACCGGTTTTTGCAATGGTTTGGAAATAAAGATCCTCAAAAAATCACCCTAAAAACCATTCATGAGTATCGGTTGTTTTTGAATCGGTACAGTGATGAGCGGGGCAGGACCTTATCACCCAAAACGCAAAACTATCATTTGATAGCCTTGAGGGCTTTTTTGAAATACCTCACCAAAAATGATATTCCTTGCTTGGCCCCAGAAAAAATAGAGCTTGGAAAAGCCGAAAAAAGATCAGTGGAATTTTTAACACGAGAAGAAGTTGAGCGACTATTTAAAGCCGTAGATTTATCCAAAAAAAGCGGGATTCGCGATCGGGCAATTTTAGAAACTTTATTTTCCACCGGACTTAGAGTGGGGGAGTTAACAGGTTTAAATCGTGACCAAGTTGATCTTGAGCGCAAAGAGTTCATGGTGCGGGGAAAGGGGAATAAGCCGCGAATTGTGTTCTTGTCAGACGAATGTGTGGAGTGGTTGGGAAAGTGTTTGGCGGCGCGCCACGATGATTGGGAGCCGCTCTTTATTAACTCGCGCCGCCACGGCGAAAAACGTTTGACCACGGTTTCAATTCAAAACATTGTAAGGCGAACCGCCAGACTTGCTGGTATAATCAAAAAGGTTACACCGCACACTTTGCGACATTCATTCGCCACAAATCTGTTATTTCGCGGCGCCGACCTGCGTTCCGTCCAGGATTTACTCGGTCATGCGTCCATCACCACTACGCAAATCTACACCCATCTAACCAATAAACAGCTCCAAGAAGTCCACAAAAAATTTCATCAATAATTAGTTTGTCCCCATGATTCAGTTTGAAAATGTTGTTAAAAAATATGGCGATCACAATGTTCTAGACCATATTGATCTCGAAGTTGACGGGGGTGAATTCGTGACTTTAATTGGTCCATCTGGGGCTGGTAAATCGACTTTGCTTCACACGCTTATTGGGGATTTGCCCATTAACAAAGGTTCGATCTTGGTTGATGGCTATGAGGTTACAAAATTTAAAGAGGCCGCTTTACAGGAATATCGACGAAAAGTAGGCATGGTTTTTCAAGATTATAAATTACTGCCTAATAAAACTGTTTATGAAAATGTAGCTTTTGCTCTCGAAGTTTGCGGAGAAGACGATGATAATATTCGAGAACGCGTTTATGCGGTGCTTGAATTAGTGGGGATGTTGGATCATGAAGGAAAATTTCCTCGGCAATTAGCAGGAGGTGAGGGCCAAAGGGTGGCTATTGCCCGGGCCATGGTACATAATCCTCGGCTTCTTATTGCCGATGAGCCAACTGGGAACCTTGATTATTGGAATACACAAGAAATTTTAAAACTTTTATTAACAATTAACGAGCGTGGCGCTACTGTTTTGCTGGCTACTCACAACCGTGATTTAGTGGACCAGCTTAATCGTCGCGTGGTGGTTTTAAGTGATGGAAAAATTATTACTGACCGTGCCAACAGCGGTTACGAGGCCGCCGCGATTCTCACCCCCGATGGGGTGGCAGTTGGGGAAATAGAATTTCTTGAAATTCACTAAAACTTAAAAAACTTATAATTAAAATTTATGACAACCAAGAAAAAATCAACCTACAAAGCCGCTGGCGTAGATATTGATGCCGGAGACAAAGCTTCCAAAAAAGCCTACAAAGCCGCTATGTCCACACATGTTTCCCGAAAAGGAATGTTTGGATCGCCTTTAAAACTAGAAGGTGGATTTACCGGAGCTATTGATATGGGAGATTTTTATCTCGTCCAAAATGATGACGGCGTTGGTAGTAAAATTATGATTGCCGAAGCCATGAATCGTTACAATACTTTGGGATATGATCTTTTAGCCATGGTGGCAGATGATGCTATTTGTGTTGGCGCCGAGGTTGTTTCCATGACCAACACTATTGATATTAATAAAGTCGATCACAAGGTAATTGGCGAAATGATGGAAGGATTAGCTGAGGCCTGCAAAGAGCAAAATGTCGCTATTACTGGAGGAGAAATTGCTGAATTGCGCGATCAAGTAAAAGGCACAGTTTGGAACGCTTCGGCCGTGGGGGTAGTTGAAAAGCATAAATTTTTAACCGGGATGCATATTCGTCCTGGTGATAAAATTATTGGTTTGCAAGCTCGTGGTTTCCGATCCAATGGTTTTTCATTAGTACGGCATGTTCTAAAAAAAGAATACGGTCCTAATTGGCACCGTAAAAAATTCAACAAATCTCACACTTGGGGCGAGGCGGTTTTAACTCCTTGCCGCATTTATCACAATTGTGTGTTAGAAATGATTGGTCGATTTCGAAAAGGCGAACCGCGCGTTCATCCCAAGGCTGTTATTCACAACACTGGTGGTGGCATCCCGGGTAACCTCGAGCGTGTTCTCAAAAATCTTGACCGCGGAGCCCTTATTGATCACGCTTTCCCCCCACATCCCGCCATGCTTGCTTTGCAAAAATTAGGCAATGTCGAAGATCGCGAAGCCTACCGAACCTGGAATATGGGAATAGGCATGATGCTTATTGTCGACGCCGCCGAAACCAACGAAGTCGCGGCCATTGCCCGCAAACATAATGTCCCAGCTCAGATTATTGGGGAAGTAATGCCAAAACCAGGTATCACCGTGGTTAGCCAGGGTTATTTTGGTCGCGGATTAAAATTGGAATATTAATTTCTAGCAGGATGTTTTTTTGCACGGTGTTTTCTAGCACGGTGTTTTCTAGCACTTTAGCTCTGTGTTTTCTGGTGCCCTTTTTCGTATAGGTACGATAGCTTGACTCGTATAACATATTTGAAAGAGGCGAAAAAGTGTCATGTCAAACGTAACGTACGATAAGGAGGGATTTCGTGGGTGTTAACATTAATTTTCTTAAATTATAAATCACGCAAAACACGAGTTAATCTTTTGCCTAGACCCCTCGTACCATAGCTTGACAGGAATACAATGTTTCCAGGTGGGCTCAAATCGACATGTCAAACGTATGGTACATACACCAAAAGGGACACCCCAAAGCCTCACCCCAAAGCCTCGCCCCAAAGCCTCGCCCCAAAGCCCCGCCCACCTCGTCCGCTCCGACCTGCCTCGTCCGCTCCGACCCACCTCGTCCGCTCCGACCCACCTCGTCCGCTCCGGCCCACCTCGTCCGCTCCGGCCTACCTCGCCCGCCCGTCCGTCGCCCGCTCCGGCCCCTCCCGTTCGTCGCGCGTTCATTTTTTATTCATTTTTTGTTTAAATTTCCGTAATCTCAATTTGCTAGGGTTGGGATATGAACGATTTTATTACGCTTTCCGCAGATTCGCCTAAATACCCCAAACTTCTTAGGGAAATAGCCCGGGCACCCCAAAAGTTATATGCCAAGGGAAACATTTCTCTTTTAGAAACCAATTGTTTTGCCATTGTCGGCACCAGATCATTCACCATAAATGGAGAGGTGAATGCCAATTTTTTCACACGCGGGTTGGTTAGTTATGGATTGACTATTGTGAGCGGCCTGGCTTTTGGAATTGATGCTATTGCGCACCAAGCAACGCTCGAACATGGCGGCCAAACAATCGCGGTTTTGGGCAGCGGAATTAATGATATTCGGCCAGCGGGTAATGAGGGCTTAGCAGAATCAATTCTTCAAAAAGGAGGACTTATTTTAAGTGAATATCCTCCTAATATGCCGGCTCAAACCCATCATTTCCCTGCTCGTAACCGCATAATTAGTGGGCTGTCTGTGGGGACGCTAGTTGTCGAGGCTCCCGAAAAGTCTGGAGCTCTTATTACTGCGCGTCGCGCTTTTGAACAAAATCGCGAGGTGTTTGCGGCTCCCGGGGCTCTCCGCGAACAAGCCATGCGCGGCAACAACAATCTAATTGCAAATGAAATAGCCCGGCTCGTTCGCACCCCCGAGGACATCATCGCCCATCTCCGCGAACAACCACAACTATTCCTCGAGCCCATCCTCCAAAAAACTCGCCAGCCCCGGCTCGCCACCCGCGCCCAACGCCTCATCTACAACCTCCTCGCCAAAAACATCAACAACAGTTTTTACCCCGATGATGTTCTCAAAAAAACTAATCTCAGCATTGTCGAAGTTAACGTCGGCTTGTCCTACTTAGAATTAAAAGGCCACATCAAAAGATTAAGCAACGGTCCTTACGCCGCCATCTAAAAACCTATTTACAAAATTTGCGTCACCCTCTGCACTTCCTCTAGTGTAGTGAGCTCCTGGATCACTTTTAACAAACCATCTTCTCGCATAGTAAGCATTCCCTGTTCTCGCGCTTTAACCATAATTTCATTAGTAGGGGATTCTTCTAGAATAAGTTGCCGAATTTCATCGTTAATAATTAGAATTTCATGAATTCCAATCTGTCCAGCGTATCCAGTATGACTACATTTATCACACTCTCCCGGGTGCCAAAGTTCAGCCGGGACTTGGCAAACTGTTTGCGGATTCAATTTTGTAACATTTGCACAAACTTCTTCTAATTCCCGTTTTTCTACTTCTGAAATAGCCACTTTTTTACGACAGTTTTCACATAATTTTCGGACTAATCGTTGCGCAATTACCATATGCAATGATGGCGCGACCATAAACGGCGCCAATCCAATATTAATCAGGCGGGGAATTGTTTCAATTGCACTATTTGTATGCAAGGTCGACAGCAAAACATGACCAGTAAGGGCGGCCTGAGCCGCAGTTTCCGCAGTTTCAAAATCACGAATTTCACCAACCATCACCACATCCGGATCTTGCCGCAAAATCGCGCGCAACCCACTAGCAAAAGTATATTCCCTTTTCGCATTAATCTGACTTTGCGAAATCCCAGGCAAATGATATTCAATCGGATCTTCCAGGGTAATAACCTTTACATCAGGCTTGTTAAACTGGTTCAACATCGAGTACAAAGTAGTCGTTTTACCAGAACCAGTTGGCCCAGTTACCAAAATCATCCCATGAGAAATTTTGATCGCCTCATTCATGATTTCCAGATTTCGCCCAATAAATCCACACTGATCAAACTCCAAAAATCCTTTCCCGCTATCCAAAAGACGGCAAACAAAAGTTTCGCCATACTCAGTTGGCAGCGCGGAAACACGAACATCAATCTTGCGATTATTAATAACAAAATAGTAACGCCCATCTTGTGGGACATTATTAATATTCAACTTCATCCCACCCTTATATTTAATCTGATTTGCAAGGTTAGCAAATATTTTCGAGTCCATCTCAAATATTGTTTGTAAAACTCCATCAATCCGAAATCTAACCGTAACTTTAGTTTCTTCAGGTTGGAAATGAATATCCGAAGCCCCGGTTTTGACGGCTCCGACATTAATCAAGTTAAGCGCTTCTTCCGCGCTAATGGTTTTGAGTTTTTCCGTGAGTTGGCCTAGATTTTCAATTTCTTTTTCATAGGCTTCTATTTCTTCTTCTTTAATTTGCGTCACAATTTCATCCGTAGTTTGTTTTTCCTGATCAGCATAGAGTCTTTCAATAGTAGAGTGAATTCCATCATCAGAAGCTAGATTAATATTCAAAAGATAATCTTGCCCTTTAAGTTCATCTAAAATTTGCTTGGTTTCTGCTTTTTCAGGATCAAAAATTGCTACTCGTAGTTTTTTCCCTACCTGGAAGAAAGGAACAGCCATTCCTGTAAGAGCTTTTTCCTTTGATATTAGGGCGGCTAAATCAGGGTTAACAGGTGTTTTTTCTAGATCAATGTAGCTTAAGCCAAGGGCTGTTGCTCGCTGCATAATAGCTTTTTCTTTGAGGTCTCGGTTGATTTGTTGTAAGGCTTCAGACATCTGAGGCTCCGGCGGTGCCGGGGTTGCAGATGGGGCCGGCGCAGCAGGTTCAGTCACCGCCTCCGCTTCTGGAGCGGGCGGGTTTTGCGGTGCCACAGGGGCCTTTGCAGGTTGAGCCGGGGCCGGCGCAGCAGGCGCTTCTGTGGGTTGAGCCGGGGCTGGCGCAGCAGGCGCTTCTGCGGGTTGAGCCGGAGGCTCGGTCGCCTTCGCTTCTGGAGCGGGCGGGTTTTGCGGTGCCGCAACCGGTTCTACCGGCTGTTGTCCCCCCGGGGCTACCCCCGAATCTCCAGATTGTGTACCTTCATCGTTCATAAGGTTCAATTAATCAAATTATTATACCAGATTTTAAGGTAAAAAGAAAGACCCTATCAGCGTGAGCTAGCAGGGTCTAAAGGCTTGGGGGAAACGTAAGTGATTCGAGCCCGAGTAAAGTAGTGGCCCTTCTAGCAAGCTAGAAGGGCCCATCCACCCCCGGAAACGAAGGTCTTTTTCGTGCCCACCTTGTAAAAAAACCAGGAGACACGCGCCTGGTTTCTTTTAACGTTTGCTTTTTACATCAACCAGACGTTTCTAGGAAACCTCTGGGGAGAGAGAGAACGGCTGGGCCGTTTGTGAATTCTTTGTTTGTGGGAGACTCACTATCCCGCCTGTTTGTCAGGATCACATATTACATAAACTTGTCAAACTTGTCAAGACTTTTTTTGTCAAACCTGTTATTTTGCCTTTTTTAAGGCCTTAACAATTATTTCTGCCTCTTTTTTCGTGATCCCTTCAATAGATAAGAAATCTTTTGAAGAAAGGCCTTTAAGCTGTTCAACTTCAACCAAATTTACTTTCGCTAGCTTTTCTACAATCTTGTCAGTAATGCCATCTAGATCTTGAACATGAGCCACTTTTTCTTTTGGAGCGACAACTGTTTTTCCTGATTCACCATCTTCGGCATCTTGAACTTGTGAAAGCTCCACCGCATCCATAATATCAATCTCCCAACCTGTTAAATAAGAGGCTAAACGTACATTTTGCCCCTGTTTGCCAATGGCTAATGGACGTTGGTCAGGTGCTACAAATACTTGAGCTCGTTTTTGATCCTCTAGCAGCTTAATATGTGTCACTTTAGCCGGAGACAAAGCCGTTGAAATGTACTTGGCCGGTTCTTCTGAGTATTGAATTACGTCAATTCGTTCTCCACTTAATTCATCCATTACCGCTTGGATACGTACTCCTTTTTGACCAACACACGCCCCAATTGGATCAACTTTTTCATCGCTAGAATTAACCGCCACCTTACACCTTACACCAGGGTCACGGGCTACTCCTTTAACCTCTACAATTCCATCTTTAATTTCCGGAATTTCAAGTTCTAACAGCTTTGTAATAAGGTTTGGATGAGTTCGAGAAATCAAAAGTTGTGGACCTTTAGTGGTTTTAATCACTTTATCTAAATACAATTTAATTCGTTGCCCACCATAATAACGTTCACCTGGGATTTGCTGATCTGGAGGTAAGAAAGTAGTAATTGTTCCTAAATCCACATAAACATTTCGATCGTCTACCCGGTGAATCAGGGCATTAATAAGCTCATTTTCACGATCTTTAAAGGTTTCATACATCATGTCGCGTTCTGCCTCTTGAAGTCTCTGAATAATCACCTGTTTAGCGGATTGAGCCGCAATACGTCCGTAACTAACAGGAGTAACATCGGTTTTAAGCGCGTCCCCCACTTTTACGGTTTTTTTGATTTTTTTAGCATCCTTTAAGCTAATTTCAGTGTTCTCGTCTTCTACTTTTTCGACAACGTCTTGTACTAATAAAACAGTGGCAAAATTAGCCCCATCAGAGAGCTTAATTTCAATATTTTGCTCACGATTTCCATAATCCTTGCGATAAGCAGCCCTCAAAGCCGCTTTAACAGTTTCAATAACAGTTTCTTTTGGGAGATTTTTCTCCTCACAAAGCTCATTTAGAGCAGTTAAAAATTGAGATTGCATGAGATAGAAGTTAGATGATGTTTTAAAAAAACCGCAGGATGAAAATTCACCCTACGTAATTACGCCTCTACTTTAGTACGGGTTAAGTGTTTTGTCAAGGACGGCACGAATAGTCTCCATTGAAAATCCTCGAGAGGCTAAATATCGATATAATTTGTCGCGCGTTAGAGGTTGACGACGGGATTTAGCCAATTGCAGCGCCAGGGGCAGCTCATCAAAAGCTTGTCCCGCCTCACTTTCCCAAAATTCGTCCAACATCTCTTTTGAAATGCCTTTTTTACGAAGTTCTTGAGAAATAAGATAGCGACCTCGGGGCCGAAGGCGGCATCGCTCTTCTAGGAAACGCCCACAAAAATTAAGATCATCAAGATAATTAAGCTGCTTAAGCCGCTCTAAAATTTGGTTAATTATTTGTTCTAATTCGATCTTGATTTTGAGCTTAAGCGCGCGTTTTTCTAACTTTTCAGTTAATCCTTGCACTGTATAGGAGCGCTTCGACAGTAGTCGAAGCGCATAGTTCATAAGTTTTGAATAATCTTCATTTTGCATTAAGCACTGGACTTAACCTTATCCCGAATAGATTTATTAAGTTCTTTCATTACTTTAGGATTTTCTTCCAAGAATTTTTTAGCGGTTTCACGACCTTGCCCAAGTTTAAGCTCGCCATAGTTGTAAAATGAGCCCGCTCTATGTACAAATTCATACTGGGTGGCTAAATCAAGTAAATCTCCAGAATAAGAAATTCCCTTGGAGTACATAATATCAAATTCAGCGACCTTAAAAGGAGGCGCAACTTTGTTTTTAACTACTTTTACCCGAACGCGGTTACCAGTTAATTCTTTGCCAGAGGCAGAAGCGCCTTCGATTTGCCCAATACGTCTAATATCAAGCCGCACCGAAGAATAAAATTTAAGAGCATTTCCACCAGTTGTGGTTTCGGGATTACCATACATAACTCCGATCTTCATTCGGATCTGATTAATAAAGATAACCGACACTTTGGATTTGCTGATTGCAGCGGTTAATTTGCGTAGCGCTTGGCTCATTAAACGAGCTTGTAAACCCATATGGGAATCACCCATTTCACCTTCAATTTCAGCTCGCGGAGTGAGCGCGGCTACTGAATCCACGACAATAATATCTACAGCGTTTGATCGCACCAAAGTTTCGGTGATTTCTAGAGCTTGTTCGCCATTATCAGGTTGAGAAATTAATAAATTATCAACATCAACACCAATTTTACGGGCATATTGGGGGTCTAGAGCGTGTTCTGCGTCTACAAAAGCGGCTTGCCCACCTTGTTTTTGGGTTTCCGCGATAATATGAAGGGCCAGAGTGGTTTTCCCCGAAGATTCTGGTCCATAAATTTCGATCACACGCCCTTTGGGGATGCCGCCCCCCAGGGCTAAATCAAGTGATAAAGAACCAGTCGGGACGGTTTCGACCGCAATAGTTTTGAATTCGCCCATGCGCATAATAGCCCCTTTGCCAAAATTTTTCTCAATTTGGGAAAGAGCTAATTCAATTGCTTTTTTCTTAGGATTGTCCGCCATAGTTAGGAAGGTTAAATTATGGTGAGTGCCAGCTCACTATAGGTGAGTGGGGACTCACTGTCAAGAAGTTTTTTATAAAGAACTTTATAATTAACTTATACACCAAAGAGATTACGAATTTCTAACAAAAAGATGAACAAAAAATGAAACGTTACTTCTTCTCCTTTTCTTTCTCTTTTTCTGGGGATTCTTCGTCTTGCGAAACTTCTTTAATGTGGAAAAAACTATGAATACTTTGTTCAGTTCCAAAAGCTACATTTTTTGTCCCACAATCGGCACAGGTATAAACATAACGTCTTCCCACGCGATTAACCGAAACAATTTTATTACAATCCTTACAAAAGAAAATAATGCCCTCCGGAAGACCAGTTGTTTTTATCCCAGGCTTAGAGGCTGCCTTAGCCACTGGCTTTCGAGCCGCGGGCTTAGGTTTTCGAGCCGCGGACTTAGGCTTTCGAGCTGCAGACTTAGGCTTTCGAGCTGCAGACTTAGGCTTCGGAGCCGTCGGTTTCGTTGAAGTGGTCATAAAAAAGCAGGGTTATAAATCCATCCTAAGTGGTTGCGGGTCAGTTTTGTCATCTGAAGATCGCTCAATTGGTTCTTTTCGAGGCAAGGGTGATTGTTCAGTTTCTGAAACAGGTGGGACTCCAATCGGACGATGGTCTGACGGTGATTCAGGCATTTTGACCAGGGGTTCACGGTTTGCTTCACGGATTGGTCGGCGTTCGGCGCGGTACAACTGATAACCACTCCAAATCATAAGAATCACACCCACAAAAGCCATAATCATCCCAAATTTAGTATCTTTTAGAGTAATATTTACCCCAAATTTCGGATGGAAAAAAACTGAATTTGCCACCAGCAGTAACACCAAATCTTGCACCCCTAAAAACGCAAAAAGCGCTCCTTCTTTTACCGGGAGCTCAGGTAAACGCTTCCCTTTTAAAGGAAGAACAATCCAAGATCCTACAAAAACAGCTGAAACTAGCACCATTAAACCCACCAAAAAAAGTGGTCCAGTGATGCCCAAATAAAGATCGCCTGCCCCAAAGGCATCAAGATCTTCATACCAAGGGAGAAGTGTACTTAAAGCCAGAATGGCGCAACTTAATAAAATCCATTTCCGTGTCACATCCATTCTTGAAAGGCTTGTTTTTAAACGTCGAGAAGCCATATTACAAGGGTTAGAAGCCATTTGAAGAATAACGCCAGTTTTGACGAATGACAAGACATTCCTTATGTTAAAGGTAGTTCTTATTTTTTTTGCCTATGAAAATCGCCATTGATATTCGAGAAACACTAAGCCATAAAACTGGTAAAGGGTGGTATACCTTTGTGTTAGTTAAGCATTTACTAAAGCTTGCTCCCGAAGCGGAATTTCTTTTATTTACCCAGAAAAAAAACCCTGAATTCGAATCATTTAAAAACGCTCGTCAAATTGTTTTACCTCAAAAAGGACTAACCTGGCATTTAAAAGCTCTTCGTCAACTTAAAAAAGCAAAACCTGACATTTTTTGGGCGCCAACGAGTTTTATTATCCCAGCCCTGGCCCCCAAATCACTCACTACCGTAATTACCGTCCATGATATTGTGGCTTTTCTTTTTCCTCAGGGGCATGACAAAAAAGCACTTTTACTCGAGAGGCTCACCTTAAAACGGGCTCTTAGAAAAGCCGCCAAAATCTTTACAGTTTCTCGCAATACCAAAGCGGATTTAATTCAGCTTTTTAATATTCCAGAAAACCAAATAGTTATTGCGCCGTGTTCGGCTGGCGCGGTTTTCACGAAACTAAATGACACTGCTTTTTTAGAAAAAATTCGCCAAAAACATAATCTTCCAAAAACATTTTTACTGGGGGTAGGCACCTTATCTCCTCGCAAAAATTTCACTCGTTTTATTCAAGCTTTTGATCAGCTTGCCCCTGAATATCCCGATACACATTTAGTTATTGTGGGGAATAAGGGTTGGAATTTTGATGACATTTTAGAAGAAGGGAATCGCGAAAAAGTGCATTTAATTGGCTATGTTGATGCGGCCGAATTAGTTGCTCTTTATAATCTAGCCAAAATTTTTGTTTTCCCCTCACTTTATGAAGGTTTTGGAATTCCACCGTTGGAAGCCATGTCTTGTGGTTGTCCGGTGGTGACTTCCAATATTTCTTCGCTGCCAGAAGTGGTGGGGGATGCTGCTCTATTGATTGATCCTTATTCTACCGAAGAAATTGCCGGCGCGATCGGCACCCTTCTTGCTAATTCAGAATTAAACCAGGATTTATCCCGAAAAGGCCTGCGGCAAGCCACTAAATTCTCTTGGGAAAAGAGCGCCAAAAAATTGCTCGAAGTTTTCGAAACCTTAAAAATAGGTTAAAATAAACTCCCATGATTCCCAAACCTAAAAATATCAGGACCGTTGCTCTTGTTTCCAATAAACACTTGGATCGGCAGGGGGCGTCTTTAGTTCGGATAGCAGTCCGGTTTTTTAAGCGCCGCAAAATCAACATTCTTTACAACAAACACATTTCAAAAAATTTAAAGGAAAGAATGACGCGCGATGCCAAAATTATGAAAACAGCAGATTTAGTAATTGCTTTTGGGGGAGATGGGACACTTATTAAATTAGCGCGACACATTGAATACAAAATGATTCCGATCTTAGCGGTGAATCTGGGAAGTCTGGGGTTTATGAGCGAGATCCAGAAAGCAAAGGACATGAAAGAAAAACTTGAGTCTTATTTAAAACGGATTATTGATGCCAAAAAGTATCGACTTGATGTTCGGAGCATGTTGAGAATTACTGTTTATCGGGATGGTGAAAAAATTGAAACTTTTCTAGCGCTTAATGAAGCGGTTATTAATCAGGGGAATTTTGCTCGCTTAATTGAATTAGAGGCTTCTATTGATCAACGAAAAATGGTGCGGTTTAAAGCCGATGGCATGATTGTAGCGACTCCCACTGGGTCAACTGGTCATTCTTTGTCCGCTGGCGGCCCCATTGTGCATCCTAAGCTCGATGCTTTGGTGTTTACGCCAATTTGTCCGGCCACGCTTTCAATGTGTCCAATTGTGATCCCAAGTAATCGTATGCTGACTGTTACTATCGAAACTAAACGAAAATACGCAGACAACGATATTGGTCTTACTATTGATGGCCAAACTATTACCAAACTTCAATACGGCGATAAAATTAAATTCCGCCGTTCATCCCGACATTTTGTGCTTGCGCGTTCCACCAACACCAAATACTACAAAATCCTCCGCGAAAGACTGCATTGGGGAGATTGATAACTAATAGCTACTAGTTTCGCCTGGGGAATTGCGATAAATAACTGGATAGTATTTTTTGCCATGCGATCGACCCACGCGATCATCTCCCGCCAAGCGACGAGTGGTGATTTTAGCTGGCTTGCCAGACTTAGGAGCATCTGCAAATTCGGCCACTAAATTTGCTTTATTTTTCCAGCGCAAAAATATCACACTATGATCGCCAGCCCTTCCTCCCCATTCTTTATTTATTGCGGCCACGTGTAAATATAGCCAATCACCAGGTTGTAAATCATAAAGTGCTTCTCGGCGGGCATATTCTCCAAGTTGTTTACTAGGATGTTTATAGTGGTAATGTTCCTTTTTTTGTCCTCGTTGATACCAGTGATATCCAGCCACAGTATAGGCTTTATTTACCCAGTCCCAACAATGTTTGCCAGAATTCCACTGACCTTTTTTGTAGAGAGCATGACTTTTATCAGCCAAAATCCGGGCTGCCTCAGCCACTCGCTCACCACCACTAAATGAGGCCAAGTGAGTTTGTACTTGTGTGCGATAAGCCTCGTCTGGGATCACAGTTTCAATAGTATATTTCCCGTTATCTGGATCAGCTTCGATCTGTTTTTGGGGTGCTGTTTCACGAGCTTTTTCTTTCATCGGAGCTAATTCTTCTGGTGTCATAGGAGTAAATCCAGCGTAAAGCGCGTAGTTTTCATAAAGGTTTCTGAAATGATTCGGATTTTCTGCCGACGGGGCATAGCTTTCCGAAAAATAAGCTAAAAATTCTTCAGAATAATGACCTTTTCGATAAACTTCTCCATCAAACCCTCGTTCTCGCATGCCAATAATTTTGAGAGCCCAATCTAACTGCGCCTCAAAATTGTATGTATTATCCTTTAAAACCCCAAAATGTTTTCCATTATCACCATTTTCAGCTTTCAAAAGAGACATCACTAAATAAGGATCGATTCCAGCATCGGCTGAGCGTTCAATTATCTCGCGAGTTAGACGTTCTTTTTGAGTTGCGCCTTCGATATGTGAGGTGTCGATAGCGTCATATTTGCCGTTGCCTAACATGTCCGTAAAAGCAGCAAATTGTTCTGGTTCAGACTGCACGGTTTCGTAAACTTCCAGCGCTTTCTCTCGTTTACGTTCCATCTGACGCATCTTAGGACCATTTGGTTTAATTGTTTCCAAAATTTCAATGTCATATCCAGCCATTACTTCCACATATTCGGAGCCATCATAAAAGCTTCCTTTTAAGGCATCGCCACGATCACCAACTTCTACCTTGCCATCTCCAGAAGTAGCTCGGAGTCGCCTAACTTCAGGTTTATTTTTGAAAAAATAATTAAGCCCAATAACACCCTCGGCTTCAGCGTTAAAGCGACCTTGTTTATCAGAAAAATTAAATGAATAAGTATTGTCACCAATTTTATCAGCAAAAAGTTCCAAAAGTGATCCCGGCCGAACATCCTCTATTTGATAAAGAACTTCTACGGGGATAATTGCTGAAAATTGTTCAACTAGTTCAAAATCAAGGGAGCCAGTGGGGCTTAGTGCTTTTAAGGTCAGAGCTTCGGAGTGCATAGTGTCTAGCATGCCCGATAAGCCCTTTTCCCGAGAATCTCTTACTGATCCATAGCTTTCGCTTATTCGTTGAGCAGCGGCAGTAGGGGCCGGCGTGGGCATTGGAGCATCTTCGACAACCTCAGTTGGTTCTAATATTTCTTCTGGGGTTTCTTCGGGAGCTCCTAGAGGGGCTTCTGGATGTTCAGTCATTTTGTATTTATTTATCTAAAATGATCTAATCATTATACCTTAAAACAGCTGTTTTTTCCAGATCAAAACCAGGGCAAAAAGTTATGCTACTTTTTCTAACTTAATGGCATTAGTCGGTTTAAGCGAACGAGCTTTGCGCGGGCTTAATTCGCCGGCTTTTTCTTTTAAAACAGACTGCGCGGCGGCTAACCTGGCAATTGGAACGCGATAAGGCGAGCAACTAACATAATCTAAACCAATCATATGGCAGAATTCTACGGAGCGTGGCTCACCGCCATGTTCACCACAGATCCCAATTTCTAGATCAGGTTTGGTTTCGCGGCCTAAATTTACACAAGTCTGCATTAATGATCCGACACCTATTCGGTCAATAGTTTCGGTTGGATCATCAGGCAAGATTCCCGCTTCTATATAATGCGCCAAAAAACTTCCAGCATCATCGCGACTATAACCATAAGTTAGCTGGGTTAAGTCATTTGTCCCAAATGATAAGAAATCTGCTTTTTCCGCAATTTTGTGCGCGGTTAAACAAGCTCGTGGGATTTCTATCATAGTTCCAATCTTATATTCAAATGGGATTTCGCCAATTTCTTCAATTACGTCCATAACGATTTTGTGAACTGTTTTAAATTCTTCAAATTCCCCAATTAGTGGAACCTCGATTTCGGGGATAACTTTTATGCCTTGTTCGTGGCATTCAAAGGCTGCTTGAAGAATTGCTCGGACCTGCATGGCGTAAAGTTCGGGGCAGGTAATTCCGAGTCGACAGCCCCGGTGTCCCAGCATCGGATTAATTTCGTGCAGGTTGCTTATGATTTTTTTGAGTTCATTAATATCTAAATTCATCTCAGCAGCTAGTTCTTGAATTTTTTCTTCAGCGTCTAGTGAAGGGAGGAATTCATGTAGCGGTGGGTCTAGCAAACGAATTGTTACCGGAAACCCATCCATAACCTCAAAAATTCCTGCAAAATCTTCTTTTTGAACCGGAAGAAGTTTATTTAAAGCTTTTTCGCGACGAGTTTCATCGTCTTTAGCAAGAATTACTTCACGCATGATCGCAATTCGATCTTCGGCAAAGAACATGTGTTCCGTCCGACATAAGCCAATTCCTTCGGCTCCAAAGTCGCGAGCGACCTGACAATCCTCAGGGGTGTCAGCGTTGGTGCGCACCCGCATTTCTCTTACCTCGTCCGACCACAGCATTATGGTTTCAAAAAAGCCCGAAACTTCGGGCTCACTCATTTCTACTGTCCCCACAATTACCTCACCAATAGTTCCGTTCAAGGTAATTTCTTCGCCTTGCTTGACGATCGTTGTTCCGACGCGGAATTCGCCTTGTTTGTAATCTACAATCACCTCGCCCGCGCCGGCCACACAGCATTTACCCATGCCACGGCAAACCACGGCGGCGTGGCTCGTATTTCCTCCGGTTGAAGTCAGAATTCCTTGCGCCGCATGCATTCCGTGAATATCTTCTGGGCTGGTTTCTTTTCGCACCAAAATTACTTTTTCACCGGTTTCAGCCCATTCCGCGGCGGTATCTGCATCAAAAACCACTTTTCCGGTCGCGGCCCCCGGCGAAGCCGGTAAACCTTTCGCTAGTACGTCATATTGCGTTCCGGGAGCAATCGAGGGATGAAGGAGTTGTTTTAATTGGTTTGGATCCACCCGCAGCAGCGCCTCTTCTTTGGTAATCAATTTTTCTTCCATCATTTCAATGGCTATCCGTAAGGACGCCTGCGCTGTTCTTTTCCCATCACGTGTCTGCAAAATAAACAGCCGTCCTTGTTCAATCGTAAACTCAAGATCTTGCATATCACGATAATGCTCCTCCAGCTGATCCCGGATATCCACTAATTCATTATAAATCCCGGGCATTACTTCACCCAATTTAGCAAGAGGCTCCGGCGTCCTAATCCCAGCCACCACATCCTCGCCCTGGGCATTTATCAAATATTCGCCATAGAACATATTTTCACCAGTAGAAGGGCAACGCGTAAAAGCCACTCCTGTCCCTGAAGTTTCGCCCATGTTCCCAAAAACCATGGTTTGGATATTCACGGCCGTGCCAATGTCATGCGGGATGCCATTTAAATTACGGTAAGTTGTGGCTCGTTTATTATTCCAAGATTTAAAAACCGCCTCAATCGATAATTGGAGCTGTTTTTTGGGATCCTCTGGGAACGGCTCACCAGTTGTATCACGCACAATTTGTTTAAAAGTTTGAACCAGTTCCATCCAGTCTTCGGCGTCTAATTCCGTGTCTAAGTGAACGCCTTTTTTCTCTTTAATAGCAGTTAGAGCATCTTCAAAATGATGATGAGGAACTTCCAGCACCACATCCCCAAACATTTGCACAAATCGACGGTAAGCATCATAAGCAAACCGCTCATTCCCAGTTTTTTCTATGACACCTTTAATAGTATTATCATTCAAACCAAGGTTTAAAACCGTATCCATCATCCCGGGCATAGAAACTCGTGCTCCAGACCGCACAGACACTAACAATGGCGCTTCGGCATCCCCAAATTTTTTATCCATATTTTGCTCTAATTCCGTCATTTTAGCCTCTAATTCTTGATCATAGCTATCGGGATAACCGTTATGTTCTAAATAATAAAGACAAGCTTCTGTTGTGATAGTAAATCCGGACGGCACAGGTAAGCCAAGGCGAGTCATTTCCGCCAAATTAGCCCCTTTGCCTCCGAGTAAGTCCTTCATTGTTTTGGACCCTTCCGAGAAAGCATAGATGGTTTTCATTTTCTGAGGATGAAAAGATATAAAAATAGGATGAATTTTTGCTAAATCAACTGTAGCGCAAAACTATACATCTTTACAAGATTTGGTGTAGTTAAAGTTGATAAAACTTGACTAACCTTAGACAAAAAGCTAAATTAGCGTCCTTAATCGGTCCTAATATGGCTTTAGAAAATTATGAATATGATGGCGCTCGTTTTTCTGTCGGGGCCAATGATCCGAAAACTAACTTCGGTTTATTAATTCAAATTCACAACCCTTGGTCCATGACCAATCGGACAGTTGCAAGGTTATTAGCCGAAATAGAAGAGGGATCTGATCCCAGTGAACTAGAATTCCGCCACGACGATGAGCTGCGCCCTGCTTTGCGGGCAATAGTTAGAAAAAAACTAATTCGCGCTTTGGGAAAAACAGAGAGGAAAGATGTAGAGATCCCTCACATTAAACCAGCCTCAGAATTACCAGAAGAACGCAAAGTTCAAGAACTTTACGATCGTGTCGTCCAAGATTTAAAGACCCAGGCTGGGGACCCAGTTGATGGTCAATACGTCATTTATGACACTCGGTTAGGTGCCCTTCACAGTATTCTGCGGAAAACAGACATTATATTTGCTTCTAATGAAAATATATTAAACTTTGTTCTTAAAAAACTGATAGAATCTGAAGAGTTTGTATTTCTTCCTCCGTTGCCAGCGAGTAGAGTAGATGCCTCAATTTGAATTTAGAAGATTGTAAAACACCTTAATTATCTTATTATGTCAGAAGTTCAACCAGTAATTTCAGAACAATCTAGTCAGTCCTCCAGTTTATGGAGTAGGGTTGCTGGCGCCTCAGTGGTACAGCGCTACAATCCTTTGTCTGAAGTTAATAAAACTGCCGCTCGTTTAGCACGAGAATTAACCGCTGAAAATGGTTTTTGTTTACGTCACAGTGACGCTGGTCGGACCAATTTCCAGAATTTAGTCCGAGAACGGTTGTTAGAGCGTTTAGCTAATGAAGGGATTGTGCCGAGATCTTTAGAACCAATAACCGAATTAGGCCCAGCCCCAGCTGAATTACCACACGCTGAACAGGTAAAGGCAGTTTATGATCGAGCAGTGGCTAGATTAACAGAATTAGGAGAAAAAGGAGACGATGAAACAATCACACTTGGTGATGTTAATATTATAGGAGTTATAAGAGAACTCACTCGAGGTAGTGACAGAAGAAAACAAGGTTCAATAGCCAACCGTGCGGCCTCCCAAATATTCGATAAAACCGAATTTGAAGAAAGCTCCGTAGATCCTCCTTATCGTCGGCGTGGATCAGCAGCTCCTACCAACCTCTAGCTAGCATGGCTTCCTCAAGTCTTTTTAGAGCGACAATAAACGCCGCTTCACGCAGAGTAGCATTGTGCTTTTTAGCTGTGTCGGAAACCGCGTGCCAGGCTTCAATCATAATACGATTCAAACGTTCTTGAACCTCTTCAGCGCTCCAGTAAAAGTTAGCTTCGTTTTGCACAAGCTCAAAATAACTGACCGTTACTCCACCAGCATTAGCCAAAATATCTGGAATAACCATCACTTCTTTTTCACGCAGGATTTCGTCGGCTTCTGGTGTAGTTGGGCCGTTCGCAAGTTCAAGAATAATCGAAGCTTTAACATTAGCAGCATTGTCTTTTGTAACTTGATTTTCTAGGGCGGAAAGCACCAAAACATCACATTCAACTTCGAGTAATTCTTCGTTAGTAATCACCTTACAACAATCTCCAGTTTTTTGAATCCCAGCCACTGAACATTCAGTTACTGTGCCCTTTTTAGCCTTACAAGTAATTGCCTCACGTGGATGTAATCCATCTTTACAATAAAGAGCTCCTTTTGAATCAGAAACACCGACAACTTTATATCCTGCGTCTTCCATCATGTGCGCGACATTTGCTCCGGCATTTCCAAATCCTTGAATAACCACGGTCATTTCTTCTGGCTTTTTACCAAGCTCTTTAAGTGCTTCTTCCAAAACATACATTCCACCTTGTGAGGTTGCCTCACCCCGTCCTTCAGATCCTCCAACCGACAGTGGCTTACCTGTTACAACTCCTAATTTATTGCGACGCTGCAACATGGAATATTCATCAGCCATCCAGGCCATGATTTTAGGATTGGTATAAACATCCGGGGCTGGTATGTCCTTTTCGGGACCGATCAAAGGCTCAATTGCCCGAATATAAGTTCGGGACAGTTGTTCCAATTCGCGCTCGCTAAGCTCGCGCGGATCAACAATTACACCTCCTTTACCACCACCTAATGGAATCCCGACCACTGAACATTTCATAGTCATCCAAGTAGCCAAAGCCTTAACCTCCTCCATATCAACCTGAGGATGGAAACGAATCCCACCCTTATAAGGACCGCGCACATTACTATGTTGCACTCGAAAACCTTTAAAAACGCGCACTGAACCATTGTCCATATGCACGGGCACACTTACTTCTAAAATTCGTTGCGGACTAGACAAATGAGTTTCCACGTGCGGATCAAGTTTCATAATCTGAGCCGCGTTTCGCATTTGACGGATAGTGTTTTCAAAGAGAGACATGGGTCAGGAAGTTTAGATAATTAGCGGGCCCCATAATAGCATCAGAAAGCAGGCAAACCAACAGAATTAGCACGCTCTCCGCGGCCCGGTTTTTTTTATCTCCTCTGGCACATCTTCAAATTTGTCACAATTTTTCGCAAAAAGATCTGCTAATTCTTGTGCTTTTTGGTCATACGCCTCCTTATCATCCCAGGTGTTGCGCGGATCCAATACTTCATCCGGCACTCCCGGACAATTCACCGGATAATTCAAATTTAAAATCGGATGAGTCACATATTCGACATTATCTAAATCACCATTCAACGCCGCTGTTACCATAGCTCGCGAATAGGGGAGGTGCATACGTTCTCCAATCCCAAATGGACCACCAGACCAGCCCGTATTAATTAAATAAACCGGAGTCCCAAACTTTTTCAATTTTTCGCCCAGCAAGTTCGCATAAACCATTGGTTTCAAAGGCATAAACGGCTTCCCAAAAAACGAAGAAAAAACGGCTTGCGGTTCTACGATGTCACGCTCAGTTCCCGCTAATTTACTGGTATAGCCAGCAATAAAATGATACATGGCCTGCTCTTTTGTGAGACGACTAATCGGTGGCAAAACTCCAAACGCATCCGCTGTTAAAAACACAATTGCACTGGGGTGCCCGCCACATCCCGACTTCACGTGTCCCGGAATATAAGAAAGCGGATAAGCGGCCCGCCCATTTTGCGTCAGCGAATCATCCTCAAAATCAAATTCGCCCTCTTCATTCATTGCCACATTTTCCAAGATAGTCGCGTACCGAATCGCATCATAAATTAACGGTTCTTTGGCGCGCGTTAAATGCAAACATTTCGCATACGAACCACCCTCAAAATTAAAAATTCCCTCATCACTCCAGCCATGTTCATCATCGCCAATCAAAGAGCGCTCTGGGTCAGCTGACAAGGTTGTTTTTCCAGTTCCAGAAAGCCCAAAAAACACCGCGGTATTCCCATCTTTATCCATATTAGCGGAGCAATGCATCGGCAAAACTCCTTTTGCTGGCAGCAAGTGATTAGCCACACTGAACATGCTTTTTTTAATCTCTCCCGCGTATTTAGACCCACCCACCAAAACCAATTTTTTCTGCATATTTACCACAATAAATGCCTCGGAATTCACGCCATATTCAGCCGGGTTATCTAACTTACATCCCGGCGCTGCCAAAACAGTAAATTCCGCCTCAAAACCTTCAATATCTTTTTCCAAAATATTCACAAACATATGGCGACAAAACAACGCCTGATACGCATATTCACAATTTATTTGTACTTTTAAATCACAACTAGGATCAGCTCCCAACTTTCCTTCAAATACAAAAATTTCATCTCGTTCATCTAAATAATTTCTCATCAATTTCTCTAGTTTTTCAAAATTTTCTCCTGAAATCGCCACATTTACCTTGCCCCAATCCACCTCGTCATGCACATCATCCGTATCAACAATAAACTTGTCATGCGGCGAACGACCCGTGTATTTGCCGGTCGTGGTAACGAGTGAGCGAGTCTTGCTTTCTTGAACTTCACCGCGGGCCACAGCCGCCGCAACCAACTCATCGACACTTAAATTTTTATTAATTTGAGCAGGCATCTTGGGTCGCTTTATAAATATTTTCAAATAGTGGAGGGATGTCAGCTAAGGGAGCCGAAGAAAATGCAATTCGAAGCAAATCATCACACAGAATTAGACCAGTATCGTATTTATCTAATAAAAGTTGATGCACCGCCGTCGCATTTACGTCTGCCCGTAGTTTTACGCACATAAAATAGCCAGAATTAAAAGGCAAGGCGGTAAACATTTCCGCATATTCTGGATGATCTGCCAAAGTTTTTTTAACCGCTTTATAGCGCGCCTCCAGAATCGCAAATTTCTCCTGTTTTTCCGACTCATAAGTTGGCGAAGAGTACGCTTTGAAAAGTAAGGACTGCGACAAATTAGAAATATTTGAAGCATTACCGCGTAGCGCCCCGGCAGTTTTTTCTTCGAGAGCTTCGGCCGCTTCATCAGTCATTCCTTGATACGCATAAGTTAAAAAACCAACTCTAAAACCCCACACATAATCCTCTTTTGTGGGGCCATCCACCTTCACTGCCAATAAATTTTCATGCAAATTACTCAATTTTACAAAAATCGATTCTTTGCTAACGCCCTCTTCATAAACCAAACCAAAATAAGCATCATCAATGAATACGACAATATGTTTACCAGCCTCTAGGGCCTCCTCAAAAGCCGTTATAATTTTATCGACCTCCTCGTTTCGTGGCGTATAGCCAGTTGGATTATTTGGGAAGTTTAAAATCACTACTTTTTTCGTGCCTTTGGCCAACAAAGCCTCGCGAAGTCCGGCAACATTAAAACCATCACCTACAAAAGTCGGGTAGCTTTTAATTTTGGCGCCGTGCCAGTGTTGAAAAATCAAACGATAATTCCCCCAATACAAATCCGGACAAATCAATTCATCACCTTCATCCAAGAACAAGTGCCCCAGTAGACTCAGGCCGTGCGTCATAGCCCCGGTCACTACTGGCATAGAAATTTTCGTAGCACTTAAGCTTGGATTTTTTTCACACAACATTTTTTGCCATAATTCGCGTAATTCTGGTCGCCCAAATCCCGGCGCATACGGGAAAATATTTTCGGGCGGGACATCCACTAATTTCTTAATCGATTTAAGATGCATCACTACGCCGTCATCTTCTTTCGCGATTCCAATCGTCGCGTTGTAGCGTTTGTTTTTGGCCTTAGCGGCCTGCGCCAAAATTCCCATCTTCGGGAAAAAAGCATCCTTTCCTTTCTTGGATAACAAATTCAAAATCGTCTGCGGCAAAAAATCATTGGGTCCATTCATGCGCCTAACTTACCAGAATTTTTTAGGCGCTGGAAGGCTCAACCTTCGGTTGTGCGGTCACACTAGGCTCTGTCGTTATATTTTGCGGTTTAATCGGGCTTGAAGTCGCACGAGCATTTTCTTGGAAAAATAAATCTAATTCTTGCTCTAGTTTATTAATTCGTAGAATCATATCGTCTTTTTGTTGACCGGAAAGATCTTTAGAGGTTTGTCGAAGGTCTTGAAGTACCGTAATTTGGTTTTGGATTCTAACTGGTAATTCCGGTGAAAACACATTAATTTTTTGCTCAAATTCCGCTGAAATCGGTTTTTGGAACAAACTTTTCGCATCCTGCGAAATTTTGACCACGTACTGCTGATCCGAATCAAGCGGGTTATCCGGCAAAAAATGCATAGTTTGACGATCTTCCCAAACAAAACTGCCATCTACTTCTGGATAAATAGAAAAAGAATTTTCGACCGACCCTTGCATCATGTTTTTATCAAAATCAATGGTGATTGGGGACACATCAGGATGCCAATCAGGACTTATGCTAGTTAATGAGCGGTTTTGCGGCACGGGCGCACCAGCCGCCGAAACCATCACTCCACCACTTCCTAGCACCAAAATAAAAGCCAAGGCCATGGACATACCAAGACGGTGCACATAAAAAAAGCTGCTTTGTTTTTCTAAACGATCTTCCATAAGTTCTTGGTGACGAGCTCTTAACTTTTGTCTTAAATCGCGCTCAAAAGACTTTCTTGCTTTGGGAGTTGCTTTCATTAATTTAACTTCAAGTTCATCAAAAGAATCTAAGACTGGCGCCTTTTTCCAAAATCGGAGTCGAGAGATGAGTGATTTTAGTTTAAACATCATATGAAGTTTTTAATTTTTTGAGAGCTCGATAGATGATAACTCCAGTGTGGTTAGCGGATAATCCGAGTGTTTCGGCAATTTCTTGATTCGAGAGGTCAGCAAAATATTTAAGCCGAATGACTTCTTCTTCCTGTTTTTTTAGGACATGAAAGGATTTAATTAGATTTTCTCGAAGATTTTTGCGACGCGTTTCTTTAACTGGGTCACGGGTAGTGTCTTCGTCTTTTAGCCAGTCCGCGTCTTCTAAGTTGCCTACTTGCGAACGTCCCGCTTTAGCGTAATAGTCTTTTAAGTGATTTCTTACGATGCGGAAAACCCACGCCCCAAACGGCAACCCTCGAAATTGATATCTTGGCAGCCCTTCCAAAATTTTAATAAAAATTTCACTTACTAAGTCTTCGGCAATATCACGGGAACTAACTTTTCCCATCACAAATCCATAGACTTTTGGAAAATACAGTTCGTAGAGCTCATCAAAGCGCTCTACGTTTTCCTGGGCATCCAGAACCAATTGTTGTTCCTCTTCAAGATTCACAAGAGGATTATACGTCAAAGAACCACTTTAAGTAACGGAAAAGTGTTCTGAAATATTACAAACTAAAACAAAACATCAAAAAACGGCTTACCAAAGCGAAAACCAGCGTTTTTTTGCTTTAGGCGCTTCTAATTGATGGATTTGGTCCTCTAGGATCAAAATTCTTTTTTGAAACATTTCCAAAAGTTCGAATAAGCGCTTTTTGTCATCGCGGTGTTGCTGAACTAACTGCGTCATTACGTTTTGAAATCCAGCTGTTGTTTGGTCATCCTTTGGTGCCCCCGACGCATTAGCGGCGTTGAATGGTCGCGTTTTTTTTGGCAATTCTTGTTCATAAACTTGCTCTACGACTGGCTCGTCTTCTATTTCATTTTCTATTTTATTAATTTCATCTTTTGGGATAAATTCCTCCACAAGCTCCGGTTCATCTGCTTTTGCTTTTGGCTTTTTACCATCCTCTATAGCAAAATGTTTAACCAAACTGGTTTTTTCCACTAAATAGGTAAATCCTTGTGGAGTTTTATATTTTCGATATCTGACTTTATTACCTTTAATAAGTCGACGAATCGTCTGGGCCGACTTCTCCGATAACAAAGCGGCATCCTGAAGGTTTAAGTACTGACTCTTTGTCATGTTGACTAGTCAAAAATGTGAGTAAGCAACACGATTTATACAGTAAATTTTTTGACTAATCAAGTGGGAGTTTTTGTCAAATGTAAGCGAAAAAGGCGGGTATACACTTGTATGACTGAGCTTTAGGGTGTCTCTTTTCGCATAGGTACAATAGCTTGACTCGTATGACATATTTGAACCTGGCAGAAAGTTGTCACGTCAAATGTAACGTACGATAAGGAGGGATTTTGGGGATGTTAACATTAATTTTCTCGAATTATAAATCACGCAAAACACGAGTTAATCTTTTGCCTAGACCCCTCGTACCATAGCTTGACAGGAATACCATGTTTTCAGGTGGCGCCAGAGCAACATGTCAAATCTATGGTACGTATACAAAAAAGGTATCCAGAGCTCCGCTTCGTCACGCCAGTCCGCCGCACCCACCTCGTCCATCACGCCCGTCCGTCACGCCCACTTCACTTCGTTCCGCCGTGCTTCGCGCGGTTTTGCACAAAACCAGGATTTCCATCCTGTTTTGCGTAAATGGTGGGTCAGGTGGGAATCGAACCCACGACTGTCGGCTTAAAAGGCCGCCGCTCTGCCCCTGAGCTACTGACCCAGGACACTTTAGTATTAGCAGCATTTATTGTAAAGCCCTTTTTGTAATTTTAATCCATTGGTTCACCTTCGACAAAGCTAACCACCACCAGAGAAATAGCCGGCAAAGAGAACCATAAACTGTAGTTTTCAATCATTAATTGAACCAACATCGAATCAGCGCCCAAAGTACTAACTGTCCCAATCTGATCGGCCCCAATTAGTGATAAGCCTGACACATATAATAAGAGGGTGCTAACAATCAGGCCCGCATTCAAAACTCCAAATAAAAACGTCATTAAAACTCGTATTGGCAGGCGTTGCTCAGCTAAAATCGACACTTCAAACCCACCTCGTACCGCAATCGTTACAATCACTATAATAAAAAGAATAATTTTCATCGTAATTAGAATCTCATCGGCACTTGGCCCTCCTAAAAACTTCACAATTGGAGTCGGTCCTCCTAAATATTTATGCGCTAAATTAGCAACCCCATCAGCGGCCAGGGTCGCCATATACGTCCCAATAATAATCTTAATTGTCTGATTTCGACCCACAATAAAACTGTAGGCAATAATGACTGAAAAGAAGACAACAATGAAAAGATCCCAAGAAAGAACAATGTTCATGGTAAATATCGTAATCTAATTCCCATCTGGAGGCAAGAAAAGTTCACTATTCAGGTCAGTGTGTTTGCCTTCTTTAACAAGCGCTTGATAGAGTTCTTTTTCTTTACGCTTAATTTTTTTAGGAATTTCAACCTGTACGTGAACATAATGGTCACCTTTGGCTGTACTTTGAGGATGGGGGATGCCATAACCCTTTACTTTAAAAGACTGGTCATTTTGGGTGCCAGCCGGAATTTTTAGTTTCATTTTTCCGTGGACAGTTTCAATTTGAGTTGTATCTCCTAAAACTGCTTGAAGAAGATGAATGGTTTCATTTACATGAATATCATAGCCGCGACGCTCAAAACGCGGGTGCGGCTTAATTTGAACGTGCAAATAAAGATCTCCATGATTACCTCCGTGTGTTCCGGCCTCACCCTTTCCTCGTAACCGGATAGTTGATCCATTTTCAATTCCTGATGGAATTTTTACTGTAATACGGTTTTTTTGGCGCGTTCGCATTTGGCCATGGCACTTGGCGCATTTTTTTTCTGGAATTTGTCCGGCTCCTTCGCATTGGGTGCAGGTTCGAACTGTTTGGATTTGTCCCAAAATAGTTTGGCGAGCAGTGCGAACTTGTCCCGTTCCCTGACATTCTTTACAGGAGACCAAGGAAGTTCCTGGTTCCGCGCCTTTTCCAGAGCAGTGGACACAAGTATCTGCTTTTGTGATTTCTAATTCTTTTTCTGCTCCAAAAACAGCCTCTTCAAAAGTTAAGGTAAAAGAGCTTTCAATGTCATGTCCGGGTTGCGGGCCACGACGTTTAGGGCCTCCTCTGTGGGCGCCCCCGGAGGCTCCACTAAAAAATGTTTCAAAAATATCAGCAAAACTTCCTCCGAAACTTGAAGGATCAAAATTTCCAAATCCTCCTGGGAAACCACCCCCACCGGGGGCGCCCCCTCCTTTAAATCCCGCAAAACCAAATTGATCATACTGGGTGCGCTTCTTTTTATCCGAGAGGATTTCGTAAGCCAGGCTTACTTCCTTAAATTTTTGCTCAGCCTTCGGGTTATCCTTATTAACATCCGGGTGATATTTTTGAGCTAATTTGCGGTAAGAACGCTTGATGTCGGTCTCATTTGCAGACCGCTCTACTCCTAAAATTTTATATAAATCTTTTTCCATGTCAGGCGGATTTTACCAGAAAAATCTAAAAATCAACAGAGAAAACAGTAAAACGACAAAAAGTAAAAACGTCAAGGAAATTTAAAAAGTCACCTAAAAGAAGGAATTTTGTTTTACATAAGCAGAAAACAGACTGTTGACCAGTCAAAAAATAAAAAATTCTTAAAAAAGCCCAAAAAAACGGCAAGTGTCAGGTAAAAAAATGGCTTTGGGTAGTCAAAAAAAATGATTAGTTAATCAACAAAAAAGTTTGACTAGTCGAAACGCAAAGTATACAACACAACAATCCACCCCGGGTAGTCAAATTGCAAAAGTCTGTATAACCCAACAAATGGCTTATTAAAAACAAAAATCGCAAAGTGTATAAACAAAAGGAAATCCAAAAAAAGCAATCAAAAATTAATGTTAGCTGTTCAAAACATGTGCATAACATGTTGATAAGTCGGTTCACAAAAAAACCCCAAAAAATAACAGCCTTAACAGGCTAGAAAATGGCTTTAAATAAAGGAAAAGAGAGATTTGAGTAGTCAAAAATTAATTAGTGTTGACTAGGCAACACCCAAATTCAAAACGTTTTTGACGAGACTTTTTGGCTAACAGAAGCGAAAAAGGGATTGTAATAGGAATAAGAATTCTCTAAGGTTCACAAGGTAATTTGAATTTTCTCAACGGGTTAGCTATTAAGGTCCCATCGTCTAGTGGCCCAGGACACCACCCTCTCACGGTGGAGACACGGGTTCGACTCCCGTTGGGACTACCAAGTTACAGGGTACAAAACGAGTCATGGTATAAAATGAAAGTTTTGTCACCGCTAATGTTGAAACATTTATCTGATTAGAAGAGTTATCGGTAGACGTACGATTAAAAGTCGTAAAATGTTCATTGAAAACACAGTACTTTTTAAAGAGATAGGTGCGTGCGCTACTAGCTAGGGCGTCCACCTGACTTGTTTCCTTTTTTTTCTTTATTATTTTTCTTTATTAATCCTTAACCCATAAATATGGAAAAGCTACGCAAATCCATTGCTGGGATAAGCTTGATGGCACTTCTCACGTCTCTCGTGGGATTCAGTGCGATCGCTTATGCTCAGTCCTTTTCCGATGTGGACACGGATCACTGGGCGTACGAGTCCGTCGAAGATCTATATGCACAAGGTGTTGTCGAAGGTTACGATGACGGCACTTACGGCTGTGATGGCACAGCAAACCGTGCAGAATTTTCTAAGATGGTTGCTCTCGCATTTGGCTTTGACACCGAAACCGACTATGATGCCGGTTTCTCTGATGTCGCCGCTGATGCTTGGTACGCTCCATACGTGAACACATTGGCTCAAAATGGGGTTGTCGCAGGATACACTGACGCTGATGGCGCTGCCACCGGTGAATTTGGTCCAGCTGACACTGTAAATCGTGCTGCTGCCGCTAAGATGCTTGTCTTGGCTGGTGGTCTCGAAACAGACACCTCATTTGGTCCAAGCTTCTCAGATGTTGAAGAAGGAGCTTGGCACTATGACTACATCGAAACTCTCTACGCTAATAGTGTAGTAGACGGGTACGGTGACGGGACCTATGGTCCTGGCGACGACCTAAGTCGATGTGCTCTTGCTAAGATGGCTGTCGGAACTCAGAATCCAGTTGCTCGTGATGTCGACACCGACACCGACACTGATACTGACACCGACACCGACACTGACACTGATACTGACACTGATACTGACACCGACACGGATACCGACACGGATGCGTCAGACGGAACTCTTACACTCGCTGAAGGTGACGAAGTCACCGGAGGTGCAGTACCTAAGGGTGCCACTGCTGTTGATATGCTCAACGTTGAATTAACCGCTGCCGGTGAAGACATCGTTGTTAGCGAAATGATCTTCAGCCGCGATGGTGTTGGTGCTTCCACCGACTTCACGAACGTTTATCTTTATGATGGTGACGATCGTCTAACAACTGGACGCACAGTAAGTTCTTCTACGAACACTGTTACCTTTAGTGCTCTTACCGTGACGGTTCCAGCTGACGAAACAGTTACTTTAACAGTTGTTGCAGACTTCTCCAGCTCTGCTGGTTCTGCTAACACTGACTCGTTCGAACTTTTGAGTGCTGACTACGTTACTCACAACGGTGCTGCTACCGATGGTAGTTTCCCTCTAGAAGGTGAAACATTCACTATTGGTGGTTCTACTTCAGGAACTATTACCATTAATAAATATGGTACGATCTCTGACCCAACCGTTGGAGATGTTGGCGCAGAAATTGCTAAGTTCAAACTAACCGCCTCTAACGAAGATATTTGGGTCAACCGAATTGCTCTTCGTCTCCGAGGTAGCATTTCTAGCACTCTAGTTTCTAACTTCATTCTTTATAATGGAAGCACTGAAGTTGCTAGCGTTACAGCTCTTAATGACAATGACTTAATGGTCTTTGCCCTTGATTCTCCACTAGAGATCGAGTCTGGTAATGACACAACCTTTACAGTAACCGCTGATCTTGGCGCTGCTGACACTGGTGACACTATTATCGTTGATCTTGATGAAGACACCGACTTAGTCGCTATTGGTGAAGTCTATGGCTATGGTGCTCAAGTCGATTCTAATGATAGTGATGGTTACGATGGTAATACTACTTCTGCTGTAACCACTAGTTGTACCACTGTTACCTGGGCTGATGCTTCTTGTGTCACCATGGAAGGTGGACAAATCACAGTTAGTTTCGTAGGACCATCTGCTATGAACGTTGCTGTTAATGATGATGATGTTACTGCTTTTGAATTCTCACTTACTTCTGCTATTGATGTTGAGGTTCGAAAACTTACATTTGACCTTACAGCTACTACAGCTAACGCTGGTCTAGTTACTACAACTGCTAACTACACCGATATTAAGATTATTGATACTGACACCGGAACAACTGTTGGATCCGCTCAAGACGTTTCCGCCAGTGGTGACGATGCCACTCAATCCTTTGATTACACCGACATCTTCTATATTGATGCTGGTGAAACTCGAAATCTCGGAGTTGTGCTTGACCTAGCTAATCAGTCCGCGATGGCCGATGATACATTCTATGTAACACTTAGTGCCATCAGTCCCAGCGAAGGAATTCGCGATGTTGGTACCGGTGATTATGTTACTGACATTGTCCCAAGTGGTGATGTTACTGGTAATACACACACAGTTCTTACTCCTAGTCTTTCTGTTGCTCTAGCTTCTAGTCCAGCTGATGACACAGTTGTAAAGGGATCTACGGGTGTTGAATCCACTGGATTCTCCTTTACTGCTGGACGCGCTAGTGATGTTACGGTTTCTGGTATTACCCTAACCGGTTATGTCAGTTCCGATGCCACCACTTTTGCTGCTGGTACAGAAAGTAGTCTCAACCTAAGTAGTGTGGCTTCTGCAGTACGTCTTTACGACGGAGACGGAAACCTCCTTACTACTAATGATGAGACCTATACCGGAACAGGAAGCACTGTTTCCTTTACCGGAATGGACTGGACTATTGCTGCTGGTCAAACTGACAAGTTAATAGTTGTCTCTGATGTTTATAAATACACCGTAGCCGGTACTAGCGATGCCTACGCCTTTGATTTGGCTGATGTATCTGCTCATGTTACTGCTTACGATGATGATGGACGCACCGTTACTGCCACCAACGATGCTGTAAATGGAGGAACTTCTCCAAGTACAGTTATCACGGTTAAGAACGCTGGTCTAATTACAGTTGCTGCTTCGTCTGATCCAGTTCTCGATAGCGTTGCTATTGCTGGTGCCGACACTACTACCGATCCATTGCTTATTTCTCGCTTTAAGATTTACTCAACTGATGAAGACTTCACAGTTGAAGAAATGCAATTTGCTTTGACCGGTACAGCCGCTGCTGTTGATTACGTTATTCTTCACTACCCAACTGATGTTGATGACCCAGACACTCTTGATGGATCATCTCAAGTAACAGTTGTTAGTGGTAATGCTACCTTCACTTCTTTAGATGTTGCGGTACCGAAGTCTGAAGATGACGAAAATGCTATTGAAGTTGAACTTTATATCACTACCAATGCTGTTGGCGAAGGAGCTACTTCTGGTAACCAAGTTCAATTTGACTTTGATGAAGGAGCCGGCTTCAAAGCTGTTGGTGTAGGGTCTGGTACGACTATTACCCACGATTCTGCTTCAACTCTCTTTGGAACAACCTCTGACGTTACTGGTAACGACACTGCTCTTTACCGAGCAATGCCGACCTTTGCTACTGACACTTCTGATAGTGAATGTCCAAGCTCTGCCTTAAGCGCTGGTACTACGGGTGTATACTGTTTCTCTGTATCTGCCGATAGCCCAATCAGTCTTAAAAAGATAACTCTTGCTGCAACAGCAAGTAATTTGGACACTGCTAATGGTGCTGGACAACTTGGTCTAACCAACGGTTGGAACATTTATGATCTTAACGATACTAGCACCTCTCTAGGTACTGGTACTTGGGCATCTAGCGTAGCTACAATTACCTTTACTGCCGAAGAAGAAGTTAATGGAACTAGCTACTATCTAGTTAAAGCTCCAGTTCAGTTCACTTCCGGTCGTTATGTAGGCGCATCTCTAAGTATTAATATGTCAGCTGAGACTACTTCTGCTCACGCTAGTCCTACGACATACGCTCTTGCGAATACTGCTGGTGCTCTAAACATTTGGTCAGATCAAACAGCTGCTGATCACGCTGTAACTACTTCTGACTGGATGGATACTTACAAATTCTCTGACTTACCAACTAGCTCTCTTTCTTTAACTGAAAGTTAAAAAAAGTTTGTTCATGTTGAGGTAAGACCTAATTGATAGGTATAAAAGCCCCCCGGGAAACCGGGGGGCTTTTGGTATTTAAGAAAACTTATTATCAAACCGAAAATGGCGTGTTAGACTAAGCCGGCCTACAAACAAGCAGGCTTTCCTAATTTTTAAATCAAAAACTCACTATGAAAGTGACGATTATTGGCACCGGCTATGTTGGCCTAGTAAGCGGAACTTGTTTTGCAGAGCTCGGAAATGAAGTTCTTTGCGTGGATATTGATGAAGCTAAGATAGAAGGATTGAAAAAAGGTCTCATTCCTATTTACGAGCCCGGCCTAGAAGAGCTTGTTCTTCGTAATCAAAAAGAAGGGCGCTTACATTTCACTACCAATATTAAAGAAGGAATTGATTTTGCAGAAATAGTGTTTAGTGCCGTGGGGACTCCTCCGGGCAAGGACCATCAAGCTGATTTAAGCGCGATTAAGGCGATGGCCAAAAGCTTTGGTCAAAACGTGTCTAAATACACGGTGCTGGTAAACAAATCAACGGTTCCGGTTGGGACTAGTGAGCAAATTACAAGCATTATTCAAAAAGAGCTAGCCAAGAATGGAAAATCAGCCGAAGAGGCCCGGGCTTTGTTTGATATAGTGGATAATCCGGAATTTTTGCGCGAGGGAGCAGCCATCAAAGATTTGTTAAATCCAGACCGGATTGTTGTGGGGGCTGATACCGAGCGCGCTCGCGAGCTTATGGATCGTCTTTATCGGCCATTAGTTCGAAACGGCCATCCATTGGTGTTTACAGACGTCAAAAGTGCAGAGATTATTAAATACGTTTCTAATGCGTTCTTAGCCACTAAAATTTCTTTTATTAACGAGGTGGCGACTTTTTGTGAAAAAGCCGGTGGCAACGTGCGTGAAGTGGCCAAGGGAGTTGGTTTAGATGATCGTATTGGTCCACGCTTCCTTCATGCGGGGATTGGTTATGGTGGGAGTTGTTTTCCCAAGGATCTAAAAGCTTTTATTCAAACTGGCAAAGAAAATGATTATGAGTTTAAAATTCTAGCAGCGGTAGAAAAAGTGAATGCCATTCAAAAAAAGCGCCTTTTCGATAAAATCATGGAATATTACGATAATGATATTGAGGGAAAGACGTTTGCGGTGTGGGGATTAGCTTTTAAGCCGCGCACTGACGACATGCGTGAAGCTCCTTCTTTAACCATAATTCCACTGCTGCGCGAGGCTGGAGCTAAAATTAGGGCTTTTGATCCGGTTGCCATTAAGAATGCTCGCCAGATTTTAGGAGAAGAGGGGATTAGTTATCATGAGAATGCCCTGAAGACGCTGGAAGGAGCTGACAGCGTGCTTGTTTTTACTGAATGGGATGAGTTCCGCGGGATTGATTTGAATGAGGTGAAGACGCGGTTAAAAGAGCCCGTGATTTTTGATGGACGAAATATTTATCCGCCAGCTGAAATGAAGCAGGCGGGATTTACTTATATTGATATTGGACGCAAATTAGAAAGCTAGTGGACCTAATAGCGATAATGATCTGGTTTGTACGGACCATCAACCGGAATGCCTAAGTATTCCGACTGTTCAGGGGTAAGCTCATCTAATTTAACCCCGATTTTTTCTAAGTGAAGTCGCGCGACTTCTTCATCTAATTTTTTGGGCAACATATAAACACCAAGTTCATAGTCATCACCTTTTGTATACAGTTCAATTTGCGCTAAAACTTGATTGGTAAAAGAATTGCTCATCACAAACGAAGGATGCCCCGTGGCACAGCCTAAATTAACTAAACGCCCTTGCGCCAACAAAATAATCTCTTTTCCATCCGAAAAAACATATTTATCAACTTGCGGTTTAATATTCACCAATTTCATTTTTCCGGCTTCTACCTCGTCATTTAGCCACGCTACGTTAATTTCACTATCAAAATGGCCAATATTACAAACAATGGATTGATCTTTCATATCTTTAAAATGTCGATCCGTAATCACGTCAAAACAACCAGTTGCCGTTACAAAAATATTACCTTCTTTAGCCGCGTCATCCATTTTCATAACCTCATAACCTTCCATAGCCGCTTGTAGGGCAATAATTGGATCAATCTCTACCACAATTACTCGTGCCCCAAAACCACGTACTGACTGGGCTGATCCTTTCCCAACATCACCATAACCGGCAATTACCACGGTTTTCCCGGCCAGCATGACGTCAGTCGCTCGCTTAAGTCCATCGGCTAACGATTCACGACAGCCATACAAGTTATCAAACTTACTTTTAGTCACCGAATCATTCACATTAATAGCCGGAACTTTTAATTCACCATTTTCCAACATTTGATAAAGACGGTGCACGCCGGTGGTGGTTTCTTCGGTGATTCCACCCACATCTTTTAGTAGATCTGGATATTTGTTGTGCAAAATAGCTGTTAAATCTCCACCATCATCCAGAATCATATTCGGGCCAACTGTCTTGGCTTCATCAAAATAAATGGTTTGTTCAATGCACCAGTCATATTCTTCTTCAGTTTCACCTTTCCAGGCAAAAACAGGGATATCACTCGCCGCAATTGCCGCGGCGGCATGGTCTTGCGTTGAATAAATATTACAACTAGACCAACGCACCTCGGCTCCGAGTTCAATTAGAGTTTCAATCAAAACTGCTGTTTGAATAGTCATATGGATACAGCCAGCAATCCGCGCGCCTTTAAGCGGTTTATCGGCACCGTAACGTTCGCGCAGTGCCATTAGGCCGGGCATCTCTTTTTCTGCAATTTCGATTTCTTTGCGGCCAAAGTCCGCTAAGTTGATGTCTGCCACTTTGTAATCATTCATAATTTAAAAGTTATTTTTTTAGAAAGCCAAGTTTGCACATGGGAAAAATTACACTACCGGCCTGCTAAAATCAAACAAGATTTAACTTATATGAGCATCCGCCCGAAGAGCATCCGCTTTATCTGTTTTTTCCCAAGTAAAGCCTTCTTCCTCGCGGCCAAAATGACCATAAGCCGCAGTTTTTTTGTAGATTGGTCGACGTAAATCTAAGGTTTCAATTATTCCCCGTGGTGTTAAGTCAAAATGGCGTCTAACCAAATCAACCAAAATCGATTCATTCACTTTTCCGGTTCCAAAAGTATCGACATTAATAGAAACCGGTTCCGCCACACCAATGGCATAAGCTAGTTGGACCTCGCATTTTTCAGCCAGTTTCGCGGCTACAATATTTTTTGCCACATAGCGGGCCGCGTAAGCTCCAGAACGGTCTACCTTTGAAGGATCTTTCCCAGAAAAACAACCACCACCGTGCCGCCCCATGCCTCCATAGGTATCCACAATAATTTTGCGACCAGTTAGACCACAGTCTCCTGGAGGCCCCCCAATAATAAATTTCCCAGTTGGGTTAACATGATAAATTGTTTCGGCATCAAGATACTCTCCACAAACCGGCTTAATAACATGAGTGATCATGTCTTCACGGATTTGTTCTTGCTTGGCCTCGGGGCCGTGTTGAGTAGAAATAACTACCGTGTGCACCCGCTTTGGTTTTCCATCTTCATATTCCACGGTGACTTGGCTTTTTCCGTCTGGACGTAAATAAGTGAGAACTTCTTCTTTGCGAACTTGGGCTAAACGATGTGTTAGTTGGTGGGACAACAAAATTGGGAGGGGCATCAGTTCCGGAGTCTCATTAATGGCAAATCCAAACATCATTCCCTGGTCACCAGCTCCTTCTCGATCCACACCCAGCGCAATATCCGGACTTTGTTCATCAATCGCTGTCAAAACCGAACAAGCCTTATGATCAAAACCATAAGTCGCATCGGTATAACCGATTTCCTTAATAGTGTTGCGCACTAATTCGGGGATGTTTACGTAGCAACTAGTCGTGATTTCCCCAGAAATCACCACCAAGCCCGTGTTTACCAAAACCTCACAAGCGACGCGCGCCGCTGGGTCTTCGGCAAAAATTGCATCTAAAACAGAATCCGAAATTTGATCAGCCATTTTGTCTGGATGGCCTTCAGTTACAGATTCAGAAGTAAAGAGATAAGAAGACATAACATGTTGGGTTAAATTGAATGTTTTTTGAAAATCCATCTCATGCGAGATAGATTACTTAAAGAGTTTAAGCTTATCTTCCCGCGGAGGGCCGGAATTAGCACCTGGTTCGCACGTGGCGACTGGTTGCTGTGGAGTCATAGGGCCGGGTCCCTCGTCCACTCAAGATAAGATGAATTGTCGCAGGCACTATACGAGCTCATAAATAAATCGTCAAGGGTTCTAAAGATTGAAACTTATTCTAATTCAATATATCCTCATCACATGAAAATACTTATTGCGGGAGGAGCAGGATTTATCGGGAGTCATCTTACAGAACGGTTGCTTGCACAAGGGCATCAAGTTACAGTAGTTGATAACCTGATAACTGGCGATGTTTCTAATTTAAAGGAGTTTCAGGATTCAGAAAATTTTACTTTTTTGGAGCACGATATATGCGAGCCATTACAGTTAGATTATCCCTTAGATGTTATCTGTAACTTAGCTTGCCCAGCTTCCCCGATTGATTATCAAAAGATTCCCTTGGAAACTCTTTGGGTTTCTGCGGCTGGTACGCGAAACATGCTGGAGTTAGCTCGCCAGAAAAAAGCGGTATTTTTTCATACTTCAACGTCCGAAGTATATGGTGATCCGCTGGAGCATCCGCAAAGCGAATCCTATTTTGGGAATGTAAACTGCTTAGGCCCACGGTCATGTTATGACGAGGGTAAAAGATTTGCCGAGAGCATGATTATTAATTACCAGGCAAAATATAACCTTCAAACAAGAATTATCCGCATATTCAATACTTACGGGCCCAAAATGCGCAAAAATGACGGTCGAGTAATCCCAAATTTTATTAATCAGGCCCTACAAGGCGAGCCAATCACTATTTGCGGAGATGGTTCTCAGACCAGATCTTTTTGTTATGTTGATGATATGGTAGATGGCATTCTAGCGATGATAGATTCAAAAGATTTTAGCGGTCCGGTGAATTTAGGAAATCCCAAAGAAACCTCAATTCATGATTTAGCTGAAGAAATTGTAGAAATTATTGGCTCAAAAAGTTCAATTAGTTATAAGCCCCTCCCTCAAGATGATCCCAAAGTTCGTTGTCCTAACATTCAGTTAGCGCGCGAACAATTAAAATTTGAGCCTAAAATTGGGCTAAAAGAGGGACTAGAAAAAACCATCAAATGGTTTAAAGATTAATTTTCCCCATGGACTCAAAGCTTTCCATCATACTTGTTGGCTACAATAGCAAAGCCCTTCTTAAACACTGTTTAAAAGGAGTGGATTCGCAAACCGAAAAAAACATTGAAACAATTTTTATTGATAATAATTCGCAGGATGGGTCGGCTTCTTATGTTAAAAAGAATTTCAAATGGGTGAAAGTGGTTGAGAACAAAGAAAATCTTGGGTATGCCGGGGCCACTAATCAGGGGATAAAAATGAGTCAGGCTAAATATGTAATGGTTTTAAATCCTGATCTTATTCTCACTCCTAATTATTCAAAAACTATTATCCACAAATTAGAAAAAAATAAAAAAATAGGAGCGATTACCGGTAAGGTTCTTAAATATGATTTTGAAAAAGAAAAACCAACCACCCAGATTGATACAGCGGGATTGTATTGTTATCGAAATCGACGCGTAATTGATCGGGGGCAGGGATTGGAGGACAAGGGACAATATGACCAAGAAGAAGAGGTTTTTGGGGTTTCCGGGGCTGTCCCTATTTATCGGCGGGAAGCCTTGGAAGATGTCAAATTGCCCAATTATTCTGGGCACTCAACTCTTGACGAGGCTTATGAATATTTCGACGAAGAATTTTTTATGTACAAAGAGGATATTGATCTTTCTTGGCGGCTGCGTTTGCGCGGTTGGAAATGCGTTTATTATCCAAAAGTAATCTGTTATCATGGTCGTGGCACTGGGGTCCTAAAAAGATTTACGCACTGGGAAGTCTACAAAGGGCGCAAGCATTTAAATAAGTTTCAAAAGTACTATGCCTATAAGAATCAGCGACTCATGCAAGTTAAAAATGAGATGTTTGGAAATTTGTGGCGCGACTTTTTTCCGATTTTGTTCAAGGAAATTCTTATTTTAGGGTATATAGTTATACGAGAACCATATTTATTAAAAGCTTTAGGTCATTTTTTTATTCAATTGCCACCCGCCCTCAAAAAAAGACGCTTAATTATGCGCCGCAAAAAAGTGAGTGCCAAACAGATGTCCAAATGGCTTAATGGCCAAGCTCGCCTCTAAAAAACGGCGTTTATGAAACCTTTCTTAAAAATTCTTGATCAAAAATTTCTTTCAGTATTCTTACTGATATTATCAGATTTATCCTGGGTAATAATTGCTTTTTTAGGGGCTTATTATGTTAGAAATGATCTTATAGGCCCGGAAATCCAACATTTAACTGAGTATTTAAAAGCTATGCCCGTAGTGGCCCTGATTATTATGGCCACATTTTATTCTTTTGGGCTTTATGAGCGGAGCCAACGCACGACCAAACTCAGTGAAATGCATCGTTTGTTTCAAGCAATCACTTTAGTATGGCTATTTATAATGGCGGCTTCGTTTCTTTATAAATACGATTATTCTCGTATTTTAGTTGTGCTCTCATATGGCTTAGCTATTTTGTTGATTACCATGGGGCGATATTTGATTAGAAGCATTTACAAACGCTTACATCGCAAGGGGATCGGAGTAACGAGAGTGTTAATTATTGGCGCGGGTCGGCCTGGTAAGCAAGTAGCAGAAAAATTAAAACAGTACGATGAATTTGGTTATCGCATCATTGGATTTGTTGATGATCATGCCAAAGCAAAAAAAACCATGCCTTTATTAGGAAAGACAAAAGATTTAGTAAAACTGATAAAAAAACACGAAATACACGAAATTTTTGTAGTAGATCCCAGTATTTCTCATGAGCGCATTTTGGGGCTAATTCACAAATGTGAAGACGCAAAAGTAAAGTTCAAAGTAGTTTCTGATTTGTTTGAAATTGTGGCCGGAGATATTGATTTAACTGAGTTGGAAGGGCTCCCTAGCTTAGATTTGAAAAAGCATGATCCGGGTTTGTTTTATAAGGCTTTTAAGCGTGGTTTGGATATTTTATGCTCATTAATTGCTTTGGTTATTTTTTCTCCAGCTTGGGTTATCACTGTTTTGGCGATTCATCTTGAATCTAAAGGGAAAGCCATTTTTAGCCAAAAAAGAGTTGGGAAAGGGGGCAAGGTATTTGTGATGTATAAGTTTAGAACGATGTATAAAAATGCCAATCCAAATGATTACGCCCCCAAAGTTAAAACTGATAAACGTGTTACCAAAGTTGGGCGATTCCTCCGAAAAGTCAGCCTGGATGAATTCCCTCAATTTTGGAATGTTCTAAAAGGAGAGATGTCAGTGGTTGGGCCGCGTCCGGAAATGCCGTTTATAGTTAAAGAATATACGGAATGGCAACGCCGCCGTTTAGATGTGAAGCCTGGGATCACCGGACTTTGGCAAATTTTAGGGCGAAAAGACCTGCCCTTACACGAAAACATCGAGTATGATTTCTATTACATAAAGAACCAATCGCTCTTATTAGATATTGTTATCCTTATCAAAACAATTACAGCTGTGGTTGGGGGCAAAGGAGCTTATTAAAAACCTTCTTATGAAACTTATTAATCAAATGTTTAGGAAAGCCGCCAATATGAGTACGCAGGATCTTGTTCGAGGGTTAATTTATGCCTTAATCATTTTGGTGCCCACCATCTATCACACTGGCTTTGACGCTGCTTTTACAACTCCTAAGCTTGCTTTGCTTCGTGTGATTACCATTCTTATTGTAATAGTTTGGGGAGTTCAGGTTGTTGCTCAAAAGAAAATCATTTACCGAAAATCTCCTTTAAATAAATGGATAGTTGGTTATGGGTTTGTTTTAGGTTTAACTACACTTTTTTCTAGCTACTTCTGGGGAAGTTTTTTCGGAGATCAAGGAAGGTTTTTAGGTTTGGTGACCATGCTTAATTTGCTTTTTTTGGCGATTGTTATCCTGAATTTCTTTCAATCAAAGGCTCATATTCAAAAAATAATTAAAATTTCAGTTTGGACGGCCATGGTTTTAGGACTTTATGGATTACTCCAATTTAAAGGAGTAGTTGGAGCTGAAAATTGGGATTTTGATCCAACTTTACGTGTTTTTGGAACAATTGGGCACAGTAACCATTTTGGAGCATACTTAGCTTTCCATTTTATGCTTTTAGTAGGCTTATTTATAAACACTCCTCGTTTAAGCCGCCGTGTGGTTTACGGGATGGGTGGGTTTATTATGCTTCTCACGATTTTAGCCACGGCTAGCCGAGGCGCCTCATTTGCTTTATTTGGAGCGGTTTTAGTTTTTGTTATTGGGTGGGGAATTTACAACTGGTCATGGGTGCGGAAGCAGAAAAAAAGGATTCTAGCAGTTTTAATTATTACCATTATTGCGGCCACTATTTTTCATAAACCAATAATCAACCGGTTCGAAAATTTAAATCTCACGCAAAGAACAGTTTCTACGATTGATTACATGATGCAGGGCAACATTCCTGATCGTGTCAGTTGGTGGTTTAGTTCACTAGCCATGATTCGGGATAATCCAGTTTTAGGGCACGGACTTTCCACTTTTCGTGACACTTATAATTTGTATAGAAGAACGGATTATCGCGTTCCCGGGGATGTTCAAGACAAGGTTACTCCCGAAAGTGCGCATATGGAATATTTGAATATCGCGGCCACGCAAGGAATTTTGGGTCTTATTGTGTATTTAGGATTAATTCTATGTTGGGCTAGTTTAATTTGGCGAATATTAAGAGGAAAAGACATTTCTAAACGCAAAAAAATAACCGCCTTATCTTTATTAACGGCGGGGCTAGTTTATCTAGCACAAGTTCTTATGAGTTTTGGGGTTGTTGCCACTCTGGTTCCTCTTTATATACTCATTGGGATGTCCGGAACTTATTATCACGTTATTGCGGATCCAGACCCACAAACCAAGCAATTAAAAAATATAAGAATAAGTAGTTTAAATCGCTGGATAAGTGTGGTTGTTATCTTTTTCTTTGTGATTAGCTGTAGTTGGTTTACATATCGTCAGGCCAAGGCCGAGTGGGCTTTTGAAAAAGCAGAACAACTTAGAGGGGAGGTGGGATTAATGATTGAGGCTTATGAAGAAGCCGTAGCAGCAATGCCCTGGATGTATACTTATTGGGAGAAATTTGGAATGGATGCTTTTGAATTTAGCACTTACAGCAATGATATAGAAGTTGTGAAATATTTATTAAGTGAATCTATTGGCGCCTATTTGGTTGCTTATGAATTAGTCCAAACACAACCTTATTTACAGTCTAATTTAGGACTTGCTTACATTGTTTACGCCGAAGTTTTGGAAGCAGAGGGAAAAAACGTCGAAGCCGCTGAATTCAGAAAAGTAGGAGAAGAATTTTATCAAGAAGCAATTACCTTAGGAGTAAATAATCCTCTTTATGCTTATAATTTTGGATTGCTTTTAATGGGGCTAGATCGAGACCAAGAAGCCAAGGAGGCCTTTTTACATATTTTAACGTTTAGGGATCCTTATCAACGTGTTTATACGAAATTAGCTGAAATTGAAGTGAATAACGAGAATTATGAAGAAGCCCGGAATTACGTCCAAAAAGCTCTTGAGCAGGATTCTGGAGACCAAGAAGCTAAAGCTATTTTAGAACGCATTAATACGGAATCTGAGCTTTAGGACCCCAGTTCTTTGGCCCGGGCATAAGCCGCTTCAATCGCTTCGGTAATGCGAGCTTTAAACATGCCTTTTTCAAATATTTGTAAAGCTTGTTCCGTGGTGCCACCTTTTGAGGTTACTCGTTCACGCAAATCTTTTAATTCATCAAGATTAAGAGCCGTCTGCGCTAATTGCCCGCTACCAATCATAGTTTGAATAGCAAGTCTTTGTGCTTGCTCTTTGGGGAGCCCCAAACTCGCCGCCCCTTCAATCATTGCTTCAATAAAATAAAAAACATAAGCTGGCCCACTACCAGACAGCGCCGTTACAACATCAATGTGGTTTTCATCCGCGACTTCTACTGCAATCCCAAAACTTTCTAACATGGCCTCAGTAATAGCTTTTTGGTCTTTGGTGACTTCTGGTGCCGCAAACCAGCCCGAAGCTCCTGCTTCAATAAGCGCCGGGGTATTTGGCATAACGCGCACTATTGCTGGATGATCTGTGCCTTCGTATAAGCGTTTTACAGAAATCCCAGCCGCAATAGAAATCAATAAAGAACCTTTGAGCCGTCCTTTTAGTGATTCTAAAACCGGATCAATATCTTGTGGCTTTACAGCCAAAAGAACCACCGTGTCTTTATCAATGACTGCGGTTGCTAGAGATTCAAAAACATTAATGCCAAGTCCGCGTGCTAGTCCAATTTTTTCCGAAGAATGCTCGACGATTCCAATCGATTCAAACAATGGGTCTTCGGACGCCAGCAGCGCCTTAACTATGGCTGAACCCATATTCCCAAAACCAATAACAAGTAAATTCATGCGTCTATGATAACAAAAGAGATCTATTTTTTATAACTCTTTTCTGCTTTTAGAGCTTCTTTCAACGCGCGCAGGGCCACTTCCTGCATCTCGTCATCAGGTTTTTTAGTAGTGATTTTTTGGATCCACAAACCAGGTACTGCCAACCAGTGCATCCACCATTTAGAATTAAATTTCCCAGTAATTTTTAGGATTTCATACGAAATACCAGCAATTAACGGCAGCGCCGCAATTCTTTCCGCCAATTTTAGTGCAAAAGATTCTTCCTCGGGCATAACCGTATAAACCAAAACACTTAAAAACAGCACCCAAAAAATAAAACTAGTTCCACAGCGCGGATGTTCGGGATTTTCTTTTTGGGCGTTTTTTACAGTGAGAGGTTTTTCATGTTCATAAGTCCAAATTGCTTGGTGTTCAGCCCCGTGATAACCAAAAACACGGCGCACATCTGGCAACAAGGAAATAAGAAGCAAATACAACACAAAAACAAAAATCTTTGTCATTCCATCCACAAAATTAAATAGCAAGTAATGATCTTCTACTACTGGAGAAATTTGGCTCACTCCTTCGGCGGCTAATAAGGGCAAAAACTTAAACAGAAAAAGCGCAAAAGCAAACACAAAAACCAAATAAAATCCCCAAAAAACTCCATTTAACACTTTTCTGAAAAAAGTTTCTTTTTTGGGTTTTATTTTTTTACCTTTTTCCTTGGCATAGGCCGCATCAATATCTTCCATCATGATTTTGTTTGAAAAAAGAAGGGCCCGCATTCCTATTTTAAGAGATTCATAAAGAGCCACTATGCCCCGCAAAAGAGGGATAGCCCAAAATTTTGAGCGCGTCGCAAAACTAATATATTTTTCTTTTTTTATTATGATTTTTTTATTCATGCGACGAACAGCCATCACATAAAAGTGAGGGGATCGCATCATAACTCCTTCAATAATGGCTTGGCCACCAACGGCAAAATCAATTTTTTTGGAAGACTTTTTGGGCATACGAAAGCACCTTACACTATCGGCCCCCACCTGCCAATCAAACCTTTAATGAAGAAGTTGATGAATAGTGTAGGGAAGCTGAAGAGCTAGATCAGTGGCTGTAAAATTAAATCCTTTTTTCACTTTTAAATCATCGCCAGCTTGGCACAAAATAAAGGCTCCTATTTTGGCCGCGTTGTACGGCGTTAATTCGCGAGCTATTAAGCTTCCAATTAGTCCCGCCAAAACATCGCCTGTCCCGCCAGAGGTCATGCCAGAATTTCCCATTTGATTAATACAAAAATCTCCTTTATTTGAAGCGAGAATATCTACTGGATTTTTAAGAAGAACATTAACATTTAATTCTGTGGCACACTTTTTTACCATTTCAACTTTTTCAATCAGAAGTGAAGGAAAACGTTTGTCACAAAAATTAGAAAATTCCTGAGCGTGAGGCGTCATTAAAATACTGGAATTTCCTCGAGTTTTATCACGAGGTAGGGCGTAAATTGCTTGGGCATCCAAAACAATTGGGCATTTTGCTTTTTTAACAATTGCTTGAATCGCTTCTAATGTTTCTTGGCGTTCACCAATTCCTGGGCCAATTACTAAGCATCCTTGTTTTTCACTCATTAGAGTAATTGGTTCGACACCACGCGCATCTAAATATTCTCCAGGGAAAGGTTTTACAATAAAATCCGGATAATACGTTCGACTAACCGCAAAATTACATTCCGGAACACATAAATGAACCAAATCAGACCCTCCAAACAGCGCCCCCATCCCTGCTAAAAGTGGGGCCCCATAATAATCTAGGCTTCCCCCAATAATTGCTACTCGACCATTCATTCCCTTGTGCGTGTCAGAATCGCGCTTAGGATAAAGTTCTTTTACATCTGATTTTTTAATTTCAGTAAGCATCAGGTGGAGGTTTTTAGGAGAGGACTGTTAATTATAGCACAAAAGCAAAGTAATTCAAATTAAGCTGCCCGGGTTTGGCCATCACCGCGCACCAACCATTTAAAAGTGGTTAGGCCTTCCAGTGCAAATGGTCCGCGTACATGTAATTTTTGCGTTGAAATTCCGATTTCCGCGCCAAGACCAAACTGCGCTCCATCACTAAACTGGGTCGAAGCATTAACATAAACTGTGGCCGCATCCACCTCCTGTAGAAAACGCTCTGCTGTTTCCTTGTCTTCCGTGCAAATTGCCTCCGAGTGTTTAAGACTGTGCTCCGTAATATGGGCAATGGCCTCATCCAAAGAATCAACAACTTTTATGGCCAAAATATAGTCTAAGAATTCTGTATCAAAATCATCGGCTTGAGCGGCAACGCCAGCGTCACCTACTATGGCTAACGAGCGTTCATCGCACCGAAGTTCCACCTTTTCCTCGCGGAGTAGGGGGGCAATTTTCCCCAAAAAATCTTCCGCCACATCAGCGTGGACCAACAAAGCATCCAGCGTATTACAGATAGAAACACGTCGAGTTTTAGCATTTACTACTATTGCCGCGGATTTGTCTAAATCTGCGTTTTTATCAACATAAGTATGAACCACCGAGGCCCCAGTCTCAATTACTGGCACCTGGGCGTTTTCAACTACAAAATTTATAAGCCCTTTGCCTCCGCGCGGAATAATCACATCCAAATAACCACGCAATTTCAAAAACTCACCCGTAATCGCTCGATCAGTGGTATCTAAAAACTGAATAGCATCAGGAGGAATAGCAGTCCCTGCCAAAGCTTCACGCATTACCTTAACCAAAGACCGGTTAGAGGAAATCGCATCCGAACCACCTTTTAACATCACGGCATTGCCACTTTTTAAACACAAAACAGCCGCATCCACGGTGACGTTTGGCCGAGATTCATAGATTATGCCAATCACGCCGAGCGGGACCCGCACTCGTTCTATTTCCAAACCATTCGGCCGCTCGCGCCTATCAACCACCTTCCCAACTTCATCCTCCAAGCTCGCCACATTTTTAAGTTCATTCACAATTCCTTCAATCCGCGCCGCATCCAGCATTAACCGGTCCACCATTACTGTTTGACCGGCTTCTTTGGCGCGCGCCACATCCTCGGCATTGGCCGCCAAAATTTCATCCTGCCTCTCCAACAAAGCCTCGCCAATTTTAAGTAGGGCCTTATTTTTTTGATCGGTAGTTAGGGTGTTAAGGACACGCGCGGCTGACACCGCTGCCTCAGCTTGAGCTTTTAAATCCATACTAAAAAACGTTAAATAGCATGATGATTGTATCATGGGCTTTAAAGAAAACTATGCCTTACGTTCTTGGATTTGCGTCAGAATTAATTTTTACTGCGGGCGTTGGCTCGGCTTCTGGGGCCGGAGTTGGATTTACAGAAAGCAAAAACGAAGCTCCTGTGGCCGCTTTTTCGGCAGGCGGGACAACCGGTGGAGAGGAATCTTGTTCAGCTTGTACCTCTTTAGCTGCCGCGGCAACTTCCGCCACATCTTCGGCATCAGCCCGTCCTTTAACAGATTTATTAGTTACTGGTTTTGGTGGTTTAATATCTTGCAAAACCTTGGAGCGGCCTGCTGCGGCTGCGATGTGCTCAGCTAAATTAGCCTCTTCTTTGGCTCGCTGATCTTTTTTAGCTGTCACGTCTTCTGGTCCTGCCTCATACACCGGGATCATTACGTCTTCAGTATTTTTATCCATAACCAAAGTTCGAATCGGGAATGGAATGCCAATACCTTCTTTATCAAATTTTTCTTTAATTAATTTAATCACACCAGATTTAGTGCCGACCCAGTTGGATTTTGAATCCACCCAAAACCTAACTAAAAAGCTAATCGAGCTATCCGCAAACTCATCCAAAACAATGGCTGGGCCTGGCTCCTCCAAAACTGGTTCATATTCGTTTAGGGCCTCTTTAATAATTTGAGTAGCATGCGCCAAATCTGTTCGATATTCCACGCCAACTTCCACTTCAATTCTTCGGAAAGGATTAGAAGTGAAACTAGTCACTTGATTAGTAAAAAGTTGTGAATTTGGAACAATCACGCGGGTACCATCTAGTGCTTTCAAAATAGTGGCCCGAGATTGAATTTCTACAACCTGACCAATCGTGTCATTAACTTTAATAAAATCTCCCAGAGTAAACTGGCGATTAACCAAAATCATAATTCCAGCAATAAAATTCATAATCAGGTCTTGCATTGCAAAACCCATTCCAAAACCAACCGCCGCAATAATCGCAGTCAGATCAATTCCCGCAATTTTCAATGAAATAGTCACCCCAAGTAGCAAAACCGCCACATAAGTCGCTCTTCCAATCAAAACCAAAACCTCCTGGTCATCCTCGGCAAGCTTGCTAGAAACTCGATCAACAACCTTTTCTTTGGTTGCTTTAGCGAGTAGAAAAGAACAGGCAAAAATAATCATCGCCGCAACCCATTGCGGCGCACTCGCCCAGAGCGTACTAAAAAATTCAGTTAACCCAGAAGTTGTCTCGGACGCCGCGGTGTTTCTCTGATCTGCAATACTGGCCGCCAAAGCACTTTCTAGTCCCCAAATCATGGCTGATAACGCCAATAATCCGGAGAAAGCCATTCTTTTTAAACGTACAAACATTTGTTTTGGTGTTAATTTCATCACATAATTATACCAGAAAAGGGGCACTATTTCAAGCGCTCCTCTCCTTTGATTTGTTTAATGAATCGGCCATGCTACAATACCACTTAAGAATTAGTTTTTAACCTCAAATATTATGGAAGGAGTAATCGGTTTTCTTATTTTGGCCGTTGGTTTCGTGATCCTTATCTCGATCCGACAGGTTAATCAGTACCAACGTGGTGTTAAGTTCACTCTTGGTAAATATACTGGGACCATCAATCCCGGTTGGCGTTTAATTATCCCAATTTTTCAGTCCATGATGAAAGTGGACATGCGTGTGAAGGCCGTGGATGTTCCGAATCAGGAGGCGATTACTAAAGATAATGTTTCGGTAATGATTAACGCGGTGATTTACTACCGTGTGGCTCAGGCTGATAAGGCAATTTTGGAGGTTGAAAATTTTTATTACGCTACTAGTCAGTTGGCTCAAACCACTATGCGAAATGCCGTGGGGGAGGTAACTCTTGATCACTTACTTCAAAACCGTGAAGAAGTTTCAGCTAATATTCGTGGGATTATTGATAAAGCGACTGATCCTTGGGGGATTGTGGTCCAAAATGTAGAGCTTAAAGACGTTGTTCTCCCGGAAGATATGAAGAGAACTATGTCCAAAGAGGCGGAAGCAGAACGTGAACGTCGCGCCGTGGTTATCAAAGCCGAAGGTGAAGTCACAGCTGCTGTGAATCTTACGAAAGCTGCAAATATGCTTGGTAAGGCTAATGGAGCGCTTCATCTGCGAACACTTCAATCTGTTAACGACATTTCTTCTGATCAATCCAATACCACTATCTGGATGCTTCCACTCGAGGTCTTGGAGGCTATGAAAGGGATGGCCAAGAAATAATTGATTTAAAATGCCCAAAGTATTTGGAATTGTTGCCCATCCGGTAGAGCACTCACTTTCACCAGCGATGCATAACGCTGCCTTTAAGGCTCTCGGGATTGATGCTGTATTTGAAAAGTTTGATGTCTCGCCAGAGGATCTCGCATCTTTTATGAACGAACACACCGATATCGAAGGTTTGGCTATTTCTCTGCCGCATAAGGAGGAGGTGGGCCAATATTTAGACGAAATCGAAGCTGAAGCAACTCAAATTGGCGCTGTAAACACCATGTACAAAAAAGATGGAAAGCGAATGGGAGCCAACACCGATGCTCCTGGTTTTCTAAAAGCTCTTCAAGAATTTACCCCAGACCTAGAAGGTAAAAGAGTAGTAGTTCTTGGTGCTGGTGGGGCCGCCCGAGCAGTTATTGCCGCGCTTAAACCACGAGTTGCCTTTGTAACCATTATTAACCGAAATGTAGAAAAGGGTGTGGAGCTCGCCAAAGAAATGGGATGCCGGTTTGGTGGGAAATTAGAAGATCTAACCACTGAAACTCCGGATATTTTGGTGAACGCCACTTCAGTTGGATTAGAAGGAAGTGAAGAACCAGAATTAGTGCCTCCGACTTTCTTTAAACCAGAAATGACCGTATTTGATGTGGTTTATCGGCCGGGACTCACAAAGTTTTTAACAGATGCCAAGAGCGCCGGGTGCACCATTATAGATGGAAAAAAAATGCTGCTTTATCAGGGGATGATCCAGTTTAAGTTGTGGACCGGACAAGACGCCCCACAAGATGTCATGAGCCAAGCCCTTGACACGCAATAATCGACGAATGCTTTTACAGAGAAGAATTCACCCCCGGGGGTGAATTTTAACCTGAAAACCAGACCACATTAATTTTATCAAATAGAGGAGAGGGCAAGCTGGAAGGAACCTTTTTGGATGCATGCCTGATGGCGGGACGTTTTCGAGAAAACATTAAACTCCTTTTCCTCCTTCTTTCCCTAAAAATGCTGCGCCTCCCTCATCCTTCTTTTTTTCTTCTTCGGCTTCCTCCTCTTCTTCAGATGGTGGTTCTGCGCCATAAGTTTCATCCTGGCCGTACTTAACCGCACTACTCAAGAAATCCACTCCATAAAGACGATAAACTTTTTCATAAACAAGCCCCATCAATCCACTAAAAACCCCAATTGAAGTCCAAATAACAGGTAAGGCTAAAAACAACAAAACCATTGGTTGGTCCGGACTTACACTATAAAAGAAGAAATAAATTCCCGCACTCACCAAAATTGAAAAAGCCGTACTATAAACACCAAGTAGGGCATATTTATGATCCGCAATAATTTCCAAAATCAAAGCACTAATAAAAGCACTGACCACTACTTGCAAAGCCGCCACCGAAGCCAGCATTTCTATTTTTAGGCCCGAAACAATCATATAAACCGGAACCAAAACAATCAAAATCACTAAATTCGCCGCAAAAATTTGATATAAACTAGTCGTCAGCCCAACATATTTTTTTCGATCAGTTAAACCAATAAAAAGTGGGCCTAACAGGTTAGAAGCAAGTGATCCCAAAAACATCATCGCAATAAAAACAAACACAAAAAGGGGATGAATCGTGTCGTTTTCACTACTAGCCCCAAGCGCAGATTGCAAAATTCCAGCTCCTAAAAAAGCAATAAAAATCACTACCGCGGTTCCAACAACACCTCCTCCTAATCCGCTAAGAGCTCTAAGCAAAAGGACTAAAGGAGAGACAGGACGCGGGCCTAAGGTTTCATTATTCATGGGAGAGTCGATAAGAATAAAAGAGAAAAAGGAGAACACCGGTCACAATAGCTATATCTGCCAGGTTAAACAGGGGCCAAGGACCGATTCCAATAAAATCTCGGACAACACCTAACCAAATTCGATCTACTAAATTTCCGAAGGCGCCGCCAAAAATCAAAGCTAAAAATATTCTAACAGAAACCTGATTAAAATCGAGTTTACGAATCACATAAGCACCTAAAACAACCAACAACAAAACACTCGCTGCAACCTGTACCCACCGCCCAAGAGGAATCCCAAAGGCAATCCCGTGATTTTCTCCATAGTTTAGTTCAAACCAAGAAAAAGGCGCCCAAGCCGAGGTTATAAAATAGGTCGCGGCTCCTAATTTGGTAACCAGGTCAATTACTACAACTAGGGAAGTAAGAGCCAAAAAAGACACAATATTCTTCATAACCTTAAAATACGGGGGATCGCGAGGTTGCACAATATTGCTAAAACCACAAAAATATGTTAAAATTAGTTGATTAAAGTCTCAATTTATGATGTTTCCGTCTAGATTAGTTTACAAAGAGACCGCTGCAAAACCAGTAGCGGAAGAAGAACCTAAACAGGAATCGCAGGCTCCTGATAAGTCTGATAAGTCTGATGCTCCTGAAGCGGCCGAATCCGCCAGCGATTTTGTTCAAGGCCGAGAACATATCAAAGGAGCTGTTAGCTCAACTATGGACGCTACGCGTGAAGGAGTTAATGGCGTGGTTCAATCAGCTTTTAAGGCAGGTGAAGTGGCCGTAGATTTAGTCGATCCAGTTATAGAGGTAGGCAAAGGAACTGCGGGAGCCTTGCATGATTGGTTTATTAAAGTCCCAGCCAGCATGATGAGCGAAGACGGTGAAGGAGTTGGACATCATGTTGCTCATGGGTTTGAGCAAATAGGAGATTCGGTTGTCAAAGGATTTTCATGGAAAAATGTGAAAGAAATAGCAGGTGATTCAGCTGGAGTAGTCGGGGGACTTTGTGGAGTTAAGTATGCCGGCGATAAATGGAACAAGATGGCTTTGCGTGAAGAAGGTTTACTTCCCATGGTTGGATCTTTGGGTAAAGGAATCGGACATACGGCGAAAGGGACTTGGCATCTTATGAAAGCGCCTTTTACTCGTGATCGTGGGGAAAAATCCGAGGACGCCACTGAAGTAACAGATACAACAACCGCGGATGAAGGAAATGATAAAAAACTGACTCGGGCCGAAAGAAAAGCTGCTAAAAAAGCGGCCAAGAAAGCGGCCAAAGAAGCCGCTAAAAAGGCAAAACTCGAAAAAAGCCGAGCCAAAATTCGCGCCTTAAACGAAGCCAACCACAACCGGACTTCAACATAGATAGCTTTCCATTTTCACAGCACGGCTCTATGATAGGGCTATGCCTCCCAAAAAACGTCGAGCTTCAATTCATCGAACCAAAACCCCCAAGGGTCATCCGATTGACCATCTTTTGTTGATTACAGTTTTTGCGTTACTGGTTTTTGGGCTAATTATGATTGCCAGTATTGGGGTGCCCAAATCCATCCATCTTTCTGCTCCAGATATGCTTTATCCAAATTGTGGGAGTGATGAGGTGGATTGTTATTTGATTTTAAGAAATCACGCCATTCGTTTAGGGATTGGGATTTTAGTTTTTCTGGGACTTTTAAAAGTGCATTACACCTTTTGGAAAAAAACTTCATTAGCTTTTTTTGCTTTGGCTTTTGGGCTTTTGATGATGGTTTTTTTCTTTGGGTCGGATTACAACACCTTTGCTCGGAGCTGGTTAAGCATATCTAGTATTCCTCTACTCCAATCAATTCAACCAACTGAAATTGCTAAATTAGCCCTGATTTTTTACTTTGCTAATTGGCTTGACCGTAAGCAGCGGGACGGTGAAATTAATACTTTTCAAGGAGGTTTTATTGCTTTTTGTGTGGTGTCTCTTTTGATTATTGGACCCGTTATAATGCAACCGGATTTGGGGTCAACTTTGGTTTTGGCCACGATTGCGGCTGGGATGTATTTTGTTGCGGGGGCAGATTGGAAACATATTTTGTTGGGAGTAACTATTGCGGGATTATTGGCGATTATTGCGATTTCTAATTCCGGATATTTGCACGAACGGTTTACCGCTTTTTTAAGCCCTTCGATCGAGTGTGCTGAAGATTATTGCTGGCAGTCTGAACAAGCCAAAATTGCGGTTGGCAGTGGTGGTGTATGGGGGAGAGGATTAACGCAGGGAATTCAAAAGTCATACTGGCTTCCGCAAGCTTCTGATGATTTTATTTTTGCGGCGTCAGCTGAGGAAATTGGGTTTATAAGGGTGATTTTTGTGGTTTTAGGGTACGCCATCATTATGTATCGTGGTTTTCAAATTGCTAATTACGCCCCGGATGCTTTTGCTAGATTGACTGCCGCCGGGATAACGCTTTGGATTAGTGCCCAAGCACTTATTAATATAATGGTGAATATCGCCCTATTTCCAGTAACAGGGATTACCTTGCCTTTTGTAAGTTATGGAGGCTCATCTATGGTAATGTCTTTAGCAGCGATAGCTGTTCTTCTCAATATCTCTAAATACACCACTCATCGTGCGTATACTCCTCAGTGGCGGCGGAACCGCCGGTCACGTCTTACCCCATATCGCCGTCGTTAAGGCGCTTAAAAAACGCGCTCCAAAAGCTAAGTTTTTGTATGTGGGTTCTAAGTATGGCCCAGAAAAAGGTTATGCCAAAAAATGGAAGATTCCTTTTAAATCTGTGCCAGTGGGGAAATTGCGTCGCTATTTTAGCTTAGATAATGCGGTCGATGCTATAAAAGTGCCCCTTGGAATTTTAAAGGCAGTTTTGATTATGATGCGCTTTCGCCCAGATGTAGTTTTTAGCAAAGGAGGTTATGTTTCGGTTCCAGTTATGTTAGCTGCCCGAATTCTTCGAAAACCAATTATTATTCATGATTCTGATGCTGAACCTGGTTTAACTACCAAAATCGCCAAAAAATTTGCTAAACGTATTTTGCTTGGTTACCCCGAAGCTGCTAAACATTTCCTAAAAGAAAAAGTTACTATTACCGGCATTCCTATTCGTACCGAAATTTTTAAAGGCGGGATAAAGGACGGACTTGATAAAACTGGTTTTAGCGCCGCTAAGCTAGTTGTTCTTATTATGGGGGGGAGCTTAGGAGCTAAACGTTTAAATGATGCCGTGGAAAAAGCCCTGCCTGAACTTCTTAAATTTACCCAAATTATTCACATCACGGGGAAAGGTAAAAAAATCAATCATGTTCCGGGGACAGCCAAAGGCCACATTGGTAAATACAAAGCTTTTGAATATGTGAATGAAGAGTTGCCACACCTTTATGCAATTAGTGATCTTATTGTGGGGCGAGCTGGGGCCAACAGTATTGCCGAAATTCAAGCTCTTAAAAAACCCAGCATCCTGGTACCACTCGGTCCACCGGTGAGCCACGGTGATCAAATTGCAAATGCCAAAGTATTAGAAGAAAGAGGAGGATGTTTAATTATTCCAGACAGTGAATTTAATGCTAATAAATTTGTAAAAACATTGAAATCACTTTTAAACGATAAAGCCACATTAAAACGTATGAGCCGCAAAGCCTATCATCCGTTTAATCCCAAAGCCGCTGATAAAATAGCCAAAATACTGCTCGCCGAAGCTAAAAAGAAATGATACGATGCAGCCATGAAAGTTGGAATTAATGGGCGTTTTCTTTGCGAACCCTACACCGGAATTGGGCAGTACACTGAAAATCTTTTAAAGGCGATGGCCAAAAAAGATCGTCGCGTTGAATGGGTCATTGTGGTGCCCAGAAAAATCCCTAAAACAGTCAAATTGCCAAGAAAGGCTCGCGTATTAGTTATTCCGGAAAATGAAAAGCTCCCTTCCGCGAGCCTCCGCAAGTCTCACTGGGAGCAAATTTTAGTTCCACGCGCTTTTAAACAAGAAAAAGTTGATGTGGCGCACTATCCTTATCCGGCGAACCCCCGCTTCCCAGGCCGGAACGCCCCCAAAACGATTGTGACGGTGCACGATGTTATTCCGTGGGTGCGTCCCGAATATCGCCGCCGCCTGCGAACTCGCCTGTATCAGCGTCACGCCAAAAAAGCTTTGGAAAAAGCGCGGCACATTATTTGTGTGTCCCGCACCACTGCCATTGCTTTAAGTGATCATATTAAATTTCCTTACCAACGCATTCAGGTTATCCACGAATCTGCCAGTCCTGCTTTTAAGAAAACAACACGAAAATTTAAATCTGCAAAGCCATTTTTTGTCTATGTTGGTGGTTATGATAAGCGCAAAAACACTCTTCGTTTACTCGAGGCGTATCAGGAGTACATTGCCCCTAAATATGATGTTGATTTAATTCTGGTTGGGGCCAAAAACACCCAAAACAAGCACTATTCAGAACTCCCTCGCTTGCAAAAATGTTTAAAACATCCTACAATTAAAGTTCCTTCCCGGAAAATTAGGGGCAAAGTAATCTTAACACCCCATCTTCCCGCCGAAAAATTGGCTAAATACTATCGCGGTTGCCTGGGCTTCACTAATGTTTCCCTGGCTGAAGGATTCAATATCCCTCTACTAGAAGCTGCGAGCGGCGGGGCCCCAATTATTACTTCCGATATCGCCATTCATCGCGAAATCATTGGAAAAAACGGGCTGTTTTGCAACCCCTTTAGCACCAAGAACATCGGTGAAACACTCGTCAATTTTATCCGGGACAAGGATTTACAAAAAAGCCTAAAAAAGGCCACTCAGGTACTCAATAAGCAGTATTCCTGGGAAAAGGCCGCTCAAGAAACATTAGAGTTATACGGCTAAAGCCCCACTCCTAACCTCTGGACAAATGAGTTTAATTTTCCCTCTCATTATCGTCCTAATTACTGTCACTTCAGTGGCATTTTGTTCGCTATCTGCCTATCGGTTAGTTTCGTATATTCAAGCCTATAGTTTTGAAAAAGATCAATATCGTCCTTTGTTTGGGTTTCTCCATCTTCGTTTAATGATGTGGATGTATATTTTTGTAACCCTGCTCACCGCAGGGTTTTTTATTTTCTTTTTACTTTTCCTACAAATATGAACGCTGTTGAAAAAGACAATACGAATCGACATTTTCGCGGGCAACAAAGCGCGGAGAAAGTTGTTTGTTTTTGTCGTAAGCACCCGATTGTGCTCCTTCGCGTTGTAGTCATCACTTTTATTATGCTTTGCGCCTCGATCGGGGCGCTTTTATTAATTCCTTTATCCGGAATAAAAGAACATCTCAGTCTTCAGATTTTTATTTTTGCTTTTTTGTTGTTTATTACTCTCGCTCAACACGTGTTCTTTTTACGATTTCTTAACTATTATCTCGATATTGTAATTATTACGAATTATCGAATTATTGATCTTAAAAAGAGTCTTTTTATTCACGATGAAAAAGAAATAATTGACCTTCACGAAATTCAAGATACTCAAAAAATGCAAACCGGAATTTTCCCAAATTTTATGAATTATGGCGATATAAAAATCGTGGTTCCTTCTATGACGCGTGCTATGCGCTTGCCTTATATGCCTCGTCCTGAGTATTATTTAAATCACATTAATCAATGCAAGCGGCTTTATATTTTAGAACGCCGCCGCCAAAAAGGATTTAATGTTCCACCAACGCCACAAAAAGAGCCACCAGCCTCGGCTGAAAAACCCAACGTTTCCCATCATGCCTAACAACAATCATTTCCCTGGCCAAAAAGAGGATGAAGAGATTAAATATTTAGTCCGTAAACATTGGATTATTTATCTCAGAATTGGACTTTTTTTATTAGCCACTTTAGTTGCGCCTTTAGGTATTTATTTGTGGCTAGAACTAGGTTTTGATTTTAGTTCGAATACGAGACGCATCATGACTCTCATTTTTTTGTGTTATCTGGATATTCTCGCCCTCATTGCTTTTATAAGATGGCTCGAGGAGGAGTTAGATTTAATTATTGTTACAAATGAACGGGTGATTAGCATTGATCAGGTGACTTTTATGCATCGTACTATTTCTGAAACCGAACTTGTCCAAATTCAGGATGTAAAACATATTGCCAAGGGTGTTTTGAGTAATGTTTTTGGGTTTGGATCTCTCCAAATTCAAACTGCCGCCGACAAAATCGCCTTTGTTATTCATGATGTGCCAGCTCCATATAAAATGGCTCGTAAAATTATGGATGTCCGTGATGAGTGTAAGCAAAAATTAATGGCCAAGCACGGCGGACAATATCAACCTACCGGAAAAACAATTTAACCATTTTTAGGTGACTGATTTTATTATTATTTTAGTTGGGACAATCATTCTTTTTGGGCTGGGGGTTTTTTGGGTGTGGAATAATTTAGTCCATCAAATAAAAAAACTCAAACAATTGCAAACAAAATTAAACGAGATTTTAACGCATCGTTTAGATACGATTCCCTATCTTGTGGAAAGTTATCGTTTGGTTGAAAATCAAGCCAATAGAGCTCTTGATCAACTGATTATACAACGGACAGTTACTCGTGAAGAAAAAAAGTTTGAAGAACGATTTAAAAAAGAAAAAGCGCTGGGGGCGCAACTTAATGATTTTTTTGAAGCGACTAAACAAAATGGGCGTTTACAAAAAGATATTGGTTGGCTCGAGGCGCGTACTGAGATTCAAAAAATAGGTGAAACAATAGAAGAGCATTTTATAAATTATCGAGATCTTCGGCTTTATGTTACTGACAAAATGCAAACCTTCCCTTACGTAATTTTCCAGGGGCTTCTGAAAAATGTAACGTCGTAACGAAATTTGACAAGGTTTGAGCGAAATTTATGAAGCACGAGGAAGTCGTATCAAATGCGATACGATGACGAGTGGTGAATAAATTGCAGCCAAAACTTGCAAATTGCAGTAGATGGTATATTTTTCAGAAGCCCCTTTTAACTGCTGTAGAGAAGAGGATATGAATAAAAGATCTTCTAAATATTTCATCAATACTTATGGTTGTCAGATGAATTATTCTGACACCGAAAGATTAAGAGCGTTTTTAGAGCATTTAGGGTATGTCCCGGCCACCGCTGAAAAAGATGCCAATTTTATTTTATTTAATACTTGTTCGATTCGGCAAAAAGCTGAAAATCGAGTCTATGGTCAGATGAGAAAATTAAATAGCCTGCGGCAGGAGCGCCCTGATTTATTGGTGGGGATTACCGGCTGCATGGTGCGAAAATCCAGCACTATAAATTCAGAAAAAAAAGATAAATTGTTGCGCCAAGAACCAGTGGATTTGGTTTTCAAAATTGATGATTTACCCAAATTAGGAAAGCTAATTAAAGAGGTGCGTCCAGATTTTGAATTACCCTCGATGTGTGGCGATGGTGAGCTAGAAAGTTATTTTTGCATTGCGCCTAGTCGGGATTCAAAAACACAAGTTTGGGTCCCTATTCAAACTGGTTGTGATAAATTTTGTACCTATTGCATCGTGCCCTTCGCGCGGGGGCGCGAAGTAAGCCGCCCAATGGCTGAAATCGTAGCTGAGTGTGCGGCCGCCGTAGAAGCTGGCGCCGTGGAAATTACTTTACTCGGACAAACAGTCGACTCCTATGGGATAAGCGTGGCTGACAAGCTCGGCGGCCGCGTAAAAATAGACGGTGAAATCCCCAATGTAGTTTTCAATCAAACAATTTTCACAGGAGAAAACATGATGGCCTCCTCTAAAAAAACCAAAAAAAGTGAAACCGCAGAACGTCCTTTTATCACGCTTCTTAAAAAAATCGACGCCCTAAAAAGCAAAGGACTCCGCCGCCTTCGCTACTGCTCCTCTCACCCTCAAGATTTTTGCGAAGACTTAATAATTCTTCATAAAGAACTCGAAACTTTACAACCGTGGATTCATCTTCCAGTTCAATCCGGCAATAACAAGGTCCTTAAAGACATGCGCCGCACTTACACCCGCGAGCATTATTTACACCTCATTAAACTCATCAAAAAGCACATCCCCGGTTGTGCAATTTCTACCGATATTATCGCTGGTTTTCCGGGGGAGACCAAAGAAGAATTCATGGATTCTATTTCACTTATGGAAAAAATGGAATGTGATATGGCTTTTATGGCTCAGTACTCCCCGCGCAAAGGCACCTATTCCGAAAAACACTTAAAAGACGACGTTTCCAGCGACGAAAAAGCACGCCGTTTTCATCTGTTAAACGACACTCTCACCGCAATTTCCCGGCGCAAACATGAACAATTCGTCGGCCAAACAGTTGAAGTGCTAGTTGAAAAACAAAAAGGCATTCATTGCTCCGGACGAACCCCGCATTACAAGGAAGTTCATTTTGACTCTGAACGCGATTTAGCCGGCCAACTAGTTAATGTAAAAATCGCGCAAACCGATAATTTCTTTTTAAGAGGAGATATTGAATCCTAAGCCTCCTCCGCAAACGTAATTTCTTCGGCCCCACCATTTAGTGTGGCCTTAATTCGACGCACTCCCGCTCCAGAAGATTGTTCTTTTTTAATCTTAAAAACGCCCAGCATCCCGGTACGCGCCACATGTGGCCCACCACAAATCTCTTTCGAAAAACCAGGAGTTGCATAAACCTTAATTCTTTCATCATAACGATCTGGGAAAACCCCAATCGCTTGGGACTCTTTAGCTTCGTCCACAGTCATCATTTCAAAAGTTATCGGCAAATCAGATTCAATAATTTCATTTACACGCGCGGCAACCGCCTCTTTTTGCTCAGGGGTCATTCCTTCGGGATTCGTAAAGTCAAAACGAAGCCGTTCATGGGTAATATTCGACCCTTTTTGATAAACATGATCACCCAAAACCTCACGCAATGCCGCTTGTAATAAATGAGTGGCAGTATGCAATTTAACAGTTTCAGCATGGTCATCTTGGAGCCCGCCGCTAAATTTAGCAGACGCTCCGGCGCGGGATTTTTCTTGGTGTAATTTTTCAAATTTTTTGTATCCATCCCAGTCTATTTCAAACCCATATTCTTTTGCTAATTCTTGTGTCATTTCTGGGGGGAATCCGTAAGTTGCCAAAAGTTCAAAAACTAATCTTCCACTAAATTTGTGCTCTCCTGGGAAAGATTCATTAGGATGTTCTTTTTTGAAAGCACTGATGGCATCTTTTTTTGATTCAAATTCTTTTTTTGCAATTTTTAAACCTTGTTTTACGGTTTTATGGAATTTACTCTCTTCCTCAGAAAGAGCGGAACAAATAAAATCGCGCGAGCGTTCTAATTCCGGATAAGCATCTTTATAATTTTCAATAATTATTTCAGCAATTTGGGTTGCAAACGCTTCCTCGATTCCTAGTTTTAGGCCATGGCGGATCGCTCGTCGAATCAAGCGTCGCAATACATAACCTTGATCAGTATTTGAGGGCCGCACCGCTCGCGGATCTGCCAAAATAAAAACAGCCGCCCGCAAATGATCAGCAATAATCCGCTGTGAAATTACATCTTCCTCGGTTGCCAACTCCTTAATTTTATCAATAATTGGTGCAAACAAATCAGTTTCAAAAACTGTTGGCACTCCCTGCAAAACAGCGGCAACTCGATCTAGACCAAGTCCAGTATCCACATTTTGCTGCGCTAATGGCTCAAATTTGCCTTCTTGCGTCTTGTTATATTGCATAAAAACATCATTCCAAATCTCCACAAATTTCCCACAATCACAAGAAGGATCACATCCCTCAGAGCATTTCTCCTGATCCAGCTCATAAAACATTTCTGTATCTGGACCACACGGACCAGTTTGTCCGGCCGGGCCCCACCAATTTTCTTTTTTCCCAAAGAAATAAATACGCCTCTTATCACCCTCACGATTAAACCCCAGCGCTTCCCAGGCCTTAGCAGCCTCTTCATCTTTTGGCGCATCTTCATCACCTTCAAAACAGGACACGCATAATCTGTCCGGATCAATTCCAAGTCCACCATCCTCAACCGAAGAAGTCAAAAATTCATAACTCATTTTAATTGCCTCCTCTTTAAAATAATCTCCCAGCGACCAATTTCCCAACATCTCAAAAAAAGTCAGATGAGAAGTGTCACCAACCTCATCAATATCATCGGTGCGCAGGCATTTTTGAACATTCGCTAATCTGTTTCCTTGCGGATGAGATTCACCCATTAAATACGGCACCAACGGATGCATTCCTGCCGTTGTAAATAGCACTGTTGGGTCGTTTTCTGGAATTAAAGAAGCTCCAGAAATTTCGGCATGACCGTGTTTCTGTACAAAGAAATCAATATATTGTCGGCGAAGCGTGCGAGAATTCATACGCTAACGTTATAGCGTTAATCTATTTGAAACGCTAGATCAAAAGCTCTGGCAAAAGCCTGTTGTTGCGGCTCAGTCATATTTACTGGAATAGAGTGCGTAGTGGGAACCGTCACAATATCTTCTTTTATACCAAGTCTTTTGTAGCGCTTGCTTTGGGCCGCAGTCTTATCTGCAATTAAATTATCTTCACTAGCCATTACGGTCACAATACGTGCTTCACGCATCCGATCTCCATACTGGTCTACTAAACGCTCTAAGTGCCTTGCATCCCATTGCAGAGTAACGTCTAAAAAAGCATGAGATGAATCAAAAACCGCTTTTTCTCGATGTGCGTTAGTTTCACCTGTTGCGACTGGAACTCCAAACATGGCCCGAGCATAAGCATCAGCATCTTCAATAACATCCATGGCACCATTTCGCGCTAACCAAGCTTGCCAAACAGCTTTTGGGGAATGGGGCCAAACTTGTGATAAAAATTTAAGACTTCTTCCTAGTCCCCAGCGGCTTTCAGGAGTACCCATTAAATTAACCATGGCCTGGATTCGTGCCGGGGTCTCCCGTAAAACAGCCTCTACTGCCCCAAGCCCTTTTTGTTGACCCAAAGAGTGTCCTACTACCACAACGTGACTATCTTTATCAGCTTCAATGTGTCCGGCCTGAATGTGAGCCGTGGTAGTACGGTCAGCATCTCGGCTTTGATCTAATCGAGTCACTCTAGCTAGTTTATCCCTTTCAAGTCCGTAACCTCCGGTTGAACGCCCGCTATCTTCAATACTCAAAAATGTAGCATCAGAATGTCCTTGGTTCACGGCCGAGGTAACCATAATTCCACCAAGGTCACCACCCATCATGGTTTCACCTGAACCTGAAAAACCCGGGACAGTCAAAATTCTAGTACGAAAATCTGCTCTTCCAGCTTGCACAACAGAGTGGAGCAAAAACGTTCTGCGGTCAGTTGGAAATCTATCCGGGCAATCTTCTAAGCAAAGCGGGCCAGCAGCAGTCGTCATAGTTGGGTAGCCCTCTATCTCAGGTCGAGATTGAGGACACATAGCACCATCAGTTATAAGGCGACGTTCCTTTGGAATCCATAAACGGTTGGAGGCAGCGTGGACGCTTTGGCCATAAGCATTTAATATTGGAGAACCAGTTTTCATCTTCAAGGGGTGATTTTCTAAGTTGCAAATTCTACCTATTTTCTTAAAAATGTCAACCCCTTTCCTCCCTGTTGGCAATCTGGTACATTAAGGGACGCTCCGAAAAATACCCTCACAATGCCAAAATTGTCTTTTTTGTCCGCTGCTTTGTTAGCCTTCCTCGGCTTATCAAACCTGATAGGCCTTCGTCAGGCTGCCTCGCATCGAACAAAAAATCCTAGTTTTGCTAATTGAGACAGTATTTCCCAGAGCGTCCTAATTTTTACTATGGCCACCAAAAAAACCACGCTCAAAAAATCATCAAAAAAGGTTGTCAAACCTGTGAAAAAGAAGGCGCCAGCTAAAAAGAAAGCACCCGCCAAAAAATCTCCCGCCAAAAAGGCTCCACCACCATCCCTCCTCCAAAATCCTTCTGTCCGCGGCGGCATTCTAGCTTTAGTTTTATTAGTGTTTGGGGCGGGCCTCCTAGCCCTCACTTTTCAGGTTTGGAAGCCGGCTTCTTTAGCCAAATATCTCCCCGCCGAAAACACCGTTGCTTTTGCCGAAGGAGATTTAACAATTTGGGAACCACTGGCTGATTATCTCGCTGAAACTGAATTAGAAAAAGACGGAGTGGCCTTTGTCCTCAGTCCTAACAACTTTTTTGAAAACATTCATTACACTTATGAAAATCATCAATGGACCGCCGATGCCGTCCTTCTCACCACTGAAAAATTCCTACAAAAAGATCCTGATTACATCAAATTACGCCCCAACCTCCCTTATGAACCCGAATTATTCGTTTATCTAAAGCCAGAAGCTTTTTGGCAGGACAGGGCCGGAGAAGTTTTTAGAACAGATTACCCCGCTGCCCAAGTAGTTTGGGATTCTTTTGAAAATTTATTAAGTTCATTTCCCGCTATGGGGATTTCCGTAAATAGTTATGAAGATGGCCTCATTACGCAAACTTATGTTGTTGGGGATAAAGCAATCCTTTCCGGAGAAGCTCTTTTCCATCTTGAAGATAAATACGAAGGCGAACTAATCAATTATTTCCCAGATACAGTTCAAACCTATTTAGGTGGTCAAAATTTATCCGCTAGTTTTCTTCAACTTGTGGATTTATTAAATGGAGCAGACGGTTTAAGCGGCTTGGCACTTTACGCCACTCTTCAGCAACAATTCGAATTTTATTTTGGCGAAGAATTAGAACTTTTAGAAACCTTAGTCCCGTTATTGGCTAATGAATATGCGCTCGTTTATCTTTCTCAAGAAGAAGAATTGTCTTGGACTTTTGCTCTTAAACTAACTGACGAAACAAACCAAATTTTAGAAACGTTAAAAGAAACTTTTTTGAATCGCGGCTTAATGCAAGTTGATGAAGAGACCTCGACCCTTTCGCAAATTGAACTCAATCTTGTCCAAGAAGAATCTTCCTCAATTCCGTTTTACAGTATCCAATTAGAGGATCGAACCAACTTACTTCAATATTTAATTCGCGATGATATTTTGTTTTTATCATTTGATCGCCTCGAAACAGAACCTCTCATCGAAACATTAGATATTCCTTTTGAAATTATTCAATTTGGTGATCATATTTTCGTGACTCATAATGAAAACGGGGATAAATTAAGTGCCGGAGTTAACCTTTTTGATGACGGACTTTCCACTCTTCATATCACTAATTAAAAATGGGAAAAATCAGCGACATTAAAGTGAGAATTAAAAACTCGATCGTCATCGAGGATAATTTTGTGTTAAAAGGCACCAAAGTTAAATCACCGCATGTTTTAGATCTAAAAAAACGCAAAAAAACACGCCATAAACATCACAAGGCGCTTAAAGACGTTCAAGCTAATCTTTCAGAGGACCTTGTTTCGCAGAAAAAAACCCTTTATCAAGAAAAAAATGATCCCCGGCTTAGAGTTGCCAGCCATTTTACCGAAATGGCGCGCATGGCTGTGCTTGGGATCATAATTGTTTTCGCTCTAACTGCCATCGGGGTTTATTACGAGGGCGTAGATTTAAAAGAAGAGGTCGCCAGTGCCGCTTATTCCAGTTACGAATCATTTTTGCTAAGCGGCCCCACCGAAGAAGCGTTCCAAAACGCCGAATCAATTTTTACCGAAGCGCAACAAAGTTTATGGTTTTTGCAAAATCAGCGCACCGAATTGTTATCTCAAAACAAGACTGCCGAATCTGTTAGCAATCTATTGAATGCTGGCGAAGAACTGTCCGAAGCTGGGGCTGCTTTTATGAGTTTTGTCGAAAATGTTCAGGGGATTAGTCAGGATTTATTAAAAGAATCTACCTATCCTCCTTCCGCCTCCATCACCGAAGAACTTAAAACTACTTATGAACAAGATTTCAATAGTGCCTTAGTCAATTTAAGTGTTGCTAATGAACGCGTTCAAGAGGTCAAAACCAACCTTTTCCCAGAATCTTTGCAAGCCACTATCTTAGAGGCAAAATTCCAGCTTAATGAACTTTCTGGAGTGTTTAATCAATTTGACGAACTCTTTCCGATTTTCTTGCGGCTACTTGGTGATGACCACCCGCAGCGCTATTTGGTTTTGCTCGAAAACAATAATGAATCGCGGCCGGGTGGGGGATTTATTGGGAGTTATTTAATTGTGGATATTAACGACGGCTACTTGGATGGCATGAGTTTTAATGATGTTTATGAAATTGATGGGCAGTATTACGAAAGGATTATTCCTCCTGGGGAAATTGCTAGTCTTACAACAGAATGGCGTTTTAGAGATTCAAATTATTCACCAGACTTAGAAGTGTCTGCCAAAAAAGGAGCTTGGTTCTTAGAAGAGGAGGGGGGTCCTGGGGTGGATCACGTGATTACTATGGATTTGGAATTTGTGAATCGTTTACTCGAAATTACTGGGCCAGTTAAAATTGATGAATTGCCCATGTCTCTCACTAAAGATAATTTCGATACAGTGATTTCTTATCTAGTGGAATCTAAATATACCGGAGAAGAATCACCAAAAGCTATTTTGGGATCGTTTATTGAATCAGCTCAAGACAAATTACGTGAAAAAGCACCCTGGTTAGAATTGGGCCAACTTATTCAAGAAATGTCACAGGCCAAGCACATCTCTGCTTACTCCAAAACCGAATTTGTTCAAGAATTTTTTGAAGAGTGGGGAATGGCCGGGACTATTGCAGCGCCAAACGAACGCGAGAATTATTTTGCTTTAATTCACACTTCAATTGGGGGGAACAAAACTGATGCTTATATAACGCAGGATATCCAGCACCAAACTTTTCTAGAAGATAACGGCATCGTGCTTAATCAAGTAACTGTCACGCGTGAACATCATTTTGATGCCTTCGCCGAAAGCCAGCTTAAAAATCTTTTGTCGAGTTTTGGTTTTGATGCCCCACCAGATTGGGTGATCGGCATTCTTGGTAACACGCCCAATATTTCTGCTTTTCGGATGTATGTCCCACACGGTACGCAACTAGTAAGTTCCATTGGAATTAACCAAGAAGATATCGAAATTCAATACGACGAAGATCTAGAACTCGATTACTTTTATTTTAACAAGTCAGTCTATCCCGGCACCGAAGAATCCTTCACCTTAACTTACGAACTGCCTTATAAATTAGATTTTACTCTACTCGACGAATATCGATTCAATTTAATCAAACAACCTGGCGACACTGGCACTACTTTCACAAAACTAATCGTCGCTGACTCCTCATTAACCCACTACCGCAGCTATCCCGAAGAACTTATCGAAAACGCCCATCAAGATGAGATAGGCGTTTATGAATATTCGTTTGAATTAGATCGCGATATGCACTTGGCACAGCTATGGGGGAATTAACAGTTCATATAATTATCAAGTTCCCACTGCGTCACATAAGTACGATAGGAATCCCATTCTTTCATTTTGCCGTTGTAAAATTCGTTAAAGAAGTGTTCGCCCATAGCCTCGCGAATTACTTTGTTGTCGCGGAGCGCTTTCAAAGCATCTTTTAAGTTAGAGGCCACCATGCCAACTCCTTTTTCTTTCATTTCTGTAGGAGTGAGTTTCCAAATGTTATCTTCGATTGGATCTGGGCATTTCATTTCATTTTTAATTCCATCTAAGCCAGCCGCCAACATCGCTGCAAACGCTAAGTAAGGATTAGCCGATGGATCTGGGCAGCGAAGCTCACAACGAGACGCTTTTTCAGCTTGAGTTGGAGTTGTACGTGGCACACGAATTAAAGCGGAACGATTATGTTGTCCCCAGGCCGCATTAACCGGCGCTTCATAGCCAACGACTAGTCGTTTGTAAGAGTTAACTGTGGGGTTAGTAAGCGCGTTAATCGCCTTAATATGTTTAATTTGTCCGGCGATATAGTTTTGGGCCAAATCAGACATATTATAAGTACCTTTTGGATCGTAAAATTTATTTTTACCATCCTCAATTCCCATCAAAGATTGATGTACATGCATTCCACTACCGGCTATACCATAGGTTGGTTTGGGCATAAAAGTGACGTGCAAACCATACATTTGAGCAACCACTTTTAAGGTTAATTTAAGAGTGATCGCGTTGTCAGCCGTGGTAAGAGCATCTGCGTATTTAAAACAAATTTCATGTTGCCCTTCGGCCACTTCATGATGAAGAGTCTCCACTTCCATTCCCATTTCATCTAGCGCAAAAGCCATCTGTCGACGAACCTCATGCGCCTTATCAACCGCTAAATCAAAATAGCCACCATTATCATTTGGCGTTGTTCCAATTGGGTCTCCATTTTCATCAGTTTTAAATAAGAAAAATTCCAATTCTGGCCCAGTATTAAGCTTGAGGCCAAGTTTTTTAGCTTCCTCAATTTGACGTTTAAGAATCCCTCGAGGATCACCCTCAAAAGGAGTCCCATCAGGTAAGAAAACATCACAAATTAATCTAGCCGTAACATCTTCACCATTTTTGGTCCAAGGAAGAACCGCAAAAGTATTGAGATCCGGTTTTAAATACATATCAGACTCAATTACCCGCGAAAATCCACTAATCGAAGAACCATCAAACCACACGTTATTTGAAATCGCGTCCGACAATTTATGAACTGGAATAGAAACCGCTTTCAAAACTCCATAAATATCAGTGAACTGAAGGTCAATGAATTCTACTGCTTGCTCATTGGCCATATCCATAACCATTTCTTTGGTGACATTCGTGCGCGGGATTTTGTCGTACATGTGCTCGCGGCGGACCTTAGTAAGTAGTGCCGTCTTGGGTGGCGTTTGAACCGAAGGGGGAACCATAGGAAGCAAGGTTACGAATAGGAAAAACTGCCCATAAAATGGTAGATCCTCCGGGGCAAATATAAGCTCGCCAGAGGATCCGCAAACATTTTCGCCCGAGGTCGCCTCAAAATCAATGCGATTTTTGTTTTTAAAAAAAGGTTGTCGCCACCTGTTAACAGGGCCTATTGACCTGTTTTTAGCATCACGCTATACTAAGATTGTCGAAAATTTCTACAACAAAACAACTTGACAATGGATCTAAGAAATGTCCTAATTGGTATCGGTCTCAATGACAAAGAAGCCAGTGTTTACTTAGCTGCTTTGGAACTTGGTGCTTCACCCGCCTCGGACATTGCCTACCGCGCCAAACTCAATCGCGTTACCACTTACGATATTCTGGATAAGTTGATGCACAAAGGTTTTATTAGTCTTTACACTCAGCGCGGCACTAAGATTTTTTCACCCACCGACCCCGGCGTCATCCGTGAGGACTATCGTAATAAATATATGAATTTTAGAGCTTCTTTACCTGATTTTCGGCGGCTTTCGGGAACTACTCGTCATCCCCGCGTTCGATATTACGAGGGAGTTGAGGGAATGAAACGCATTTACGCCGACACCTTAACCGCCAAAACCGAACTCCTAAACTACGCTGATTCCAAATCAATTCGTGAATATTGGCCGACTTACGACGAGGAATATGTTGCCTCTCGCGTTAAGAAAAAAATCTATTTACGTGGGATTTGTCCTGATGATAAAACCGGAAAAGCCGTAGCAGCCCTGAATAAAAAAAACTACCGTGAAATTCGTCTTGTTCCGCCTAGTGAATTCTCATTTTCTAATGAAATTAATATTTACGACGACAAAGTAGCCATTATTTCGTTTGGGAAAGATAAAGAAGTTCTAGGGATGATTATTGAAAGCGCGGAAATCGCGGACACCCAAAGAGCGATTTTTGTGATGGCGTGGGAATTTGCAAAGCGGATGAAGGGTTAAACCCGCCCAAATTTTCTCTCTAATTCCGCGTAAGTCATTCGGATCATGGTTGGTCGTCCGTGCGCACAAGCCGAGCTGCCTTCAGTTTCGAGGAGCGACTTAATCAGGGCTTCTTGCTCGTAGCTGGTTAAACGGCGGTTGAATTTAATGGCGGCGCGGCAGGCAAGCGTGTCTAAAATATGATCATGTCGTCGCGCCGCCTCCTTAGGCGCCTGCTCGTTTAACAGATCATCAATAAATCCCTGCATCACCTCGCCAACATCCTCATTCACCAAAAAATCCGGCACAGTATCAATATTATAAGTAGAACCCCCAAACTCGCTAATCTCAAATCCCAGCGATCCCAGCAACTCAAGATTCTCCTCTAGCACTGCCTTTTCGCGATAATTTAATTCTAATTGGATCGGTGTTAACAAAGACTGTTTAACTGGGTCACGTTCTGATTCATTCGCCCTAAATTTCCCAAGCATCACGCGTTCATGAGCCGCGTGCTGATCAATTACCACAATTCCTTCATCATCCTGGGCAATTATGTAGCTGTTTTTAACCTGGGCAATTGGTCGGATTTGGCCTTGGACTCGTGTTTCAGAGTAAGCCTCGTCAAAAAGTGCCACGGAATCACTAATAGGTTCGCTCACCGGCGCTACGCTTGGCTCGCTCACCAGCGGCGCTCCAAAAACTGAACTAACCGGACCACTACTCGCCGGCGCACTGGCCACTTCCGAAACAGTCGGTTCTTCGGTAATTCCCCGCGCCGCTAACCTTTCTTGCCGTTTTTGTAATAAATAAGCCTTTCTCGCCGCAATGTCCGAAGACCCCATCGAACTCGTACCACTCGAATCGCCACCAAAAATCGACGACACCGGCCCCGCCGAAGAGCTCGACGCAGGGCTCCCCATCGTATACGAGGCACTTGTCCTTGCCCCCGGAGTAAATTCACCTCCCAAGCTTAAACTTGGTGCTTCGGTTGGGTCATATTCCCCTCCGGATTCATCAATTTCTGGCCGATCCGAAGAAACTTCTTTAATGGTTTTTTTGCGCATATAAGCCGGCATATCCAGGTTTGATTCGCGCAATGGCACATTATGCATCAAATGCTCTTTATGCAGAGCTCCATGAACTGCGGATTTCACTACTCGAAAAACTTCTTGGGGGCTCGCAAATCTCACTTCCAATTTACGCGGATGAACATTCACATCAATTCGCGTTGGATCAATTTTAATTGAAATCACAAAAACCGGGTGCTGAGTAGCTGGAATCAAATTCGAAAATCCTTCCTTCACTGCGTACGCCAACCGATGATCCTGCACCGGCCGACCATTTATAATAAAGTACTGATACTTGCGCGTCGTTCGAGCAGTTTGCGGCTTGCCAACGTAGCCACTAATCTGTAAATCACTGCCCCCATAAAAAATTTCAATCATTTCACTGCTCACCGCTTTACCAAAAAGCGCCCCAATTCGTGCTGTTCCCTTCGAAGTCTTCAAAAGGTCAAAAATCGTCCGATTATTCGATACAAATTTAAAAGCCACCTTTGGATGAGCCAGGGCCGCGTCCTGCATCGCCTCTAAAATATGACGATATTCAGTTTGTTCACTTTTTAAGTATTTTTTACGGGCTGGAGTATTAAAAAACAGGTTAGAAATCTCTAATTTTGTACCTACCGGACATCCCGCCGCGGTTACCACCGGATCCTTTCCCCCTTCCATTTCTAGTCGAATCCCACCCAGTGCATCTTCACGTTTAGTTTGCAAAATAACATTCGAAACAGACGCAATACTCGCCAGTGCCTCACCGCGAAAACCAAGGGTCCCTAACTTATCCAAATCATCCAACTCCCGAATTTTTGAAGTCGCGTGTCGGTCAAAAGCCAAGCGCGCATCCATTTCATCCATTCCAACACCATCGTCAGTCACCACAATTTTCTCGGTCCCACCTTTCGCAATTTCCACGGTAATATGCGTTGCCTTAGCATCGATCGCGTTTTCTAATAACTCTTTAACAATCGAAGCCGGCCGCTCAATAACCTCGCCAGCCGCGATTTGATTAACTAATTGATCTGGTAAAACACGAATTTGTCCCATAGTGGCCTTATGATGCCGCGCAAGCGTCAAAAACGCAACCTATTGACAAAAAGCACGCCACAGGTGTACAAAAGTTATCCACCCTAACCCCACTTAAGATGCCAGATGCACCCCCACCTGCTGCCGAGGCAGCACAACAATTTGATTTAGTAGGCCAGCTTCCTCCAGATTTAACAGGTGAGTTTTTTGCTCACTGTGACCAACTAAGCGCGCAACATGAAGCTAGTCGCCGGCATAGACAAGTTGAACAAGAATTAGAAGATAGCATTGCAACAGTTCTAAGAGAAAAAGGTTTGAACATAGGCTCTTCTATAAAAGTAGAAACTAATTCTGTAGGAGAAGTTTGGATCAATGGGCTTATAGATAAGGACGATGAGACACAAACGAAGCAGTTGTTTCCAGATGCAATCATAACTTATGACCATAGCCAACCACACAAAAACTTCAGTATTTCTTTAGAGCGCCCAACAGGCCCTAATCAATTCGAATCCGACGTAGCCAATTTACTTGAAGAAAAGGAGCGCGAGCAGGCCAGGATGTTAAGAGACACAAGAATAATTCAACATGTTAGAAAGGCTATTGAAGATTTAGGGTTTAGTCTAGAGTTTTGCCGCCGATATGATGAGCTCCCAAATGGCATCTATATTAACGTTACAACATCTGATCTCCCGGACAGAGTCTATGAATTATGGGCCGATCTTGAAGACCTCCAGCTTCAAGGCCTCCAGCGTCAAGACGGGGTTGACGATAAAGCGGTAGCTCAAAAAAGAGAGGAGTTAGCCAGCGTTCATAAAGGCATTTTAGAACAACTGCAATCATTACTCGGCCAAGGAGTTAAATGCGAGGAAGGGAGCAGCGGTGGTTATAATATTACAGTCCCTCTAACTCGCCCTTAAAATCATTAATTATCCATCCTAACCCCACTGAAGATGTCAGATGCACCCCCACCTGCTGCCGAGGCAGCACTAGAGCCGGTTCAATTGCCGCAGGCTGATCTCGAGGGATTTTTTGCTCATTTAGAAGATCGAGAAAGACAAGAAGATAGAATCGAACAAATTATGATAGCCGCCGTAGAACCTCTTAGAGAATTAGGTACAATTAGATCTGGTGACATGAGAGGGATTACTATACAGTTTGTTCTAAAAACAGATTTAAAAGAAGAGGTGCTACGTAAAAAAGTACAACAGTTATTCCCAAAGGCTCATATCGTAGAGCAAGAAGGAAAGGATAAAAAAGGACGATATTACATTAACATCACTTTAGAACGGCCAACAGACCCTAATCAATTCGAATCCGACGTCGCCAATTTACTTGAAGAAATAGACCGAGAACAAGCTCAAAAACTAAGAGACACAAGAATAATTGAACATGTTAGAAATGCCGTTGCAAGCTTAGGATTAGGAGTAAATACCTGTCTCAGATTTACTAGCCACTCTGACCCGTATAATGTTTATGTTAGTGTTTCAACGGATATTTATCCGGACAGAGCCTATAAATTATATGAAGATCTTGAAGACCTCCAGCTTCAAGATGAGGCTGATGACGGCGAGGCGATAACTCAAAAAAGAGAGGAGATAGCCGAGGTTCATAAAGGCATTTTAGAACGACTGCAAGCATTACTTGGAGAAGGAGTTAAATGCGAGGAAGGGAACAGAGGTTATGATATTAAAGTCCCTCTAATTCGCCCCTAAAACCCTTGACAAACACCCTCAATAGTATAGAGTTCGGCTGATCTCACCCTTCAGGTTAAATTCAAAAAAGTACAAAATTTTACGGCAATCATGTCAACCCCCTCATATTGACTCCCAAACCTGGATGCGTAAAATATATATGAAATACTGAGAACGGATCCCTGAAGCGAGTTTTAAAGATCATCGTGAGTTTATTAACCCCTTCTAAGATTACAAACGTGAATCATGACGCCCGTAAGGAACGTCACAACAAACTATTCGGTAAGACTAAGTCTCGCGTGGCCCGCTTAAAACAATTTCGCGGCCGAATTAACCGACATGCCCATAATGGTCGAACTCGATTTTGCGATCCTCTTCATGGTCATTCCTCGGCTCAACGCCTTTTTGTTCGAGTAGTTGGTTTGTGTACGGTTCTCCTTATTATTAATTCTGCTAATCCTAGTTATGCTTATGATTTGGGAGGTTCTTATAATTCTGAACTTTACGACAATCTCGCCGTGAACACGGATTTAAGTTTTTATTCTGATCAGGACGGATATATTACCAAAACAATGCCTAGTGAAGGAGAAGCTCGTTATTTGAATCGTGGTACGGAATTTGTAACGCACGAGGTTCAACCAGGCGACACACTTTCGGTTATTGCTTATCGCTATGATCTTTCCATGAATACTATTCTTTGGGCTAACACCAGTTTAGGAAATGGGAATTATTTAAAGTTGGGACAAGAAATCAAAATCCCACCAGTTGACGGGTATGGAGTGAAAGTTAAAAGTGGGAATACTTTAAGTGCTTTAGTTGAAAAATATGAAGGAAACGAAGAAGAAACCATTGCTTACAATAACCTTCCCGAAGATGGGACTCTTACTGTTGGAGAAGAACTTTTCATTGCTGACGGCGAAAAACCTTACGAATATTACGCCACGACTACTACTCGCAACGACTATACGACCAGTTACGCGAATACAACTCGTATAGACACTCAGGTTGTAGCTACCCCAACTGGAAACGGCTGGGTTCGACCAACATCAGGGGCACTTACCCAGGGTTATCGTTGGGGACACTATGCTTATGATATTGCTGACACTAGCAAACCACCAATTGTAGCCGCGGATGGCGGAACTGTTATTCGGGCTGATTATGGTTGGAACGGTGGATATGGAAACGTGGTCGAAGTTGATCACGGCAATGGCTACAAAACTTTATATGGTCATATGGAAGAACTTTATGTTGTAGCCGGCGATTCTGTAAATGCGGGATCAGTTATTGGGAAAATGGGGGCTACCGGACGAGTTTATGGAGCTACTGGAATTCACCTTCATTTTGAACTTATTTTAGACGGGGTAAAGGTCAACCCGGCAACAGTGTTTGGTTGGTAACGCGAAGAGGATGAAATCCTAGTTCGCGCAAGCGCAGCGCCAGAGGCGCGAGCAACCTTTGCGTGGTTTTTAATTGTGCCGGAGAAGCTATAGTCCCGCGGTGGAGCGGGAATGTCTTGCCTCTTCGGACTAGTTCCTCTACACTAACCCCCGGCTTATTCGGTAACTAACCTAGCGCCTTAAATGCTGGACTTTCTCAAGTCTTTCTTCGGCTCCCTGCTTCACATGCCGCAGCAACTATTATTGCTTGCGATCAGGCTCTACCAAAAAACCCTTTCCCCAGATCATGGACCACTTAGCCGGATATTCCCGGGAGGTTTTTGTCGGTACACGCCTAGCTGTTCAGAGTATGGACGATTAGCAATTATGAAACATGGCGCCGTGAAAGGAGGCCTGAAAGCACTCTGGCGCATTATGCGCTGTAATCCTTGTAGTCGTGGTGGGGTGGACCTACCTAAATAACCCATTTTTTCGTGAGCGAACGCATACAACCCAAGCGGGCCCTAGTCAGTGTGGCTGACAAAACAGAATTAGTTGATTTTTGTCGTGTTTTGGCCGAAGAATTTGGAGTAGAATTGATTTCTACGGGAGGGACCGCAAAACTTCTTCAAGAAAACAACATTCCAGTTAAAAAAATATCAGATTTAACTGGTTTCCCAGAAATTTTTGATGGCCGTGTTAAAACTTTGCATCCCAAAGTTCACGGCGGACTTTTGATGCGTCGCCAAAACGGGAAAGACGTTGCCGAAGCTGAAAAAAACGAAATTCTCCCTATTGATATGATCGTAGTTAATCTTTATCCGTTTAATCAAACCACTAGTAAGGAAGGGGTAACCGAAGAAGAAGCCATCGAAGAAATAGACATTGGTGGAGTGGCTTTGCTTAGAGCAGCCGCTAAGAATTTCCAGGAAGTTGCGGTGGTTACCGCCATTCGTGATTACACTCCAATTTTAGATGAAATGCGCCATAAACAAGGACTTTCTCTGCAAACTCGTCGCAATTTATCTATCAAAGCTTTCGAAAAAACTTGCAACTACGACAAACAAATTTCTGAATACTTTAAAAATAAGGGTGAAACAGTTGAATTGCTCGACCTTCACTATGAAAAATCAATGAAACTTCGCTACGGCGAAAATCCTCACCAACGGGCGGCTTTCTTCAAGGATCCCACCAATCATTACCCCAACGTAACTAACGCCAAAACTATTCAAGCCAACAAGGAAATCTCCTTTAATAATATTTTGGACGGGGACGCTGCTATAAAAATAGTAACAGATTTTGAAAACCCAACAGTGGCTGTAATGAAGCACACTAATCCGTGTGGGGTCGCTACCGCCGAAGATATCGACACGGCTTTTGAAACTGCTTACAACGTGGATCCCATGTCTGCTTTTGGTTGCGTGATTGGTCTCAATCAAACCTGTACCGAGAAGATTGCACAGTACATTGCGGATAACAAATTATTTGTAGAGTTAATTGTTGCGCCAGATTTTGAAGAAGGGGCGCTTGAAATTTTCAAAAAACGTAAAAATCTCCGTTTACTTGCCACTGGCAAACTTCGCTTAAACCCCAATCAACGCGATATCAAAACCGTGGCCGGAGGAATGTTGGTTCAGTACGCAGATCAACACGTTATTTCCAAAGATGACCTAAAAATAGTCACCAAAGTGAAACCAACTGCCGAGCAAATTGATGCCATGATGTTTGCCCGCAAAGTGGTCAAACACGTTAAATCAAACGCCGTAGTTTTCGCCAAAAACGAGCCTGACAAGGGCATCGAACGAATTGTGGCAATCGGGGCTGGCCAAATGGCCCGCGTTGACGCTGTTTTTATTGCTCGTCACAAAGGCGGCGATGATATTCAGGGCTCAGTACTCGCCTCCGACGCTTTTTTCCCATTCCCAGATGGGGTTGAAGAGGCACACAAAGCTGGGGTAACCGCTATTATTCAACCTGGTGGATCGATCCGTGACGAGGAGGTAATCAAACGCGCTGACGAACTTGGAATTGCCATGGTTTTTACCGGAGTCCGATCGTTTAAACATTAAAAAATGACCTTCCTCCAAGCCCTTTTTCTCGGAATTATTCAGGGAATCACCGAATTTCTACCGATTTCCTCTTCGGGACACCTCGTGCTTTTAGAGTCGATTTTTGGATTAGAAATAGAAACGCTAAAGGGTTTTGATGTGGTATTGCACTTGGGGAGTCTAGTCGCGATTGTGATTTATTTTTGGGATGATTTGTGGGGATTACTCAAGAACCGACGTCTGCTGGGCTACATTGTGCTCGCTACAATTCCCGCTGTGATTGTGGGATTTACCATGGAAGACTGGCTCGATCATGTTTTTCGGGATCCAAAGGTTGTGTTATTCATGTTGGTCCTTCTCGCGGTATTTTTTATGGTGGCCGAAAAATTTCCACCCAAAAAAGATCGTTGGCGTTTTACGTTAAAAAACACTTTTTTGATGGGGATTGCGCAAGCTTGCGCCCTAATCCCCGGAATTTCCAGGTCTGGATCAGTAATTGGAACAGGTTTGTTGTTTGGGCTTAAGCGTGATGAGGCTGCGCGATTTGCCTTCTTATTAGGAACTCCGGCCATTGCCGGCGCCTCACTTTTAACCGGGATTCACGTGGTGCAGGGCGAGGCTCCATTGCCTTCATGGGATCTGGTTATGGTTGGATTTTTAAGCTCTGCAATTGTCGGTTATTTAAGTGTCTCTTTTTTGATGAAATTCTTAAAAAACCATAGCTTGCGGGTGTTCTCTATTTATTTGGTGGTGGCCGCGATTATTGGTGTGATTGTGCTTAATTAACACTCCTTAATTGACTGATCTCAGGAACAGGCCTACAATTTGAGGCGAGTTTTCTAATCTTTAAACAAATAATTATGGAAGAAGTTCTTGAAGTTCCAGCCGAAGTGGTTGCCGTTGAATCTCCACTCGAAACCGTTCCTGTTGAAACCACTCCAGTCGAAGCTGATCCGGTTGAAGCCGTCATGGATGTTGCCGCTACAGCTGGTGGCGGATTTGGGATTGGCACAATCGTGTTAATCGTTGTTGGGGTTGTGCTAGCTTGGCTAGCTTTTACTTATAATGGTTTGGTTCGCCTTCGCCTTCGTGTCAAAGAGGCTTGGGCTGACATTGAAGTTCAATTAAAACGTCGTTATAACCTTATTCCTAATTTGATTGAAACTGTTAAAGGATACATGACTCATGAGCGAGAAACTTTAGAAAACGTTACCAAAGCCCGGACCGCCGCGATTGGCAATAGCGGAACCCCCGCTGAACAAGGGCAAACCGAGAACATGTTGGCTGGGGCGCTTAAAACTTTGTTTGCAGTAGCTGAAAACTATCCAGATTTAAAGGCTAATCAAAACTTTTTAGAACTTCAGCGTGAATTAACCGATACTGAAGATAAAATTCAGGCTGCTCGGCGTTTTCACAACGGAAATGTTCGTAACTACAATACCAAGGTTCAGCTTTTCCCAGTGAATTTGGTGGCTGGATTGCTTGGGTTTAAAGAAGAGTCTTTCTTTGAAGTTGAAAATGAGAAAGAACGCGAAAATGTAAAAGTAGACTTTAAAAACTAGGTATGGCGCTCACTTATACCGAAATTGCCAAGAATAAGAGGCGATCCTGGCTGCTCATGTTTGTTTTTGTCGGACTATTAATAGTGGTCGGATATGTGATGGGCGAGGTCATGGAGCCTGGAGCAGGGGTTGTGGGACTTATTTTAACTGCTGTTTTTGCTGTCATTTGGGCGCTTGTTACCTATTATCAGGGAGCTAAAATCACTCTTCGGGCTAGCCAGGCCAAGCCAATTGAAAAAAGAGACAATCGAGAGCTTTATAATTTAGTTGAAAATTTAAGTATTGCGGCGGGGTTACCAACTCCCAAAATTTATGTAATTAAATCTGCGGCTATGAACGCTTTTGCTACTGGACGTGACCCAAATCACGCGGCGGTAGCAGTTACAACAGGTTTAATAGACAAGTTAAACAAAAACGAACTCGAAGGGGTGATTGCCCATGAGCTTTCGCATATTGGGAATTTTGATATTCGCTTAATGATGATTGTTACGGCCTTAGCTGGAGTGATTATGATTATGAGCGATGTTTTTTTAAGATGGACTTTTTATAGTAGGGGAGGAGGGCGCCGGGATGGGCGAGTGCAGTTGGCACTTTTGCTCGTCGGCGTTTTGCTGATTGTTTTTGCTCCTCTTTTTGCGACGCTCATCAGATTGGCGATCTCCCGCAAGCGTGAATATTTAGCCGACGCGTCCGGCGCCCTCCTTACCCGTTACCCCGAGGGCCTAGCCAGTGCTTTGAAAAAAATCTCTCAGGACCATACTCCGGCCCATTTTGCTACGAAGGGCACTGCGCATCTCTACATTTCGAATCCACTTAAAGCCGGAACATGGTCTAAATGGTTTTCTACGCACCCACCAATTAAGGAAAGAATTGCTCAATTACATGCCATGAATTTGGGGTAGAGACAGGTCCTAATTGAGCGGCAAAAAGGCACTTTTTTGTGAACCCAAAAATCCCCTCAAAACCCATGTCAACATTTTTGTTATAAAAATAGTTCGACAAATAGCAGGTTTAATAGCAATGTTGTTAAAAAATAATTACACAACAAGCTTGACTTTTAGCAACCTGTGTGGCATGTTGAGTGTGGATTAATCCACACTACTCTTTAACCCCCTACATCATGGCTACACCACATGGTTATGCCGCTGCGGAGGCAGCGCCCATCCCACGGCTGCAAGCCTATTGCGAGGCTCCAGCCCCGTTCCCTGGTCAGGGGGACGAGCTCCTGGCGGATGACACCGCTCCGGATTATCCTTTGAACGTCTACATGCAGGCGTTCCACAACGAGATCCCTGGAGCTGACTATCAGCCTGAGGAGCAAGAGGAAACTCCTGGTGCTACACCGGAAGGACCTTATCCAGGTGCCGTGGAAGCGGCTCCGGAAGAAGTCCCAGCCGAACTTGCGCATCAACAAGAGTTGACTCGCATCAAGACTCTAGCTGCTTTGACTCCAGAGCAAATTCACGCGATGACCGAGGAAGAAAAAGCTTTGCTAAGAGAAGATCTTGAAGCTGCGCTTAAAACCGCTACCACGGTCGAAGCCCGCGTTCGCATCGTCGCTAGGTATATGGATGTCTATATGCTTAAACCAGCTATCGCTACTGCTTTCCCAGTTATAGGTGATGTTGGAATGACGGTTGGGAACGGAATCTATCAGCTTTGGGAGGCCCACAACACCGATCTTGGAGCCTGGGATATGGCTAAGATCGTAGCCTACCAAGCGGCTGATGCTGCGGTAGGTGCCACTCCCGTAATAGGTGACGTTGCAGACTTCATATTCCCGGCCAATGTACTTGGAGCCAAACTATTCAAAGACCAAGTCAAAAGACTTGCTGAAAATGCTCGCGCGGCTGGAGTACCAGAAGAAACTGTCCAACGAATGCTTGATGATGCTGACCTATTTGTTGAGAGATGGGATATCTGGCAACACATAAAGCCTTTCCTTCAAGGCAAAGAGGACGAACCTCGTCAAGTACCAGCTGAAGCTTAAAACTACGGTTGAAAGAGGGCCTTAAGATCGGGCATGGTCTTGGGGCCCTCACCCTCTCGCAAAAAGACACCAATAAAAATTGACAAAGGGCTGGATTTCTACTATAAATAGATCCAGCCTTTTTTAATTAACAAAAACAATTCATGATCGGATCCACATCAGTCCTCGGATCCACCCCAAACCCTCCATCTCTAGAGCAAGTTCAAGCTGAATACATTCAGTCACGTGCTTGTGATTATCGGATTGCTATTAACGAAATCCTAAGAGCTTGGGCTAGCCTAGCAGAAGAGAATGTTTTACCTGATTTTGCAGAATTAACTTCCATTCATAGATTGCCTTTTGGGTTGCCACAACTCCTGCTTAGAGGGATGTTTGAGCGCGTTCAACTCCCAGATCGTGATCCCGTTACTGGAGACCGTGATCGACGGAGTACAGAGGATGTTATGAAAGATGAGTTAGAGATTGAGGCGGCCTTTGTTGCTCTATCTGAAATTTTTCCAAACGCCAAAATAAGACAAGTGGATATAGCCTTAGGTACGCTTGTAGATGGAGCTGGATTTGCAGAAAAACTAGCTCCATTTATTAAAGTCATGAATGCAGATCAATAAATTTCCCCTCGACAAAAACCACTATTTCATGGTATTTAATAGCTAAATAAACTTATTTTTAGCTTTCTTCTAAAAAATGACTTCCACAAATATACAAGACTATCGCATAGCCACCATGGGAAGCCACACCGCTCTTCAGATTCTCAAAGGGGCTAAAGACGAGGGGTTTAAAACCTTATGCGTGGTCACTCCAAAAACCCGCAAAGTTTACGAACACTACGGCCTCGCCGACGAATTCATTGAAATCGAGAGTTACGACAAATTCTGTGATATCGAACAAGAATTAATCGACAAAAACTGCATTGCGATTCCACACGGCTCTTTTGTGAGTTATTTAGGTCACGAATGCATGAAAAACTTAAAATGCATGCACTACGGCACCAAAGGAATCCTAGAATGGGAATCAGACCGCACCATGGAACGCCAATGGCTCCTTAAGGCCGGCCTCAAACTGCCTAAGATTTTCAAAACCCCCGAAGAAATTGACCGCGCTGTAATTATTAAATTCCACGGAGCCAAAGGAGGCTCCGGTTATTTTATTGCTAATAATCCCAAAGAGTTTTACGAAGGACTTGAAAAATATGGCCGCGACGATGATTACGTTATTCAGGAATACATTGTGGGAGTGCCCATGTACGTACACTATTTCTATTCCCCACTCACCAAGGAGCTCGAAATCATGAGTTTTGATAAACGATACGAATCCAACGCTGATTCTATTGGACGAATTGCGGCTCGTGACCAGCTCGCAGCTGATATTCAAACCAGTTACACTATTACCGGGAATATTCCGATTGTGGTTCGCGAATCTTTATTACCAAGCTTATATGAAATGGGTGAAAACACGGTCAAAACCTCCAAGGAGTTGGTTGGTGATGGGCTATTTGGGCCGTTTTGTTTAGAGGGAATTATGGACACCAATTTGAATTTTTATGTTTTTGAAATTTCTGCTCGAATTGTCGCTGGGACCAATCCGTTTGTGAACGGTTCTCCTTATACCGCTCTTCGCTATGATGAGCCCATGTCCACTGGCCGGCGTTTAGCTCGTGATATTAAGCAGGGTATTGAAAGTGGGCAATTAGAAAAAATACTTGGTTAACTTCTTTTTTATGGATTATGAACAAGCACACCAAATAATGGTGGATAACTTGAAAAACCCCAATATGCATAAGCATTGTTACGCGGTCGAAGCCGCCATGCGTGCCTACGCCTGTCATTTTAACGAGGACGAAGAAACCTGGGCTGTGGCTGGAATTTTGCATGATTTTGATTATGAAAAATGGCCTGAAGAACATCCAGCCAAAGGCGAACCTCTTCTTCAAGAAATGGACGTCCCCCCAGAAATCATTCAAGCAATCCAGGAGCACGGTTATATCCCGGCAGAGTCGTTAATGGGCAAGGCCTTAAAAGCCGTTGATCGCTTAACCGGCCTTATTACGGCCGTGGCCTTAGTCCGTCCCGACAAAAAAATACAAGAAGTTAAAGTAAAGTCCGTAAAGAAAAAAATGAAGGACAAACGATTTGCCGCCCAGATTGATCGCGATGATTTACGCGCTTGCGCCGAGGACCTGGGAGTTCCTTTTGAGGAGCACGTGGAGATTGTTTTGGGTGCAATGAAATCTATTTCTGATAAACTAGGCTTATGATTAATAAACAAGATATTCAAAAAATCCTCGCAGACTATGACTTAAACAATCTCACGATTGGAGTCCTAGGAGGTCACAGCGCTCTAGATGTATCTAATGGCGCTAAAAAATACGGCTTTCGCACCGTGGCTGTTTGCCAAAAAAATCGCGCCAACACTTTTTCTAAATATTATAAAACGCGCGACAAGAAAGGCTGCATCGACGAGGTTATTTTAGTCGATAAATTTGAGGACGTCACAAATGAGGACGTTCAAAAGCAGTTACGCGAACTCAACACAGTTTTTATCCACAACCGTTATTTTTGGGTTTATTTCAATGACTTTGCGGATATTGAGGAAAAATTTAACGTTCCAATTTATGGTCTCCGCCAAGGGGTAAAACTCGAAGAACGTGATCAACCACTTAATCAGTACCATTTGCTCGAAAAAGCCGGCATCCGGCTCCCCAAAATTTTCAGTTCACCCGCGGAAATCGACCGCCTCGTTCTAGTAAAAGTAAATGAAGCCACCCGCGGTTACGAAAGATCATTCTTTTTTGCCCGTGATGAAAAATCCTTCCAAGAAGAAGCTGCCAAAAAAGTCGCAGCTGGCGATATCACGCAAGAAGCTCTAGACAAAGCCACTATCGAAGAATATGTAGTTGGAGCGCACGTTAATCTAAACTTTTTCTATTCAGAATTAAACGACGAACTTGAGCTCATGGGAACAGATTCCCGCCGCCAAACTGATCTCGATGGATTTTTAAGGCTCAGCGCCAAGGACCAACTCGAACTCCTGGAAACTGGCTTTAAACCCAAATTAATCGAAACCGGCCATTTTGCGGTCACCATGAAAGAATCACTCTTAGAAAAAGCCTATGATATTGGTGAAAAATTTGTAGCCACTATGAAAAAAGAAGTATCACCCGGCATGATCGGGCCATTTGCCTTGCAAGGGGCAGTTGCGGCTTACGATGGCAAAGAAGAGTTTGTGATTTTTGATGTTTCCATGCGCATCCCAGGTTCGCCCGGAACCAAGTACACTCCTTATTCCGGATACATGTACGGCGAAAGTTTTAGTTACGGCGAAAGAATTGCTATGGAAATCAAACAAGCAGTTGATGAAAATCGACTACCCGAAATCCTTACCTAATAACCCATCCCAATTATGGAAGAAGAACCAGGCATCATCGATTATGAGACACTTTGTGAACAAGATCCCGAACATTGTGATTTATATATGGAAGACAAAATGAAAAGTGGCGTTTCACCAGAAACAGATATGATTGGCCCAGAAACTAGCAGTCTTGACCCGGAAATGCTCCAGTTTCTTCAGCTTATGGAGGAACCCTGGTTTCAGGCCGTATTTGTAATTGCAGTTATTTGGTCTGCGGTCTGGAAAGGGCTGGCTCTCTGGCGCGCCGCTCGGAATAGTCAGCTTTATTGGTTTATCCCTTTACTAGTAGTGAATTCTCTCGGTATTCTCGAAATAATCTATATATCTTTTTTCCAGAAGGAAAAAGACCAAAAATAATTACCCTCTAATTTTATTATTATGAACGATCAAGAAGTTGCCCCAGAAGAAGCTCCTTTGCCAGAAGTTGCCCCCGAAGGCGCTCCCGAAGTGCCGGCTAGCGACGAACCAATGACTCCCATTGAATATGTGGATATGTTTGGTGATGAATCAGAATTAAGTGAAGGGACAAGAATAGAACTCGACACCCTCGAACAAGAGGTAATCCCCGCCCCTGAAGATATGACCGCTGAACAGTGGGAAGCAGAATTAAACACCATGCGTGAAGGTGAAATTGAATATTTAGAACGCCAAACTCAATCTGAAGATACGGAAATCTCCCAAAGAGCGGAGTTTGTTTTGGCTATTAAAAAAGATATCGACACTTTAGTTGACGAAGTAAATAAGGACGTGGCTTCTGGCGATCTCGAAACAGCTGAGAAAAAAGTAAAGGGATTCCTAAAAGATAAGCGTGAATATTTACAATCTCTGCCTTTAGAAGGAGAAGATGTGGAGGCTGCGCTCGCGCAAATGGACTTTTTGATCCAATTGGATTTAAGCATGGTTCATGCTACGGAAAAGACTAGAAGTACGTTACTAGGTTTGATTTCACTCGGAATTGATATTATCCCGTTTGTGGGAGGAGCCAAAATGATGGCCGAGGCTACTGTTGGAAAAACACTGGCTGGCGAAGATATTGAAGGTTGGAAAAGATTACTTCATATGGGTGAAGGCATACTCTGGGAAGTAGTGGATGTTGCCGCTTTAGTTGCGGCTACTGGTTCATTTGGAACCGGTGGAGTGGCGGTCGAGACCGGAGCAGTTGGTGTAAAAGTTGCCCGTGGTGCCAAAGGTGTGGGCACTGCCGCCAAAGCCGCCAAAGCCGCGGAAGGAGCCGCTAAAACCGCACGATCCTCGGAGCAACTTCTTCGTGGTGGTGCTTTGTTTGCTAAGAACGGACTCCCAGGCGCCAAATCTATGGTTCGCGCTGGTAGATTCCTAGAAGCAAGTCCCAAAATTGCTAAAGCTGTAGATACTGGTTACGACGTTCAAAAAGTTGCCCGCAAAGGCTGGGAAGTCAAAAAAGTACTTGATAAAGGAATGGAAGCCAAAGCCGATTACACCGAGCAAATGAAATTGTTAGATCAAATTAATACGCAACGAGAATTCCTAACGCAATTACTAGATGAAATGGCCATCAATTTCTTAGAAGTCGAAACACCCGCGATCGCGGCCTAACCTTTTCTTAAACTATGAAAGTACTCCTTTTAGCAGCTGGTCGTAGTAAGCGCGTCAAACCTGTTGAGGATAAAAATTTCCTGCGGTTCTGCGGCAAATCTCTTATTCATCATCAGTTAGATGCCTTAACTAACGCTGGGTTCAAAGATCTAGTTCTTATTGGAGGAAAGCATAATTTAAAAAAACTAAAGACTTTTGCGAAGGATTTTGCCAAAGAGCACAAAAAAACCAAGGTATCTGTTGTTGAGCAAAAAGATTTAGACGCGGGCATGGCTGGTGCAGTTTTGAGTGCCAAATCCCACGTTAAAAAAGCCGAACCAATTTTGATTGTTAGTTCTAATGATGTGGTCGAAGAAGAAGCCTATCGCTTAATTTTTGATGCTGCCCAAAATGATTATTTTGAAAGCTGTATTTTGGGGAAAAAAGTCAAAGAATATTTCCCAGGAGGGTATTTGAAAGTGAATTCGCAGTGGGAGATTAAGGGGATTGTAGAAAAGCCGGGCGCCGGTAAGGAACCTAGTGATCTGGTGAATTTAGTGCTTCATTTGCATAAAGATACCGAGCGTTTGTTTAAGTACTTAGAAGGCGCCACCAGCAAAAAAGATGATGTTTATGAAGTGGCCCTCGATCAAATGATTAAAAGCGGCGTCAAAATGCAAGCCATCCCTTACGAAGGTTATTGGCAGGCTATTAAGTATCCCTGGCACATTATTGAAATTGCTCGTTACTTTTTTGGGAAAGTCCCAAAACACATTGCCCCCTCGGCGCAGATTGGTAAGCGCGTCACCATCAGCGGTGATGTTTTAATTGAAGATGGAGTTAAAATATTCGACGGTGCCACAATTGTGGGCCCCGCTTATATTGGTCAAAATTCAGTGGTGGCCACTAACGCCCTGGTGCGTGATTCTTATCTGGGAGAAGATTGTGTGATTGGCTTTGCCAGTGAAATAGCGCGCAGTGTATTTGGTGATCATGTTTGGACTCATTCTAATTATATTGGGGACAGCATAATTGGCGATAATGTGTCGTTTGGAGCTGGCAGTGTGACCGGGAATCTTCGCTTTGATGAAGGCAATATTCACGTTAACGTCAAAGAAGAAAAAATGGATTCCGGAACACCTAAATTAGGACTCATCGCCGGAAACAATATTCGTGTTGGCGTAAACACCAGCTTTATGCCTGGTGTAAAAATAGGCAGTGATTGTCTAATTGGTCCCGGCCTTATAATCAATCAAGACCTCGAAGCGGGCAGTTTTGCTAACGGAAAAGTAACCTTAAAAATCACCCCTAATCACTTAAAAGAGCTCCCTTCTCGCAAGGACCTTCTGAAAAATATAGCGTCGTGACGATAGTTACAAGTTTTGAGAAACAATTTATGAAGCATGAGGAAATCGTATCAAATATGATACGATGACGAATGGTGAGTGAATTGTAGCCAAAACTTGCAAATTGCAGTAGATGCTATATTTTTCAGAAGGTCCTAAAATTTGAAAAAGAAGTTATGAACCCCAAAGTTTCTGTCATTATCGTGAATTACAATCATAAGTACTTCCCCAAAATGTGTGTGGAGGCTATTGAACGTAGCCAAGTAGATTTTGATTATGAGATTATTGTGGTTGATAATGGATCGATTGATGAAAGCCTTCCTAAATTAAGAGAATTAAAAAAAGAAGGCCGGATTAAATTAATTGAATCTTCCAAAAATTTGGGTTACGGCCAAGCTAATAATCTGGGCGTTAAAAAAGCCAAAGGTGAATTTGTGATTATTTCTAATCCAGATGTTTTTGTGAAGGAAAACACCATGCAAAGGCTGGTGGAGTTTTTAGAAGACCACCATGAAATTGGTCTACTTGGTCCCCGGCTTCGTTATTACAACGGTGAAATTCAAGAATCCTGCCGTCGGCACATGACTTTTCTGGATCTCATTATTAAACGGACTTTTCTTAAAAAATTACCCCGCTACAAAAAACGCTTAAAGCGTTACCTCATGCATGATTTTGATCATAAAACAATTCAAGAAGTAGAACTCATTACTGGCGCTTATTTTGTTATTAAAAAGGATGTTTATGAGGGAGTAGAAGGTTTTGATCCGCGTTATTTTCTGTTTATGGAAGATTATGATCTTTGCTTGAAATTAATTAGAAAAGGTTACAAAATCGTTTATTTCCCATTGACCGAAGCCGAGCATTATCATAAAAGGTTATCTAGTGGCAGTGTTTTCCACTTATTAGGACGTCGGATCTTTTGGGTCCATGTCGTTAGTGCCCTCAAATATTTCTGGAAGTGGCGTCACTTTAAATCTCATATCTAAAATCTATAATTTCTAAATATTATGAAAATCACTCACATAGTCTTAACTGTAATCTGTTTAACATTGTTTTTTGGAGGATGCCTTGGCAATTCCTACTACACCGAAACAGTTTTCAAAGAGTCCCCTGATTTTATGGTTGTTGAAATGAAAACTTATGACCCACTTAGTGAGTATTTTACTTTTAAATACCAACCCAGTGTTTGGGAAATTGAAGAGTGGCCAGTAGAAGAAGCCCCTGGCGTTGTCGTACTCGTGAACAAAGGATATGAAGATCGCTCCTGTTATTTGCTCCCTGGCAGTATTGGGACCGGAGGAGAAGAGGGACAATATGTCTCCGCAGGCACCCTTTTGACCACCAAAGGACAAGCCTCCATGTTAGACATTTATAACGCCGCCGGCATCCATTTAAAGGAAATCGTTGGTTATGAAGTTAATGGAATTCCTTATGTTTTTGAAGTTAATTTACCTGCTTCCCAGGCTGATCAGTGCTCGCAAGACGCTCAGCTTGTAAACGCCACCTTTGAGGTACCTGGGG
>CAYYQE010000001.1:100013-107943 GCA_964473745.1 uncultured Candidatus Peribacteria bacterium
CCTACTGCTCAATAGTAACGTCGCCTTTAATTTTGCATTGGCAGGCCAGACGATGTTCACCATCGGCTTTTCCCATGGCTTTTAAAGTTTGTTGTTCCGTTTCTGTTGGCTCATTTAATTCTCCTTTAGCTTTGACTAAACAGGTCCCACAGATTCCATTTTCACAGCCATAGGGGATAGGCCACCCATTTTCTTGCGTGACTTTGCGGAGCTCTTGGCCTTCTTCAACTTCTACTGATTGATTAGTGTTTGTGAATGTTACTTTTGGCATAAATAAAATTAATAAATTTTTTACGACGACATTTTAGCAGACTTAAGAGAGCTATACGAGATAGGAAGAAAAATTCGACGTCGCAGGGGCGAAAATGCTAATGTGAATAAGTTAAAATTTAACTTTTTCCAAATGGCTAACGTATTAGTAATAATCTCCCCTGAAGAATACCAAGACAAAGAATATAACGACACCAAAGCGGCTTTAGAGGCCGCGGACCACATTGTTTTTACCGCTAGCACAGTCCAAAAAGCGCACGGGAAATTAGGAGGGACAACCGAGTGCGACGCCTTAATGTACGAGGCCAATGCTGACGACTATGATGCCGTGATTTTTATTGGTGGACCTGGTGTTTTTGAATATTTCGAAGATGATGCCGCGCATAGTGTGGCTCAAGATTTTTATAATGCTGGAAAGCTAACCTGTGCCATTTGTGCGGCGCCCGGTGTGCTGGCCAACGCCGGCCTTTTACAGGAGAAAAAGGCTACTTGTTGGCCGGGTGAGGCGGATCACATTCAGGAGAAGGGCGCTCAATATACTGGTACGCCCGTGCATCGCGATGGGTTAATTATTACTGGGAATGGCCCAGATGCCGCTCATGAGTTTGGCGAAACAATCGCTAAGGCTTTGAATGAATAAAAACTGCGAATTATTTAAGCCTTTCCAGTAACACCCCCACATCCTGCATCTCCTGCTTAACCAACGGTCCTTTTTTAAGTTGCGGCAATTGTGCCTCGTAAGTTGGACGATCTTCTTTGTAATAAATCCCAATATTAATTCTATCTTCCCACTCTTCTGCGGCCTTAAATGCCTCGATTTTGCTCGTTACATCGTGCCCCTTATCTTCCTCCAGCTTACGCACTCGCTCTTGATACCACTGATAGGTATTTTTTTTGTTGAAAGTCACGCAGGGTTGCAACACATCTAGGATCGCGGTGCCTTTGTGCTCGATGCCTTGTTTAATCAGTGAAGTTAAATGTTGAATATCACCAGAAAACCCCCGCGCCACAAATGTCGCTCCCGATGAAACCGCAATCTTGATCGGATTCACTGGAACTTCCAACGTTCCGTGCGGCGTGGAGTGCGAACAATAATCAGCATCACTAGTAGGGGAGGTTTGACCTGTTGTGAGCCCGTAAACCTGATTATTTTCCACAATATAAAGCAAGTTGTGATTCCGTCGCATCAGGTGCGCAAAGTGCCCCAATCCAATCCCATAACCATCACCATCACCGCCCACAATAATTACATTTAAATCATGATTTGCCAGCTTAACTCCACTGGCGAGTGGCGCTGGACGCCCATGCAAAGTATGAAAACCAAACGTTTTTACCCAGTGCGGCATCTTGGACCCACACCCAATCCCTGAAATCACCACATGATTCTCCTGCGGGATATCCAGTTGCGTCATAGCCTGTTTAATCGCCATCCAAATCCCAAAATCGCCACACCCCGGACACCAGTTCGGGAACCCTTTGCCTTCTAGATTTTTGAGTTCAATCGCCATAATTAAAGTAAGGATTTAATTTTTTCTACAATTTCATCAGGGAAAAACGGCCGGCCATCCCATTTAAGGAAAGTGTCTGGGATATCCACCAAAGATTCTTGGCGAATTAGTTGGCCCAACTGACCATTATGATTTCCTTCAATCAGCAATGTTTTATTGGCGCGCTTCAAAAATTTACGCACCTCGTCTGCGGGGAATGGATGCAAATAAGTTGGATGTAATAAATTAACCGCGATGCCTTGTTGGGCCAGTCTTCGCATCGCTTCTAAAACAGGCGCCTTAGTTGAACCCCACGCCACCACCGAAATAGCCGCTTCTTCTGGGCCATAAACACTAACTGACGGCAATTTTTCTCTGATTTCATCCATTTTGCGGAGCCGTTTAGCGTGTTGGGCAGTGCGCATTTCCGGGCTTTCTTCTAGATCACCAACCTCATTATGTTCATAGCTGTTGGCTACATAACGTCCAGTTTTCATGCCCGGCAAAGTCCGCGGAGAAACTCCCGAGTCAGTCACTTGATATCGTGGAAAATCTTCGCTCATATCATTGGTTTCTGCGGCAATAGGTCCTCGATCAATTTCTATTTTCTCTCCAAAATCATCTACCGAATACAAACTTTCTGATAAATATTTGTCTGAAACAATCAAAACCGGAATGTGATATTGCTCCGCGTAATTAAAAGCCTGCTGAATCATAGTAAAAGCCTCTTTAACATCTCCGGGGGCCATTACTAATTTAGGGAATTCATCGTGCCCCGCGTTCAAAACATATTGCAAATCACCCTGACTAGTCCAAGTTGGCATACCTGTTGCTGGCCCAGGTCTTTGTACTTCGAGTAAAACCAGTGGCACCTCGGAAATTCCAGCCATACTCAAAGCTTCGTTCATCAGCGCAAAACCACCTCCAGAAGTGGCGGTCATCGCTCGAACCCCAGCATAACTAGCGCCAATTACATGCAAAATCGCGGCCAGTTCATCTTCAGTCTGGCGGACCACCATCCCCAGTTCTTCATCATGCTCCGCAAAAATGCTTAGCGTCGTGGAAGCTGGCGTCATCGGATAAGCGGCAAAAAATTTGCATCCCGCTTGCATCGCGCCATAACAAAAAGCCTGATTTCCAGACATTAGCATGCGCGCCGGATCGGGCGTTGGTTTGGCATGGTGCGGAAACTTATCTGGATCAAAGTTCTTTTTCATATATTCATAACCAGCCTTGGCCATTTTTTGGTCTAAATTTATTACTTTTTCGCCTTTATCTTCAAACTGATGCGCAATTAGATCTTTCAAATAACTAAGAGGATAGTTCAGTAAGGCAAGCGAGGCCCCAAGAGCCACCATATTTCGCATTACATCCATCCCTTCATTCTCTTTTACGATTTTCCCAAACGGCACCGGAAACCAAGAAACTCCTTTTTTAACCTCATCTTTCAAAATCTTTAAATCTTCCGGATCAAAAATAATCCCCCCATCAGCTGTTAAATCATCATGATGTAGGTCAAAAGTCTCGCGATTCAAACACAAGAGCAAATCAATGGCTCGAATTTGTGAATAAATCGGGTCTGAACTAACGCGAATATGACAACTATTATGTCCACCTCGTATTAAAGACGGATATTCAAGGTAAGAAAAAACATTTAAACCTCCTCGTGTAAAACATCGCGCAAACAACTCACCAGTTGAATTAATTCCTGAACCAGCCTCTCCTCCCACCATCCAAGTCACACAATTGCGATCAAAATCCTCCTCAGGCCCTAGTTTTTGTGGTTCAGTCGAAATATCGGCCTTGGCATGGCCGTTTCCATTGGTGAGGACCTTAGTTTTAGTCGATTTTTCTAGGGTGATTTCTTCCATGGAGCCTAATTATACATCACTCATCTTGGATGACTACTTTTCCATGTTGAAGCCAACGAATTACTTCGGGATACCATTTTATTTCTAAGGATTGAATTTTTGCCTTTAGGGATTCCGGGGTGTCATCAGGTTCAATTTCAGTTTCTTCTTGGTGAATAATAGGGCCGCCGTCACATTGTTCGGTTACAAAATGAATGGTCATTCCGGTTTTTTTGTCATTGTTTTTAAGTGGAGCCGCAAAAACAGTTCCTCCAAAAAATCCCGCCCCACCATATTTTGGAAGTAGGGAAGGGTGCACATTAATAATCTTCCATTTAAAATGCTCAACAAATTCCGGGCCTAGAATTTGCATATAACCCACCAAAACAATCAAATCTACCTGTTTTTCATCTAAAATCGCGGCCAATTCTTGGTCAAACTCGACGCGAGTTTTACCTTTAGGATCCACAAAAGCAGTGTCAAAACCTTGTTCCTTGGCACGCTGCAGGGCATAGCAGTTTTTTTTGTTGCTAGCGACCACGGCTAATTCCACTCCTGGCATTTTGCCAGCCTGAATTTCATTAATAATAGCCTGCAAATCAGTGCCTTGGGTGGAAGCGAGAACAGCAATGCGGAAAGTTTTTTTCATGTGTATAAAAAGAATAGCATTCTGATTTCGACTCTTCAAGCTGAGCTCGTAAGTCGAGGTTTAGGGTTGACATACCTTTGAATAAAGTTAAAGATAAGGACCGATTAACAAAATCATTATCAACCCAACGCGCAACCCACTTAGGATTGCCACCCCACTAGTAACTACTTTGGCTTTGTCTGGCTGCCCCAAAGGGGGCGCTTTCGAATCGCTCAGTGGAGATTTGATTAATGTTAGAGAGGAGCTTCGACTACAACTAGATCGTTTGCCACCTTGTATGGGGGGTGATTTGGATTTTTCTGCTTCAGTTACTTTTAATTATCCGCAAAGCGAGGAAAGGGGATATCAGGCTTATCCACAAACCGAATATTGGGTTTACACCGGTGAAAACGACGAACAATGTGCCGAAATAACTTATTATACTTTTCCTAGACACGGGGAAATATTCTTACCTAGCGGCAGTAGACTTGATTTAATAGAATATGACACTACAAACGGTAATTTTTATGGACCAGACAAAAGGTCTTCTCATATGGAAGTTAGAATTTTTAGTGTGCTCGATTTTGAGTTTAGTCAAAATTTGCTTGTAACAGATGTGGACGGGGATGGGGGCGTAGATCAAATATCAGATAGTGGTGATTTGGTGAATGAAAACAGAAACATCCATCCAGAGGATAGCGAATATGGAGTAGCGTTATCCCAAATTATTGATTATAGAAGGAAAATGCTTATAGAAGCGCTAATAGCTATAGAAGCGGAGATGATAGAAATAAGCCCCCAAGAAGTTCCAGAATTACCGTTTTTTCTGCCAATAAACCCTGAGTCAGAGGAGTCTTTTGAAAGTTCAGGAGTCCCAAACAGAACAGACATTTAAGGTTAAATTCTTAAATCAAAAAACAACCCTTTATTCACGCTAGGGCAATAATTTGACGAATCCAAACCGTGAAGATACAATACCACGATACGCAAAAACAGAAACACAAACACAAAAACAAAAACAAACTTCCTTAAAACGCACGTTCCTTTAAAACTCGACCAGTCCGGTCATCTATAGACTCTCCCTTTCCCTCCTTCAATCTTCATTACAAATTGAAACTAAGAGGAGGACGCAACCGGAGAATCTCCTTCCTCCTCTAGGAAACGGGTTTATCCCCTTCTCGGAGTTGGATCCGCCCATAGAGCATTGGCGGCGAGATGAGAAAACCACCGCTTGTTTCTCATTTCACCGACTCTGCTCTGTGATGGTAGTTTCCTTGACCAGGAACTTCCGATCGTTAGTAATAGTCTGGTGTTTCCCCACTCGACCCGTAAGGTGTCAGTCTGGAACCACGTTAAACAGGCGGCTCTGGTTAGGCCTATATATTCAACCAAAGCACGGCAGGCAAAAAGGGGGTAGGATCACCTCACAAAAAACCACTCTTCTTAAAAAAGGGACCTCTGAGCAGCTTAAAACAAAAACAAAACTGCTAATAGAAAGCCTGTAGAGTGGTTTTTTACAATTGAGAAAAAACCTTCCTCCCCAGATATTCGGCTCGTTCTCCAAGCATTTCTTCAATTCGGAGTAAACGGTTGTATTTAGCGACACGATCTGTGCGGCACAACGATCCGGTTTTGATTTGCCCGGTTTCGCGGGCTACCACCAGGTCCGCAATAGTAGTGTCCTCAGTTTCTCCAGAGCGATGGGAAACAACCGCGGTCCAACCTGCTTCGTGCGCCATTTTAATCGCACTAATCGTCTCAGTTAGGGTTCCGATCTGGTTTAATTTAATTAAAATTGAATTTCCGACCTTTTCATCGATCGCTTTTTTAAGTCGTTTTACGTTTGTAACCAAGAGATCATCACCCATGATTTGCACTTTTTCACCGAGGCGCTCGTTCATGAGTTTCCAACCTTCCCAGTCATTCTCGTCATGACCATCTTCAATGGAAATAAGCGGGTATTTCTCGACTAATCCAGCGTAATAATCCACCATTTCGGCGCCAGATAGGACTTGTGGCTCGCCATCTACCTTAATGTGGTAGCCGTCATCTTCATGGAATTCTGAGGCGGCCGCATCAATGGCCAAAAGAACGTCTTCTCCAGGTTTGTAGCCGGCTTTTTCAATGGCTTCTAAAATATAGTCAAAGGCCGCCTCATTATGAGGCAAATTAGGAGCAAATCCGCCTTCATCACCCACCGCGGTCATTAGATTAGCTTCTTTGAGTGTTTTCTTTAAATTATGGAAAATTTCCGCACCCATCCGGAGGGCTTCTTTGAAACTGGAAGCGCCGACCGGCATAACCATAAATTCTTGAATATCAAGGCCGCTATCTGCATGTTTCCCCCCATTCATAATATTCATCATTGGGGTTGGCAGGATGTGTGCTTTTTCGTATAGAGATTTAAAGAGCGGCAGGCCTTTTTCCTCGGCTGCGGCATAAGCGCTAGCCAGGGAGGCGCCCAAAATGGCATTAGCTCCGAGTCGGCCCTTATTCTCTGTTCCGTCTAGGTCAATCAAGGCTTTATCTAGTGCTTCCTGATCCAAGGTGTCAACGCCCACCAGCGCACCAGAAATCTCCCCATTCACATTAGAAACTGCTGTTTGCACGCCTTTTCCTAAGTATCGATTTTTGTCGCCATCCCGCAGTTCAACTGCTTCGTGCTCTCCTGTAGAAGCTCCACTGGGGACAATTGCTTGGCCATGATAAGTCTGGCCATCTTTTTCCGCCCAAAGCTCCACTTCTACCGTAGGGTTCCCGCGCGAATCTAATACTTCGCGTCCAATTATTTTCGTGATTTTAGCCATAATTAAGAGGGTTTAGTAAACTCAATTTTGCTGACACAAATAATACCACACTTGCAGCTTCGTCCTGCTATGCTAAAATGCCGCCATATGGAAATTATTTGGCACGGACAATCTTGTTTTACATTAAAAGGGTCAAAAGTCACGATTGTGACCGATCCTTACGGTGATATTGGTCTTAAACTTCCCGCTCTCAAAGCCGATATTTTAACTGTCAGCCACGATCATATTGATCATAACAATATTGATGCCGTGGAAGGCGCCCCCCAACTTTTTGATTGGCCCGGAGAATACGAAGCTGGCGGCGTAATGATGACTGCTCTCGAGGCTTTTCATTACCGAAAATCAGAAGAAGAAGATGAAAAAACCGCGTCTCGTGGCAAAGTTCTTATTTTTCATTTAGAAATTGATGATATTAAAGTTTGTCATTTAGGAGACCTTGGTCACAAATTAACAGATGAAATGGTAGAAGCGATTGGCGATGTAGATATTTTATTGATTCCCGCCGGAGGAGATTCAACCATTGATCACAAAACAGCCCATCAGGTAATAGAACAAATCGATCCACGCATCGTGATCCCGATGCATTACAAAATTCCAGGCTTAAAAGTAGAGGCCGATTTACAGGATGTCACTCCGTTTTTGAAGGAAATGGGTGCCCACAATGAATCTCAAGAAAGCTTAGAAATCAAAAGCCGCAGTTCCCTTCCAGAAAACACCACCGCGTATGTGGTGCTTAAGCCCCAATTAGGGTAAATCACTGCGTAAAATCGACAACGAAGGAGCTTTAGGGGTGTTTTTTCGCATAGGGGAAAATAGCGCCACGCCCTTTTTAGGGTCTCTTTTTGCATAGGTACAATAGCTTGACTCGTATGACATATTTAAACCTGG
>CAYYQE010000002.1:0-102378 GCA_964473745.1 uncultured Candidatus Peribacteria bacterium
GAGGATGTAGAAGATCCTTACTATGATTACTTTTGTTACGGAGACGATGTTTGGTGGCAGAATCAAGACGGTGAATGGACCGAATTAAGAGAATCTTGTACCTATGGTTGTACAGATTGGTGGTGTGATGATTCAGACGAGGATGATGACGGCTATTGTGCACCAGGGTGCCCGGACTATTACATTAACGATGGCTGGTGCGACGCTGACTGTGACAACGAAGCTTGCAATTATGACGGCATTGATTGCGATGAAGATGATGGCGATGATGACGAAGAAAATGAGGATGCGGACATTGATGCGGACGGCGATGGTTGGTGTGGTAACTATTGTCCGGTTTATTGGGCCGGTGATGATTACTGCCAAGGAGAGTGCAATGTTGCGGAATGCGACTATGATCGAGGTGATTGTGATGGATACTGCGATGCCTTTTGTGAACATGACTGGATAGGAGATGGGACTTGTGATGACAGCTGTAATAATTATTTCTGCGAATATGACGGTGGGGATTGTGGTTCCGACGATGAAGATTTTGGCGATGACTCCGATGATGCGGATAACTACTACGATTATCGCTGTTATGAAGACTATGGTGCTATTTACTGGGAGGATCAGGATGGGAATCAAACTGACCTTAAGGAGGAGTGTGAATATAGCTGTAGTGAGGGAACTAAAATCTGCTACGACGAGGGCTTCGCTGTAACCGCCATTTACCCGGCGCAAGGAGATAGTTCTGAAGTCATGGAAGACGCAACTTTCCATAGGTATTACCTGGTAACTCTTCATCACGAAGCCGAACCTAATGTAGACGTAACAGTTGTGGATCCAGACGGGGATGAAGAAGTCTTTTATGCTAATTCAGAAGGGCTTCTGGATATTGAATTTGATGCCTCAAGCTTAGGTGCACACGCTTATCACAATTATGAAATCACTAACATCGGCGGGATAGATCTAGAGGATCCAGTAGAATTTGATGCTTATATTTTTGATTCTAATCACCGCAAAGCCTTTAGCGGAAGTTTTAGTAAGCAAATTGAAGCTTCGGTAGTTGTCCAAGCTGAAGGTGCGGAAGAAACCAAACGAACAGTAGTTTATTATCCTGAGTACTATCAAACCAAAGTTGACCTTAATACCAAATATCAGGGTGGAGTAGGAATTAGTTGTGGCGAAAGCGGCATCCAAGTCGAAGCCGGCAGTGCCAAGGCCTTAGTAGGCTATGAATGTGGTATTAGTGGGGGACTCTTTACCGATGAAGTTCTTGGCTATGAATTTAATTACAACGAATATTCAAATTCTACAAGTTACGGAAGTGGCGAGCGCGCTGATGCTTTGCAACTCTTCAACATGTTAACCATGAGTTATGCCCATCAAATTAGCCCTCTTCTTAGGCAAGTTGTCCAAGAAAGTGCCGCCATGTTAAGTGGATCCATTGATGATTATCTTTATAAGCAAGGATTGGCCATTGGCGGGTATGGTAAGGCTGAAATCGACGCTGGGATTGGTGTTGCTGTCGGTGGAGACATGACTAATGTAGGTGCCTTTGCCGGCGCTGGAGTAAGCGGAGAAATGTCCATTGGCGCCATGGAATATCTTAACGACAACAAAGAGAGCTTTACTTTGCGTGGGGCTCTGCAAACTGATGCTAGTCTTTCAGCTGGGGTAGCCCTAGACGAAGACACCAAATTGGGTGTTAGCGGAGAGCTTTGGAAATTAACAGGAGAAGGATCCTTGGAAAGATTCTACAGCTCAAGCGGACAAGTTATCGAAACTGTCCTGACTATTGCCACTGACGACAGCACTTATGAATACAAATTTAACGGTAGCAGTGGTTATGATGATTTATGGGAAGATTTAGAGAGTCAGGGAGGACTTTCTTTTAATAACATTCTTTATTACTTTATGAGTTACGCCGCCGGTGATCCGTATGCCATTATTGAATACACCGAGTACGCCCATGTTGACCAAGATAAAGAAGATTTTGCCCTGGGCGCTAGTGGGAAATTAGTTGGAGTAGGAGGTGAATTAGGAATCAAACTAAATGAAGATACAAAACTAATCTATGTTAAAGAAAAACGCGTATTAATCGGCGGCCAAGAATTTATTATCGAAGAGTATGACCGGCCTAGTGAAGTCTCTCTCACCATGGAAGATCTGATCATAAACAGTTTTGCTGTGGCTAATCCTGAATTTATGGAAGCCCTAACCGAAACTGGTGAAGCCATTGAAGCGGCGGCAGTAACCCTTGAAGATGGCGTCCAAACTGTCCAAGATGGCGTGATGGATTTTGGTAGCGCTGCCTTGAATTTCTTTGGACTTTAACAATCTTATAATTTACAAATCATGAAATTTTTTCTACCAAAAACACTAGCCTTAATTACTATTGGAGTGATGGGATGCCTAATACTAGGTTTGCCCATGACGCAGGCGATTTCTTCGACCGAAATTTATGGATTAAATGTAGAATCAGATGACCCAGTATATGGGTTGGTAGACACGATTTTTCTCTATCCTGATGAAGAAACACTCGATACTAGTGCGGAGTTAAGTTTTAGTTATCAACAGGGGAATGTGGCTGGATTTACCGAGAGCACCTTAGGAATTTACAAATACGACACTGATGCCGAAGATTGGGAATATATCGGAGGTGAAGTAGACACTTCTGCCAACACCGTGGTTGCTGCTATTACCGAAACAGGACAATACGCCATGGCTCCGGCCGTACCTTCGGGAACCATTACTTTTGAAGATGACAGTCCGAGCCTGACTTTTAACGGATCCAATACCAAAACTTTGACCACTGAAACCATTTATAACAATGATGGCAGTGTGGTTGAAGATGGCGAATCTTTTACAGCGACACTCAGTAACGGAACTATTTTAACCAGTGACATTGAATCTGCGGATGGAAAAGTAAGTGTGCAGATCCAATCCAGTGCCATTGCCGAAGACGCATTGCTTACCTTAACCAGTGAATTCGAAAAAGCCACCGGAGAGGTTACGATAAATGCCGTTGATGCTGGTGATCCAGACGCTCCTACTAATCTAGAAATTAGTGAAAGCGATGACCGCGTTTATCTCTACTGGGATGAAAGCACGGCCGAGGATGTGGTGGGTTATAACGTTTACTATCGTGAAAGCGGCGCCGCTGGGTGGAGTGGGGAAGCCGATGAAGAATTACCCTCGCCAATTGAAGTGTTAGTGGGCGCGGACTACTACCAACTTCATTTAAACGATAACACTGATTATGACCTTCATATGAAGGCCATTGATGCCGCTGGGAATGAAAGCAACGCTTCTAGTATAATTAGCTTTTCGACTGGTGATTTAGACAATTTTGATACTGATTCAGCCTCTGCTGTCGATGACGTTGAAACTAGTGGGCTTTCTGACATTAGCGGGCATTGGGCCGAAACTTACATCGATACTCTAGTTAGTTGGGATGCTGTGCAAGGTTACAGCGATAACACCTTTTTGCCAGACAACGAAATTAATCGAGCTGAAGCTCTTAAGATTCTTTTAGAAGCAGTCGGATTTGATACCAGCGTGGCTAGCCCGAGCACTCTCAGTGATGTGCCTACTGGAAGTTGGTTTGAGCCTTATGTCTCAACCGCGGTTCATTATGAAATTGTTCAGGGGTATAGTGACAACACCTTTAAACCAGAACAAAGCATTACTCGCGCCGAATTTGTAAAAATTGTTGGGGCATTACTAGAAATTGGCGGCGACGAAGTCATTCCAGAAGATGGTGACGAGCCTTTTGATGATGTTTCTAGTGCAGATTGGTTTCAAAAATATGTAGCCTTCTTCTACAATAGTGACATTGTTTCTGGTTACGATGCTACTCATTTTATGCCCGGCAACCCGATTACTCGCGCCGAGGTCTCTAAAATAATTGTCGCGACATTCGAAGCTTTTTAATTAGCAGGATTTTCATACCAAGCTACCGTGTCGTCATCCGAGGAAGCCGAGAGAATATCCAAGTCTCCATCGCCATCTAGATCACCGGCATAAACCGAGGTAACAACATCTACGGCTGCGGCCACAACATGGCCAGTGAAATTTTCTGAACCATCGTTTTCATACCACGAGACTTCAGTTTCTTTGGAATTAGCTACCACATCCAGGTCTCCATCCTCATCCATGTCGATCACATACAATGTTCGCGCACTCTTGGCATCAGCAATATCATGGGCTTCAAACTCTCCGTTTCCATCGTTTTCATACCAAGCAATAGTTCCGTCAGTAATAGAAGCCGATAAAACATCAACGTCCCCATCATCATCTAAGTCAGAGGCAAAAACCGTACGCACCTCCTCAGCCTCGGTAGTAATAGTATGGGCGGTAAAGCTTTCCGAACCATCGTTTTCATACCAAACAACAGTATTATCATCGGTTAAAGCAGCTACGACATCCATGTCGCCATCACCGTCCAAATCCTCACTATGAACACATTTGGCTGTGGTGGCATCAGTGGCAATGTCTAATTTAGTAAAGCTTTCTGATCCATCATTTTCATACCATGCCACAGTGTTGTCATATTGTGAGGCCGAAAGAACATCCAAATCTCCATCATCATCCAGGTCGGCCGCATAAACAGAGTGAACTCCATCCGCATCAGTAGTAATAGTGTGAGCTGTAAAACTGCCAGATCCATCATTCTCATACCAAGCGACTTTGTCATCGCGGGTAGAAGCCGACAAAACATCCAAATCTCCATCATCATCCAGGTCGGCCGCATAAACAGCGTGCGCTCCACTGGCATCATCACTGATTTCGTGCTCAGTAAAATCCCCATCTCCATCATTCTCAAACCAAGCCACCGTGTCATCATCCGCTGAAACAGATAAAACGTCCAAATCTCCATCTCCATCTAGGTCAGCCGCGTGAGTCGCACGAGCCCCAACAGCATCAGTAGTGATTTCGTGTACTTCAAACACCTGACTTTCCAAAAGCACATAAATAATATGAGCAATTTCGCCACGTGTCATTTCGTGTTCCAAATCATCGCCAATCGCCTCCGGCACCGCATTATAAGTCTCTAAAATCTCAAGATAAGGTTCATACCAAACATCACTTTCTGTGATTTCATAATCAAATCCCTCCACCACAATTTTGGCAGCCTCTACAAAATTAATCATGTTTGCCGGCTGAAAACTACCATCGGGGTAGCCGCCAATAACTTCTTCGTCATAAGCCACACATACATAAGGAGTAAACCATTCTTCGTGATCAAAATCCGGAAACACATTTTTGGGCATATTACAGTTTTCAATTCGAGTTTCTGTAAACACAGAATTCACAATAATTTTCGTAAACTCAGCTCTGTTAACTAGGGCGTCTGGTAAATAAGTGCCATCATCATAACCATCTACAATTCCTTCGCTTTGAACATAAGAAACCGCGTCATAATACAAATAATCCTCGGAAACATCACTAAAACTGGCCAAAGCCGTGACCACATTTAGGGAAATTAATAAAGACAAGGCCAAAAAATGAATGCAGAATTTTTTAAGCATAGGACGGTGTTTAATAAAATAAAAACATGTTTAATTATTACTACGCAAACTACCAAAAATTTCTTTCAAAAACAATTGAGCTATAAGTGTTTTGGCGTATGGGATATTTACAAAACACCCAATTATGAAGTAGGGTAATTTCCTGATCTTTAATCAAATAAACTATGTTAGTAGCTGACGATGTTAGAAATCATCACCTTGATGATTTAGATAAGGATGTTCTTTATCATTTTGGGATTACGACACTTGATGAGCTTCAAGAGATGTTTGGGGATGTTAAATATGTTTGTATGGGGGGTAGCGCCGTCAGAGCTGATGTTTTTGCGCATAAGGCAGCAGAAGAATTAGGGATTGACGTTCCAGAAGGAGGTTTTCAACCTATCGGAAAAACTGAACGATATTCACTTTACAAAGTTGGCCCAATCATTTCTGTAAATCATGGAATGGGGCAACCTTCCTTAGAAATCATGCTAAACGAAATAACTAAGATGCTTCAGTACGCTGGCTGTGAAGATGTTACCTATCTTCGAATTGGGACTTCTGGTGGTGTTGGAGTAGAAGGCGGAACAGTTGTGGTTACCGAAGAGGGTCTTGATGGTGAGTTAAAACCAGAGCTTACTTCGATCCAACTTGGAAAACGGCGAACTTATCCCGCCCAAACCAACGCTGAATTAAATGCGGAGCTGGTTGAGGTTAGTGAGGAGCTTGGCGATCGCTTAAATGTTGTAGTTGGTAAAACCATGTCCGCTGATGGTTTTTATGAGGAGCAGGGCCGTTTAGACGGCGCCCTTCAACCAGAATACGATGAAGCCGAAAAGATGGCGTTCTTGCGTGAGGCGCACGAGTTAGGGGTGAGAAATATCGAGATGGAAGCTTGTCGTTTTGCCGCGTTCTGTCTTCGAGCGGGAATCCCGGCAACGGTTGTTTGTGCGGCCTTACTAAATCGTCTTAATGGCGATCAAGTTGAGGCATCAATAGAACAATTAGGCGAATACTCAGATAACGCTCAAACACTTGTGATTGAGTGGATCCGAAAACGCCTAGCCCAAAACGGCGCAATAGAGTAAAAACTCTGGGGTGAGTAGTGGGGTTCGAACCCACGACCTTCCGGACCACAACCGGACGCTCTAACCAACTGAGCTATACCCACCTTAATTTGGCCTCAAGGGCAGCCGTATTGTACGGATTTCCGCCTCAAGGTGCAATCTTTTTTCTTTACTATTTCATTACGCCAGGTTTTTCGGTATCATTCGTTCGCACAAATCCCAGAAAACTTAAAAAACCTCCCTTATGGCGACCGTGACTGTGAAAATAGCGCTGACACCGGTTCAACAAAAAGTTCGCAAAACACTCAAGTGGTTCATTCGACTCAATTTTATTGCAATTTTGATTACGCTTTATTTGACGTACATGCATTATAAACCCGAGGCGAGTGAAATTTGCACTCTTGGCGACACTTTTAATTGTGACATTGTAAATAAGAGCTCGTATGCTGAGTTATTCGGCGTGCCCGTGGCCATTCTGGGGCTTATTGCATATCTGTTTTTGTTTGGAGCGGCGATTGGGATTGCGCGCGACATCAAATTTTATAAATATCTCAAATTTTTACGACCGATTCGACTTATGTGGCTTATGTTTGCGGTGACTGCCGTGGGAGTTCTGTTTTCCGGTTATCTGACCTACATCGAACTGTTTGTGCTAGAGGCGCTTTGTCTTTTTTGCGTGGTACAACAGATAATAATTATTATTGATTTATTCATGATGCTCAGCATTTTGAGCACCATAGACGAAGGGAAAAAGGAAAATCCCAATGTCTGTGAATTTTGTTAACCAATTTTCCCATGTTCAAAAAACTCACTATTTTAGGTTTACTTGCTATCACAACAATTTCACTAACCGCCTGCGCTCCAGTTGACGGTGGGGAAAGTTACGACGAATTTGCCCAGTGCTTAACCGACGAAGGAATGACTTTGTACGGAGCTTACTGGTGTAGCCATTGTGCCGATCAAAAACAAATGTTTGGTTTGGCCATGGATTACATTGATTATGTGGAGTGCGATCCCAAAGGAGATGATGGTCAACCAGAAGTTTGTTTAGAAGAAGAAATCGAAGGCTATCCAACCTGGAAACACAGTGATGGTCGTTCCTGGATTGGTGCCCAGTCTTTCGAAAAACTAGGTGAAATCACTGGTTGTGAAGTCCCGCCAGAAATCGAATAATTCTTAACTCAAAATTATTGTGGACGTTAAACTAATTACTGTTATCACCACCGCCCTGGTGGACTCGATTAATCCGTGTGCAATTGGAGTTTTGGTTTTGCTTATTAGCACGTTGCTCGCCCTAACGCACAACAAAAAAAGGATGATGTTTGTGGGGCTGGTGTACTTGAGTGTTGTTTATATAACCTATTTTCTTGCCGGACTTGGACTTTTGTATTTTATTCAAAAACTTGCTATTGCCGATGGGGTAGCGATTACAGCCGGGATTTTGGTGATTATTTTAGGGATTATTGAAATTAAGGATTTTTATTGGTATGGGAGGGGGATTTCCCTGACAATCCCTAAAAGTCAGATTGGAAGAATTAAAAGATACGCTGAAAAAGCCAGTATTCCAGGAGTGGTTTTGTTAGGGATGTTGGTTGCGGCCGTGGAATTACCATGTACTGGCGGGCCATATTTAGCCATTACTTCTTTGTTGGCCAAAGATTTTGACTGGATCGCTTTTTGGTACTTAGCGCTCTACAATTTTATTTTTGTGTTGCCGCTTTTGGTGATTTTGATAGCGGTTTACACCACTCTAACCGTGGCTCATATCGATGCTTGGAAAGGTAAGTATAAAAAATGGATGCGCTTAGTGAGCGGCTTGGTTATGGTTGCTCTTGGGATTGTTTTGATTCTGTACGCCAACGGGGATATAAACTTGGGGTAAGTAGGCCTATAAAAAGCGTGAGTGAATTTTGTTAAGGTTTTTTAGAATAAAAAACCGTCAAGCTACACAGCGAGCCGCAAACACCCGCGGGTCTCGTGGGCCCCGGGGAAAATTTTCCGAAGTTTAGCGAGACTTACTTTTTGCGAACATCAGCTAGGAGGGGGAGCTCACGAGGGGGAGCCCCAGGTTCCCTCTCGTGTTACAGAAAAACCCCCGCCCTCCCTTGAGCCAGGGGTTTTTCAAAATCTGCAGGAATCACCTAGCTAAAAGCCGAGTGACCCTTAAGATACAAAATTATGAATCTTTTGACCCCCTAAGAGCCAAAAAGGATTCTAAATCAAAGTTCAGTCGCGTCATATCATAGACACGCTCGTAAACACCTTTCGACGTTGTTTCCAGTGCAAAATCGAACTCAACTCCATCAAACACAGTCGTTTTCAAATAATTATATTTTTCCGCTAAGACTTCGTTCAGTTCAGCGTAATCTCTAAACAATGGACCATGCAGCACGTAAGCAGTGTAAGCCTCGGCAAAATCTTCGAAGGGATTAGTGCGTGAGTAACCAGACACAAAGTCCCATTTAGAGCCAGTTAGCGATTCACTATCAGCCCAGCTAGCAGTGTAAAACTGCACGCTAGGATCAGAATCAAGAACTACTCGTCCTCGATCGACAAATGGAGAAATTTCTCCTTCATCAGTCGAGGTAATAAGACCAGTATCAACTACATGTCCCAGTTCGTGAATCAGAACAGCCACCAGTTCCTCCGGAGTGGTGTTCACACAACGAAGGATAATCGTATGATCTCCTCCCAGGCCCCGGCGCGCCTCTGAGTCAAAACTCAAAATAAGGTTGGTCGCGGCCGCTGTGTGGTTCTCCGGAAGAATGGTGAACACATCAGTTACAAATTCGGTACACCATTCCAGGGTCTCGGCATCGGCAGTCCCAGCTACCTGGTAGAGCTCAGTTGAGTCCACCGGTGCGCTTTGGAAATTTGAAGTGAGGGCTTCACGAGATGATGCGGAGATAGTCCCTGAAAACGGGACCGAAGCGGAAAGTAGAATAAGTTGGGAAAGGGCGAGGCTGAGTAGGCGGAAACGAATCATATTAGGTGCTAAATAGTAATTTAGACACTTTGATGTTTGTTTCCGTCAGTCAGCGTAAGGGGGTAATTATAACGATTTGAGGGAGTTTGTCAATGGTAAGTCAAAGGGAGAGCCCTGAATCTTCCCCTCACAACTGGAGGGAACCTTTTCGGATGCGTGATCCGAAAAGAACCCCTCTCGCCTGTTGGCGGGACGTTTGTTCGCGAAAGTCCAGGACTCTCCTTTGGTGGATTTGACCAAATAGCCTCAATTCAATAATTAGAAGAGGTTTTTTATGGTGTAATTTAACAGAGAAGAATCTGTGCCCGGGCACAGATTTTCAGGGTAGATTTTATTTGAAATCTTTACGCCCAAAATATGTCAAATCTGCGCGTCTTGCAAAATCTCCCTAATCGATTATGAAGAGGGGAGTTTAGGGTTGGACTCAGGGGAAGGGAAGTCGACCGAGGCGCCACCAAGGGGTGAGCCTAAAGAAGAATCTTGCCTTCCCCGCGTGATGCGGGGTTTGAAACAAGCAGTTGAAGAATGTGAAAAGGGGTTGTGTAGGGATCCAGCATCTAAAAGCCAGTGGATCATCTACGGGGAAAGGGAAGGGAACGACGCCGGCATGATGCCGCCGCTCCCGAAAGCTAGTCGTCGGACGGGTGGTCGTCGCCGCGCGCCGCGCGGCGGGCGCGGTACCAGCGGATGATCTTGGTCAGGAGCATCCCGAACGGGGACAAGAGCACGAGTGCCCCGGTCGCCGTCATGGGGAGCCAGATCAAGGCCGCCGCGGGCGATACAGCCAGGGAACCGAGCACCGCGAGGATGCCCAGCCCGGTGAAGACCGCACCAGCCACCAGCACGATGGCGATCTGGACCGTGCGCGCGACCAACTTCTCGGTCCGGCTTTCACCGGGCCAGAGGCGGATCACGTGGTACACGATCCAGGCGAGGACGAAGATGGCCAGGGGGAGGACCCCCATCACCACCGACACGACCCCACCGACCAGGACCTGGATCAGGACCCAGCCACCACCACCGGAGGACGACGAGCCGCCACCACCACCGTACTGCCGAAGCAGCTCCTCCTGCTCGGAGGAGTATCCGCAGCCCGCGAGGACCACGAACAGGGTGATGAGGACGAAGAACAGATACCAGTTTGAGTTTCTCACGATTTCTCCACGTATGCGCCGAAGCGTGTTTTTGTTGTTTCGAGACAGAACCCCCTGATTCGCGCAAAACTGTTAAAATAAATAAAAACATATCGTGCGCATCTCAGGCGGGTCTGCCTCATGAATTCCGCATCACAAAGAGTCCATGAAAGCACCATAAACCTTATGATGCCCTCATCACTCTCTGTAATGCCCCTAATTTTCAAGGAACAAAATCATCTTTTCTCTCAACTAAAATCTACCACATATAGCAAAATAAGTCAATGGTGTCAAACCTTATAATGTTAATAAAAATTTACAACTAAAACGGTAAACGGTCTTTCAGTTTTTCCCACAACCAATCGCCACCTTTTTGAGCCCAACTCTTCTTACACATTTCATAGCGATCAGTTAGAAGAGTCTGGTATTCCTTTAAATATTTAGCTTCATTTGTCGGATCAAGCAGAACTTTTAAGATGTAGGCATCCTGCTGTTCCTTCATTTCTGCTCGGGCCGCATTCACTAGGGCCATATCGAGATCGGTTGGGTTCGTCGCCTTAATTTTATCGTCCCAAACATTATAAAGAAGATCCATTTTTCCACGTAAATCCAGCACCCATTTCTTTATTACCTCTGGACTAACCGGCCCTGGAGTAACTCCTTGCTGCTCAGAAAGCTTACGCAAAAGGTCAACAACGTCATCCCACATATCGGGATCAAACGGATTAGTCTTATTTGCTAGAATATCGGCCCCATATTCAGCTTCAAATTCCTCATAACTAAGAATTCCATCCAATTCTTCCGGCACTTCATCACTTCCCACGACATCATCAAGCCAGGTTCCAGTTACTCCCTTGCGATTCGCATGGGCACTGTGCACCGCAGTCATAGCCTTAAACTGAACATAGCGCATATAACCATCATGAACCTTTGTCCAATCCGCTGAATCAGTGTTACGAAGACTACCAGTATATATTTCTACAACATTCATGAAATCATTTTGAATGTCTTCACTCTGGCTTCCTTGGAAAAAATCAGAACCAGCATAGTCAGTTCCGTCTAACTGCCTTCGGAAATTAGCCATATGCTTAGAATAACTTGCGTTCCCATAACCATACGAAGACAGTTGATCATAAATTGCTGCAAACTCATCTGAAGTGAATTTTTCAGGTGGAGTCTTGGCACTTTTATTCGCTATCCAGGCACTAATTGCCTGGTTAAAAGCTTCTAACTGGCCAGTCATATTAGCGCCTTTTTGCTGGTCCAAAAGATCTACCGCCGCCTTCATGGCTGCCGGGTTACCTTTGTGCTTTTCACGAACAGCGCGCAAGTCTTGTTGATAATGCAATCGTGCTTCTTGTTTTTTGTATTCAACTAGTGATTCCCAGCGATTATCCGCCACTGTTCCGTAAAACAGATCACTAAAATCAAAGCCCGTCACATTTTCCCACGTGATCGAACGACCTTCCATCCCCACAAAAATAGTACTCAAAGCATCAAAAGGATCATTGAAATCAGGATCAGATTCCAACCAAGCCGCTTTCATCTTAATAATGTCATCTGTTAGCGCAAAATCCTCCACTTTTGGTGGGGAAGTAGATTGATCAAATTTCCATTCAATTCCGCTGTCTTTAAAACGAATAACCAATAAATTCGGGTTACTTGGATCTGGTGGCAAAATTTCATAAGAATCTCGCGCTAATCCCTGCATAACCGGGTTTTGGTTCACAACCTCATCCGCCACTCGACTAACCGTTCGCTCATAAGGAGGCGTCTGACTCAAAGCGCTTTCAATACCAAGCGCTTCTACTAGAGTTATCGATGAATCAAAATGCCTCGACCAAAAGCCAGAATCAGCATTTTGAGCTTCATTCAAAGCAACTTTTATCGCTTCATTTAAATCACGAATATACTGAACTTGCGTGGCTGTTAATTCCGGGCGATCTTTTAACACTTTAGTATGTTGATACCAAATGTCTTTAAGTTGAAATAGGATTCGGTTGTGGTCCGGATCAGACCGTTCCGCAAACCCGTTAAAATCAAAATCACTTAAAATTGTATCTGTAAATATTTGGTATTCTGTGGCGTAAGCATCAGAAAAACCATGGTGTTCAAACTTATCACGAGTTTGCTCATAGGCCGCCTGGCTAGTTTCGGCCGCTGTTCCTAATTCTGCCGGAAGAGTTTCTAGATCTGTTAAAGCCTTTTCAATAGACTCTTCATAAGCTCGTTCAAGCTGGCCCGGAGCAACTGATTTTCCTTCAAAAGTTTCAAGCCTCATTCGGTAATCACCTAAGATTTGACCTTTTTTCGCTTTAACTAATTCTTCCCAATAGTTATTAGTGCTGTCCGGCCATCTTAGTTGTCCAATATCTAGGAACCATCTCCCTGCGGAAAGTTTTTCTCCGGCCCCTTCAAATTTCTTAAATAATGCCTTAAATTCATGATTGTCAGCTGCCTTATTCACCAAGGCCTCCACTAAATTATCACTAAGCGTAAGTGATTCAATCACATACTCATTTTTAAGCACATTCCATTCCAAAATTACTGGCGCACCAGCGATAACTCCTTTAATTTTCCAATCACTAGTAACCCCAGTTACTTCTAAACCAAGGCTCATTAAACGACTTGTTTCTGGGGAATTATTCATTTGCTGCCCAATCTCCTTCTCCAAAATCTCGTTTTGGAAGATTTTTTTCATTTCTTCTAAATTAGAAGCTTTCTTATCACCGAAAACTAATTGTGCGGTTTTTTCCTCTGTTACTTCAAAAGTTAGCGGGAAAGAGTGTGGTTGCTGTCGGTTACCTAATTGACTAGCTAAAGTATAACTATAATCAGGTTTAACCTTCCATTTTTTAGAGCTCGCATCCCATTCCACTGAATAAGAGCTGTCAAAACCAGTGTATTCAAAAAGTCTAGCCACTCGTTCTTCTATATAAGCGGTTAATTCACCCTTAGTTCGTTCTAATTTTTCTTTTTCTGAAGTTCCCATATCTTCACTAATCGAAAAAGCAAAAACCCGACCTGTTGTAGTGTCTTTGAAAACATGTTGCGTTACGTCATAACCTAAAAAATAATCTTTACTAGAATAATCAAAAGAATACCCCATCAACTCCACGTCTCCGAGAGCAGGGGATTCACTAAGTCCTAACTGTTTTAATCCTGGGACAGCCGTGGTTATAGCAATAGCCACTCCCGCGGCCACCCTTTCAGTTCTTTCAGAAGGTGCTGACCCGGCACTAGGTTTTTTTTTACCGCTACCACCAGTAGAACTAGTGGTTTCTTCGTCAGTTGAGGTTTCGGCCGAGGCCAAACCATCGCCGGTAGAAGAACCCGAATCACTTGCTTCCGAAGCTTCCTCTTCAGCACTAGCTATTCCCGAACCAGTTCCATCGGACTCAACACTGGATGAAGCGCCAGTACCTCCAGAACAAGGTGTTTTTTCCATAAAAATTACTTCTCGCAAGTTATAGTAACCACGAGATCCGGTTTCTGGAGTATTTTCTACATATTGCTCTCTATAAACATCAACTTTTGTTCCGACAATAGCAAACATTTCTTGGTACATGGCTTTCCCATGAGTTTGGTTGAAATATTTAGCCGGTAAAGTGCGTCCTTGCGGTGTTCGGCGCAAAGTACTCATATTAATTTCATCTTTGTGATTTCGGCGGGCGTGATCATAAGCATTCAAAAAAGTTTCAAAAGGAATCGAACCAATACCCCACATATGACGTAGTGATTGGCGATCAACTTTATCTAATCCAGTTTGACCATCAAGGAACTGGAGAACTTCATCATCAATGTCCGGGTCTCCAATTAGGCCTTCAATATGTTCCACAGCTGATTTATCTGTAAAGATTTCTGTTAAATAGTTACCCGTCAATAGCCCAACGCCAGTCAAAGCCGCATACTTAAACCAGGGGCGTTCTTTTTTATCACCAAGCATCTTAAAAGACGTACCCCACAAAGCATAGGCACCGATAAGCGTTGCTCCGATAGCTCCAATAGTTAAAAATTTATGATCAACATAACTTTCTTTAATCTTTTCAGCTGCTTTCCCCAAAAGGCCAGTTACTGTTTCGGTATTAATTGTTTCAAAACTTTCAGTCATTTCGTGATATTGAAATTGTCGTTCTCGTAAAAGAGCCACAATCTTATCAAGTACTTTTTTCCCGTATTTATATTTTTCAGAAGAAGGGTCAGCTCGTAAAAAACTTAGCAATTTCACTCCCGGTTCCACCGTAGAAAAGGTTCTTTCAATTTCATCTAAATGATCGCTGCTCAAAGGGTTAGATGACCATCCCTCAAAATCAATTGTTTGGTTTCGGCAGTATTCTAGGATTCGGTCTAAATCGCGTCCCGAAAGATTCGATTCCACACTTTCTTTAAGTTTTTCAAGTTCGGCACTGGAGCCAGTTGGCATCTCAACCGCGGAAAGGTCAATAGCACATTCTTCTGTTTCTTCATGACCCATAATTTTGGGGTTTTATTATTTTTATCTACTAATTATACCAAAAAACCGCTTCTAGATCAAGCCCAGGTTATAAAAAACTCTACTTTTTTTCCGGCGGCTCATCCATTGCCAAATGTACGGCATCTCCCATCATCATCATTTGATTGTAAGTGGAATCTAGCACGCCTTCGAGGGTGTCTTGCAAGTCCGGACGACTCTCAATTATTACGTTAAGCGCCTCCTCGTTAGAGGCCTCTGGGTGAGATGTTTGATAAGTCTTCATAACTTCCCAGTCCTGATCTGTTAGGGTTTGTTCCAAAGCATTTTGAATCTGTTTATCAATCACTTTTTCTAAACGAAATTCAATGGTTTTTTGCATGTTAGGCGTAATTTTCCCTAAATTTAGGTCTTTTATAATCAGTCGAATAAAATCTTTAAGTTTTTTCATGAGAGGGGGTTAATTATTGCTGCCACGACCACGACGGCTACGGCGGTGCAAAAGCCAGTTAGTAACAAAGGAGCTTCCTAAACTAAATAAACGATCCGCAGAAAGCCACGAACGCCAGCCAGTAGTGGCTACCGCAGTCCCATCACCATCCGCATCACCATCGGTCGGACCTTCAATTAGCGGTTGGCGAACGCCGCGGTCGGCCTGGGCCTCGGAAATCGTCATAAAATGGCCAGGATTGCCACTAACATCACCGGTAAGTTGTTCACCAAGCATCGAGGCAAATAACGCGGCTTTATCTGTTGGGGCATTTGGTGCACTTAATTTTTTGCGGACCAAAGCCGTGCAATAAACAGCCTCGAGCCGTTCCAATAAATACACAATTTTGGCACTGTCTTTTAAGCGTAGACGAGCCCCACTTTTAGCATCCATGGCCAATGGCCGCACATGATCATCAATTAATTCGCGCAGTGATTCTAGACTCAACACCGCGGTATCGCCTTCGCCTACCCAGCTCGCTATTTCAGATAGGGGAGTGTTAAGTCGCAATTTTTCTAATTGTCGGAATTTTGGATTAGTTAACAAATGGTCAATGCGATATTCATCAAAACTGCGCGGAGCCTTGCCCATAACAATATCTTTTTGCTCGCGAACCCATTGCACAACTCCCGATGGAGTAGACGCATTTTCCGCTAAACGACGGATTCGACGCGCATAAACCGCTCGATTTCGGGCGGTATTTACCATCAGCAAAGCCGAAACCATTGATCGGAATTTCCTTTCTTCTGGATCCCCAAACTTTTTCATATATTCCGGATCAGTCATGTGTAACTGACGTAGCGTTTCAATGGGGGTGAGATTGTTCGTAGGACGGCCAGCATGAGCTTGGCGAGTCGCTTTGGCCTGAGACACCCCTCGCACGGCTTCCGTATATTCAGTCTCAAGTTGTTGGAAATTTAAATAATGAGCGTCTTTAAGATCTGTTTTGGTAGTTCCGGTAGGTAATTCAGTAGTTTTATATTTTTCAAAAGCTAGCGTGGGATCAAAGCGCTCATCAAATTTTCTCTGGTCATCAATTTGCGTTTGATCAAGAGCTCTTTTGTCAGTTTCCCAGGTTGCAAATCGGGTTGTGTGGTCCGCCATCAACGCCGCTGGGGCGTCAGTCAAAGATTTCATAGCTGCATCCCAGGCCGCCTGATCAGCAACCGCTGAAAGGGCGAGAGGACCTGAATTAACAACTGAAAAAAGACCTTTGATAGTCGCATCAGCGTGGTTAATCTGCCGGTTAAAGGCGGTCGTGTAACCAGCTCTTAAGCGACGACTCTTGGCGGTTAATTGACCTAATTTAGTTTGAGCTTGTTGATGTTCGCTTTGAAGAGTTTGGAGTTGCGCTTCCATAGCCTGCAGTCGTGTTTCGCGCGGGTCGGCCATGGGAGCCATCGGCATAAGATTAGGTGCCGCCGGAGCAGGAGGTTTATTGCTAATATCATCTTTTAAAGCTTGGATACTCTTTTCTAAAGCGAGTTTGTCGGCTTCAAATCGGCGAATTTCAGCTTGTTCATCCTGTTCCGCTTGTTGAAGTTCATTTTCAAATCTTTGGAATCGGTCCTTTCTCTCTTGAAGAAGCTTCGGATTATTATCACTTGGATCTGCTTCTTGTTTTTGGATCTTTCGCCTCGTATAGCCAATCCTATTTTTAAGTTTACGAACCTCTTCAGCGCGGACGGTGCGAGCTAACTCGCGTCCAGTTTCTAAATCTTGCAGCTCCCTTTCTTGTCTTTGTAAAAGATCTTCGCGTGGGTCAGGCGTAGCATTAGGGGCCGCACTAGGAGTTGGTGCTGGTGGCGGAGTAGAGCTTATCTGACCACGAAGCGTTCCGACAGCTTGCTCTTGTTTTTTTGCGCGTCCATCAAGCTCGTCTACCTCACCCTTTTTAGTGAAGCGTTCTTCTTCAGCTTCAATAATTTTAATAATTGCATCCGCGGCTGGTTGATAACGGTTCAAAGTAGTTTCTCTTTCCGCCATTAGGCGAGATTTTTCTGCTTTTTTGCGGTCGAATTTACGTTTTTCCGCATCACGAAATTTCTTTATAGGTTCATAGAATTTTCCAACTTCGGTTAAACGTTCTTCGGCTTTGGTTACGTCCCCGCCCACAGCCTCGGTATGTAATTCCTTTAAACGGGCCAGAGGTTGTTCATCGGGAGCCAGAGGGGGCTTGCCCGGAACGGGTCGAGTTGTCGGCCGTCTTAAATAAGCCAAAACAGCAATCATATCCGGAGTAGCTTCAATTTTTCCGCTCCCACTTTTGTCTTTAGGGATTAAATCTTCTCCCATTAGGTCTCGCAAAGTATCTCTTAAATCAGCTCGACTAGCATCATTAACCCAGTTCAAGTTTTCCTGTGGATGGAAAATTGTTAAATGTGGAGCAGTGCGCACCAGTGTTTCTCGGAAAACCTCTTTCCCTTCGTTAGTAAGCACTTTATTAGGGTCAGCATGATCAAATTCCCTTCCTTGCATATTTACACGGAAGAAACGCTTAACTCGGTGGCGCAAAACCCATTGATATAGGGTGTAATTTTTTTTGTCGCGCTCTGATACACGGGATTTGGGGATGATTGGATCGGCCTGTCGGGTAGGGGACAGCGAAAACTGTTTCATCTTAGATTCAACACCTTCAACCTCTGTTTTGGAGGCATTAGCCGCTTGTGCAGCAGCCGTAAGCCTGGTTGCTATTCCAGAGTCATTCGGATCCCTGTTAAACATTCGCAGGGCCTCTTCAGCCTCGCTTTTCGCCCGTGATGCCTGACTAGCGGCCTTTTCTGTCTGTTGCCAAATATCGTTTGCTTTCGCGGTGATATCTTCGGCTAATTTTGCCTTAGCTTTAGCCATAATTATCACCGCTGGGCTCGCCCCTGACTGGGTTAGTCTATTGACAGCTTCATTGGCAGCATATGCTCTGATATCCATCCTATTAACAAGGATTTCGGTTGCATCTCCTGCCTGGCGGGTTTTTTTCTGGGCATTTGTTGAGGTTGTCACCAAATTTCTTATCACTGCTTGAGAAGGTCTAACAGTTGTTGCCGCTTGAGTAACTTTATCCATTTGCTCCACGCTTGATTTTGCCGCAACAAGCGCTGTTGAAGAATTTCTAACGGCCAAACCTGGCTCAATTACTTCGTTGGCCATTTTTTGTATAGCCCCATCGGCTAACTGGGCTGCCCCAGCAGCCTGACTAGAGGCCTGGACAGCGCTCCAAGTTTTAGCTTGTAGATCATCAAACGCTTTTTTAGCCTCAGCTTCTTTTTTAGCAGCATCACTGGCTAGCGTCTGAACTCGTTCTTCAAGAGTTTTAGCTAATGCTTCAGCGGCAACCGCTTTGGCCTCAGCGGCTGCTATCACGTCCGGGGTTGTAGCTGTAACAACCGCAGCTCGTTTGTCGGTTGCGTCGGTTCGCGCCTTGGCTGCATCGGCCGTTGTTGAAGTAATTAGTACCTCAGCGGCAACCACTTCGGCCTCGGCGTCAGAACTAGCATTAAATGCTGTCATAGCGGCAGCAGACGCTTCTTTAGCGGCTTGTGCCTTGGTAGCCGCGTCTTTCACCAGTGTTTTAACCTGATTCTTAGTAATTTCAGCAAAGGCCTCCGCTTCAATTGCTTTAGCCTCGGCTGCTGCTATCACGTCAGGATTTGCCCCTTTTCGAATAGCCGTAATAGCTGCAGTTCGTGCGGCAGTCGCAGACGTCGCTGTTGACTTGGCTAGTGCCTCCACAGCAGTTTGCGTTATTTTCGCTTTTGAATTCATTCTAGTTACCGCGACCATCACAGCAGCCATGCCCGTTTCGGATGGAGAGGTTGGTATTTCTTTTTTGGAAACATTAAAAGCTGCGCCGGCAAGCCTACTAGTCGCGGCAATTTTCTTAGGTACTTCAGCTGGCATTGCGGTTTCAACTGCATAGGCGGCGGTTTTAGCTTCAGTGGTCATTTTCAAAACCTTTATAGCCTGTTTTTGGGCCGTATCAGCAAGCTTTGCTATTGCCTCTGCTTCCTTAATTTGAACAATTATATCAGCTTTATCGTAAGGAGGTACTCTCTTAACCTTACCTCGAAGGCCCTCGGCTGTAGCTTCAGTTGCAGCAGCCAGACCCTCCGCCGTGGTTTTGGCAATAGTTGCTCTATTTTCGGCGGTATCAGCCGCTTCTTTTAAAGGCTCTAAGCCAACGTTTATAGATACCTTTCCAGCGGTGTTAGCTGCCAACACCAATTTTCTTAAAGCTTCAGTTGCTTCACCTTTAGTAATCCGGGCCTCTCTTCGCTGATCGGCATCAAATTTCTCTAACTTTAGAGCAATATCTTCTCTTACAACAGTTTCCGCAGACTCCATCGCCGCATCAGACGCATTAACTTTCCTTACTCTATCCAACGCCTTTCCACTAGCTACACTCTCCTTACTAATTTGGCTTTGTTTTTGCCCTAGCGAACGATTTATAACCTTCACCTTCCCCTGATCTTGTTTTAATATTTTCGCCAATTCTGCCTCGGGCATATCGTGGATAATTCCAAATTCCGCTTCTAGGGCGGCAGCTTCTCGATCCCAAATAACCCGATAAGCAATTGGGTCGGTAACAGCAGTTATTTTTTTAAGATTTCTTTTTCGAATAGAATCTATCGGAATTTCGCCGTCAGCATCAGGCTGGGACATACGATCCCAAACTGCGTCCGCCTCCGCTTGGCCAGGCGCAACTCCCTCCAAACTCCAGTCACCTTCCAGAAGGTCACGCTGTGCAGCATCATAAGCCGCCTGTCCGTGTTTTATGTCGGATGTTTGCATAGGTTTTTTTATTCTTCTATATTCTAACATAAATTTACAAAATTGGCAACCCATTGTCAAGTTAATTGTTTTGTTCTAAAATCATTTGCCAAACCTCCTAAAGCCACGTAGCATAAAATCAATTTAATCTTATATTTATGAAAGTCACTGTTTCTAAACCTGAAAAATCAACTGTCACTATTACCATCGAAGCCGCCGAAGGGGACTTAACCAAGCATTTAAAGCAAGCGGCTGCCGAACTTTCCAAAGAAGTTAAAATTGATGGATTTCGGAAAGGAAAAATTCCCAAAGACGTTTTGGAAAAACACGTTGGCAAAGAAGTGATCCGGGCTCATGGGCTCGAAATGGCTATCCCACATCTCTATGCTGAGGCTGTTATCGAAGAAAAAATTCAAGTAGTAGCTCGACCAGAGATTAGCGTTAAATCCAACGATCCTTTTACGTTCGAGGCCAAGGTTGCCATTCTTCCAGAAGTGAAAATTTCGGGACATGAAAAGATTAAGGTTCCCAAAAAAGACACAACTGTAACCAAAGAAGATCTCGAAGAAGTAGTTAATTATTTCCGAAAACAAGGAGCAACTTACCCGGACGTTAAACGGGCCGCCAAAAAAGGGGATCGCGTTGAAGTAGATTTCGATGGCTTTGACCCCGAGGGAGATGTTCCTTTAGAAGGGACAAGCAGTAAAAATCATCCCGTAGTATTAGGGGAAGGGGGATTAATCCCAGGCTTTGAAGAAGAAATTACTGGTATGAAGGCTGGCGAAGAAAAAGAATTTGAAATCAAATTCCCAAAGGATTACCACTCGGACAAATTCAAAGGGAAAAAAGTTAAATTCAAAATCAAACTTCACAAAGTCCAAGAAGTAGAACTCCCCGAGATAACTAAAGATTGGGTCAAAAAAATGACTGGGAAAGAGATGGGGCCAGACGAGTTCCGCGAGGAAGTCAAAGAAAACCTCACCAAAGAACGCGACCAACAAGTAAAGCAACAGCGCGAAGCCGAGTTTTTTGAAGAACTAACAAAGCTGGCTAAAGTCGATATCCCAGAAGCGCTTATAGAAGAGGAAATTGACTTTATTCTTGATAGAACTAAAATGGAGTTGGAATCGCGCGGGCTCTCCTGGGATCAATACGAAAAATACCTAGAAGAGCAAAAACGCGACATCAGGCAAGACAAGCGTTCCCAAGCCGAAAAACAGGTTACGTTAAGACTTGTCCTGAATCACCTCTACAAGGTTGAAAAAATCGAACCAACAGACAAGGAAATAAAAGAAGAGGTTGAGAAAATGCTCGTTCGTTATCCACGGTCCGAGCAAGACAAAGTCCGCACCAACTATGAAAAGGGTCAGCAGGGGTATGCGCAAATTCATAATGCGATTTGCCTCGACCGATTCCTCAAAAAATATCTTTCTTAAAATCTAGCCCTCTCACTATGCGCGTCCTTTACCTCGTTGGATCAATCATCAGTTTTGTTGTTGTTCTGGTTTTGGCGTTTGAAAATATTCAAGCTTCTTGTAACCAGCTAAATTTCTTCTTTTGGGAATTGAATTCTAGCATTGCTCCTACCTTTGTTTTATTTGGAGCCGCTATTATCGGTATGATTACCGGTGGATTTTTGACTTTACTGGCTACTTCAGTTTTGAGTGAGCCGGAGGAAGACGAAGATGATGAAGATTTTGAGGCCTAGAATTCACACAAAAACACGTAGAAAACAGCCCCTTTAAAAGGGCTGTTTTTGTTTCTGAATAAAGGAAAGAAGGTGATCAATAAAAGTATACAGTCTTTTAACTAAGAGCTCAGAAGTGAACAAAAAAATAATACAGATCAAGAACCCAAATAAAAGGTTCAGTCAACAAAAAAGGAAAGAGAACCTAACCTGTAAAATAAAAAGTGAATAAAAAAAGCGAACAAACTCTTGATTTTCGAAAACAAAACTTATACATTCATTGCATAGTGCACAAAATATGTGTACAACTAGATGCTTGTTCCTATGCTCTTAAAGCGCCTTTTCACTTCACAGACTCGCGTAAAACTTCTTACCCTGTTTCTAACGAATCCCGAGGAGGAATATTTTATTCGCGAGCTTACCAGGCGACTTGATGAACAAATAAATTCTGTTCGGAGGGAGCTAGATAATCTGAAGAAATTTGGGCTCCTTAGAAGCCGTATGAAAAATCGTAAAAAATTCTACGTAGTAAATCCCAAATTCCCATTATTATCAGAATTACAGAGTATTATCCTAAAAAGCACCGACCAAAACGCCAAAGTAGTCGAAGCAATCTTAAAATTGGGGCAAGTTGATTTACTTTTGCTTTCGGGATTTTTTCTTAAAAAAGATTCCGAAGTGGATTTACTATTAGTCGGCGAAATGGACAAAGATGTTTTACAAAGCTTCCTCGATAAAGAGGTTAATTCCGATCGAGCAATTAAATACACGTCTTTAACTCGGGAAGATTTCATTTATCGAATTAAGTGTAATGACCGTTTTATCAAGGATTTACTTACCGATCCGGAAAACATGATTGCGCATAATCAGCTTCAAAACGCTCTTTCTTGAGTTAACCTTAAAAAAATTTGCCTTTACAACCATGCCTTGCTTCCCTATAATCGGGCAGTCTTAATCTCAAAAAAATCTCAAAAAATCCATCATGAATCAACAATTACTTTCGCACGTTCAGCAAAAATCTCTTCAAAAGAGAGTCCCACCAATTCGTCCCGGGAATACGGTGCGAGTTCATCAAAAAATTGTTGAATCAACTAAAGATGGATCCAAGGAGCGCATCCAGCTTTTTGAGGGGCTAGTGATTGCCGTAAACAGCGGCACCGGAACAGATAAAACTTTTACAGTTCGCAAAATTGCCAGTGGGGTCGGAGTAGAAAAGATTTTCCCAGTTCACTCCAGCAATATTGCCAAAATTGAAGTACTTAGAAATTCAAAAATTCGCCGTTCAAAACTATATTTCATGCGGGATCGAACCGGTAAAAGCGCTCGACTAAAAGAAGCCAAACTTTTGGGTTGTGATTTTTCAGAGGAGGAAGAAGTAACCGAAGAAGCAATTCAAGAAGCAGTAGTGGCCGCCAAAGAAGCTGAAGAGGCAGAAAAGGTTGCCAAAGAGGAGGCTGGCGAAGAACCAGCCGCCGAAGAACCAGCCGCCGAAGAACCAGCCGCCGAAGAACCAGCCGCCGTTGAAGAACCGGCGGAAGTAGAACCCGAAGCAGTAGAAGCCGCTCCAGAAGAAACTACTCCAGAAGAAACACCCGAGGTTGCGCCTGAGCCGGAAGCAGCAACCGAAGAACCCGAGGAAGAGAAATCTGCCTAACCATTGGAATGACCTCCCAAAAACAAGTGATCGCTGGGATGGATGAAGCTGGTCGGGGACCATGGGCTGGGCCAGTAGTGGCTGCAGCGGTAATTTTGCCTAAAGGTATTCATTTACCAGGCTTAAACGATTCAAAAAAAGTAACTCTAGCTAAGCGGGAGCAGCTTTATGCAAAAATCACCCAGAGAGCCGAGTGGGGGATTGGTCAGGCCTCCCACAAGGAAATTGACCGCCACGGCCTCTTAAAAGCCACTGAATTAGCTTTTAGACGTGCTTTAAAAGCACTACCAGCCCTTCCAAACCATATCTATATAGATGGGCGAGATGCTTTTACTTTTTCAGTATCACACACTTCTGTTGTTAGAGGAGATCAAAAAATACGCTGTATAAAAGCCGCTTCTATCTTGGCCAAAGTAACGAGGGATAGGCTAATGAGTAAGTATGGGGTAAAATTTCCACACTACCATTTTGAAAAGCACAAAGGTTATGGAACTCTCAAACACCGAAATGCTCTCAAAAAACATGGTATTACACCCTGGCACCGGCGCAGTTTTAAGCCTGTTCAACCTCATATCTAATTCTATATGACCAAACCAACCTGGATCATTTGTGGCAATTATGGAGCTGGGAATTTAGGAGACGAGGCTGTTTTAAGGGGCCTTTTAAACCTGTGGGGAACAGAAAAAAACCTAATTGTAATGAGCGTCAATCCCATCCAGACACACCAAGAATTTGGAGTAAAGACTATTAACAGATTACCCAGCGGCCTGCGGTCCCGCTTAAAGGCCTGGTTCATTCCCAAATATCGAGCTGAATTAAACAAAACTAAAGAAGCTATTTCAAATTGCGATCGCTTTATTTTAGGTGGGGGAACCCTGCTAACTGATGAGCCGCGCGCCTCGATGTTTGTTTGGGGAAAACAGTTAAAAGCAGCTTTTAAATATGGGAAAAAAGTTGAATTTTATGCCAATGGAATTGGTCCCCTAAACTCAAAATGGGCTAAAAAGTGGGCCAAATCTCTTTTGCAGCGTGCCCAAGCACTGAGCGTCCGAGATAATCTTTCCTTAGAATGGCTAGATTCACTCGGGATTAAAGGAGCTCAATTAGTAAAAGATCCTGCTCTACACCTCACTTTAAACCCTACAAAAGCAACTAAAGAGTTCCCCAAAAACACCATAATCCTGGCGCCACGGTTTTGGGAAAAGCACCATAATCAGACCACAGAATCGCTCAAAAAATTTGTTCAATACCTCTGTGTTGAACAAGGTAAATATATGGTTGGAATACCCTTTGAAAAGAACAACAAAAAAGACACGGATTTGCTGAGTAAAATATTTGATCAAGAAGGGGTAAGGAATTCATCTGAAATTTGGAAAGATTACAAAAATGAAAATGAAGTTTTAGAAACTATGGCCCAAGCAGAAATGGTTATCGGCATGCGCTTGCACAGTCTTCTTTTTGCTCACCTTGCCGCAACACCTTTCATTGGTTTGGCCTACATGGAAAAAGTAGTTGCTCTTGCTAAAGATTTAGATCCCGAAAATCCCATTATCAGCTTAGATAATTTATCTTACGAAAATCTAAAAAGAGCCTATCTAAGTTGCGCCCCAAAAGTTTCTTCGTAACGATTCACAAACTCTTCATAGCTTGGGTGATGATTTTGCGTTCCAATATTTTCAACAACATAAGTGGCCATCAAGGCTCCCATGCGCCCACAAGCTTTTAGCTCCCGACCTTCAACATATCCTTTTAGAAAACCAGCTCGATAGCCATCACCACATCCGGTGGGGTCAACCATTTCTCGAGCAACCGCAACCGGCACTTTAATAGGTGAAAGAGCACTAGTTTCTGGCGTGTAAATTTCAGATCCTTCTTTGCCACGGGTGACAATAAGGAGTTTAACTTTTTCCAAGATATCTACTAAATCCAAATGAGTTCTCTTTTTAAACATCTCGAGCTCATAATCATTCAAGAAAAGCCCCTCGGCTCCGTCAATTGCTTCGTGTAATTGCTCGGGCGTGAAAATAGGCATATTTTGCCCCGGATCAAAGAAATAAGGTGTCCCAGCCGACTTAGCCTCTCGGATATATTGCATCACTCGTCCGGAATCATCAGGAGCAATAATAATTGCCTTTACCTCCTTAAAAGCATCCTCAGTATTAATCGGTTCATCGGCACTCATTGCCCCTGGATGGAATTGAGCAATTTGATGACCTTTTGGATCAGTCATAATTGTCGCCGAGGCAGTTGGGACCTTAGAAAAAACTTTTATATTTTTCAGATCCACGTTTTTTTCAGATAACCATTTTTTATAATCCCCAAAATCATATCCCACGGCCGCCACCAAGGTGGCTGATTCTTCCAAAAGAGCTAAATTATAAGCAATATTTCCTCCGGTTCCACCAAAATGTCGAACCTTATCATGAACCAAAAAACAAACACTAAGTTCAGCTAATTTATCTGGCAAAAGTACTTTTTCGAAAGGGCGCTCATAACTAGAAATATAATCGTAAGCTAATGAGCCGGTAACTGCGATTTGAGAAGACATAATTAAAGGGTTTTATGACGAGTTTCCTCTTTAGAAAATTCAAAGATATCTCCTTCTTGGAGTTTGATTTTACCTTTATAGCGAATTCCGCATTCCGATCCTTTTTCAATCTCCTTCACATCTTCATTTACTAGTTTTAGGCCAACTGCTTTCCCAATTCCGATTTGTTCCTTATCTCGGAAAACATTAATGTCAGCATTCACTTCAACTTTTCCGGCGGTAATTTTGCACCCGGCCACCATCTCGTTTTTGCCAGTAAAGAAAATTTGAAGAATCTTGGCTTTTCCAAGCTCAACTACCACAGTTTCAGGTTCCAAAAGACCAGAAAGAATTTTTCGGAGATCATCAATAAGCTCATAAATTACTTTATAAACCGAAACTTCAGTGTGGTGCCGTTCCGCCAGCCGATTGACCTGAGGTGACACCCCGGTATGAAATCCGATTACTACTCCATGACTAGCCGCGGCCATCATTACATCAGACTCGGTAACATTCCCAACGCCCGAATGAATTACTTTCACGGCCACATCACTAGATTTAAGTTCCTTGGCAATACTTTGTTTAATTGCTTCGAGTGAACCATTTGTATCCGCTTTTAAAACCACCTTAACCGTTTTGAGCTGACCTTCTTTGATCTGTTCTACTATTTCACCTAGGCCCATCCCCATATTCTGGATTTTCCCCTCTTTAATTAAAGTGGAAACCTCTTCGGCTTTTTGGCGAGCCATTCGTTCATTACTAATTACTTGCAAAATATCGCCAGCTTGCGGTGTTTTCGAAAGACCAGCAACCAAGGCTGTGCCTGACGGACCAATTTTTTGAAAACGTTTTCCAAGATGGTTTTGCATTAATTTAATTTTTCCGTGAGTTGCTCCTACAATCACCGGATCCATCACTTTTAAGGTTCCAGTATTAATCAAAACCGTGGCCACGGGCCCTAGATTCGGGTCAAGATGAGCTTCGACAACCGTTCCTACGGCTGGACGTTTGGAGTTCGCTTTCAAATCCTGTAATTCCGCGACCACTAAAATCATATCTAATAGTTTGTCGATCCCTTCGTTTTTAAGAGCAGAAATCGGAACCATGACCGTGTCTCCGCCCCATTCTTCGGGGATTAGTTCGTGTTCAGCTAATTCACCTTTTACTTTGTCCGGATTGGCATTTGGTTTGTCCATTTTGTTAATCGCCACAATAATCGGCACTTTTGCTTCTTTAGCGTGATTAATAGCCTCGATTGTTTGCGGTTTAACTCCTTCATCAGAAGCAACCACCAAAATAGCAACATCCGTAACGCGGGCTCCACGTGCTCGCATAGCCGTAAAAGCTTCGTGCCCCGGAGTATCTAAAAAAGTAATTTGATGACCATTCTTTTCAACCTGATACGCACCAATATGTTGCGTGATTCCGCCCGACTCAGTGTCTACCACATTGGCATCTCGAATAGTGTCCAATAATTTCGTTTTCCCATGGTCAACATGCCCCATTACTGTTACGACCGGGGGGCGAGTTTTTAGGTTGGCTGCCTCATCTTCCTGTAATAGTTTTTCTAAATCTCCTTTCATAATATCCTCGGATTCCGCGGCGGCATGTTTACGCACAATTTTCACTCCCAAATCTTCGGCCAAAATATGAGCAGTTTCGTAATCCACGGGTTGGTTAATGTTAGCCAAAATTCCGTTTTTCATCAGTTCGCCAATAATTCGTACCGGACTAATACCAATCTTTTCCGCAAATTCTTTAACTGGAATAAAATCAGGGATTTCGATTATCCCTTTTTTAACCTGGGCTTTTTCTTCGGCGTCATCAGTTTTGACTTTATCCGTGTGGCGCCCCGCTGTTTTTTTACGCTGTTTTTTAATTAGCTCTTTTTCCATCTCTTGTGAAACTATTTCATCGTAAGCGTCCGCTTTATCACTAACTTCTTTGTTAAATTCTTCGGCTAAAAGTGCTGCCAAATCATCTTCCAAAGTGTCTGCATCTTCTTCAATATCAAAGCCTAGCGCAGCGCTCCGAGCTATTAATTGCTCCTTAGATAAACCGACTTTTTTAGCAAATTGAACTAAAGGTGTAGACATAACGGGAATAGTCTACCCGATGATAAGGGAAAAGAAAAGAGAAGCTTAAGAGGTGATTTTTTTAGGAATTTCCGTCCCTCCCTCGATGGTTTCCAATTTGTCACGAAATCTAGAAAGGCGCTTTTCCGAAGAGACATAGCTGTTTTGAGCTCGCCCCAAGTGTGTCCCAACTAAATTGAAGTCCTCGCCAAATTTAGTAAAATCAGTTTGCAAACGACCCAGCGTAGTCAAAATGTCTTTGGCTCCTTTTTCAATCTGTAAACCTCGTAATCCCAACAAAATCGCCTGCAGATAAATATAAAAACTATTTGGTGAAACCGGTATTACCCGCTTGGAAAGAGCATACTGGCTAATACTCTTTTCATCTTGATCCTTAACAATCACCTCGTAATACACATTTTCGGCCGGTACATACATCAAGGCAAAATCAAAAGTTCCTTCATCCGGAAGAATATACTTGGCCGCAATATCATCAATATGTTTGCGAACATCAGTTGTAAACAATTTTTTAGCTTTTCGCTGTGTGTCTTCGTCATCTTTAGCCTCTATAACTCGTTTGAAATTTTCTAGCGGAAACTTGGCGTCTACTGGTACCATCATTTTGTCGCGCAATTGAATGACGGCATCAACCATTGCTCCGGTTTTAAACTTGTATTGCAAGGTAAAGTTTTCTTTTGGGAAAATTTGGGAAAGCAAATCACCTAAGAAAAATTCACCTAAATTTCCACGGAGTTTAGGGGCCTTAAGAATTTCTTGAAGACTGGAAATATCTTTTCCAACTTCATAGATCTTTTTATTAGACTCTTCGAGCGATGAAAGGCGAGAAGTAACCTGGGTAACAGCCTTTGCTGCCGTGTCTAGTCGTTCGCCAACGCTACGATGAGCTCGTTCATTTATGCGAGCTCCTTCTTTTAGTCGTTCATCCAAAATACTTGATACAGCGTTCAACTGCTGCAGCATGGTTTGTGTTGTCTGACTAAATTGCTGACTCATTTGATCGAGCCGCGGGTCAGTGGGAGTTTGCTGGCGTGATAACAGTAGATAAAGAACCGCTCCGGTCGCCACAATTGAAAAAATAATAAGAAAGATCTCCATAGGTAAAATTATATTACATGAGCCTGGTTAAAGATAAAAACCCCAAAAAGACTTGACTAAGGGTTCTTAAAATGTTATCATTAGGTAATCTGATCATTGAAATTCCAAGAGTCTTAGAGAGAAATCTGCTTTAGAAAGTGGGTGATATCGCGTTATCATTGGCTTCCTAAGGCAGTTTCCTCTCTGAGAACAGATAGCCGCCGTCTAAGATGCTGCTCCCGACGTTGCATCTTACCGCCGTTTCCTCGTTTTTGGTTAGGGGCAATACGCCATTAATAGAGATTTGGGCCAGATAGGATGGCTTGAGCGTGATCGGTTTTTCCTTTCATACTCAGCTACCCTAGGGAACTAGGGCTTTCATTTTCGCTTTGCGTTTCTGAAAACTCTTATCCTTCATTTCATGGATTTTATTTATGAAATGATCCAGTGTTGGTGACTGTTCTTAGGGAGTTTTTTTATGCGGCTGCTTTATTGCAAATCAAACGGTAATCACAATATTTACAGATCATGGGCGAAGGAACAGGCTCAAACTTAGAAGTTCCAATTGTCTGTGCAATTGTTTCTAATTCATTTTTAGTTTTCTCAAGCGTATCCACCGAACGAACCGTAGAGATTTTTTTATTATCCTCTAAATAGTAGAGGGAAAGTTTTGAAACAGGAATTTTAAGAGCATCCTGACAAGCCAGAGCATAAATTGAAAGCTGTAAGTCCTTATCAATAAATCTTTGGTCTTTTAACCGTCCTGTTTTATAGTCAATCACCTCAAAAGTGCCATCCGAAAGCCGATCAATGCGGTCAATTCTTCCCGAAACACATAATCCAGATTTTGTTTTCAAGGTAAACGGACGTTCCAAAAAAGACGGAATAATCCAATCCTCAGCCTGGGTGGTGTAAAACCGTTCCAAAATTTCTAATCCCTGCGCTTTTCGGGCTTTTAAGTGCGCCGGGCTAGTGTAACCAATGGGAATCCAATATTTTTCATAAATAGCTTGTAGCCGCTCCAAAGAAGGAGTTTTGCCCTGCTTTAACTCTTGATAAAAAGCATTCAAAGCATTGTGAACACTAGAGCCAAAACTTAAAGCATGTGAAAGTGGCTCTGCTAATCTGTAAATGTATTGAAATTTATACATCAAAGGACACCGCTTAAAAGAGTTAATCCGACTAAAACTCAATCTAAGAGCACGATGCGAGCGAACCAGCAATTCCGGAGAATCGATCACTTCTGGGACTTCCGGAGAATCAATTATTTTCAAGGATTTAGCTGGCTTAATTTCCGCATGATTGCTCTCCGCGTGATCTGTTTTTTTAGCTTCATCTAGAAAAATCGAGGGCTTCCACCGCTTTTTGCCATCATAAAAATTGCTAGCCGTTAAAAAAAGATGCTTTCTAGCTCTCGTACAGGCCACATAAAACAACCTTCTTTCTTCGTGGAGGTGTGTAGAATCCTGATCAAAAGCCGTGGTTAGGAGCTCATTCGGGATTTCAAAAGAATCACGCCGATTTATAGAAGGAAAACGATTTTGCACCAAATCCACCACAAACACGGTGTCAAATTCCAACCCTTTAGCCGCGTGAACAGTTAAAACTTTCACAGTGTCGGCATCCAGCGCTTCTTCGGGCGGGGCCGAACGATCACCCATTTCTTGGCGAGATTCCAAATAGTCTAAACATTCCAACAACCGAGAAGATCCCTGCGTTTCCTCAAAAGTTCGTATAATTTGGGATAAAGTCGCAATGTTTTGCAATCGTTCCATCGCCTCCGGGCTCTCATCGGTTTGCAGGGCTTCTAAATAGCCAGATTTTTTAAGGAAAACGCCTAAAAGTTGACTGGTTGATTGCTCCTTAATTCCTCGCTGTAGTTGGTCAAAAAGGTTTAAAAATTCTTCTAAAGAACCGTCTTTTGCGGTAAATAAGTCAGGTGTTTTTTGAGCTTGGCGAAATGCTTGCAAAAGGGGAGTAGAGGTGGTTCGAGCCTTTTGCAAAATCCCTAAAAGATACTCATCTTCAAACCTGAAAACCGGCATTGAAACAACTCGAAACAAAGCAATATCATCAAATGGTTTCGCTAAAGCTCGTAAAACTGCTACCAAATCTTTGATTTCCGGTCGCTGATAAAGTCCCTGAGCACCCGAAAAATAAGTTGGAATTTTAGCCTGAGTTAATCCATCCAAAAAAGGCAGAGCATGAGCTGTGGCGCGTACCAAAATCGCCACATCTTTGTAAGAAATGTCTTTATTTTCACTGATATAACGCTGGATATGTTCAGTTACAAACCCAACCTCTTGCTGGTAATCATCAAAATGGATTATATGTGGTTTTTGAGGAGTCCCTTCAACTTTAGAAGTTAGACGTTTATTGATTTGCTCGCGATCTTCCAATCGAAAAGGATTGTTATGTTGAATGATCTCATAACTCATATCCAAAATGTTCTGAGTTGAGCGATAGTTCTCTGTTAAAACAATTTTTTTAGCCTCTGGGAAGCGTTTTTCAAACTGCAAAATATTAGTTAGCGAGGCTCCTCGCCATTTATAAATACTTTGGTCATCATCACCAACCACCATTACGTTTTTATGTTTTTGTGCCAGCAATTCAACAAGCCGGTTTTGAGCAGTATTAGTGTCTTGATATTCATCCACCAACAAGTATTGAAATCGGTTTTGATATTCTTTTAAAACACTGGGATGTTCTGTGAAAAGGCGGAGCGTTAAATAATTTAGGGTAGCAAAATCAATCACTCCTTCTTTTAGCAATAATTCATCGTAGTGTTTATAAGCGGTTGCTAATTCCAACATTTTAAAAGCCTCCTCTTTGTCTTCAGTTGATTCCGCTGTTTTAACTTGCTCTTTGGCGTAAGTTAAGTAGCTTTCCGGAGACACCATTTCATCTCTTAAATGACCAAAATGGGACGTTAAAGCGGCTAAAAACCGCAGGGGATTCCCTAAGGGCCGGTAATAATTTAGCTCAAACGAAAAAAGGTGCTTTTTTAAAAAAAGCAGCGCATCGGTTTGGGTGAGAATTTTGTAGGCCGTATCAAGTCCTAATTCCAGACCTCGTTCCCGTAAAACCGCATCACAAAAACCATGAAATGTTTTTACCCAAAGTTCCGAATAGCCATAGGGGAGTAACACATCCAAGCGTTCTTGCATCTCCAAAGTCGCTTTTTCAGTAAAAGTTAGAGCCAAAATTGACTCTGGATCAACACCCTCTTCTTGAGTTAAATAACAAAACCGATGTGTTAAAACCCGAGTTTTCCCCGTACCAGCACCCGCAATAATTAAAAGAGGACCCTCTTTATGAGTGACTGCTTGTTTTTGGGCGGGGTTAAGGGTTTTTAAAATTTCCACCCTTGAACCATAACAAATTTAAGAATCCTTTTTAAGCGTAAGTTGTTGCAATTCTTTCACAATCGTTTCTGGGATAGCAATTCCTAACCAAAACTGTAGGGGACAACATTTGCGCCCCTTTTGCTTGAGTGCCTTCTGCAAACAAGCTTCATTGGCACATAAATAAGCCCCTCTTCCAGGAGTTTTTTGGCTTTTTTGCGGGAACTCCACCAAAAACTGCCCTTTATTTGTTTTGACAACTCGAATCAATTCCCGCTGAGGGAATTCTTGGAAGCAACCCGTGCAACGACGCAAAGGGGTCGAGTTCATAACAAGAAAATTATTCTTTGTCTTCAGCCGGCTCTTCCGCTTCTTCAGCCTCAGCTTCGGGCTCCTTAGCCTCCTCAGCCTCGTCACTCTTCTCACTCTTTTTAGAGGCGGCCATGGCTTTTTCATTAAGCTCTTTTAGACTAAGCCCAATTCGGTGTTCATCTAAATTCACATCAATCACTTTAACTTCAACTTTTTCGCCAACAGCCAGAGCTTCACTAGGTTCATTTACTGGTTTACCATCCTCATGAACAATTTCGGAAAGATGAATAAGACCGTTAATATCATCGGTTAACTTCATAAAAGCACCAAACGGCGCTAAACGAGTAATTTCTCCCTTAACAACTGTGCCGATTTTGAACTTTTTAGCGGCATCAGCCCAAGGATCATCCATTAGACGTTTCATGCTAAGAGAAATTTTATCTCCTTCAATCCCAATAATTTTAACTTCAACTTCATCGCCGACCTTGCCATGATCAGAAGGGTTTTTAACATGTCCCCAAGCAATTTCAGAGATATGAACCAAACCTTCCAAACCTTCAAAAGCCACAAAAATCCCAAAATTAACCACACCACTGATCCTTCCTTTAACCGTAGAACCAATAGCAATATTTTTGAGAGCCTTTTTACGATCTTCTTGAAAAGCCGCTCTTTCCGAAAGAATTAACTTTCCACTGTCTTTGTCTAAGTTAATAATTTTTACAGAAAGAGAAACTCCAACTAGTTTTTTGAGTTTTTGCAAAATGAGATTAGCATCTGCTCCATTTACACGCGGATAATGGAGAGGCGCCAACTGTGAAACAGGAATAAATCCTTTGATTCCATCCACTTCTAGTAACAGGCCACCTTTATTAGCTTCGGTTGGTTTAACATCAACCACTTCATCATCGTTATGAGCTCCTTCAAATCGTTTCCAAGCCCGTTCTTGACTGGCTTTTCGCAATGAAAGCAGCACAAAACCATCTTCATTTTCTGATTCAAGTACGCAAGAGAAAACAGCATCACCAGGAGCAAGTTCTTTAATAGTATTCAAACTATCTTTCGTCTCGCGACCACTGATAATACCAGTATTAACACCGCCAATATCAACTAAAATTCGGTGTTTAGAAACCGAAATAACAGATCCTTCTAAAAGCTCCCCAGGATTGGGGATAATCATCTGGGGCGAGCTCTTGAGAAGCTCATCCATAGGTATGGTTTGAGTTGCAGCCATAAAGCTTATTGGAGCAAGGATTAAAAAAGTAATAGTTCTTAAACTAAGTGTCCTTGCTACCTTGATTGCACTTAACTTAGAACGCGTGGATTATAAGGGAGTTCTACCTTATGTGCAAGTTAACTTTTTTTCATTTCCAATTCAGTGCCCTTTTTGATGATTTTTACTTTATCGCCTTCTTTGAATTTTCCGTTCAAAAGTTTTTCCGCTAGAACATCCTCAATGCGATCTTGGATCACTCGTCTAGCGGGCCGCGCCCCATAGTCTGGGTCATAGCTTAATTTGGCAAGTAGATCGAGAGCTCCTGGGGAAAATTTAAGAGAAATCTTTTTATCTTTTAAGCGTTCTTCTAAATCTGTAATTTGTAGTCTTACAATCGCTTTTAAATGATCATGGGTAAGTGGGTGGAACACAATAATTTTATCCAGACGATTTAAGAATTCTGGTCGGAAATGATCTTTTAATTCTTTTAGAATATCTTCTTTTTTGTCGTTAAATCCTTGTTCTGCTCGTTTGAGTTCATCTTCTTCTAAGGTAAAGCCAATTGGTCCAGCCGACTCCGTGAGTTGCCTAGCACCAATGTTTGTAGTTAAAACAATAATTGTGTTTTTGAAATCTACTTTACGACCTTTCCCATCTGTTAAAGAGCCATCTTCTAAGATTTGAAGAAGCATGTTCATAACATCCGGGTGAGCTTTTTCTACCTCATCAAATAGCACAACCGAGTAAGGTTTACGTCTAATCATTTCCGTAAGCTGACCACCATCATCATAACCAACATAACCAGCAGTCGTTCCTGTTAATCGAGAAGCATTATGACGCTCCATGAATTCACTCATATCAATTTTAACCAACGCCTCTTCATCATTATAAACCTCACGAGCTAAGGATTTCACCAGCTCAGTTTTACCAACACCAGTTGGGCCCATAAAAATAAAAGACGCAATCGGGCGGTGCGGCGCTCCGACCCCCATTCGGGAACGACGAATTGCTTTGGAAACAGATTCAATTGCTTCCTCTTGACCAACAATGCGACGCTTGAGTAGTTGCTCAATATTTTTAAGACGATCAATGTCATCTTTCATCAGCTTAGTAGTCGGGATCCCCGTGCTTTTTGATAAAACCTGGGCAATATCTTCAGCATCAATACATCCCCGAAGCTCTTTCGGAACTTTTATCCGGCGAGCAGCTTCAATTTTTTCCATTATTTGCAATTCTTCGGTACGCAAATTCGCTGCCTGTTCATAATCTTGTTTCGAAACAGCTTCTTCTTTGGTTTGAATAATCTTATTAAGTTGTTTTTGGAATTTCCCCACCGCATTAGAATCATCAGTCTTTACTTTCATTCCTTTTAATGAAGAGGCTTCATCCATCAAATCAATCGCCTTATCAGGTAGGAAACGGTCATTTACATAACGTTTTGATAAACGAACCGCCGCTTCCAAAGCTTCATCACTAATAACTAAACTATGATGCTCTTCAAAAGCCTCTTTAAGACCCTGCATAATTTGCAAAGTCTCATCTTCAGTTGGTTCATCGATCATAACAGTTTGAAAACGGCGCTCAAGCGCACTGTCGTTTTCAATATGCTTGCGGTATTCATTAGTCGTTGTAGCTCCCACAATTCGAATATCACCTCGAGAAAGAGCAGGTTTTAGGATGTTGGCAGCGTCTAAACTACCTTCCGCTGATCCCGCTCCAACCACGGTATGAACTTCATCAATTAAAAGAATAACATTTTCCTGGGTAGCAGCTTCGTCAATGATTTGTTTAAGACGTTCCTCAAATTCTCCACGATATTTAGTTCCGGCGACAATAGAGGCCATGGAAAGTGCGAGAATGCGCTTATCAAGCATAGAATCTGGAACACGTTCCATCACAATTGCTTGGGCTAATCCTTCGACAACCGCGGTTTTACCAACGCCTGGCTCACCAATTAAGACCGGGTTGTTTTTAGTTTTTCTCTGTAAAATACTAATCGTTCGTTCAATCTCCTTTTCGCGACCAATAATCGGATCAGTCTTACCTTTTCGGCATTTCGCCACCAAATCTTCGGTAAAATAATCCAAAGCCGGAGTCTTGGACTTATCTCCTTGTTTAGAAAAACCGGTTTCTTTTTCGCCGCCAGCCATTACTCCCTGAAGTCCACTTAAAAAGAATTCGAGTGGATTCATTTGCCCCGAAGGATCAGCTCCTTGAAAGCCGCCACCTTCCGTGGCTGGGTAACTTTTTTGATTTCGTTTTAAATTTTCAAAGGCATTTTCGATTTCAGATTGAATAGCATTAGGACGAACCTTCATGTTTTCTAAAATTACGGTGGCCGCGGTATTTTCTTGGCCAACTAAGGCAAAAAGAAGGTGTTCAGTCCCGACAAACATGTGATTATGACCTTGAGCACATTTTACAGCGTCCTCAATAACTTTTTTAGCAAAACCACTAAGCCCGCCAGCGCTAGATCCTGATTTAGAAGAGCTAGTCGTTCGACCAACTGTTTTAAGAACAAGATTTACATTATCTAGGGAAACTCCAAAATTCATTAAAATCGAAGCCCCGAGAGAGTTTGGCTGACTTAAAATTCCAATTAAAACGTGTTCAGTGCCCACATAATTAGTTTGCGTTTTTTTGGCAACTTCTTGTGCTACAACCAAGGCTTGTTTAGCCTCTTTGGTGAATTTCTCGAATCGACTGTCGTCCTTATCTTTAGCCATGAAGAATTAAAAGTTAGGAATTAATTTCCACAAATTATAACACATTTTGGGTCGGAATAGCACGGTTTAGGGCTTGCTTAAATTTGAAGAATAGTGTGTAGCTACCACCTGATAATTAGCACTCTAAACTCTACAGTGCTAACGCGCTAAAGTCAATCACAAACAGAAGGTCCAAGTTTTGGCTGGGGAAAGGGGAAAACTAAGTTGACTGAATCGATCCTGCCATTGTTTCAATTTGACTTTGGTACTCAGAATCACCACTAAGACGATAACTAGATTCATCATCGCGCGGGACATCAGCCAAGAAAACACCTGACGAATTCCAAGTTTTCAAAACAGAAACCGTTTCCTCTTTTATTTCTAAAGTAACCAAAGCATTTGTGGCGTCAGCCGGCTCATTACTAAAATAAAAATAACTACCAGCGCGACTGTAGTACCAACTAGAAGGGTACTGCATTTGAAACTGTAAGGTAGCGCTTTCCAGAGCACGATATCCTTCTAAAACCACCATGCTTTCTCCAGTGTCAGCGTTAATGGTTGTGAATTCCTGACCCTTGGCTTCATCAACCCCAGAAGTCAATACCCAATCTGTTACTGACCCTTCATCAAAAGTCGCCAGTACCTCAAAATCACCACCACCCAGGTTTCTTAAAAGGTCTCGTTGCAGAGCGCCATCATTCGAATAATAAACCATATAAATATAATCTGGTTCCACAAATTCATATCGAACTAGTGTCACATCGCCATCGGCTAATGAGGAGATAACTGTTTCATAATCAGTTTCCTCGTCCGTGGCGACATCCACTTCATCCACCTCGTCGACCACCTCATCAACCTCATCCACAACCTCATCAACCTCATCCACAACCTCAGTCTCCTCGACCACTTCCTCGGTAACTACTTCCTCTTCGGCTCGAGCCCCATCTTCTAACAAATCAAACGAAAGCAAAACTTCATTAAATAAATTACTGTAAGCCAGTTCAAAATCATCCTGCTTTTTAAGGTGCATGATCATATAAGTTCGCTCACCGCCAGCCACGTAATAAAGCAAAGAATTACCATCCACAATCTTAATTGCTTCGATTTGATCTGGGCTAATCACACTTTTGGTGTAGGGGAGATCTAAGTCTTGATAAGCCAACACCCATTCTTCTAGTCCCAAGCCTTCTTTGTTCAGAAGAGAACTAACTTGAATTAAATCAGTTTCCACAAATTCTTCGGCATCTTCCGGTTGGGGAGCAGTAAATTCTACGGCTGAAGTGTGTTCTTCGATTTCCCAATCTGACTGATAACCAATCGCAAATCCTAAACTTTCACTCGTGTAGGTTTCCATATTTATTTCAATGGTTTCCTCCTCTTCTTCTTCCTCCAAAACCGTCAATTGTTCAATGGCAAGCACAGCTTTGTCATCGTCTTCTACTCCGGGGATTAATAGCCCACTAACTTCTACGGATTGATTTAAATGAATAGTGTCCCAAAGATTATAAAAATCACTATAAACATAAAGCAGTGAATCATCATCAAGTCGCAAAAGATGAGTAGCATCTGGATTAAATTTAACGCTTCCGAGTGATTGTAGTAAGCCTTCATAAGTTACAAATTCATAAGCAATATCCTCTTGGGTTGAGTTGTCTTCGGTAAAAGGAAGGCAACCAAACAGAAAACCACCTACAACTAGCAAAATTAGATAAGGAATAAGCCGTTTCATATTTATTGTAAAATTAAAAAATTAAAAAAGTTTAGATTTAGCTGGGGGAGCAAGTCCTAAATGTTGATAACCACGCGGTGTTACGGCGCGACCACGAGCTGTTCGCTCCAAAAAACCCTGTTTTAACAGATAAGGTTCATAAATATCCTCAATGGTTTGCGATTCTTCATGAGTAGCCGCGGCCAAAGTAGATAAACCCACCGGCCCACCTTGGAATTTTTCAACAATAAGTAGCATCAAGTAGCGGTCCATATCATCGAGTCCCAATTCGTCGATCCCCATTTTTTTAAGAGCTTTTTCAACCAACTCTTCAGAAATAAAATCATTATCATTAACAGCCGCAAAATCACGGACGCGGCGCAAAAGGCGATTAGCAATACGGGGAGTCTGTCGCGCCGAAAGAGCTAAGCGCTTGGTGGCCCCGCTATTGATTTTTGTTTCGAGAATTTTGGATGAACGTTGCACGATCTGTTCTATTTCACCTTGAGAATAAAAATTAAGTCGAAAAACATGACCAAAACGATCTCGAAGAGGGGAGGAGATCAAGCTTAATTTCGTTGTTGCCCCAATCAAAGTAAAGCGAGGCAAGCTCAATCGCATCGAACGAGCCGAGGCTCCTTTCCCCAAAATAATATCAATCGCAAAATCTTCCATCGCCGTATACAAAGTCTCTTCTACAATTGGGCGCAACCGATGAATTTCATCAATAAAAAGAACATCACCGTCCTGCAGATTAGTAATAATCGCGGCAATGTCACCTTGGCGTTCCAGAGCCGGCCCAGAAGTAACCCGAATATTAGCCTTCATTTCACGAGCAATAATATGCGCCAGAGTGGTTTTGCCAAGTCCGGGAGGTCCGTGAATTAAAACATGCTCCAAAGCTTCTTCACGCTTTTTTGAAGCTTCCATAAAAACCGACAAGTTTCGCTTAATTTCCGGTTGTCCGACGTATTCATCAAGAACATCAGGGCGTAGTTTGTTTTCCTGTTGTTCATGAGGATCGCAGAGCGGCTCGGGTGAGAGCGTTCGCTCCGGCGAATCATCAGAAGTTGCGAAGTTGGCAGAATGGACAGCCATAGGATACAATGCTAGTCGAATTTCAACACGAAGATACCTCAATTTTTTAAAAATGCCTAGCGCGACCAAAGCTTGGACAGCTCCTCCTTGGACGATATCTGATCTTTTCCAGGTGTTTGTACTAATCGCGGCTCTAATGATCGTGGTTTTATCAGTGGCGGATTATGTTTTTAGTGATGGAGCGATATTTGGGCACTGGCCCCAAGAAACCATAACTGGGATTCTTTATGTTGCCCAAAGCATAACTCTTTTAGCGCCGCTTTTTCTATTTACAAAACTTAAACACAAAAGTGATTGGACTTTATTTGGGTTTCACAAAATAGCTGTTAAAAAAATTCTAGTCCGTATTGCGCAGGGGTATTTGTTTTATTATTTGATTAGTGCGGTTTTCTTTCAGATCAAAATGAGTTTTCAAACCGAAATTCCTGGTTATGGAGAACAACTTTCACACATTCCATTATTTGGCAGCAATCCTGTAAGTATTGTTTTGGGAGGAATTATTATTATTTTTATCGCCCCCTTAATTGAAGAGCTCTTTTTTCGGGGTTATGTTCAGCAAATTTTCAAAAAATACACCAATGCTGTGGGGGGAGGGATTGGCTCAGCTTTAATTTTTACTCTGTTCCACTTTGAATTTCAGATTTTTATTCCTATTTTTATTCTTGGCTTATTGTTGAGTTGGCTTTTTGAAAGAACTGGATCTATTTGGACGCCAATTTGTTTTCATATGATTAACAATGGGTTAGCTTTCTTGATAGAAGTAGCGATTTTTTATGAGTGGATTTATGCGCCCATATAGCGGTATAATACGCCAGAACTTGCCCCGGTAGCTCAGCTGGATAGAGCGACGGCCTTCTAAGCCGTAGGTCAGAGGTTCGAATCCTCTCCGGGGTGCCAGTTTCCTTAGACTTTCCAGGGTGCCTAACCTTAACTTTTTGCTTGCGTTAAGTATTTAATTATGTTATTATATATCATTGCAAAAGGCGCCAAATTATGCACAAAAACCAAAACCAACCTGAAAAAAACAAACCACCCGGTTAACGGGTGGATTAATTATTTTCCCCTGGGAACTCCCCAGGCTTTTTATTTCCTAATCAAACAGTAAAAACAAATTTTTTAACCTCAAACAAAATGAAAAAACAAACACACTTCCAACTTCACCACCACATTGTGGCGTGGCTTGGAATCACGGCGTTGCTAACAACGATGTTTTTAGCAGTAACGCCCTTTAACTCTTCGGTTTCCGAGGCGCAAGGCAGTACTTTTAGTATCGCCTCAGGTATCGGATTGTACGGAGAAGCAGGTTTCTCAACAAATAGCGGTAGCCCAATTGAAACAGTTTTTGCTATTACCATGGGCGCGGATGAAGATGGTCAAACTTTAAACCAAATAGATATTGGTTTTGGCGCTGAAAGTGGTAATCCTACTTGGGACAATGCAAGTGTAAACTCTAGTGTTTTAGCAGATCTAGATGGTTATAGTGATATGAGTGGAGTAGTACTTTTTAAGGATAACGCCACAATGGGTATGGCCAGCATGATTGATCCTTGGGATGATGAATTTATTGCTTTAAACAACCCTATTTACAATTCTAACACCTTAGCTTTAGTCCCTTTAATGCCTGAAACAATTACAGCTGGGGATGTTTATATGATTGGGATCCAGACTAATCCCACTATTACTGACGGTGACGCCTTTAATATGAGCTTTCAAGCTAATGGGGTCACTACCTCAGTTACAAGTCCTACTAACTCAGCAGTTAACGCTGCTACCATCACCCTTACCGATGATGATGAATGGGGAGATAGTAATGCAGAACTTATAAGTCTTAAAGCTCTTGATGGTTCCTTAACCAACGGCGACACGCTAGAATTAATTTTCAGTACTAGTCTTCAAGATATCACTTGGAACGGAGTTACATCCAATGAGATTGATTGGTATGTTTGGGCTCGTGATGAAAACTGGAACTACCGCACGGCCGGTGATGACGCCACGCTCGCCCTTTCCACTACAAATTTAACCAATGACACGCTTACGCTTACTCTTGGTGCAAACGTAGACATGATAAGTGGCGATATGATCGAATACAATGTTCCTTTAGCAGATTACAACTGGGTTTGGGGTGAAGAAGATCTTGATCTTACCGGCCCAACTCTTGATGCAGTTATTTTTAATGATGGAGATAGTAATGGACTATACTCTACTGTAGGAGATTGTGCTGACTTTATATTTAGTGAAGCAATTGACCAAGACACTATTAGTTCTGCTAGTTTCCATACTAATATACCTAATAGTGATACTACGGCCTTTCCACCAGTAATGTTGCGATGGAATGCGCCAAATATTGTTGAAGTTTGTTTGACAGATATTGTGTTGGATGTTGTTGGAGCAACCTTTGATCCAGCCGCTACTGTCAAAGATTTGGCTGGAAATGCTGATGCAACTTTAACTCCTCCCGCAATGACCGCTGGTACTGCTCCTGAAGGGGTAACGGGCATAAGCTTAGTCGATGAAGACACGGTACAATATGGTGTCGATGCCTATGACGTTACCGTGACTTGGGGTGCTTACGCCGATGGTGCCTGTGATCACTTAGATGTATATCTTTTACCAGATGATGTTCCGCTTCAACTCGATGCTCACTTTCCTATGAATGACACTGATCTAGAGTGTAGCGCGACTAGCTTTACAGCGGATACTGACACAAGTGCTTACTTTTTATGGGAAGATAGTCGAGCTAATTATGCGGCCGACTATAGCAGCCGAACTGAATGGTATGATTTAGATTCCGGAATTGATTATGTTCCTTATGTTGTTGCCAGTAGCGTAGCACACGGTTCAGAAGACTTAACAAATACCGCTATTTCTCAAGCTGGCGCAAGCCAATTTACTGGTGAATGGGGTGGTGGTGGAACAGAAGACTGGGATATGAATCCTTATCTATGGAGTTACACTCCATCTTGGGGATCTACAGTTTCAAGTAACACTCGAAATCTTTCAATTCTCTGGAGTGAAGAAATGGACGCGACTTCTGCTGCGGACACAGAGAACTTCAACGTCGAATATGACAGTAACGGAGATGGATCTACAGATACGAATATACCTCTTGCAAGTATCACCTATAACGAAGAGGAGTGGGTTACTCAGATCGTACTTGACGAAGATCTACCAAGTACAGCCAACAGACTAGTTAGAGTTAATGCCCTGGCTGCTATTACTGATAACATGGGGACAGCAATGGGATATGATGACTATTTTGACTTTTACTCTTCTGGAGCAGCCGACGTAACCGTGCCAACTATAGTTTATGAATCTATAAGCAACCTAGATGTTGGAGTGTCAACTTATGAAGCAATGGAATTCTCATTCTCAGAACCCATGGACATCTCTACGATTGACGTGAATTCAGTTACTATAAGTCCGCAAGTGGTTGGCATGGAAGTAAACTATGATAGTTGGGGAGACCAATTAGAAGTTCGTTTCCCAAATCCTATGAATGCTACTACGGGTTATGCTTTAAGTTTAAGCACAGCCATCCAAGATCTATCTGGGAATGCCTTAGCTAGCACCACCTATAATTTCACTACTGGTGCCGCTGATGCAACCGAACCAGTGATTAGCTATGGTTGGGGTGATGAATGGGGAATTGTAGTTGGATTTAGTATGCCTATGAATGAAGCCAGTCTCACAAATACCAGTAATCTAACTTTAGCCGATTCCACCGGAGTTCCAGTTAATTTGAGTGGTGCTTCTATGTGGTATAATTATGAATGGAATGAATTCGAAATTTCTGGGCTTGATGTTCCAGAGGAGTCAGACTATACCCTTACTTTTAATAGTAATGTTAAAGGCTCCAATGGTGTCGCCCTTGATCAGGACAACAACAATAACGTTCTTTCCTTTACAATTATGGCGATGGATGATTATGGTTTCGATAACATGACCGATGGTGACTTTGGTTATATGGATGACGAGATGGGGGCTTACACAGCTGACTTTGCAATGTTTTCCCCAGCGTGGGTCTGGCCTCGAAACTCTATGGCTGGCCAAAGCGCTACCTATGATTTTGGTTTCCCAGTTAATGGGGCCCTAGGGGATGGAAGTATGGTTATAGTTCAGTTCCCTTCTGGGTTTGATGTGAGTGGACCAATTACCATGAATACTACGGATTTTTGGGGAGCAAGCGACCTTAATGGTGGAGGTGCTGGAGTTGTAACCGCAGGAAATATTACTAGTGATGATACAGAAAAGACTGTGACCATCACTCTTGATATCACGGATGGGCCAACTTCTGCTAACGATTATTTGGACTTTAGCCTTGATGGGATTGTGAATCCGACTGATGCCGCTGCAGTTGACTGGAGTGTTTACCCAGCAACTGGTGGGCACAATTTATATTTCACGGTACGAAATGAAGGTTATACGGTTGTTGTTGATAACCTTGCGTCTGAGCAGTTTGAAATTATCGAATCAGGACCTGGGTCTATTACAGGAAGAGTTCTAGATGATAGTGATAATCCAGTAGAAGGCGCTGTTGTTTACGCTGAAAACTGGGCCGTTGGAATGATGACCGACACTACTGCCGCTGATGGTACATGGCTCATTGAGGGCTTACCGGTCACTGATACTGGCTGCCCAACTTGTGATCAGTACTACTGGCTTTGGGTAGATTCACCAGCTGGTTATATTGATAATTACAACTGGGATGAAGTTGTTTTAACAGCTACAACTCCAGCCTCTGCCGGAAACGACTTGTATGTTACCGAGGCTAACTGTGTGATTTCTGGAACGATTACTCACACCGGCGTAACCGAAGATTCTCGAGTTATGGCTAATGGGCCAGGAGCTTGGATTGAAGAAGAAGTAGCTCTTACTGGTAGCAGCACAGAATATAGTCTTAGCCTAACAGAAGGTACTTGGGATGTGGGAATTGAACCGATGTTCTGGAATCCAGGACAACAGAGCTTTTCGCCACCTCAAAATGAGCAAGTAGAATGTACAGCCGCTACTACTCCAGTTGATCATGATATCACAATTGAACAAGCAGCTTACACTATTACTGGTACGGTTACGGATCAAAACGGTAATGGATTAGGAAATGTTCACGTTGATGCTTGGAATAACAACTCCTGGGGAGGAGGTGGAGGAGCCTGGGGTGACACTTCTCCGGATGGTACCTATACACTTTATGTAACTTCTGGGAATTATTCCGTTAGTGTTTGGAAAGAAGGGTTGAATTGGGTGCCAGAAAAAAACGTTTACCTTGATGCAGATAACACTACAGATGTGGCGGACTTTACGCTAAACAAACCTAACTCTACCGTGTCAGGTACTGTTACTGATGACGCTGGTAATGCTTTGGCCTGGGCTTCAGTTGAAGCTTATCCATCTACTGGTGGATTTTATGACAGTGCTTGGACCCAAACAGATTCTTCTGGTAACTACACTATGTATATGACTGCCGGAACCTGGGATTTAGAAGTTTATGCTTATCCATATGGTAAAGTTCCAGCCGCAAACGGTGTCACGGCTACTAGCGTTGTTGTCGCTGCGGACACCGATTATACCGGTTTCAACTTTCAATATGATGAAAGTGCCTTTAACACCGTTTCTGGACAAGTGCTCGATAGCGAAAGCAATGGAGTGCCTAACGCCATGATCTGGTGTGATGAAATCAACAGCTCAACTGGTATGTATACCAACAATTTTAACTCTGACATGAGTGATCCAGAGGGTTATTACAGCATTCGTTTGCCTAAGACAACCACTGGCAGAGAATATGTTTGTATGGCTAACTCCTGGGAAAAAGGAGATAGTGATCCTTTAACTGGCATTGATAATTCTACTGGAGATGTTACTGGTCAAGACATCACCTTTGGACTTCAATATGAAGTAACCGTTTCTATTAGTGGTGCTCCAAATGATGTTGGCTGGGCCTGGGTTGATATCTGGGATCCAACTAGTTACCGTGGTAACGGAACAGACATAAATCTTTCTAGCGGTGCTGGAAGTAACACTGTTTATCTTGGTGATGGAACTTACGAAGTTCATACCTGGATTGACGGTTTTGGAGATTTTGATGCTGACCTAACAGTTGCCGGAGAAAACACTTCTGTAACTATTGATATTGCTGAATATCTAGCCAACGCCATTACGATTAGTGGAACTGTAACTGATGGTAGCACGGCAGTTCCTTACGCTTGGGTTGATGCTTTTAATAGCAACAACGGTAAAGTTAGGGGAACAAACACCAATGAAAATGGAGTTTACAGCTTAGTTGTTAGTGAAGGAATCTGGGAAGTTAGAGCAGATGCTCCTAACTATGTCAGTGGAACCCCAACCAGTGTTTCTGAAACTAGTACAGTCAACCTCACCCTCGAATCAGCTGATGCTACGGTTAGTGGAATAGTCTATCAATCAAATGGAACCACAGCCGCAAATGGTGGCTGGGTCTGGGCTGAATCTGATACGGGTGCTTTTGCTACTGCTCCAGTTAATGGAGACGGAACATATAGTTTAGGTGTTTCTAGTGGTAGTGGTACTTGGACAGTTAATGCTGGTGATATGGGTATGGAAGGAACTGCAACTGCAGAGGTTGGGTCTGCCGTAGCCAATGTGACTATGGATACCGCCATCGGATGGTGGGATGAAGAACTTGAGCCAGGTGGAGGTGTTGTTGATCCGGATGAAGGTTATAACTTTACGGATCAAGCCGGAGTTGATATTAGTTTTGGCCCTGGAGATTTAGGTACTGGTGATCCAGCAACAGTGACTATTACACCGGCTGTTGCCCCATCAACTAGCACCAAGGATATCTTTAACGCCAAGGATATCTCCGTGGTCCAAGGTGATCAAACTATTAGTGATTTAGGTAGCTCTGTTGACCTTGATCTTGTTCTAGATACCGATACTATCAATAATCTACTTGATACTGGAGAAGTCGTTATGGAACTTCATAGACAGGACTTTGCAAATGCCGTGGTTAACTCCTGGAGTGCTGATAATAACGATTTTGTCCCAGCGGATGCTACTACTATTCAGGTTACATTTGATGGAGCAGCTATGGATACAGACATCTTTATGGATGCCCTTGCGGCCGACAATGACTTATGTACTGCTGAAACCCCTTGTGAGATTAATTACGATTCAGGGACGCAGCATTTAACCATATTTGGCCTTGTTGTCTCTTCTGACACAACTGATCCTGCTACTCCAAGTGGATTAGGCGCAACAGCCGGAGACGGTTCAGTTGCCTTAGCTTGGACTGCTAACAGTGATTCTGACCTTATGGAGTACGAAGTTTATCGTTCTACTTCAAGTTCAGTTGCTCTTACAGATGGTAACCAACTTAATAGCACTCAGCTTACAACTAATGCTTTCTCCGATACTACTGCTGTTAATGGAACAGCTTACTACTATGTGGTAACCGCGGTTGATACTTCTGGTAATGAATCTGCCGCTCCAACTGCTGTTACAGCTACTCCAACCGCTGGTGACGACCCGGATCCAGATCCTGTCACAGTAATTGGTGGTGGTGGTACCTCAACCGGAGACCCTGTTGTAGCTGATGACGAAGAAGCTACTACTGATGAAGATACCGAGGAAGCTGCTACCGACGACGAAGTTGCTGATGAGGAAGTCACTGCTGTAGGAGTTACTGCAGAAGATTTGACAGAAGCTGCCGACGAAGTAACCGCTGATGTAGCTGAAGAACCAGTAAACGACTATGTTGATCACTGGGCTGAGAGTTACATCGCCACAATTATGGAACTAGGTATCGCGGAAGGAGTTTCTGAAAATAAATTCGCTCCAGATACTACAATCACTCGAGTTGAATTAACCAAGATGGTTGTTAATGCCGCTGGTTATGAAGTTCCTGATGTAGCTGAAGAAACATCTTTCAGTGATGTGGATCTTGATGCTTGGTACGCTCCTTATGTTGAAGTAGCCGAGGATGAAGGTCTTGTTGAAGGATACAGTGATGGAACCTTTGGTGTCGCCGAAGAAGTAAATCGCGCCGAAGCTCTTAAGATTCTTCTTGAAAGCACTCTTGGCGAGGAGATTGTTCTCGACGAAACTCAAAGTGTTCTAGCTAACTTTGGTCTTGAAGAGAATCCATTCACGGATTTTGATACTAGTGCCTGGTACGCCAAATATGTCTTGTACGCCCTTAACCACGAAATTGTGGCTGGATACGGCGACGGAAAATTTGGTCCAGACAACAGCATTACTAGAGCTGAATTCTCTAAAGTTCTAGTTCTAGCAATGGAACTCTAAGGATCTAAAAACGCTAAAAAATTAGTGTAAAAAGGGCCGTCTCAAATGAGGCGGTCCTTTTAAATCTCTACAAATAGACGCCATCCCCAAATTCCTTTATGATTCGGACGCTATCTAGTCTTAACTTTTTGAAAATGGTTAAAAAAATAATGCTTCTAGGTTCTGGTGAACTCGGTAAGGAATTTGTTATTTCGGCCAAACGATTAGGCCAATACGTTATTGCCGTGGATTCATATGATGATGCTCCGGCCATGCAGGTCGCTGACGTGCGTGAAGTTATTAATATGTTAGATGGGGATGCTCTGGATACGATTGTAGCCAAGCATCAACCTGATCTTATTGTCCCCGAAATTGAAGCGATTCGCACGGAGCGCTTTTATGATTACGAAAAACAAGGGATTCAGGTGGTTCCCAGTGCCAAAGCCGCTAATTTTACTATGAATCGTAAGGCTATTCGCGACTTAGCAGCCCAGGATTTAGGCCTTAAAACCGCTAAATATCGCTACGCTACCTCTTTAGAAGAAACGAAAGCTGCGGTCGCTGAAATTGGCATTCCCTGCGTAGTAAAACCCCTCATGTCTTCTTCCGGGAAAGGGCAATCAACTATAAAAACCGAGGAGGACATCGAAAAATCATGGAATTTAGCCACCACCAAAAGTAGGGGAGACCTAAACGAAATAATTATCGAAGAATTTATTAGTTTTAGAACTGAAATCACCCTCTTAACTGTAACTCAAAAAAACGGGACAACCCTGTTCTGTCCACCGATTGGCCACCGCCAAGAAAGAGGGGACTACCAGGAAAGCTGGCAACCCTCTGGCGTCACTCCGGAAGAGCTAGCCGAGGCCGAACGCATGGCTGACCTTGTTACCAGAGAATTAACTGGAGCCGGACTTTGGGGGGTCGAATTTTTTATGGGGGATGAAGGAGTGATTTTTTCTGAATTATCACCACGCCCTCATGACACCGGCATGGTTACCCTTGGTGACACCCAAAACTTCAATGAATTCGAACTTCATTTAAGAGCTGTTTTAGGTCTTCCAATCGAAGAAATCACCCTGGAACAAGCCGGTGCTAGTGCTGTTATATTAGCCCCTGGAGATAGCGCCAAACAAGACCCCACTTACACTGGACTAGAAGACGCTGTAACTATTCCTAAATCTGATGTGAGACTCTTTGGAAAGCCAGAAACTCGCCCCTTCCGTCGCATGGGTGTGGCTGTAGCTTATGACAAACCAGGAACTGACATGCAAAGTCTCCGTGATCGGGCTAAAGAAGTAGCTGATAAGGTTAAGGTGAATTAACTCCTAATTCACTACTAACGCCATGATATAGCTTTCCGCTTGGTTTTGTTGGATTGCCAATACTCGATAAATCATTTCAGCGACTTCGCCACGGGTCATAGTTTCCCCAACATCCAAAGTGTCCGACTCCCAAGGTAGAATATTCATTTGTTTACCGAATTGAGCGTACGGCGCGTACCATTCAAGATAGTGAACATCTTCGAAAGGATTACCAATCACAACTGGGTCAACATCAACTCCGAGGGCTAAGCTCAAAATCTTAATTGCTTCCACGCGATTTACAGAATCACCTGGGCGAAAATAACCAGTACCACCATCACCCTGCACAATCCCCTCATATTGCGCTGTAGCGACATAAGGAGCATACCAGGCTGTCGGGTCAGTATCCGGGAAATCCAAAGATGAACCAGCTAATAATTCCTTCATAAACGCCTCGTACATCATTTTCAAAATCTCAACGCGCGACACCGGGTCATCAGCCCTAAAAGTATGGTCATCATAACCTTCTACTACTCCCAAAGCTTTTAAATACTCAATTGCTTGATAATAAGGGTTATCATTTGCTAAATCTACAAACAATGTCGGAGTAAGTTGCGAACTGCGACCAGTAATATCACCACTGTAAACTCCCAAAAGCACCGAATCATCGGTTAGGGGAGTGAATTCTAAAGTTGCCATCCCATCTTCAAAATCGTTTTCCGTTAAAGCATAACGAGAAAAGAATCCTTCTCCCATCAAAACCTCAAACTGAATTGGCTCTGAAAGTTCAAAAGACAGAAGCCTCTCATTATCTTCATTTAAGGCCACTACCACAATTGGTTCAGATTCACCCAAATAAAATGTTCCATCAGTTTCAATAACAAAAGAGTCGAGTGGTTTAAGCTGCCCAGTTACAATTATTTCATCGGTTTCGTATGTTTCACCTAAAAAGGTAAAAGTAAGAGTAGAAGTCCCAGCCGCTAAAGCCTGGACTTTAATCTCGGTATATCCTTTTACAAAATCTATCTTATCTATTCCCAAGCCAGTAACATTCAAAGTTTCGGAGTTCTCGGCTGTGACCGTCACATCAGCGTTAAAAGAAGGATTCAAAACATATTCACCACGCTCATCAACCAGTGATACTTTGAGCATTTGTTCAGTTCCCTCTTCCATATAGGGGTTGAAATCAAATTCCATGTGATCAAACGGTCGGATATAAACCTCTTCTTCCTCTTCAACTACAACTTCTTCAACCGCATCGGTAATTACATCTGTTATTTCTACGTCAATAACCACACTTTCCTCTTCAATAACTTCTTCCACTACTTCTTCCTCTGACGCGGCTTCATCCGTGCTACTCAAAACAATTTCCGTGCCCACATCTAAATAAGATTGAACATAATCAAACGGATTAATTGTGTAAGCATACATATTATCTTGACCAACACCCTCATTTACAGCTTGGAAAAAGCCACCAACCGCATTTGCTTCGGCTGTTGTAAAAGGCCAATACAAATGCCAAGGGGCATCGCTATTATCAATCTGGAAATGAAGATGATCAGTCGTAGCAGTCCCTGTGTCACCAATTGTCCCGATCTTTTGACCTTTGGTCATGACATCTCCTTCGGCTACTGAAATCGAACTCAAGTGAGCATAACCAGAATAAAGAGTTGTTCCCACATTCGGATTATCAGGTGAAGGAACATTGTTATGACGTATTACAACCAAATTCCCAAAACCATAATCAGAATAACTAACTCGATCCACCACACCATTCATAATCGAATAAACAGGCGTTCCTTTAAGAGTTTTTACATCAACGGCCGGGTGACTTCCCGTGCCTTCAATTCCATCTAATCGATAAGTCCCAGCATAAAGCACCGGATAAGTAATTTGCATCAATCTAGTATAATCATCATAAGTGTCTCCCCAGGTTAAGTTCGTCGAACTCACGCTTAAACGAGAAGGTTCATAAGAAGGGATATCAATTAATTTAGAAGAAGGGAAATTGTCAAAACTTAAATTTTGCTCATCGGCCGTAACATTAAGCCAGTCCGGAATGTTCTGAACTGGATAAACAGTCCCGTCAAAAGGGGCATGACTTGGGACAGTTAAAATACTCAATTGTAAATATTGGGCATTATCTTTGACAGCCGCGGTAGCAAACATCAGCAAAACCATAATAACGGCCCAGCCGCGTTTGTGACCCTTCCATAAACGTTTTGATTGAACGTGAGGGTGATCCTTGTGAAGTTTTTGGTTAACCATTTTTTTGTTTTTATTTTCTAGCTCCTTTTTTTATTCTTTTGATTATACCAATTTCTCCTTTAAAAATCAAGTGTTGTAGGGCAAAATAGGCTCATGGAATTAATTAGTTTATCTCCAGAAGAAACTTTGGCGCTTGGGGGGAAGATCCGGCAAGAGTTCCCCGAACACCGTATTATTTGTCTGATGGGGCCACTTGGTAGCGGGAAAACTTGTTTTACAAAGGGAGTTGGGGAAAGTCTTGGTTTTGATAAAAAACAGATTAAAAGCCCAACTTTCACTACTGTTTTGGAGCATCGCGGAGCCAGCCAAGATTTAGTACATTGTGATTTTTATCGATATGAAGAACCGCACGATTTGGATGTTGCTTGGTGGGCCGAAATAATCGACACCCCAGATCAAGTAATTGTAATTGAATGGGCCGAACGTATTGAGCCGCACTTGCCAACCCCCCGTTTAGAGGTGCGTTTTGAAGATTTAGGGGAAAACCAGAGAAAGCTTTTTTTTAACCCCATTAACACATGACCGAAGAAGGAGTTGAACAACTTTATGATGAATTTCACACCCCAGTACATGTCCGAGCGCACTGCTTGCAAGTGGCGCGAGTAGGTTTGCAAATAGCCGAAGAACTTAGCGAAGCCGGAGTGCAAATTGACCCAGAACTCGTCTGGATTGCTGGTTTGGTACATGATTTTGCTCGAATTATAGACTTTCAGGAGCTTCCTAGTGATTTAGGCACCAAAGAGGACCAAATTGTTTGGGAAAAGCTTAGATCAACCTATCAGGGCCATCACGCAGACGTGGGAGCTAAAATATTAGAAGAAATGGACGAAAAAGTTCTGTCAGAAATTGTTCGCAAGCATAAATACACTAATATTATCGATGACCCGCCGCAAACTTGGGAGGAGAAAGTGATTTATTACGCTGATAAGCGCGTAATGCATGGTGATGTTGTTTCCCTAGAAAATCGGCTAAATGAAGGACATAAAAGACATTTTCCCAATGAAAGTGTCAGCCCCGAAGAAAAAAACCGCCGCCACGCTATTCATGCTTTAGAAAAAGAACTCTTTGCGCCAATTGATCTAAATCCCGAAGATCTAGAGCAAAGAATTCAATAACGCCCGAGTGGTGTCGTCTAAAACCCCGGCATTTTCATCAGTTTCAGTATCAATCAAGCTGTTTGCTATTTGAAAAGCAATAACCGCTATTTCTGTTTGTTCCCCATAAAACTGCGTCAAAAACGAGCCTTTAAAAAACCCAAGTTGTCGCAAAAGAGACTGTAACTCTTTCACATCATCACCTCGGTCACCACCAACTAAATAGCGCGAAAAAGTTTCTTCACTGGCCAGTACAATTTCTTCATCAACTTCAGGGAGTGGAGCACGCTCATTACGGGTATAAGCCAAGTAACTCATGCTTTTTAAACGTTCCCCCAAAATTGAGTTCATGGCGGAACGAGTCTGCGGTCCCATAACGCCAGCTCCATCATCTTCCTTTGTTTGAAGAATTCCTTGTTTTTGTTGAAATTTAAACACCGCGTGTTCTGTTAATTCCCCAAAATATCCCGTAGGCTCAATTCTCATAAAACCTAAATGAACTAATTCTTCTTGCAGAATTCGAACATCTTCACCAACCACGCCCAGCGTTAAGGTGCGCGCAAAATTAGTGGCGTTTTTTTCTAAATCCGGATATTTAGGAATAAGCAGTAATCCTTGTTGATATTTTTGAAAAACAACCTGTTCTTGCTCCTCTTTCAAACGAGCAATCGCTAAATCAAGCATTTTGCGAGTATTAACCCCGGCGTGCCCAGCTCCTAAATCTTCATCAGATTCGACAACTTCGTTATCTAGCTGAAACAAATAAACAGCCTCTCGCGTGTCATCACCGTAAAAACCAGTAATTTCACCATCAAAATATCCCAAAATTCGCAAATAACTTTGTAAATCTTCAACATCTTCACCAGTACTTAAATACCAAATATCTTGTTCAAAAAGTTGCGGTGCTAGAATTACATTTTTTATAAATGCTTCAGTTGTGGAAAATCCTTCTAAATAAACAGATTCCGTAATCGAATCATCAATTCCGTAAACTGTTACTTGGACATCTTTTTTACCCCAAGTCAGAGCTCTGGTTAAACCAACGTCACAATATCCCATCCACACATCCAGCCGATCATATATTTGGTTGCGATTTCCAGCGGTAACGATTGCTCCACCGCGATCATGCACCGCGGTAATTCCAACACCCGGGATGCTCATTTTAGTGCCAAAAGGATAAGTCTTGGGGGCCGCAATCATACCTGGGTAAACTGGGGTCCCATCCGCTCCATTTACACCACTTCCATTCAAACGAATATCACCAGCGTGAGTGCCGGTCACATATCGTTCTTGCCCTTCACAAGGCGAATAATAAGCAGAGATCGTAAAAGTCTTGGTATAAGGGAAAAGCTCGTCCGCCTGCGCTAGGGGAGCATTAGTCATTTGCGGCATCATCACCAGCGATGTGAACGCCGCCACTGACAACAGTTTTAGTAAACCCTTTTTCATGTTTGTTTTGGTTTTTTAATTCAAAAAAGTATAGCAGAAAAGCCCTAAAAAGTCCACCTTAAGTCTTAGGTCCTATTTTAAATCGCTCCCAATCTTCGGAATATCTCTCGCTCCACAAAATCCTTATCGCGACCATATTTAAGACGAGAAAGCTGCTTGTAAGCCTCGGCTGCCTCGTGGTCACCTTGAACCAAATAAGGATTGATCGGAATAATACTAAATGGACGACTTGGCTGAGTATCGATCGAGAGCTTCATAACTCCCTTATATTTATCCATGGAAATCAAATCTTGCTCCGAGAAAACCGGGGCCATTTCTTTAGCCATAAACTCGGCGTCTTGGGCCCCAATCTTATAAGACATAATCGAGCCCACATTACCAAAAATCGCATCTTTTAAGCTCACTTGTTTTGACCCTTTCTTGGCCTGAGAACCTTCGAGTTGCGCCAAATACTGATGAGCAATAATTAATCCTAAACGATACTTACGAGCTTCAGACAAAATTGATTCAATACTCTCGGTAACATAATTTTGGAATTCATCGATGTACAAGAAGAAATCCTGACGATCTTCTTTGGATTGTTTTTGGCGTCGCATAGCTGCCATTTGAATTTTTGAAACCGTAATTAAACCAAGAAGTTTGGAGTTAACTTCACCAGTTTCACCTTTCGAAAGATTCATTAAAAGGATCTTTTTGTTATTCATCACATCAGTAAAATCAAAAGCTGATTTAGATTGACCAATAATGTTACGCATCATGCCATTGGTCACAAATTGACCAAATTTCGCGGCAAAATACGGAATCATCTCCTGTTTTTCACGAGCACCAGTTTTAGCCATCTGGTGGGCCCAAAACGATTTAACAATTGGATTCTTAACATGTTTAACTTTTTCACGCTGATAATCATCATCCGTAAACAGTCTTACCACATCTGTTAGGGCACCTCCTTCGGGATCCGCCATCAAGGTCAAACAACCATTACGAAAGTAATCTTGAATTCGCGGTCCAAAGATCTCTTCATCAAACAATTTAATCATAATATTCATGGCTTCTAAGGCCACCCAGTCACGTTCTTCTTCTGTTTCCGCCTCTAGCAAATTAAGGCCCAGCGGACGATCCAAATCACCGGGATTAAAATAAATCACATCATCAGCCCGTTCACGGGGCACAAACGGCAAAATATCCTCAATTAGTGAGCCATGCGGATCAATCACACAAAGGCCGCGGCCTTCCGCTAAATCCTGACGAATCATGACCTGCATAGTCGAAGATTTACCAGTCCCGGTTTGTCCAATAACATAAAAATGCCGAAACCGATCCTCGTTTTTAATGCGAATTTCGCGACTTTCCCCACGATAAAAATTGTTCCCCAAAAGCAGCCCTTCCTTTGGTAAATCCGCCGGAGCTTTAACAACCCGAAAGTTTTGCCAGTGAATATGTGGCGCCAGGTTATAACGAATATCTGGGATATGATAAAGCGAGGCCAATTCTTCTGATGACATAATCATCGGCCCATTAAATAAATGGAAAAATCGTTGGGTCCAATTCCGCTTTAACGAGCGATAAATATAGCGAATAGCTAGATACTTATTAGTATGATAACGGGTATACAAAAGAGCATTACGATCAGTTGAAGCATACTGCGCAAAAGCACTCCGGATGCTTAAATACTGTTGTTTAGCCGAATAGGGTTTTGGTGAACTTACCAGTAAACGAATAACGGTTTCAAACCCTGGCTGCGTGTTTTTTTCTTCAATGGCCTTAATTTGTTCATCGGTCAGGGGAGTGGTGCGCTCGGTGTGTCGTTGGGACTCGGCATCAAATCCAATGTACTCCTGAGTTGGACCTCTAAAAAACATATTAAGCAACATGCTAACCCACGAAAGCGGGTTTAAAAATCGCAAAAAACTACCCTCTTTTTGGTGCATAATATCAGCCGCTAATTTACGGCCCCGCTTTTGCCAGCCATCACGTTTAGGACGGATTACAACCTGCAAAGTGGCAGCCTCATCATTTTCTAATTTCGAAAAAACATTTGTAATCCCATTTAAAGGATCGGTATTTAAGTGCTGATAAGTCTTAAACGGGTATTTAAAAGGTTTGTGATGACGGAAATAACAGCCTCTTACATGAGCTCCCTCCGAAAAAATATTAGGCTCTGGACCATATTCAACATAAATATCCGGATAAAAACTCGTTAATTGCTTTTCCACAATCTTAGCCGCTTCTTTGGGGACGCCAATATAAAAATCAATCAAATTATTTTGCACGGCAATCTCAAAACTCATAAATGTTTGTCCTCTAAGCCAAGCCACAAAACCCACATCATAAACACTATGTAATGCTTCATAAAAATGTTTCATTACCGAAGCCGCTTCTTTAAAATCAGTTGTTGTCGCGAATTTTTCTTTTTCCTTTTCTTTTTCTTCTTTAGTTTCCTTTCTCGGGATTTGAAGTTTCATGAAAACCATATTCATGGATCGTCCATGATTCAGGCGGCAACGCATCCACCACCACAATAGGAGGAGGAAGGCGACCGACCCTAGAACTGAACTCAGACTAATCATCCAGAATTCCATACTATGATTTTAGGGGGTATTCAAAAAATTACAATCCATATAATTATACCACAAAAACAGAGAGAAAACAACTTAAAGCTCTCCCTATTCTTCTAAGAATTTAATATTCATTTCAGCAATCTGCTCTTCCGGTAATTCACTTGGAGAACCAACCATTAAATCTTTTGCTTTTTGATCTTTCGGAAAGGCGATTACCTCTCGAATATTTGGCTCATCTTGAATCAACATAATAATGCGATCCAATCCCCAGGCAATTCCGCCATGTGGAGGAGCACCATACTTAAAAGCATTTAAAAGATGACCAAAACGGTCAGCAGCATCCTCCTTAGAAATCCCCAGCGCTCCAAAAATTTTCTGCTGAAGCTCAGCATCATGAATTCTAATACTACCACCGGCAATTTCTGATCCATTCAAAGAAAGATCATAAGCCAAAGCCTTTACTTTTTCAGGAGCAGATTCCAATAAACCAACATCTTCGGGGCGAGGACAAGTAAAAGGATGATGAGCCGCGGCATACCGACCTTCTTCTTCATTAAATTCAAAGAGTGGGAAATCCGTCACCCAACAAAAAGCCAATTTAGAAGGATCACGCAACTCGAACCGATCAGCACACGCCAAGCGCACATATCCCATTGCGGTGCAGGCAATTTCAAATGTATCGGCTGTAAAAAACACAATATCTCCGGGTTTAGCTGCTACCGCATCAACTAAAGAGCGACCCTCGTCTTCAAAAAACTTAGTAATAGGAGACTTCAATCCAGCTTCTTCGACAATCAAATAAGCCAAGCCTTTGGCGCCATACACTTTTGCCAGCTCGGTTAATTCATCAATATCCTTCCGACTAAATTTTGCCCCTCCTTCTACGCGAAGAGCCTTTACGGTGCCACCATCTTTGACGGCTTTTTCAAACACTTGAAACCCACAACCCGCACAAAGCTCGGAAACATCCTGGACCTCCATTTCAAACCGAATATCAGGTTTGTCTGAACCGTATTTATTCATGGCCTCCTCCCAAGTCAGACGAGGATAAGGTTTAGTTAGAATTTCTTTATTTGGGCAGAGTTCTTCAAAAATAGTAGTCAAAACCTCTTCATTTATATTCATAATATCTTCTGGTTCCACAAACGACATTTCCATGTCCAATTGCGTAAACTCTGGCTGACGATCGCCACGCTGGTCTTCATCACGGAAACAACGGGCAATTTGAAAGTATTTATCCATTCCCGACACCATCAAAAGCTGTTTAAGCTGTTGCGGTGATTGCGGCAAAACAAAACATTTCCCTGGGTAAAGTCGTGAAGGAATTATATATTCGCGACTTCCTTCGGGCGTTCCTTTAATCAAAATAGGAGTTTCCACTTCTACAAAACCATGTTCATCAAACAAATCACGTGTTCTTTTAATAAATTTATGCCGCATTACAAGATTGTTTCGCATACGACTCCGGCGTAAATCTAGATAACGATATTTCAAACGCAACTCTTCTCCAACGGGCTTGTTTTGGTCAATTTCAAACGGGGGAGTCAAAGATTCATTTAATATTGTAATTTCTTCCACCAAAACCTCAATTCCACCAGTTTCCATATCCTCATTGGTCATACCTTCCGGGCGCTTACGAACTGTTCCCGTAACTTGCACTACGAACTCCGAGCGAAGGCTATCCATTGTCTGGTGAACCTCCTGATTGTTTTGAGGATCAGAAACAATTTGCGTTAGCCCATAACGATCGCGCAAAACAACAAAAATTAGGCCACCATGATCGCGTCGTTGGTGAACCCAACCTGACAAAGTAACTTTTTGGCCATCATGCTCCGGACAAAGTTGATCTAAAGTATGTGTTCGATACATTAAAAATTTTATTTAAGTAAGTGCCATACTAAATAATTGTGGCCATCTCCGCAATCTGACTTTTCAAATCATCCGAAACAGCAACCCCAAAAGGAACTTTTATTCGCTTAACCATCCCAGCCTGTTTTATTTGGATCTCTACCCGTTGTTTACCCTGGTGACGTAGCAACAACTCTTTTAGTTTGAGTAATTGCTCCGAGGAAGCCTCGGCATCACTCATTGTGATCACTAAATCTTCAATTGTTGGTGGGGGAGTTTTAGGAGCCACCTTTTTTTTGGCTGATTCCGGCTTAAGCTCTGGCTCTGGTTTGGATTCTGGCTCAGATTCTGGTTCGGGCTCAGAATTAGAAACAAAACTAACGCGCTCTTCGGGATTGTAAAGTTTTGCTTGCTTGGCCTTACTAATCATTGTTTCCAAGGAAACTCCCTGGATAGTTTGCGCTAAAATTTGAAATTGCCCTCTTCTAAATTCAACTTTACCAGCAATTGTCACAACACTTTCGGGCGTCAAAAGATCTTTGAATTTAGCAAAAGTATTCGGGAAAATTGTTATTTCTAGACGACCAGTGGGGTCTTCTAGGGTTAAATAAGCCATTTGTGATCCACTTTTGGTGAAAATCTTTTTTACACTAGTCAAAATCCCAGCCAATTTAATAGATTTCCCAACTAGTTTTTTATCAATAGATTCAATCAAATTCACTTTGCGTCTAAGGTATTGCCTTAATCCTTGTAATGGATGGCCAGATACATAAAATCCCAAAAACTCTTTTTCCCATTGCAATCGTTGTAAAGGAGATGCCTCGGGGACATCCGCCAAAACAAACGGTGGTAAAGCCGCTTCCTCCTCGGTTAACATTGAAAAAATATCGGTTTGCCCCTGCGCCGAAGTAGTTTGAATAAGCCGAGCATGACGAGAAATATCTTCAATACTGGCCACCAGGGCTTTGCGTTCACCAAGGTCATCCAAAGCTCCCGCATAACCTAGTGCTTCTAGAGTTTTTTTGTTTAAAAAATTATAGGGGACTCGCTTTGTAAAATCTTCAATATCTTTAAAAGCCCCGCCTTTTTCCCGAATTTCTAAGAGCTCATTAACTTTCCCAGCTCCGACTCCTTTAATAGCAGCCAAACCAAACCGAATAGTGCCATCATCAACCACCGTGAAGTTCGCCATAGATTCATTTATAGAAGGAGGAAGAATTTTAATCCCCATGGCCGCGGCTTCGTTAAATTCAATTATTAGTCGATCCGTATTATCACAATCCGAAGTCATCAAAGCCGCCATAAATTCAGCTGGATACTGACTTTTTAAATAAGCCGTTCGGTAGGCGATCATGGCGTAACAAGTGGCATGCGCTTTGTTAAAACCATACCCAGCAAAGGGTTCAATCACTTTTTCAAATACATCAGTGGCAAATTTTTCAGTGTGGTCCTTTTTTATAGAGCCTTCAATAAACTTGGTGCGCTGCTGGGCTAGTAATTCTGGAATCTTTTTCCCAACCGCTTTACGCAAAATATCGGCCTCACCAAGCGAAAACCCAGCCACCATTTGGGATAGTTTAAGAATTTGTTCCTGATAAACCGCCACCCCATAAGTTTCTTCTAAAATTTCCTTAAAACTAGGGTGAAGATATTTAACTTTTTTGGTGTTGTGTTTTCCTTGAATATAAGACGGAATCCAATCCATTGGGCCCGGTCGATACAAGGCATTCATCGCAATCAAATCTTCAAAACGGGTTGGTTTAAGTTGTTTTAAATAACGCTTCATTCCGGCTGATTCAAATTGGAAAACTCCTGTAGTTTCTCCGCGAGCCATTAAGGCAAAGGTTTTTTTGTCATCCAAAGGAAGGTCATCTAGGTTTATTTCAACGTCCTTGGTTCGTTTAATAATTTCTAACGCATATTGCAAGATAGAAAGATTTTTCAACCCTAAGAAATCCATTTTAAGAAGTCCAAGTTTTTCTACGGAATACATATCGTACTGCGTGATGATGGCCTCTTCTTTACCACCTGGGGCGAATTGTAGGGGAGTGTACTTAGCCAAAGGCTTATCAGAAATAACAACGGCACAGGCATGCACCGAAGCATGACGAACTACACCTTCTAACTTCTTGGCCAAATTCAACAACTTTTTCATCTGGGGATTAGAATCATAATGCGCTTTTAAATCCATTTCTTGCTCTAGTGCTTCTTCTAATTTAACGCCTGGGCGGCCCGGGATAAGCTTGGCAATAACATCAACTTCGGAATAAGGAATTCCCAAAGCGCGACCCACATCCCGCACTGCCGCCCGGGCCGCCATAGTTCCAAAAGTAATAATTTGAGCAACGTGTTCTTTTCCATACTTTTCAACCACATATTCCAAAACTTCATCACGCCGCACATCAGCAAAATCAATATCAATATCCGGCATACTTACCCGTTCTGGATTCAAAAAACGCTCAAAAAGAAGCCCGTATTTAATCGGATCTACATCTGTAATTTTTAAACAATAAGCAATAATCGAACCCGCGGCTGAACCTCGGCCAGGTCCCACCAAAATCCCGGAATTCTTCGCAAAAGCCACAAAATCATGAACAATTAAAAAGTAGGTATCAAATCCCATTTTGTGCACCAAGTCTAATTCATATTCCAATCGATCCAGAGCCTCTTGGGAAGGATTTCCCCCATAATGATCTTTTAGACCCTCTTCACATAATTCACGCAAATAATCTTCATTCTTTTTATCAAAAGGGGCTTTAAAGGAAGGGATCAAATATTGATCTCCGAGTGCAATCTCCACATCACAGCGATTCGCAATTTCCAAAGTATTAGTGATTGCTTCCGGAATATAATCAAAATCTTGAGCCATTTTAGTTTTCGAACGCATCGAAAGATCCGCTTCCATGCGAAACCGATCTTCATCATCAACCTTATTTCCAGTTTGCACACAAAGCAGAACATCGTGCGCCTCTTTGTCCTCGGGGTTAATATAATGACAGTCATTCGTCGCTACCAACGGAGTCTTAGTCCCTTGAGACAGAGTGATTAATTTTTCATTAACAATACTTTGCTCCATAAGTTGGGGATGGCTTTGCATCTCCAAGAAAACACTTTCTTTGCCAAAAACAGACTGAAGTTCGGTTAAAACCTCGCGCGCCTCATCCTCTTTATTAGCTAACAGCAACTTGGGAATATTTCCGTTCAAACACCCAGTTAACACAATTAAACCATCCGAATAATCTCGTAAAAGTTCCATATCCACCCGCGGCTTATAATAAAATCCCTCTAAGTGCGCTTTTGTCGAAATTTCCAATAAATTTTCATATCCTTTTTTATTCTCGGCCAACAAAACCAAATGCCCCACCTGGTTATCAATTCCTGTTTGTTTAGAAAAACGAGTTGAAACAGCGGTATAGGCCTCCATCCCAATAATCGGCTTTATGCCAGCCTTTTTCGCTGTCTGATAAAATTCTACGGCACCATAGAGGTTACCGTGATCAGTTATCGCAACCGCGGGAGCTTCATCCTGAAGCGCTCGTTCCACATAATCCTTTGGCTTAGGAAGCCCATCCAAAAGACTGTAATGGGTATGGCAATGAAGATGTACAAAAGTCATAGGGATCCGTTCGTATAGGCCTCAATATTTTGTTGAAGCCAATCATCCAACCAACGAAATAATTCCCCAATCCAGGGAATTTCCGAAAGAATTTGGCTTACAATAAAGGTTATAATGGTCAAAACTGCTACTGTTCCCAAAATAAATCCTAAACCACGCGCTGTTCCAGCTAAAAAGTTAGTCCAAATAATACTCTTGGGGGAGGCAAGATATCGGAAATATTCCTGGTTATCTTTTAATTTCAAGGTGTCCACGTTGATATAAGTGTTGTGAACAACTTTGGCACGAGTTTTTTTGGTCTCCTTTGTAACTGTAACTGCTTTCTTAGGACGTTTTTTAGTAGAAGATTTGGTGGCCATGGGTTAGGGGAGTTAATTAGGAGGGCGTAAGCAAGTTTATATTATTTCCATAGACAACCAAAGGTCTTTTCTTTAAAATCGGATTGTTCATTTAAATGATCGACTTTGCCGGGGTGGTGAAATTGGCAGACACGCATGCCTTAGGAGCATGTGCCGCAAGGCGTGAGGGTTCGAGTCCCTCCCCCGGCACCAGGTGCAAAACGGAATAAAATTCCGGTTTTGCGCAAAGAATAGACTTTTTTAAAAACCACCCTTGACAACATGTCAACTAGTTGTTTATAATTCACCCCATTCATTGACGAGCTGTTAAAAACCTTTTCATTTGACATTCGCTCCAAAATGGATTAAATTCCTCCTCCAAGCCACCAATTAACCTTAAAACCGTACGACATGCCCACGTCAACCTCGCAACTCAGTGAAACTCTAGACCTTCAAAAGGTAGTAGAGGATCTTTTTATGGTGCTTTCCCCAAAGGAGAAGGAAGTCGTTATTAAGCGATTCTCACTAAATAACACCCCGAAACAAACTCTAGAAAGCATTGGCAAAAAATTCGGTGTTACCCGCGAACGAATCCGACAAATTGAAAAAATCGCGCTTACCAAACTTAAACGTACGGCCCCAAACACTAAACTCCGTGTGATTTCTGAATTAGCACTTCAAATACTCAATAGAAATGGTGGAGCAGTCACAGAAGTCAATGTTATTCAAGAGATCCTTGATATGATGTGTAGCACAAACGAAGTAGACGGGCATATCGTCAAACTTGCGCTAGTAATCAATCCAGAGCTAAGTCGAGTTAATGACGGCGATATCACAAATGCTTATTTCCACACAAAAACTGTTACACCAAAAGAAATTGAAACCGCTCGCCGACAAGCCATCAAGCTTCTTACCAAAAAGGGTGATGTTTTGTCAGAAGGAAAACTTTTGAGTGATTTAGCCCTTACTCTTAATAACAGCGAAACTCAGGTTACCCCGGAATTCATGCGTTCAGCCATCAACATTGATCGTCGTCTTCGCAAGATAGAGCAAGGATGGGGGCTCATGACCTGGCGTCATGTAAACCCAAAGAGTATTCGCGACAAAGCTTATATCGTTCTAAAAAAGACTCAAAAACCACTACATTTTGAAGATATTGCCAAAAAGATTAAAGAGGCAGGATTTGATAAAAAAACTGTTACCACCCAAGCGGTTCACAATGAACTCATTCGCTATGAACATTTTGTTCTAGTTGGACGAGGACTTTATGGACTTAAAGAATGGGGGTATAAAGAAGGTACGGTAGCGGATGTTATTGAGGGCATCCTCAAAAAGAAAAGCCCGCTCACCAAACAAGAGATCACCAGCAATGTGCTTAAACAACGCCACGTGAAGAAAGGAACTATCTCCTTAAATCTTCAAAAAAATCCACATTTTGTACGTGTCGGACGAGCTCTCTACGCTCTCGATCTCACCAAAAAATAAGGCCCTTTACAATTTAACCCTCCCAAATGTCAAACGATTGCATCTTTTGTAAGATCCTTTCCGGAGAAATCCCTAGTAACAATATTTACAGCGACGACTTGTGTGTCGCTTTTCCTGATATAAATCCTCAAGCCAGGGTCCATATTTTAATTGTTCCCCTTAAACATATCCCGACCATAAAAGACTTAGAAGCAGGGGATGATCAAATAATGGGCCATCTTATTAAAACTGCCCGGGATCTTGCTCAAAAAGAAGGACTCGATGGCTATCGCTTACAATTTAATGTTGGGAAAGCTGGTGGTCAGGAGGTTTTCCATGTTCATTTACACTTGCTGGGGAATTAGAAAAGAAGCCCGGTGTTTTTTCGAAAACGTCCCGCCGACAGGCGAGAGGGGTTCTTGGAGGATCATGATCCGACAAGGTTCCCTCCAGCTGAGAAAAAAATAAACGGGCTTCTTTTCTTTTAACTCACCATTAACGATAAATCCACCGGCAACACTGAATGCGTAATTGCTCCAACTGAAATCACATCAACACCGGTTTGGGCATAATCTTGAATGCTTTCCAGGGTAATTCCTCCCGAGGCCTCGTAAAACAAATAATCAGGCCGCGCCATATTAGTTTTTGACAACAAATTTCCTAACTCAGAGGCTTTAAAATTATCAAACATTACAAAGAAAGGTACGCGATAACTAGCGGGAAGCCTTTTTAATAAATCCTCATACTGCTCTATAGTTTCTATTTCAACAGTTACAAAAGGAACATCTTCGGGAAGATGGGGGAGCACAGCCATTAATTCTCCTAAGTCATTTTGCAATAAATTAAGGTGATTTTCCTTAAAAAGTGGGGCATCACCCAAGTTAAGACGGTGCGTTAACCCGCCACCCATAGCCACTGCATATATATCCAACAAGCCATATAGAGTTTTTCGGGTAGCAGCTACGGGAACAGGGGAGGCTGCGATGCGATATTGATCAGTTAGCGTAGAAATACCGCAAAGACGCTGTAAAACGTTCAAAAAAGCCCGTTCTGTGCGCAAAATACCAGAGGCTGGGCCTTTTAATTCCAAAATAATGTCGCCTTTTTTAAAATCAGCACTTTCTTCAAAATTTACTTGAACCCGAACATCTTCATAAATATGAGAAAAAAACCATTTAATTAACGGTCCGCCACAAAAAACCCCACTTTGCTTGGCGACCACCACACCAGAAACTTCTTTATTTGGAGTAACCAAGGCTTCTTCCGTGACATCACCAATAGCGGCATCCGATTCATAAGAACCAAGAAAATACCGCTCCAAATCCTGAACAAAAAGAGGGTTTTTCAGAGAAAGAAGATGGCTACGATCATAAGGATGAATTGGCATCAATCAAAGGTTAAACATACGCTCAAACGCTTTCAAGGCTCCGGTCCGCACCGCTTCATCAACCATCACTATCGGTTCTTCATTTACCAAACAATCACGAATTTTTTCCAAGGTATTCTTTTTCATATCAAAGCACATCGAACACAGGGTGTAAAACTTTCGGTCTGGGAATAATTTTTGCAGACGCTTAATCATGCCGCACTCGGTCATAATAATAAATTCTTTAGCTTCTTCTTGGCGCACCGCCTCCACCATTTTACTGGTGCTTAAACAATAATCAGCTGCTTTACTAACCTCGAGTGGACATTCCGGATGAGCAATGATTTTAGCCTTTGGGTGGCGCTTACGAGCTTGATTCACGTAATCCAAAGTAAGACGTTGGTGGATTGGGCAATAGCCATCCCAAGGAATAATTTCCTTTTCTGGAACCTTAGATTGAATAAAATCAGCCAAATTCTTATCAGGCGCACAAATAACCCGCTTTTCAGGTAACGATTGCACCACTTTTACGGCATTGGCCGAAGTACACAAAACATCTGATTCAGCCTTAATCTCAGCTGTTGAATTGACATACATCACTACTGGGACCCCCGGATAATTCGCCTTCATAGCTCGTAACCCTTTGATGTCGATCATGTCAGCCATGGCGCAACCAGCTTCTGGGTCAGGAATAACCACTTTTTTGTCCGGATTTAAAATCGCCGCGCTCTCGGCCATAAAATGAACACCAGAAAAAACAATCATCCGAGCTTCGGTTTGGCGTGCTTCCTGACAAAGCCCCAATGAATCGCCAATAAAATCAGCCACTTCAAACACTTCGGTTCGTTGATAATTATGCGCCAAAATAATAGCGTTTTTTTTCCGTTTCAGGCCTTTAATTTCCTCGATTAAATCTTTCATTTTTAGACACGTCAAAAATGGGTCTATAAGATAGCACAAACCCTAAAAAAAGCTATACAATCCCGTGCACCACCTTAAGCCACAAATTCCTAACAAATTCCGCCGTGGCATGCAAAAGATCAGCCAAAAGATTTTTAAGTTCCCGCATCCGGGTCACAGCCGCCGCTAATTCCTTGAATTTAGCTCGACGCTGACAGCGAGCCGCTTCCTTTTCTAAGTGACGAATTTCTTGGTGGACATGCGCCCGAATCTCTTTGATCATGGCTTTTGGAGGAGGAAGCTCTTTGAGTAATTTCTTTTTCAGGGCTTCAGCCTCATCTTTAGTCATTTTCTTTTTAAAATCTCCAAACTTTTTACCGGTTGCCTGCCGATGTTCGCCAACTCCCTCTTTTTTCTCGGAAAGTTTAATGGAATCAACTGTTTCACTACCATCATCAATTCCTTCCAAAATATTGCCGGTGTCAACATCCACCTCAGCAGCTAAATTAGAATCTTCGACCGAGCTTTCCGGAGTTTTTGATTTTTCCGGGGTGGTTTCGGGTGAAATTTTTTCTGGACCTTTTTGTTGATTATCTCCTACCATAGAAAATTTGTTGCTTCTTCTTAATCATACACTTTTAACCTGTAAATGTCAACAGCGATCAGAGCGAAAGCTTATTAAGACCAGAGGGAGTATGCTATAAAAGGCTAAGATAAATCAAGTATTTTTTATATGACAGAAATCCCAAAAGCCTACAACGCGAAGGATTATGAGCAAGCCATTTATAAAAAATGGGAGAAAAGTGGGGCCTTTATTCCCAAGATTGACCCTAAGAAAAAGCCTTTTACAATTTCTTTGCCACCACCCAACGCCACCGGGCAACTTCATTTAGGACACGCCATGATGTTGGCTATTGAGGATATTATGATTCGATATAATCGAATGAAAGGGAGGCCTAGCTTATGGCTCCCCGGGACAGATCACGCCGCTATTGCCACTCAAAACAAGGTTGAAAAATTAATTGCGGAAGAGGGATTAGATCGGCACAGCATGGGACGCACTAAATTTTTATCGCGCGTTAAAAAATATGTCGCAGAGTCGCAAGACACTATTCGTGATCAAATTAGACAAATGGGAGCCTCTATAGATTGGACTCGCGAACGCTACACTATGGATGAACAATTAACCCACGCCGTACGAGCCGCGTTTTTAAAGATGTACAAAGATGGGCTTATCTACCGTGGTCATCGCATTGTCAACTGGTGCACGCGCTGTGGATCCACTCTTGCTGACGACGAATTGGAATACCGGGAAGAAAAATCTAAGTTTTATTACTTAAAATACGGACCAGTTGTAATTGGAACAGCTCGGCCAGAGACCAAATTTCACGACAAAATCATTATTGTTCACCCTAAAGATAAGCGCTACAAAGATTTAATTGGCAAAGAATTAGATGTGCCGTGGATTACCGGTACAGTCAAAGCCAAGTTTGTGGCCGATGAGTGCGCAGATATGGAAATGGGAAGTGGCGCTATGACCATCACGCCAGCGCATAGTTTTCTCGATTTTGATTTAGCACAAAAGTATGGGTTTGAAATCACCCAAATCATTAACGAAAAAGGAGAAATAACAGAGGCAGGAGGTCCAAATTTTGAGGGTCTACATGTTCTTGAGGCCCGCGAAAAAGTTGTTAAACAATTAGATAAAAAAGGCCTTTTAGACCATATCGACGAAGAATATGTTCACAATTTATCGTGCTGTTATCGCTGTGGAACTGCGGTAGAACCGCTTGTGTCTGAGCAATGGTTTATTGACGTTAACAAAAAAGTCCGCGGCAAAACTTTAAAAGAACGTTCGCTGGAGGCGGTTCGCAAAGGCGATATCGAAATCCTTCCCGACCGATTTAATAAAGTCTATTTTCACTGGATTGAAAATCTTCGGGATTGGTGTATTTCGCGGCAAATTTGGTGGGGACACCGAATTCCGGTTTGGTCTTGCACCGATAAAACTTGCAAACACCATAAAGAACCGATTGTGAGCCTTAAAAATCCTGAAAAATGCCCTAAATGTAAAAACCCCAAGCTCAAACAGGACCCTGATACGCTCGATACCTGGTTTTCCTCTGGGTTGTGGACTTTTTCTACGCTGGGGTGGCCAGAAAAAACCAAGGATTTTGAATATTTCCATCCAACATCGGTGCTAGAAACCGGTTATGACATTTTGTTTTTCTGGGTGGCCCGCATGATTTTAATGACCACTTATTTGTTAGATGAGGTGCCTTTTGAGACTGTTTATTTGCATGGGTTAATACGTGATAAGCAGGGCCGTAAAATGAGTAAATCTCTAGATAATGGCATCGACCCTCTCGATATGATTGATAAGTACGGTGCCGATTCCGTGCGTCTTAGTTTGGTTCTCGGTTCATCACCAGGTAACGATCTTCGTATTTATGAAGAAAAAATCGCTGGTTACCGTAATTTTGTTAATAAGATTTGGAATAGCGCTCGCTATGTGCTTATGAATCTTGAAAAAGAAGACTTCCATACCGAAATCGATCCCAAAACACTTTCAAGCGCCGACAAATGGATTCTTCACCGATTAAATCAGGTCACCAAACAAGCCACCAAAAGTCTTGATAAATACAGCCTTTCCGAAGTTGGCTTGGGGATCTATAACTTTTTCTGGAACGAATATTGTGATTGGTATCTCGAAATTAGCAAAATTCAACCGAATAAAGCCGTCTTAGCTCACGGTTTAAAAACCATTGTTAAGCTCTTGCACCCGTACACTCCTTTTGTTACAGAAACCTTATGGGGATTAATGGATCAGAAAACTCAACTCATCACCGAAGAATGGCCAAAAGCTGATCCAATGTTTAATTTTCCGACCGCCAACCGCGAAATGCAAGCTGTGCTTAAAGTTGTAAGTACCATTCGACAAGTTCGCGCTGATTATAAACTTAAACCTGGTCAAAAAATTCGCGCCACTTTTCAGGGAGCAGAATTAAACAAAGTTCTAAAAGACAACATGGACATCATCATGCGTTTAGCTCGTCTTGAAAATCCGATTATCGAAAAAGAAGAAAAGAAAACTCCCGGTACAATTGTTTCTTTTGCTGGCCCAGTTAAAATTAACCTTATGGCCAAAGGCCTCGTTGACATCAATAAGGAAAAATCTCGCCTTAAAGCCGAAATCCAAAATCTCACCAGTTATGTAAAAGGACTCGAAGGGAAACTTAAAAACGAAGGCTACATCCACAATGCTCCTAAAAAAGTTGTAGAAGCGGACAGGCAGCGCTATTTAGAAGGAATCGAGCGACTTAAAAACATGAAAAAACAACTCAAATCTTTAGGTTAATTAATTCCTTCCTATGAAAAAACTCACCCTCCTCATCCTCGCTACACTCATTTTTAGTAGCTGCTCCTGGCAAGAAGACCCTGTTTACATAGGTGGTATCACTGACGACGAGTTGCTATTAGACCAATACGATTGTCCGGCAATGTTAGACGCCTCAATCCAAGAAACTCAAACTTCACGCGGAATTGGGCACGAAACTGGCACCATACATCCTGCCAAAGAATTTGTTGATGAGGATTCAAACGGAATCCGTTGTTTTTATTATCAGGAACACGGCGATGCATATGATATCGCCCACGACGAAGGGGATAGCTACGGTGAATATACATATTTTTACGGCATGGAAGTACGACTTTTTGACACCGAAGAAGCTATGCAAACTTATGAAGGCAACATTGCCAATCTTATCGCAAATACTTATTGCCGCACCGAAGATAACAACGGAGTTAGAATCGAGCTATCTAGCTCTAGCGGCGTTAGCGATGAATTCCCAGATTTAGATACAACCCGCTATAAATGTGCCTGGCCTGAACAAGATAATATCAGCAACGCTAACAATTTGCTTAATATCACTCGTTATCGCAACGGAATCGTTACTCTTTACATCACCCGCGAATTAGGACGCTCCTATTACATCCCACCAAACTATGAAGGCTCCCAAGAATACCAAAGAGAACGCACTATTCGCGCTCGCCAAACCTATGTCTATAATGACTCAAGCTTCCAATCACCACCTGACACTTACGAAAGCGAACTCATGACTGACCTCCTTCGCTTAGTCGACAGTGTCCAATCACTTACGGCGCAGCAACAGATGATGGAGAATTAAGTGTCCTCCCTCGGTTCCAATTGTCGCAACTTACGATCCCAATTCATCACATGAGGAGTTACACGATTTTTAATAATATCCAAATTCGGACGACCTGGCTCCCATTTAGCATTCCCTTCCGCCACTAAACAATCAACCGCTTTTACAACTTCGACTATCGGAGCGTTCTGATTAGCCATATCAAAAGCTGTACATCCACCAAGGCCGCTCACTCCTGTTTCTACAAAACAATCCGCAACATCACTATTATGGAGTGGCCTAAGAGCCGCTTTAACAATCTCCTGGATTCTATTAGGAGGCATTGTATTTAGCATGTGCAGATGGATCCCAACCGCTTCTCCGACCTCAGAGCGTGCTGCAGACATCAACTTTTCAATTACGTCCGGCGTACCAATAGCCTCGGTATCACAAATAATATGGCGTCCACCATTTAAAGGTGGTGTATGCGCCATTTCACCCAACGGAACTTCCGGATCCACAAACTCAGGCTCCAGCGTATCTCGATTACGCCCACCAGTAGCATTCATGGCATAAACATTTATAGGAATTCCTGTGCCATCAAAACATTTACAAATATCTTCATATCTCTTCCTGGAAACCTGACGCATTGCTTCAACCAAATCGGAGTCAACTTCACCCTCAACCGCTTCAATCGGAATTCTAGTGCCATCCATTTTCCGGACACCGCTATTAAGCCATAGAACATAAGGATCATGAGAATGCACAAAAGCCAATTCATGAAGAGCCCCCACATCAAATAAATACTTAGCTCGCTCAACATATCTAGCGCGAGCACTCATAATAAGAACTTGTAGTACAGCGTTTTCAATTCCCTGTGGGACATCAGCGCAAATCTTAGGAAGCGACCAATGAAGAGCACGCATAGTTGGCGCCGCTAAGGGGCTTACAATACTACCTGTATCTAAATTTTCTATGCCCGCATCTAAATTATTAGCGATATGTGGCCCGCCATTCTGACGCATAACAAGATCAGCCTTAACACGATTTTCTAAAGCCGGTTTACGGCGTTGAATTCCATCTCGGGCCGCCGTATCAACAATATGAGCATTAAGTGGAGCAATTCTCATTTGGGGTGGAATTAAATTTAGTAAAAAAAAGTATCGTTGAACCCGTAAACTGTCAATCGACTAAGTATAATAATTGTGGTATAATAACGTAATGGATTACAAACAAACAAAAAAAGAAATCAAAAAACTCCTCAAAACAAAGGAGTACGAAAAAGCGCTACAACTTACAATCGCGCTTCGACAGGCTTATCCAAGAGAAACGTCTTTGCATAAACTCATCAACAAAACAAAAACCCTTCTTAGAAATCAAGAGTTGGGAGGGCGGGCTGACTATCTAAAAAAAGGATTAAAAACCATTCGCACCCTACGCCGTAATGATGATTTTGAAGGAGCAATCAAGGCTGGAGCCGAACTACTTGAAGTTGATCCAGAAAACAAAGCCGCCAAAAAACTTCTTCACAAATCCAAAATCGACTTTATTGAACAAAAACTACATGATCCAATCCGCAAAGAGTGGTCACAAAAACAAGAATACGAACAGCTCTATCTTTTCTACCAGAAACTTAAAAAAGTATTCCCACACTATATCCGCTTAAATAAACTCATCGACGAAACCGAGAAAAAAATGATTATCGCTGATCGAGTTGAAAAGAAAGCTTTTGCCGCCGACAGTCTTAAGAAACTTCAACAAATGTTGGCGGAAGGAAAATATGAAGAAGTAATCGAGGGGGCCGAAGAATTAATGGCTTTCACTCATGAAGGATCTAAAGAAGGTAAAGCAATCTTGCAGGTTGCTAATAAGGCCAACCGTCGTGAAATCGAAGCAGACACTTTTAAATACATGAAAAACCAGAAACCACTTCTGGAAGCAGCTTACAAATCAGGTGGGGAAGGAATCATCAAGCTATAAATTTTGCGTTTATCGCGTAATCAATTGATCCCGCCTCATGCCAACCCCAATATATTTAATTGGACAACCAATAAGCTTTTCTAAACGTAAAACATAATTTTGAGCATTTTCAGGCAATTCATCCCACGAAGTCACCTCATCTAAAGATTCTCTCCATCCTGGAACTGTTTCGTATTCAACCTCAATCCGAGCTAAGTCTTCCAGTCGAGCCGGCAGCCCCACAAAAGGTTTACCATCAAGCTTGTACGAAGTTGCGATTTTAAGTTCATTTAAGTGATCCAAAACATCCAATTTGGTTAGATTTACAGAAGTAAAACCATTTAACATAATGGAATATTTAGTAATCGGCACATCAAACCAACCACACCGCCGCGGACGACCGGTCGTTGATCCATATTCACCACCCGCTTCTCTAATTTGTTCACCTAAATCATCGTGAAGTTCAGTTGGGAAAGGCCCTTTACCAACTCTGGTCATATAAGCCTTCACAATTCCAATATTTTCATCCAAATATTTAGGACTCATTCCGGTCCCGGTAAACGCTCCACCAACTGTTGGATTTGAAGAAGTCACAAACGGATAGGTCCCATGATCAATATCAAGTAAAGCAGCGTTAGCCCCTTCTAATAAGACATTCTTCCCAGCCGCTAAATTGTCATTCAAATACTGGGCCGCATCTGTCACCATGGATATCAAATAATCATAGTTGTCTTTGAAAAATTTAAGCTCAGTCTCGGCATCATGTTCAAACCCATAAACTTTTTGGTGCCACGCTAAATTTGCGCGGTATTTTTTTTCAAAAGAATCCCAATCTCGGAGGTCACACATTCGAAGACCCCGACGAATTATTTTATCCGCATAACAAGGGCCAATTCCGCGCTTAGTAGTCCCAACTTTTTGTTCGCCTTTCGCATCTTCTTGCCAACCATCAATAGTTTTATGGAAATCACATAAAAGAGCCGCGCGATTAGATAATTTAACGCGATTAGTTACATCAAAGCCTTGCGCTTGAACATTCTTTAATTCTTCTAAAACAGTTGGTAAATGCAAAACACAGCCATTTCCAATCACACAAGTGACATTTTCGCGTAAAATTCCACTCGGCAAAAGATGAAAAATAAACTTTTTTGTTTCTCCATCAATATTTACATAAACCGTATGGCCAGCGTTTGCTCCCCCGGTAGCGCGGGCTACAATATCAAATTTTTCGCTTAAAATATCTACTAATTTACCCTTTCCTTCATCGCCCCATTGCGCCCCAAGAATAAGAGAAAGTTTTCCTTTATTGTTCATGTTTATGTGTTAATGACAAAAGCAATTTCACTATATATGATAAATCTTGTACAATGAAGCCTGAGTATTCATTAACCCTATAAAAGATGCTCTCCGATGATCAAATCCGCGCCCAATTAGCTCATTGCTTGGCGGGGACCGAGTTCGCCAAACTTGGTAAATTCTACAAAGGCAAAGTCCGCGACAACTATACCAAGGATGGTAAACGCATCATTGTAGTTTCCGACCGACTCTCCGCCTTTGATCGCATCATCTGCCTCATCCCATTCAAAGGACAAGTATTAAATCAAATGGCCCAATTTTGGTTTGAAGAAACCAAAGACATTTGCGGAAATCACGTTATCGAATTTCCGGATCCCAATGTTGTTGTTGCCAAAGAATGCACCCCTCTCGCAGTTGAAATGGTTGTCCGCGGTTACATTACTGGTTCAACCACCACTTCTGCTTGGTATAATTATAATGAAAAAGGCATCCGCAATTTTTGCGGGAATGACCTTCCAGAAGGCCTCAAAAAGGACCAAAAATTCGATCAAGCCATTCTAACTCCATCAACCAAAGCCGCTCATGGCGAGCATGACGAATCAGTTGCCCCCGAAGTTCTTTTGGAAAGGGGAGTGATTACCAAAGAAGAGTGGGAATATCTGGCTGATGTCTCCTTAAAACTGTTTGCTCGCGGCCAAGAAATTGCCGCTAAACAAGGTATTATTTTGGTCGACACTAAATATGAATTTGGAAAAGATGAAAATGGTGAAATTGTGCTTATTGATGAAATTCACACTCCAGATTCTTCTCGTTTTTGGATCGAAGATACTTATCAAGAAAATTTCGAAGCTGGTAATGATCAAGACAACATCAATAAAGAATACCTCCGCTTATGGTTAGCTAATCAAGGCTACATCGGTGAAGGAGAAATGCCACCAATTACTGACGAGGTAAAAATTGAAACTGCCCGCCGCTATATTGAGGCCTACGAAAAAATCACCGGGCAAACCTTCCAAGGAGAAAACTGTGAAAACTTAGAAGATCGCCTTAAAAATAATCTTTCTTCCTACTTTTAACCTTTTAAATAATGTTTGTTCCCCTTATTCTTGGTTCGAAAATAGACGAACCACATGCCGCCAAAATCACTGCTATTTTAGATGAATTTGAAGTGCCTTATAAGGTACATGTCGCCTCGGCACACAAAGTGCCCGAAAAAGTTCTTGAAATCATTAAAGAATATGACGCCAAAGACGGTCCAATCTGTTACATCACGATTGCAGGACGTTCCAACGCCCTTTCTGGTTTTGTTTCGGCAAACTCAGTTTATCCGGTAATTGGTTGTCCACCATTCAGCGACAAAGCCGACATGCTGGTTAATATCCATTCCACTCTACAAATGCCATCCGAAACTCCAGCTCTTACCGTAGTTGACCCCAAAAACGCGGCCACAGCTGCTATTCGCATTTTAGCTGCTGACAATGCCGAGCTTCGCCAAAAAGTGCGAGCCCACCTAACAACCATTAAAAAATCGTTCTAATGTTTCATCCTGTTAATGCTCTTTCTCCTTTAGATGGACGCTATCTTCCAAAAGTAGAGGAATTACGCGGTTATTTTTCGGAATCTGCTCTGATTCGTTATCGCGTTTTAGTAGAAGTTGAATGGCTTATTCATCTTTGTAATTTTGTTAAACTCCCAAACACTCGGAAATTAGAAGGAAAAGAAGTCCGTGAATTGCGGGCTCTCTACCGGTCCTGGGATGAAGAAGGGGATAAAGCTCAATCTGTAAAAGACATTGAATCAGTGACCAATCACGATGTTAAAGCCGTGGAGTATTTCATTAAAGAAAACATGAAAAAGAGCACCATGGCTGATTTATTAGAAATGGTGCATTTTGCTTGCACTTCCGAGGATATCAACAATCTTTCGTACGGGCTCATGATCCGCGATGCTATTGATGAAGTTATAACTCCAGCTTTAGATGACATGACCGAGTCACTACGCGCCTTAGCTGAGAAAACTCGTACTATTCCCATGTTGTCGCACACTCATGGTCAACCAGCCAGTCCCACCACCGTTGGCAAAGAAGTTACCAATGTTATGGTCCGACTTTTAATGCAAATAGAACAATTAAAAGATCAACCTTTTTTGGGAAAAATAAATGGGGCCGTTGGGAATTGGAATGCTCACATCGTGGCTTATCCAGAAATTGATTGGGTTAAATATTCGCGTAAATTTATTGAAAAATTAGGGCTAATTCCAACCTTATTTACCACTCAAATTGAACCGCATGATTTCATTGCCGAAACTGCTCACAGTTTAGTGCGCATCAACAACATTTTAATTGATTTCAATCGCGACATGTGGACTTACATTGGCAAAGGATATTTTGGGCAAAAGTTAAAAGCCGGAGAAGTTGGGTCATCCACCATGCCTCACAAAGTTAATCCGATTGATTTTGAAAACAGCGAAGGAAACCTTGGACTCGCCAATGCTCTGCTTAATCACTTGGCCAACAAGCTCCCTATTGCTCGCCTGCAACGTGATTTAACCGATAGTACGGTTCAACGCAATCTGGGAGTAGCTTTTGGTTACAGTTTATTAGCTTATCAAAGCAATTTAAAAGGACTTTCCAAAGTCGCCATTAACAAAGAAAATTTACTCGCCGATCTCGACAAACACTGGGAAATCTTGGCCGAACCAGTCCAAACCGTTATGCGACGCTACAAAATCCCTAAACCCTACGAAAAACTCAAAAAACTTACTCGTGGCAAAGGTTTAGACCAAAAACGCTATCAAGCTTTTGTTAAAAAACTAGAAATCCCAGCCAAAGCCAAAAACAAACTACTTAAACTTACACCCGCGACTTATATTGGCCTGGCCAAGGAACTAGTAAAACTGGAATTAGATTTATAAAGTTAAAAAACCACATCTACGTTGACCCAAAGCTTAAATAATGGTATAATTTAAGGAAAGAAAAATAAATTCAAACCTTATGTCTTCCATTGAACAAGCCAAAGAAGGTCTGCAAAAAGTTGCCGATCGCTCAACTGATGAACCAGTAAAAATGGGGTTAGACAACCCAGTTAGTGTTGATTTAGATCCCAGCAAAGGGGACAAGGGTTTCAGTTATATGGCTAAAAGAGCCTACCAAGCCGCTGGTTATAATTCGAAACAAGCTCTAAAAGCCTCGATGCTCCTTTCCATTCAATTTATTGACGAAACTGGCGACTCAGAGCTTCGCGTCAGAACAGGGGACCAGCTCAGCATTGAATCCGGCCAAGCAACCTTTACCCGACATCAAGGTAGTACTACCGAAACTTTCACCGTAATTTTTGAAGAAGAAGCCAGATTACAAGAAGAACATATCCAAGAAAAACAAGATATCAAACAAGAAACTCGCCAAGCTAGCGCCGAAATAGTTACCGACATCAAGCAGGAGGCACCATTTGTTCAAAACACCAATCTCGCCCGGCAAGAACTAGGCCTACAAGATGAAGAGATGATTTTAACGAGTAGAGACACCCAAAGCCTTCCTGAATTCCCAGATTATCAATTTAGTAATTTTAGTTTTGGGTCCAACCCCTACAATACCGATTGGCTAGTCGGCTATAACCCAAATAGTTCTGATCGCTTTTTGATTGTCGATTCTGCGGAACACAAAATTATCGGGAAAGCCCAACACCAGAGGCTCTTAAATGGGCTATGCGCGCTTTAATAAGAAATGAAATCATGAAAAGAATTAGTAATGAGGAAATTTTAGATGCCGCCGCGGAAGTTGAACCAGAGTCAGAGGCAGAATCCCTAGAGGACGAGCCACCAGCCACCGAAATTCAAGAAATAGTAATTGATGGGACAGAACCAGAAGCTGCCGAGCCACCTGAACCCCTAGAAATTCGTGAAAATGTAACTGTTAGCAACACGGGTCAACCGGTTATCCCACGAGTCGACGGCCCATCCTATATTCCTACTTTTAGCAACCAGCTAGACATGGTTCCCCCAGAAAGCCCGTTAAGCGGTTTAATGAACACTCTTTACCAGGATTTCATGCAAGCTTACGGAGAACCACCAATTATTCAACGCTCAAACACAATTGCTACGGAACGATACTCCTTACAACTTCAAAACCCCTTATTGATAGAAGTTTCACCGGGAGAAATAACCAAATACAGAATTTCTAATAGAGACGGGGTTCTGAGTAGCGGGAAATATGGTTGGACTGACGACCTTAACGAAGTAACCCAAATCGCCAGAAAAAAAATTCGTCCCGCTTAAATTTGCCAAAAAAGGTAAAACAAATTATAATAACACCACATTTCAGAAATGCGTTTTTAGCTTGGCTATCTCCAAGCAAGCAGAAGAAAAAAACCTCACAAAGTGGGGGAGTAGAATCTTCCGGCCGACACCGTTAAAAGTCATAAATTTAAGTGCCCAAAGCAATTTGCCGCGGGAATCAAGGTGGTACCACCCAAAATAAGGGTCCTTGAAAAGGGCTCTATTTTTATAACTCAAATATTCATGTTCGATCCTGTAGACCCAAAGCAATCCTTCCCCAAACTAGAAGAACAAACCATTAAATATTGGGACGACAATCAGATTTTTGAAAAATCTGTTGAAACGCGCCCCAAATCTGATGAGTACATCTTCTACGATGGCCCCCCGTTTGCAACCGGGCTACCTCATTACGGCCATATTCTCGCCGGCACTATGAAAGATGTCGTACCGCGTTACTGGACCATGCGCGGCAAACGCGTTGAACGTCGCTGGGGTTGGGATTGTCACGGTCTTCCAATCGAAAATTTAGTTGAAAAAGAACTTGGTTTATCTGGCAAAAAAGACATTGAAGAAAAGCACGGTGTTAGTGAGTTTTGTGAAGAATGTCGAAATTCAGTTCTCAAATACACCGAAGAATGGAAAAAAACTGTCAAACGCACGGCTCGTTGGGTCGACATGGAAGATCATTACAAAACCATGGACTTAAGTTATATGGAATCAATTTGGTGGGTTTTTTCGCGACTTTGGGAAAAAGAATTGGTCTACAAAGGCCACAAAACCATGCACGTTTGCCCACATTGCGTAACTCCGCTTTCTAATTTTGAAGTAACCCTTGGCTATAAAGATGTTACCGATTTAGCTACGACCTGGAAATTCAAATTAAAGGATGAAAAAAACACTTATTTACTTGCTTGGACCACCACACCTTGGAGTTCACTTTCTACTGTGGGGCTGGCCATTAGCCCAGACTTCACTTATGTAAAGGTAAAAGTAGGGGAGGAACATGTGATTTTCATCAAAGATCAACTGGAAAATATCATGAAGGGAGTAGATGATTACAAAGTTGTAGATGAATTTAAGGGGAAAAAAATTGTTGGCCAAAGTTATGAACATGTTTTCCCGTGGTATGCGGAAATCCCAGAAGTCAAAAAAAATAAAGGCACTTACAAAGTCTATGCCGTTGATTACGTGGAACCTGATGAAGGAACCGGAATTGTTACTATTAATGGTTCTTACGGTGAAATAGACATGGAAACTGCCAAACGCTATAAACTTCCGATTGTGATGGATGTTGATATGGAAGGAAAATTTACCGAACTAGCCGGACCATACGCCGGGATGTGGGTTAAAGATGCCGAAAAAAAGCTCGTTGCCGATAAATTCAAAGAAGGACTTGTCTGGCGCAAAGAATCCTATAAACACAGCTACCCACACTGTTGGCGTTGCGATAGCATTTTGCTTAATTACGCGACCTCGAGCTGGTTCGTAAATGTAGAGGCTATCAAAAAAGAAATGATTGCGTCCAATAAAACCATTCATTGGGTACCAGAACATGTTGGGTCGGGACGCTTTGGTGACTGGTTAGAAAACGCCCGTGATTGGTGCATTTCTCGAACTCGTTTTTGGGGGACACCCTTGCCAATTTGGGAAAACGAAAATGGTGATCGTGTTTGCCTTGGCAGTGTCAAAGAACTAGAAAAATTTAGTGGCCAGAAAATTAAGGACATTCATAAGCACAAAATCGACGACATTACGTTTGAAAAAAACGGGAAAACTTATAAACGCATCAATGAAGTGTTTGACTGTTGGTTTGAATCTGGGGCCATGCCGTATGCGCAATCTCATTATCCCTTTGAAAACAAGGCGGCTTTTGAAAAAAACTTCCCAGCTGAGTATATCGCCGAAGGACTAGATCAAACTCGTGGCTGGTTTTATACACTAGTGGTTTTAGGAGTGGCTCTTTTTGGGAAATCACCCTTCAAAAATGTCATTGTAAATGGACTTATTCTAGCTGAAGATGGCAAAAAAATGAGTAAAAGCCTCAAAAACTACCCCGAACCCAAAATCGTACTTGATAAATATGGTGCAGACGCCTTACGTTTTTACCTTATGAACTCTCCGGCTGTTAAGGCCGAGCCCCTTCGTTTTTCCGAAAGGGGAGTAGAAAACGTAGTTAAAAACGTGATTCTTCCAGTTTGGAATGTCTACAGTTTCTTTGTTATGTACGCCAACATCGACAAATGGAAAGCAAAAACTGTTAAACCAGCCAGTATCAATAAACTTTCTAACAAACTAGATCGTTGGATTCTTTCGGAACTTCACACTTTAGTCAAACAAGTAACCGAAGAAATGGATGACTATAATCTCCAAGCTCTTCGACCGATCTATCATTTCATTGAACAACTCACTAACTGGTACATTCGCCGTTCTCGCCGTCGTTTTTGGAAGAGCGATAACGATCAAGATAAGGAGCAAGGCTATCAGACGCTTTATACAGTTTTGACTACTTTATGCCAGGTTATGGCACCATATATGCCACTCCTTTCCGAAAACATTTATCGCAATCTTACTAACGCCGAATCAGTTCATTTAACAGATTGGCCCAAATTTAATAAAGCAGCTATCGACAAAGATTTAAACCAGGAAATCGAACTCGTGATGCAGATTGCCAGGCTTGGAAACGCTGCCCGAGCTCGCGCTAAAATTAAAAACCGCCAACCACTACAAAAAGTACAAATTGGCGTTCCTGAAGCCTTACACCACTTACTACAAAAAGATCAGCTCGAAGTGCTCAAAGAAGAACTCAATGTCAAAGAAATAGACATTGCTGATGACCCCAGCGTTATCGCTAAAACCGTAGTTCGCCCTGATCCTAAACTCCTGGGTCCTAAATTCGGCAAAGATGTTCAATTCATCATTCAAGAAGCTAAAATTGGAAATTTTGAACTTCTGGAAAACGGTAGTATTAAAGTTGGTCAGTTCGAATTAACTCCTGAAGAATTCAATGTTGGCTACGAAAGCCAAGAAGGACTTGATGTCGAAAGTGATCACGGGATTGTGGTGGCTCTAGACACTAAGGTTACTTCGGAACTAAAAAAAGAGGGGATTGCTCGTGATTTAATTCGAATTATTCAGGATATGCGCAAGGAAGCTGACTATAACGTGGATGATCGGATTCAAGTTTCAATCCAAGCCAAAGGTGACCCCCACGACGCCATGACTGAATTTAAAGACCTTATTGAAAAAGAAACTCTTTCCACGATACAAGCCACATTTGATAGTTCTGACTTATCAAAAAAACTTGAATTGGATGAACATAAAATTCAAGTTAGTCTTTTAAAGAACTAATTATTCATGGCCCGCAAACGCGTAAACAAATCCCTAAAATAGTCCGATTGATCTGATCGAGACACTCCTGGTGAATCAAATAAAACAATTTCTTCCTGATCTAGATAATAATCAAGCATATTATCAACATTCGCACGTTCTGATCTCAAACCTAAACTAAAACCAAACACACTTAAAATTTGTCTGATTTTTTCATCATCTAAAGCTAGTCCTTTTTCCAAAACAAACATACGCATCACGATATTCTTTTCTTGAGGATTCAAATGCCAATAGCGACTTTTTTCAAACACATGAAATAACATCCCAAAATAATCAAATTTCTGACTCGCTGAATCACCTTTAATCCATGATTGACCATGAGCCCTCTCTAAAAACATGTCTTTTTGAAAAGAAATCAATTCAGCAACTAAAGGCTCCATGTCTGATGTCATCAAATCACGTTCATAAAGAGCATCAACTCGCCTAGCAACACCTTCAACCTGATTAGCATCAATAGAATTAAAAACTACATTATTTCTTGCAAAAAACGCCGCCGCCACATCACTAATGTCTGGTTCCGGATGTGTAATTTGGCCAAGCTGCTCTTCGGATAACCGGGCAACAGCCTCATCTATCCGCGCCAACTGACCTGGGTAATCAACCAAATCAGCAACTCCAACTTCATCAGCGGCCATATACATGGCTCTAAAAGTTAGTAAGATAATAATTTCCTTAGGCGCTCTACGTCTTGACCAAGAATACTCTCTTTTAAATTGTTCTTCTAAAAGAGATCTTATCTCCACCGAACGGTTCGCCACTTTCTGCATATCCTCAGAATGAGGGAACAATCGAGATTCAATTAAAAAACTTTTCAAGCCCTCATCAGTATCAACCAAAACGGCACGAGATTCTGTGGGAGCCCCTTCACTTAATATATCTGCTCCAAAATACGCTCGAATAAAAGTAGCAAAATTAACTTTCGCACCTGTCCCAACATAATCAATAGCATTATCCATGTTTTCATGAACCTCCTTAAAAGTGACTCCTGGATAAAAAAGAAGGAGATTCATACTTGGAGTGATTCCGTGTTTACGAGCCAAGTCAATTGCGTCTCTAATAACCTGCGCTGGAGAACTTCCCTGCGGAGTACGAACGCCCTTAGACAGAGACGCCAAACCCGTCCGAGAAAAAGTTTCAACTCCAAAATTAATTTCCTTAATTCCAATTTCAGCTGCCCTTTTTAAAATTTCCTCATTCACATTATCTACTCGCATCGAAGCAATAAATTTAATACGCAAAAATCTTGGGTTTGCCTCTATTAAATCAGCAATTTCCATAAATCTAGATTTATTGATCATCAAATTATCATCATTCAAAAATATTGTAGACACCTGTGGATATTTTTCGATAGAACGCAACAAAAAATTAACAAAAGACTCTGGAGATAATTCAGCAGGAGTCACACAAGCTGCTTGCCGTGCGCTATCTCCAATATACTGCTGCAACGGACCAACTTTTCCTTGACCAGAAGCAAGTTTCAAAAAATTCTTACTCGAACAAAAACTACAATCATGAGGACAATAAGTTTGCGTAAAAACGCGCAAAGTCAAAATCGCTTCCGGGTCAACGTATTGCTCAGCATTAGTCTCCCAATATGAATCTGGAGCAATCAAACTTGGGTCATAACAGGCAGAAAACATCGCAATATCTCTATTTTCTAAAACTTCAGCCGCCTTTTCAATTGTGAATTCTCCGCTTTCCGCATCGCGCGTCATTAGCCCCGGAATTTTAGCTATCTCATCCTCAGGAGATCCATGAGCACACATTAAGTTCAAGAGAGGAAACTCTCCATATCCCAAACAAAGATAATCTAAGGGAGCTTCTTCCATTAAATCAGGTCGAGAGGTTGCAGATTGACCACCAGCTACAAATTTGGCCTCAGGGGCCCATTTCTTAATTTTATGCATTAACTCTAAATCATGTGGCATTGTAGAAGCTAAAACACTAAATCCAATATAATCATAATCACCTTCAGCGAGCACTGTCCGAAGCAATTCATCAGCTCCTAATTGAGTTACATCATAGACATCGGCATTAACTCCAAATTGTTTTAAAAACGACCCCATCCTAACCAATCCGAATGGGGGAGCGGCAAATCGCCCAACAGGAAGTTCGCTAGGCTCATAAGCACCGATAATCAGCATCCTAGGGCCCCCTTCCATGGCCTCAGAAGTATGCATTTCTTTAGACGTTGCTGGTACTGTGAAATCTTTTGGAGTAAAAGCTCTTACAATATCCGATGCGTGCAAAAACCCTTGTTCTAAAAGAAGAACTGATAACTCATGCCCATGGAGGAGATCAATAAGATCCTGCTCCTCCTGTACCAAAGCAATAAAATCCCATTTTTCTACAGAAGTAAGTGCAAAAATCCCCAATTCACTTTCTTGTATAATTCTAGTATACGTTAGGAATCGCTCAATATCACAGGGGTCGAGCTCCAAATCGGCAGTAGGGGGTTGATTTTTTTGCATAGTATATATTTTTAACATAAAAAAGGAATATAGTCAATAGTCTAATGTCTAAAAAAAATTCATTGAGTTCAACCTAAAAGTAAGGTAAACTACGCGCGTGAAAAGAACCTTTAAAAAAATTAGTCTGGCACTGGCTTTCAATGTTGGTGCGCTTTACCTCACAATCTTCCTGTTAGAAAACGTTAGTTTTACCGGGGGGTGGGTGTTTTTTGTGGTTACCGGTATTATTATCGGACTTCTGAACGTTCTCCTGAAACCAATCCTCAAATTCGTATCCATGCCGCTAATTTTCTTTAGCGCGGGTCTGTTCTTAACGGTTATCAACGCCGCTATTTTGTGGATCACCGATCAACTTTTAGAAATTTTAGATTTCACCAACATTGACTTAATAGTTGATGGTGCCTTAAACTTCCTCCTCGCAGCCATTATTTTTGGACTTATTAACTGGTTCGAACACTGGCTCTTCAAACGTCTTAAATAACCCTTCCGTATATTATGCAAACTGCTATTCATATTCTTCAAATAATAAGTGCTATTCTTCTTGCTTTTGTAATCTTAATTCAATCCAAAGGTTCGGGTCTTTCCGCCACTTTTGGAGGAGCCGGAGAATTCTATGCCACCAAACGAGGAGCAGAAAAAATCCTCGCCACCACCACTGTTGTGGTTGCTGTTTTATTTATTGTTCTTTCTGTTGCTTCTTCCTTAATTAGCTAACTTGGTTTAAATGGTAACCAAACGCAAACCCTCCTTTGCATCTAAAAGTGGGCTCACTCTTATAAAAAAGGCCCTTAAATCATATTCTGATAAAGAAAAAACTCTCAGTATATTATTGTTTTTGGTGTTTATTTTGAGTGGCTGGAAAATAGTAAGTGGCAACTGGGAAGGCCGCAATATTGTTAACGTAGTCCAAGGAGGACACAATTACAACGAAGGATTAGTAGGCGAAATAACACATCTAAACCCAGTTTTTGCAGATTTAAATGAAGTAGATCGCGATATAACTAGTCTTGTTTTTGAAGGTTTAAGTAAATACGACTCAACCACCGGAAAAGTTGTTGAAAACATTGCCACACACACCTTGGACGACTCAAAAACTATATACACCTTTGTAGTAAAAGACGGATTAACCTGGCACGATGGTGAACCTGTTACCGCGGATGACGTTTATTTTACTTATCATGACGTAATTCAGCACCCAGAATTCGAAAACCCTATCTTAAAAAGCAGTTTTAGTGGTGTAACAGTAGAAAAATTAGACGAAAGCACCATCACCATGACCTTAAACGAAACCAATTCCTTCTTTTTTACCCAATTAACAGTCGGCTTACTCCCAGAACATGTTTTAAAAGACGTCCCAATAAACGAACTCGACACTCATGAATTCAATCAATTCCCAGTTGGAAACGGACCTTATCAAGTAAACAAAGCTTACGAAACCCACAAAGACGGAACTAACGAGGTTAGTTTAAGTTATTACAGTGATTATTGGAAAAACATTCAACCAGAAGTTACTGCTATTAATTTTTTCACTTTCCCAACTTATGAAGATTTATTAAAGGGGAGGGGACAAGTTCACGGTATCGCCAGAATTCCCACCTACCGGCTAGAAGAAACAGAAGAAACACGCTTCACAACCTATGAATATTCTCTCCCTCAATACACGGCCTTATTCATGGAAACCGATAACGAAATAATTCTTAAACGAAATATTCGCCTGGCAGTCCAAAAAGCCATCGACAAACAAGCAATTATCGAAATAATTGGGTACGACCATTTAATTGACACGCCACTCTTGGAGTTAAATCAGGAAGAATGGATTTATCAATCCAACACCGAAGAAGCGATGGGAGCTCTTTATGATGAAGGTTGGCAATTAGATGAAGAAACCGGTTTTAGATTAAATGATGAAGGAGAAATTTTAAGTTTTTCACTAGTTCGCCGTTCTTTCCCAACTAATGAAAAACAAGAAGAAGTAACCGCCACCACGGCCCAAATGATCGCTGAACAACTCGCTGAAATTGGAATTATGGTAAGCATTGAAACGTATGAAGATGAAGCTTTCCAACAAAAAGTAACCAACCGCGATTACGATTTACTCCTGTACGGCCAAAGTCTAGGTTATAATTTAGACACTTATTCCTATTGGCACTCCAGCCAAGTAAGCACTGGTCTTAATTTATCCAATTACGGCAACAGTAACGCTGACTTCTACATTGAAGCGATCCGCAATAGTTTTGGAGAAGAAGAAGAGGAAAAGGATAATTACTTGCAAAAACTGGCCGAAACCATTAAAGAGGATATCCCCGCTGTATTTCTTTACACGCCAACCTATTATTTCTTAGCAGATAGTCGAATCCAAGAAATTAATACTGACAATCTGCTCTTCCCTCATGACCGTTTCGCGAATATACTAGATTGGAAAGTAATTAAATAAGTATCAATAACTAATAATTAACCTTAAATCATGCAAATTGTTCTTACAAAAGATGTTCCTAACTTAGGGCAAAAGGGTGAAGTTAAAAACGTAAAAAACGGCTATTTTCGAAATTTTCTTGCTCCACGAGCAAAAGCTGTTCGCGTTACCCCGAAACTAATGAAGCAAATCCTAGAGCAACAAAAACAGCGCGAAAAACGGCGCGAAGACATGTTAGCCAAAGCCGAAGACCTAGCAGAACGATTAACTGCTATGACCATTACCTTCAAGCAAAAAGCAACGCCAAAAGGCAAGCTCTACGCCGCGGTCAGCGAAAAATCTATTCAAGCTGAACTCGAAAAACATCTTGAATTTGATTTGGACACGCATATGGTTCAACTAGAAGCTCCAATCAAAGAACTCGGAGAATTCGAGGTCACTATCAAGCTCACGGAAGCTGTTTCTGCTCCAGTAAAAATTGTTGTTGAAAAGGCTACATAATTTATGCGTATTTTAGCTCTTGATTACGGTAGTCGTTATATTGGAATGGCTATCTCTGACCCAGAAAAAACAGTGGCTTTTCCTAGAGAAATTTTTGATTATAAAGACAAAAAATCATTAATTCCTTATTTGAAGCAGCTTATTCAAGATGAAAAAATCGCAGAAATTGTGGTGGGCTGGCCTCTTAGTCTTGGGGGAAATCAAACCAAGCAAACCACTCAAACAGAAGATTTTATCGAGCAGCTAAAGGCTGATTTAGAAATTCCTATTCAAAAAATGGATGAACGCTGGACTACCGCTCAAGCAAAACGCTTCGAAGGCGATCATTCCGTCGCGGCACAAATCATTCTGCAAACTTACTTAGATATGATAAAGTAACGTCATGAAATCCTCCAAAAGAGTTGTTCTTTCGATCAAAGTCCCCAAAGAAATAGAGCCAGGACCCGGCCCGATTGCCGCGGAACAGATCTTTTCCGCTATTCACGGAATCCAAGATAAAATCCCTTGGTACAAAAGACTTTTTGGGATCAAAGGAAATAGAGTTAGTTTTGAGATTGTTCACCACAAAAAACACATCCGATTTCTAGTAACGACCCCCGCAAAATATCGCAACTTAATCGAAGGACAAATTTATGCGCATTATCCCAATGTAGAAATTTTCCAGGAAGAAGACTACATCACCCAAGAAGCCAATATTGAAATGCACGCCCCAGCCAAAAGTTCCAACAAAAAATCTGACAAAAAAGACTTAACAACAACAGAACACGCGGCCGCCTTACGCGGGAAAAAGGATTTTAAAAAAATGAAAGTAAAAAGACCTTTGGTTTGCGTGGAATTACACCAAACCGATCCAGTTATGTATCCGATCAAGCGTTACCCTCAATTTGAGGATCGGATGACTCGTATTGCCGCTGATCCAATTGCTGGTGTGACTTCTAGTTTAAGTAAACTAAATCATCCCAACGATGAGGCCTGGATTCAAATTGTAGTAACTCCCTTAGCAGATCGCTGGCGTATCAAATACACCGAATTACTTAGGATTGTAGAACGGGGGCTTTTTGGAAGCATTGAAAAGCTACAAAACATGTATCTAGATGTCGCTGGAACCAGAAAAATTTGGCCCCGAATCGTGTTTTCCCCTTTATATTTGATGTTATGGATTCGTCGGAAAACAGCTGGCTTTAAAGGAGGAAAAGTTTCCACAATGACTGATGACTACAACGCCGGGAACGATGATCTAGAAGAAGTAATGTCCAAAACACATGATCGTGAGACTGCGATGCAGGCCTGTACGGATAAGGTGAGTAAATTAATGTATGAAACCAATATTCGCATCGGTTATTTACCAGCCAATGGCGATGTTGAATCTGCTAAATTGAAAATCAAAGAAATCGCTGGTTCTTTTAAACAATTCAACCAACCATTACTCAACGAATTCATTGTTAAAAAGGTTGAAACCGACACACATCAATTAGCCAAATTTAAACACCGCATGATCCTTCGCAATAGCATGGTGTTAAACGTTGAAGAATTAGCCACTGTTTACCACGCCCCAACACTGGTAGTACAAACGCCTAATATTGATTGGGTTAAATCCAGAAAACTCGAAGCCCCGTCTGACTTGCCAGATCAACAGTCTGAGCAAGCCGATAACCTTACATTACTCGGGAAAACCAATTATCGCGGCATGCACCAAGTTTTTGGGATTAAATGCGATCCCGATCGAAGAAGACACATGTACATCATTGGGAAAACCGGTATGGGAAAAACGACTTTGCTCGAAAACATGATTTTTTCTGATATTCAATCTGGGAAGGGGATTGGAGTTGTTGATCCGCACGGAGATTTAGCCGAGAAAATTATTGATTTTGTGCCGCCGAGTCGCACTAATGATGTGATTGTTTTTGATCCCGCTGACCGCGACCATCCAGTTTCATTTAATATGCTAGAAAGTCCTGATCCGAGTTTTAACACGGTGGTTTGCTCCGGGCTCGTTGGAATTTTTAAGAAAATTTATGCTGAGAGCTGGGGGCCACGATTAGAGCACATTTTGCGAAATACAATCCTTTCCTTGCTTAGTTACCCGGACACTACCATGCTCGGGATTACTCGGATTCTTCAAGATGAGTCTTTCCGAAGAAGGGTAATTAAAAAAATCGAGGATCCGGTGGTGCGTGGATTCTGGGAGGGGGAATTTAATAAAATGAATGATAAATTTAGAAGTGAAGCAATTTCACCAATTCTAAATAAGGTTGGGCAGTTTTTATCTAGTCCGATTATTAGGAATATTGTGGGGCAACCCAAGAGCTCGATTGATTTAAGATTTGCCATGGATAAGGGTAAAATCGTGATTGTAAATCTTTCCAAAGGTAAAATAGGGGAGGATAATTCCTCGTTGCTGGGGGCCATGATGATTACCAAGTTTCAGCTGGATGCTATGAGTCGCGCCGACCAACCAGAAGATGAACGTAAAGACTTTTATTTGTATGTGGATGAGTTCCAGAACTTTGCCACTGAGTCATTTGCCACGATCCTATCGGAAGCTCGAAAATATCGACTAAACCTCACCATGGCTAATCAGTACATCGCTCAAATGCCAGATGAGGTCCGTGATGCAGTGTTTGGGAACGTTGGTTCATTGCTTTCTTTCCAAGTAGGATTTGATGATGCGGAATATTTATCACAGCAATTCGCCGAAGTTGCCACACCAAATGACCTGGTAAGTCTGAATAAATATACAATTTATAACCGCTTACTTATTGATGGGATGCCAAGCCGACCTTTCTCCGCTGACACTCTTCCACCACCAGAGGCTTCCTTAGAAATCGAACCTGGTCGCCGCGAAAAAATCATTAAGTTATCTCGAGAACGCTATTCCAAACCCCGCGAATTAGTCGAAGATAAAATCCAGCGTTGGAGCAAAAACACAGAGAAAAAAGAGCTCAAAGAAGGAAAGCCACCAAAAAAGGACGATAAGAAAATCGACAAACCTAAGCCGAAAAAGAAGAAGTAAACCTTATTCCATCACCGCCTCAATACCTGGAAGCACTTTGCCTTCGAGGAATTCAAGCATCGCGCCACCTCCAGTGGAAACGTGGTCAAAATCAATGAAATCGTGGCCAAACTTTTTAACCGCATCAATCGTATCGCCACCACCTAGGATTGTGGTGGCATTAGTCTTTGCAACGGCCTTGGCAATCTCCCGCGTTCCTCGAGCAAACGGAGTTTTTTCATAAAGCCCCAACGGGCCATTCCAAACCACAATCTCCGCCTCCTCAATAATTCGAATATAAGTCTCCAAAGTATCTAACCCAATATCCAAAATCTTCATATCACCGGCAATATCTTCAACTGGTAGTATAAGGGTTTGAGCCGTATCACTAATCTCTGAAGCCACCACCACATCAGATGGTAAATAAAACTTTTCACCATATTTATCGGCCTCCAACATAATCTCCTGTGCCGTGTCACGCTTATCATCCTGGCAGAGCGACTCACCGACATCAAAACCCGAAGCTTTCAAAAAAGTATTAGCTAAGCCGCCTCCCATCAAAAATATATCCGCCTTCTCTACAAAACTCTGCAAAATTCCAATTTTAGTGTCGATTTTAGCGCCGCCAACAATCAAAACCAGCGGACCATCCAAATCATCTAAAAGGGGAGTTAGAACCTCAATTTCCTTTTCTAACAAAAGCCCAGCGTGCGCCGGAAGATGTTCAGTTACCCCATGAGTCGAGGCGTGAGCACGATGCGCCGTCCCAAAAGCATCATTCACAAAAATCTCACCTAAATCAGCTAATTCTTTGGCAAATTTAAGATCATTTTTCTTTTCCTCATGATAGAAGCGGGTGTTTTCAAGCATCATAATTTCACCATCTTTGAGCGCCATGGCCGCCTTTTTCACCTTTGACCCCACACATTCATCCAGCTTTTTAACAGGTTTATCAAGTAATTTAGAAAATTCCTTCGCGATCTCATCCATTTTTAATTTAGGGTCTGGCTTATCAGGATCTGGGCGCCCCAAATGAGACTTCAAAATCACGCGCGCTCCATCATCCAATAAGTGCTGAATAGTCGGCAAAGCAGCCTCTAAACGAGTTGTGTCCGTTACTTTTCCCTTCTCATCAAGGGGAACATTAAAATCCACGCGCACCAAAACCCGCTTTCCTTTCACATCGGCATGATGAAGTGTTTTGAGCTTTTTCATGCCCCGATTATATCACGAAAAAATATTGCCCATAAACAAAAATTAAGCTAAATTTAGATCCAAATTATTTTTTTGTCTATGAAAGTACCTGGAAAACTTTTAGCCATCGCCCTAGGCGGACACGCCACTATTGACCCTCACAATCCGGACAAAAGTGTCGAGGCACAAGAAGCGTATATGAAAGCGATTAATAGTAGAGTTTTAGGTGTGACAAGTGCTGCCGCTGAAGAGGGTTATAATTTAGGTTTAGAAACTCACGGTAGCGCCCCACAAACCGGACTTATAATGAAACGAGCAGCCAGAAGTGAACAATCAACTGAATTAGCCGAAGGACTGCCTCCATTACCTTTACGATATGCCTCCATGGATCTCATCGGATCATTAGGCATGACTTTTCAATTAATGATGGAAAATTGTCAACTACAAGTCGCTAACTGTTTAGGGAAAGACATGAAAGGAGCAGTGGTTGTTCCAACTTCTTTCATTATCGATCCAAGCACCATGAAACCGACCAAGCCGGTAGGAGAACCTTTAAATAAAGCCCAAATTAGAAAACGAATCGCCGCTGGATTAGTTATGGGCACAGATATCGCTAACATTGATGGCAAAGGAATGCGCGAATTAGTTCCTTCACCAGAAGTGCTCGAAACTTTCGCTTCAGATTTAGCAAGCACTGCCAATAACATTAGAGACCGTTTAACACCAATTGCTGGCGGAACAGGTGGCCGCGCCCTCGAAAGACTATCAAGTGGACTTTTAATTGCCCATAACGCAGTGATTGATAAAGATCGCTCGATGCGCCAAATTATGCTAGATCTACTTGAAAAATATGGCATTCAATTTGACACAGCAATTTTCCTTACCGACGCTGATTTTATGGTGCGCAATTACGCGTTAGTACATCAAGCCTTAACCGCTGTCCCACAAGGAAAAACTATTAGACAAGATGATTTAGCACGAGCTATTGCCGCTGCCCAGCCAATCCATCAAACCACATCTCAAGAAATGCGTGAATTATTTGACATCGGTGGAGCCGTGACTGGCGGTGCAATCGCCAAAATAGACTCAGCCTGCACTCTCTTAGAACAAGGAGCAGTTCGCCGCGCTATTATCTGTAGCCCGGAAAACTTTGGCGCTACATTGCTTGGCCAAGATGGCACGGGGACCGACATTAGATTAGGAGAGAGACAAATTTAAATTCCTAAAAGAGACTGTTCTTACTCGATCTTTAATTGCCTGAAATTGCGTAAGGCGTTCCTCTAAACTTGGATTATAAGAAGCTCTTTTTGATTCACCAACAGGGGAGGACTCAGCTCTAGCTGGCCGATCAAGCAATCCTCTTTTTTCTAAACGCCGTTCAAGCCATCCACCCAAACGACCCAATCTAGACAAAACTCGCTGCATTGCCTCTTTTCTAAAACTGAATGAGCGCTGCTTAAAACCACCTTCTTTTGGCCCATAAATAAGCGGACGGAGCTCTACTTTAATTCCATTACAAAGATGATAAAGCTCTCCCCAAGCCGCATTGAAGTTTGGAGTCATCACTTCTGCGGCAACGTCGCGATTAGCCAAAAAATCTTGAATTCTCTGCACATCATCATAAATAACCCGCGGATCAACATTTTCCGGGTTTAAAGAAAATTTACGATAAACAGTCTGTAAATCACGATAAGCATGTGCCACCTTAGAAACCAAATAAGCTTTTACAAATTCCTCAGCCGCTAGTTGATGCGCTGGTTGTGAAAAATCTTCGGTTGGCCCAGTTGTCAGTAAATCAATAACTCTATCAATTCGTTCTATGAAATTCTTTGCTAGAGAAAGATATGGCTCATAATTAAGTCTCTCAGCCTTCTCCTTAGTTAGGTTCAAATTCCGCAAAACAACCTCTTTTTCATCGTCGCCTAAAGGCCGCCGTTCAAACAATTTGAATTTTTCATGCAATTCATTTACTAACTCACAAAAAGCACTAAGTGGCGCCTCTTGTAGCTCTGTTAACGCCGTTACTCGCGCCTGATCTCCTCCCAAAAATCCTGAAATCCTCTCGATTTCCTTAAACCGTTCACCAATACGATCAATTGCTCGATCAAGACGATCACCAATAATTAGAGGATTATAACGATCCAAAGAATCTTTGAGCGTTAAACTTAAAGAAATTTCTCGTGCAATCGCTCGCTTATGACGGTTTTGTATAATTTGGGGATTCAGAGTAGCGGCAATTTTTAACAATTCTTGTTTCATAGTCGCTAATCTATGTTCGTTATCACGCACTTTGTCCGCTGTCCAGTTACTTAGTGTTTTTCTAACACCTCTAAGTCCCTCTTCAATACTGGCCAATTTACGCATTTCTTCTCGATAGCTTTCATAAATATGAAGAACCCTTCTTTCGGAGGCATGCAAATCTGTTTTAAATAAAACTTTTTCACCGCGCTCATTATCATCGGTTTTTCGAACATTTTGCGTTCCCAAAATCATACCTTCATTAGGGCCCGCTCCCATTCTCATTAATCTAAAATACCGTAAATTTGACTCTTCAGTATGGTCTTCAGTCCCTGGATAACGAATCGGTTCAAGATGAGAAAGCATCTCTTTGATGGCTGGAATCGCGGCCGCATAAGCCTTAATCCGTTTAACTCTTTTCGTTCCCTTGGGAGGCAAATGCTCTTCTAATCCTAAATTCTTAAGTAACGTCGGAGTGATTCGCTCTGGACTAATAATCATGGAATCAATATCTATACCACCTTCATCCTCACGCGCGACAGCCATCCGATCCTCTGGTTTAACCAAAATATCTTCCACGGTTTTTAAAAAAGTGCGTGGTGCTTCTTCGACCGTCTCATCCGAGTCCGCTCGATTATCAGCCCAATCCGGGTTATCCTCTAATTGTGCCACTAAACTCTCAAAAAGCGTCCTAAAATAGCGTGTTTGCAAAAGTAATCGGCGTTGCTCTTGGACCGCCTCAACCTGATCGGGCACCAATAAATCTAATTCGCGAATTTCACCCACAATTCCTTCAAACTCTTCATTATGTCCGCGCGGATTTAATTCTTGATATCGAGCATAAGCCTGCGTTGCATCATCAAGAGAAACTTCTATTTTTGACATAAAAATTAATTAAGGACGCGATTTTATCATTAAATCTGACATTTCGCCATAAAAATTGCGGTTTCAGCTGCATCTTTACCACGATCAATTCGCGCTTCTGCTAATTTAATTGAATCAACCATCAAAACTTCAAACGCAATTGGTAAATCATATTTAAGCATTACTTCCCGAATTCCATCTACACAAGCCTGGCAAACCATATCGTAATGATCGGTTTCGCCTTTAATCACACATCCCAAAGTAAGCAAAGCATCATACTCACCAGTCTTTGCCATACGCTGCGCAATCACGGGAATTTCAAACGCTCCCGGGACTCTTTCAATCTCATAATTCACTTCTTTTTCATTTAACACACCTTCCGCCGCAATCAACATTTTTTCCGTAATTTCATTATTAAATTTTGAGACTATTACGCCAATTTTCATATTTTAAGAATTAAATTTTTCTAGATATCGGGCCAACATATCAACCTCTAAATTCACCGGCGAATCAACTTTCAAATCACTCAAATTAGTATTTTCTAAAGTATGTGGAATTAAAGCCACCTCAAAAGCATCATCTTTTACGGCACTCACTGTCAAACTCACACCATTCACGGTAATCGAACCTTTGTGAGCAATATATTTAAGAAGTGGTAGGGGAGGAGTGATCTCAATTCGCCGATCATCCGCATCATTCGTCACTTTCAAAACCGTCCCCACCCCATCAACATGCCCCTGCACAAAATGTCCTCCCAAACGATCGCCAACTTGCAACGCGCGCTCCAAATTAACGCGTCCACCAACTTCCAATTTACCCAGGGTAGTTACACCCAAAGTTTCGGGCATCACCTCCGCCGCAAAACCATTATCACCAACCTGCACAACCGTTAAACAAACACCATCAATCGCAATACTTTCACCCATTTCAGCTACAAAAGGTGCGGTAATCGTAAATCTTTTGCCATCATCGGTCTCGACAATTTCTGAAACGCGACAAACTGATTGTATTAGTCCTGTAAACATAGCGGAAAAATGATAGCTTAAGTTAATTACGCTAACAAGGAAACCTTACCTTCATTTTTCTATAAAACCTATCCAATGCCTCTTGAATTGGGGGGTCTAAGGAATCGAGTGTTGGTAAATCAGCAATTGGCGCAAAAACAATATCTCCCCCTGAAGGTTGAATCCCAACCTGTAATTCATCCGCAGTTACCACGGCGGTTCGCTCCTTATAACCCCACCCTAAGTAAGTCATATCACCCTGATGCGTACGAGCAAAGGAGGCACAGCCATTAAGTGGTTCCACTCTAAAATCAGACGGTAAACGATTCGTAGAAACAGTCTCATTATAGATATAACCAAGATCTTCAAGCTTACCAACAACACCTAAAGATGGATCAACAACCCACCAACCATCACTTTTAATTAACACAAAAAAATGCTTTGAACCCGAGACGTCTTGCCTAAGAAAAAAAGGGTCATGTCCTTTAGCTACTAACATCTTATCCACCAGTTCAGGATATTTAAGGCGAATAAGCAAAAAAGCTTTCATTGCCAACTCCGCACAATCTCCAGAATTTAAAGATAAATCAAAAAACTTCGCGGCACCAGCCACAGTAAGTTTTTCATGACGACGATCCAACCACATAGGGTATCTAGCCTCTGCTAATTTAAACTGATGGTAATCAAAAGATGGCAATAACCCCTGGATATCAGCTAAAACTGCGGCCATATCATCAGGATTTGCCCTAGGAAGTTCCAGCCATTCATTAAATCTAGGCATAACTTCAGCATACCCAGATTCTATATATCGTTCTGCTGATTCAACCGCTCTAAAAGCCATAAGGTCTTTTTAAATTTTGGACGAAATTTTATCTGAAAATACAAAAAAATGCAAACTCCTTAAACAGTTCATTTTTTATTCATCTTTTGTTTAAATTTTCGTCATCTCGCTTTGCTAACCTAAAAACATCTATCCCTAACCACACTTACTATGCGCAGTGTGAACAAAGTCATCTTAATGGGCAATTTGGGTGCTCCTCCCGAGATGCGTTCTACCAAGACGGGTAAAACCGTCACCAATTTTTCACTCGCGACCAACAATGAATGGCGCGATGAACAAGGCGAAGCCCAACGGACTACTGACTTTCACAAAGTCATTGCTTGGCAAAACTTAGGCGAAATTTGCGGTAAACACCTTAAAAAAGGAAGTGCCGTTTATATCGAAGGCCGCCTTCACAACCGTTCGTACGAAGACAAAGACAACAATCGCCGTTACATAACAGAAGTAACTGCGGATAAAGTCAATTTTATCCAAACCAAACGAACCAAGCAGGGTGACAAAGTTGGTTTAGAAGAAGCCGGCGAGCCAGTTGCGGCGTAAATTCAAATCTATAGTATACTAGAGGTATGAAACTCAGTGTTCTCATTCCAACCTACAATAGACTTGAAATTCTTCAAAAAACACTCAAGGTCCTTGAGCGGCAATCATTAGCACTCAAGGATTTTGAGGTGATTGTAATAAATGACGGCAGCACAGATGGGACCCGTGACTGGCTTAACTCTTACGAAGGGAAACTAAATTTAAGCGCCCTTAATCAAAAAAATACTGGCCAAGGAATTGCTCGCAACAATGGTCTCAAAAAAGCTCGAGGTGATATTATTCTCTTTTTTGGAGACGATATGGTTGCCGCACACCCAGATTTCCTAGAAATGCATGTAAAATTTCACGAAAAAAAACCTCAGCTAGAAATTGCTGGTCTCGGGCGTATTGATTGGCCCCCAGACCTAAAAATCAATGACTACATGCAGTGGATGACCAACGGCTCCTCAATTTTCGGAAAATTTGGAGGACACCAATTTGCCTATGAAAAACTAGATCATGGCCAAACACCTGATTTTAACTTTTTCTACACTTCTAATCTTTCTCTAAAACGAAAATTCCTTGGGAAAGATCCCTTTGATCCGGCTTTTAGCAAATACGGTTGGGAAGATATTGAACTTGGTTACCGCTTACAAAAAGAAAAACACCTAAGAATGGTTTATCTAAAAGAAGCAGTGACTTACCACGATCATCCCATGGATTCTTCGGGACTTCGCCATCGCATGGTAGCTATTGGTCGCTCCGCTCATATTATCGATCAAAAATATCCTGAACTCAAAAAAGTTCCTAATTTTTGGAAAAAAACTGCTTTTATTTTGCTCTCTAATCCCTTGAGTCTAATTCTAATTTGGACTCTAAATCATCTCACCCGAAAAAAACTTCAAGCCCTCTATTACTACGCTCTCTCTAAAAACTACTTCCTAAAAGGAGTAAAACAGGGTATAATATATTAATGAAAACTAATAAAACCTCCCTTATGCGAAAATTTATCGCATTTAGCATCATTTTGACGCTCATCATTGGAGCATTTGTTGGTTGCACAAAAAAAACAACCACAACTACAACTGTTAAAAAAGATGCCATTGAGCTCACTTATTATCGGTTATTTGACGACGAAGATATATTTGAACCGTTAATCCGAGCCTATGAATCCGAAAACACGCACGTCACCATAAATTACCGTAAATTTACTGATCCTGAGCAGTATTTAGATTTAATTATCAATGAACTAGCAGAAGGGGAGGGGCCAGACATTTTTTCCATGCATAACACCTGGTTTACGCAGCATCGCAAAAAACTAACTCCCGTTCCAAGCACTCTCATCACAACCGAAGATTTCAACAATGTTTTTGTAAGCGTGACTGGAGATGACCTAGTTATCCCAGACCAAACCGGGACTGAACAAATTTACGGCTTACCAATGTATGTCGACACACTCGCGCTCTACTATAACCAAGACCATTTTGAAGACGCTGTTCCGTCGCGAGGAAAACCTGCTTCAACCTGGGAAGAACTGCAGGAAGACGTTTATAAACTCACAAAATCAGATAATAGTTTTGAAAGGTTTGAAGTTGCGGGGATTGCCATGGGACGAGCGGACAATATTCTTCGCGCCATCGACATTCTTTATTTACTTATGATCCAGTTTGGAACCGAATTTTATGACGAGGCTTTTACAGAAGCAACTTTTGCTGATTCAACCGGCGCCAATACTGGGACTCTAGAATATCCCGGAGCCGGAGCTCTTAGCTTCTTTACGCAGTTTGCTCTTCCAAGTAGCAAATACTACACCTGGAACGCCTATTTAGCTGACGATGACAGCGCTGAAAAAGAAATTAAAACCTTTGCGCGTGGCAAAGCATCGATGATTATTGGTTATTCGTATCTTTACGAAGAAATCATGGACCAAATTTCAGAATTAGATAAAAAAGGACAAGATTCCATTGATACCAGCACTGTAAAAATAGCTGCTATCCCTCAAGTAGAAGACCCTGAAACCAGCACTGAAAAGCGTGACACTTACGCCAGTTACTTTGCCGAAACAGTGGCTCGCACTTCTGAAAACTCCGAAGAAGCCTGGAAATTTCTAAGCTATTTAGTTGAAAAAGAAAACCTAGCTCACTATCACACGGAAACCAATAGACCAACCAGTCGACGCGATATGATTGAAGAGCAGGCCGAAGATTCCACTTATGGAGTATTTGCCGAACAAATTGGCTACGCCGAAAGCTTCCCAATTGCGGACGCTGATGCTTATACCGAAATATTTGCCGAAGCCATTGATGCTGTTTTAGATACCGAGGATCCCGATGATGTTATGAAAGATGCTCAAGATGCCGTCAATCTTTACATCCCGTCAGAAGGGCTTTATCCTGTTGTCATAACTACAACAGAGTAAAACTCCTTTATGTTCAAAAAACTGCTGCCCAGCCAATTATTATGGGGGATTACCTTATGGACGCTACCTTTTAGTATTTTTACAGTTGTCTGGCAGAATGCTTATTTTTTGCAAGGGAGTTATAATCCCTACTTAAGTTTTAGTGTTTATTTAAGTGAAATTTTTGTAGCAGCGACTTTTGTGGCCTGGCTCATTGAAAAATTTTTAAAATCAAATAAGCTAAACTTTCATAAAAAAAGTTGGCTTTTAGCGGGAGGAATCCTAGGCCTTTCTCTACTTTCCGTTTTGTTTTCGCAAGACAAAATCACCTCATTACTGGGAAATATTCACATTTTAAGTGGACTAATGGCCATGCTACTCATGGCGCACCAAGTAACGCCTCATCAAAAAACTAAACAAATTTTTATCTCGGCTCTTGTTTTCCAAAGTGTAGTGGGGATTTTTCAAGTAATAACCCAAAAATCCATTGGTCTTTCGTTTTTAGGAGAACCCCTTATTGGCCCGGAAATTGCTGGTGTTGCTAAATTAAACATAGCCGGAAAAACACTTGTACGTGCCTATGGCACCCTGCCTCACGCCAATTTGTTAGCGGGATTCCTCGGAATAGGAATTTTAATGGCGCACAAACTCCCTAAACACAAGCTTTGGCAAATCAGCAAAGTCTTGCTTTGGACTGGCTTCTTCCTAACTTTTTCCAAAGGTGCGATTATCGCGCTTTTTCTAGCCTTAACAATTACTAAACGCCTTCCACTCAAAATAGCGGCACCCATCCTTGGAATTAGCTTAGTCGCTTTTGTTTATAAATGGGATTTCTTCCTCTTAAGTGAATCGTTTATCGAACGTCTTCAGTATTTAAAAATCAGCCTCGGTATGCTCGCGAATGAACCTGTTGGGGTGGGTCTCACACAATTCACCGCTCGCCTCCAAGAATTCTCAACAATCAAACTCCAACCCTGGCAATACCAACCTGTTCACAATATCTATTTACTGGTCGCTAACGAACTCGGCCTCTGGAGTGGACTCGCGCTTATTGGTGGTCTTGGCTATGCTTTGCGACAGCTGTGGCATCACAAAATCGCCACAACCATAATTATTTTCATCATCATCATCGGACTTTTTGATCACTACTTAATTAGCCTGCCACAGGGGATTTTACTAAGTGGGGGATTGTTAGGGTTGACAAACATTAAAAAATAAGTAAAATCTGAAACCTACCCCTATAATCCACCACCCCATGAGTGACCGAGCTTTAAACAATCCTGCCAATCTTGAAACAGCAAAAGCGGATTTAACCGAAATCCTAAGGCTGGCCGATATTGGAAACCCCTTAGCACAAGAATGGCTGGCTAACAGAGCAGCTGAATTTGAACACATCCGCGAACTAGCCCAAGCCAATGAGAGCGATCGAGTAGCTCCTGTATTCGGCGACACCGCTGCCTCCATAGACCAAGAAATTGGCTCCGCCGACGAAGAACAAAGTGAATTTACCTCCCGACTCTTAGCTGCAGCCACAAAAGATCTCAGCGGTGGCCTAGCGTTTGTTAAATCTTTATTAGATAAGACCGATGAAGATGGAGTTATTAAACTTTCCAGAGCAGATGAAGCTATGCTTGGAACTATTCAAATCCCAACAGCTGGCACACTTAATGCTCTCCAAGCAGACCAAATACCCGAATCAACCCCTCGCGACAGAATTCTTGAATTTACTGGAGGCGGAACAGCTATGCTAAAGGTTTGGGAAGAAGGAGTATATCAACTTGAAAACGTCTAAAGCACCACCCCAACAAAAGAGCCTTGTCCCCGGATAAATTCATCCGTTGATAGGGCTCTTTTTCCTTCTAATTGCAATTCCTCCAAAACAAACAATCCTTCTTTAGTTTCCACCACCACATCTTCACCATCCATCCGAACCGTTCCCGGCTCATTCACGGAACCCTCTTTAACGTGCCCTTTTAAAATCTTTAATCTTTTCCCTTCAAAATTAGTGTAAACCCCTGGCCACGGTGTATAAGCACGCAATTTTCGCTCCACCTGAGCCGCTGTTTCATGCCGCCAATCAATCACGCCACTTTCACGTTTAATCATTGACGCATAACTAACCTCAACCTCATTTTGCTCCTGCGCCTCCGCATTACCAGTTTTAATCCCGGGCATTACTTGAGCTAATAATTCCGCCCCCACATCTGCTAAACGCGCTCGCAACACCGGCTCTGTATCATCTTGCGAAATAGCCACCTCTGATACTGCATAAACTTCTCCGGCATCCATTTTTTTCACCATCCGCATCACCGAAACCCCAGTCACTTCATCACCATTCAAAATCGCCGTAGCAATAGGGGAGGCCCCCCGATATTTAGGCAACAAAGAAGCATGCACATTCAAGGCTTCATACTTAGGTACATTCAAAATTTCATCTGTTAACAAATATCCATACGAAACTACCACCAAAAAATCCACATCTTTACCCACTAACTCATCATGGTTATGACTCACATTAAGTCCCATCTTCTGAGCCTCCTCTTTGACCGCACAAGAAGTCATAACCTGTTTTCGCCCCACTTTAGCGTCCGGGGGAGTAATCACTCCCAAAATTTCAAAACAATCATCCTGCAAAAGTCGCTGCAAAACTGTTGTTGCAAACTCATCCGTCCCTAAAAAATAAAGTGAAATCTTATCAGTGGTCATAATTCAAAATTTAATATAAACTTGTCTCAAATCATATTGTACTAAAAAAATGAAAATTTTCAGAGGATTTCTTGCTTTTTTAACCGCTCTACTACTTATCCCGATCGCCGTAGTCGGAAGTTTAGTAGTGGCTACCACTGATACTTACCTAAATCCTGACTTTTATCAAAGCGACACTTTTGAAGAGCTTTTTTACGACATTATAGTCAACGAGGTTTCTCAAGAACTCCTAACTCAAGGTGGGCTTGATGGCTTTCTTACTCCCGAAGACATCGAAGAAGAGGTTCGATTGGTACTTCCGCCTGACGTAATTGCCAACATCATTGAAGACGCTCTTAATCAAATCTATGCAACTCCATTACCCGATGAAATCATTATTTCTACTGGAGCCATAAAAACCAATCTTCCCTTAGCCCTAGACAGTCTTTTTGCAAAAATACAATCAACCCTGCCACCAGAAATTTCCACAGAACTACTCAAACAACAATTCCAACACGAAATGATTGATTATATTCCTCCCCAGATTAATTTATCGCTCGACCAACTCCCAGTAGAAGCCAGAAACGGACTTGTTCTGATTTTAATGGGGACCCATCACTTTTTAGAAAGTTTTCTGGTCAGCATCGGGCTTCATCTTATTTTCATCGGCCTTTTAATTTGGAAGCCAGTCCAAAAAATCCTCAAATGGATTGGCGGGTCATTACTAGCAAGTGGAGTTTTTATATTTGCCTTCATCAGAATAATTACAAGCGGAGCACAACAAATAGGTGAACCACTAGTCCTTCTGATTTCTCAACCAATTTTAGGAGCTATGACACCTTGGGGACTAGGCCTCGTTATCGCGGGGATAGCTAGTTTAGCCCTTGGATTCATCCTTCCGCATACCATCCTAAACCAAATCAAGCGTAATG
>CAYYQE010000003.1:0-86140 GCA_964473745.1 uncultured Candidatus Peribacteria bacterium
ATTTAATCCCATATTTTTTAAAAACTTCAAAAATCCGGGTGCAATCTTCTGGTGTTGGTTTGTGACGACAGGACCCAAGAGCCGATCCTGGCGTTCCGGCAATTATTTCTAATTTTTCATCCGATACTTCTCGTAAATTAATAAAATCTTCTTCAAAAACACCCATAATTCCGTGTTTCATCCCATAAATTTCTCCAATTTCCTCGTGTTTTTTGGCTTCGAGGATAGCGCCCACTAAACTCTGGTTAATGACGCGTGTTGGCCCTCCAGATTGGCCGATAATCATGTTGTTCATAGTTTGTAAATTAAATCACACCAGTGATTGTAGCATAGAGCGGGCGAAACCCTAGCTTCCCCTTCCCTGATTTACAGATTTATGCAACAATTGCGACCTAGGCCTATTTTTATGTTTTTATGATGAAAAGCTCGACTGGTGATCCGCCGCGCGGGGGATCTAAAAAACCGGATGAAGCGGAAGTTCAACGACTGGTTGCGGCTTGTCAAAATGGCGATGCCGAATCTTTTGGTGGGATTTACGATCTGTATATCGATTCTGTGTATCGATATGTTTATTATCGCGTTAGTCAGGAGGAAGTAGAGGATATTACCGAGAATATTTTTGTAAGAGTTTGGGAAAATATTGATAAATATGTTCCTGGGAAGCACCCCTTTTCAGCTTGGCTTTTTCGGATTGCTCATAATTTGGTAGTGGATCATTATCGTTTTCATCGCAAGCATATTTCTTTGCGAGAACGTTTGCCGCAACATGTTAGTCAATCCAATGATGATCCCGCTGATTGGGCTTCACAAAAACTTAATCAAGCGCAAGTAAGAGAAGCTCTTTTGGAGCTTAAAGAGCCTTATCAACAGGTTTTAGTTCTTAAATTTTTGAGTGGTTTTAGTAATAAAGAAATTTCTGAGGTAATGAGTCGAACAGAAGGCAATATTCGTATTCTTCAGTATCGAGCGTTAAAAGCGCTCCGCGTCATCCTGGAAAAGAGAGGGATGTCCGCGTAACACTTAACCTTAATTGTTCGTTTTAAATAGTGCTTATGATTTCCTGGCTAACTCGTAAACAGCGGTTGGATGTCCTCGGAGAAAAACTCCGCGCGACGGCGAAACGAAAAGCGCCTTTCAATCCCGTTCGAAAAAACGTGCTCAAAAAGCGTGTTATTGATCGTATAGACGAGGCTATGGCTAGGGAAGAAATTGGTTTTGAGCAGTTGGCAGAGCAATTGGAAAAGCTCAAACTAACAGCCATGCCTTCGCCAGCGTTTAAAAAACATGCTCGTGAAGACTTGGTGGATATGTTTACGCTGCGCACGCAACGTCTTTGGCTTCGCGATCTTTTTCGGGAACTGTTAGCTAAGCGTCAGTTGTGGGCCACGGTGATGGCTTGTTTGGTTTTGGTAACCGGAACTTTTGGTTATTTTGTGCAGCTTCCTCAGGTTTCAGCCGCAAAAGTAAGTCAGGTGGACGCGGTGCGCGGAACCGTTTATGTAGAACGAGAAGGACAACCGATTAGTTTAGAAAATGGATTTTTGGTTAAAGAGGGAGATCGTTTAATTACCGAGGCAGATGGTCTTTTGGATGTGATGTTTGTAGATGATAGTTTGTTAACTTTGGGGCCTGATACCGAAGTTGAAATAACGCGACTTTGGGCTGATCCGGAAAATGAGGCTAATACCTCGATTGAAGTAAATGTGGAAAGTGGTCGTATTTTTGCTCAGGTCGTGAATTTGTCACCAACTTCTTCGTTATTTGCTATTTCAACGGAAAAAGGAGACTTTATGGTGGATAGAAAAGCTAGTTTTGATGTTTTTGTAACTCCGGAGTTGATCGAAGCGCGAGTTTTTTCTAATTTAATGGATTTTGAAGTGCATACCGGTGGGGTAACGCGTGAAGGGACTTTGGGTCCGAATTTGTTAATGCAATTAAATGGTGATTTGGTGATTGAGGAAATAGAGAATTTAGAAGTGTTAAAAACTGAGGATGTTTGGGTTCAAACTAATTTAGAGAACCATACAAAATATTTGGATCGATTAGAAAGTTTTTATGAAGCTCGGACTACGCAAAAAGCCGGGACTCTTCCTGGTGATGCCTTTTATTTCTTGGAAAGAGGAGGCGAAGAGATTAAATTATTTTTTAGTTTTGGAGAAGAAAAGCAAGCAGAGGTGAATTTGAATTTAGCGGAGCAGCGTTTTTCCGAAGCTACGGTTTTAATTCGACAAGGGGATCAGGAAACTGCTCAGGAATTATTGCAGAACTATCAGACAACGTTGGTGGATCTTTCGGGGCAAACTCCTGAGTATGAAAAAAATATTCGGGCGACTTTGGAAGAAAGCCAAAAAATGATGGAAGGATTTTCCGTGGATGATTCGATTCAGGAAGCCCGGAGCATGGTCGATGAAACAGTAATTTTGGTGGTAAATGATGAGGCTGAAAAACAAGTAGTTCATTTGGAAACAACGGCTGATCGTTTGGGGCTAGCTTTGGACCTTATTCAGATTGGAGCATATGATTTGGCCGAGCAATCTTTGTTGGATTATCAAGCGGGATTAAATGATGTTTTGGAAGGTTTGGCAGAATTGCCGATGGAGTCGCGCAAACAAGTGATTTTTGAAATCCTAGATCAAAAGTTGCGCGACTTATTAATGCTTAAGTTGATTGATTCAGAATTGGATGTTTTGGAGGAAGATGAAGCGAGCGTGGAGTTGAAAGCACAAGTCCAGGTTGTTTATGAAGATACTTTGTACCAGTTGAATACTTTGGTTCTTAATTTGAAGGAGCGAGCGGTGTTGCAGCTCGGAACGTTTTTAGAAGATGTAAAAGAAGATGAGACGATCCAATTACAAATTTTGGGACGACTTAAGAAAAGTGTTCCTTTGGATTTTGAATTTATGCAGGTGATTAATGATTTAGAAGAATTTTATGCGAATGAAGGCCTAGAAGTTATTCTTTTAGAGGCTGATCATTTAACTGATTCCGAGGATGATGAAGAGGAAGCCCCTCTTTTAGAAGACTTCCGTGATGAATCAATGGAGCATACTGGCGCACCGCAAGATAGCGAAGCAGGGAGTGTTTAAATCCCCATGCCAACTAATCCCAAAATAAGTCCAAATCCGGCGACAATTCCCCCAATCATCCAAAAGCGCATGGTGACTTTTGATTCTGGCCAGCCTAAATGTTCAAAGTGATGATGAAGGGGAGCGATGTGGAAGATTTTCTTTTTAAATAGTTTTTTGGAAGTGAGTTGAATAATTACCGATAGCGTTTCAATCACAAAAATAAAACCAACAAAAGGTAGAATAAGTACGGAGTCAGTCATCATCGCAATAACCCCCAGTGTGGCCCCCAGTGACAGGGCTCCCGTATCTCCCATATAAAAACGAGCGGGTGGGATGTTAAACCATAGAAAAGCTAATGTTGCTCCTACAATTATCATGCAAAAAGTGGATAACAAAAATAGCCCTTGCACATAAGCGAGTGCGGCAAAACACCCAAAAGCAATAATCGAAAGGCCTCCTGCTAATCCGTCGAGTCCATCTGTAATATTTACAGCATTAGCCGTGGCCACAATAATTAAAATAAAGAGCGGAATATACCAAAAGCCAATAAAGAAATCGCCGATCCCGGGAATATGAATTTGGTCGTAACCAAGCTTGAAGTAAAACCAACAAGCTCCCAAAGTGGCAAATAAGGTTAGCCACAAAAATTTAGGCTTAACATTGATGCCTTTGGTTTTGCCGATACCTTTGATATTTAAATAGTCATCTACAGCGCCAAGTAGGGCAACTACTACTAAGGTGAAGATTGGTAGGTAGGTTTCTTTTCTGTTTAAAAGCGAATGATCAAAAATCCCAAAATAAGAAAGCACCCGCGTTAATAAAATTACTATTAAGGTGGTTCCCCAGATTAGGATGCCGCCCATAGTTGGAGTCCCGGTTTTTTTAGCGTGAAGTTTGTGATAAAGCTTGGCCATTTTCCCATCAGTCGCAACTTCTCTGATTTGTTTGCCAAGGCCAAGGTTTTTAAGTTGCTTAATAAACGGTTTAGCGAGGGCCAGAGCAATTACAAAAGCTAACCCAAAAGAGGAAAAGATAAGAAAAAGGTGCCGGACTGTTTCGGTAATAGGAAAAGGATTCATATCGGTACTTTACCACGTCGTGCTTTTGTAAATCCAATCAATCAGAAGTTCAGTGTCGCCAAAGCGGTCAGTACTTCCTAAAACAACAGTCATAATTTGTTGATCTTCAGGGAAAGTGGAAACCGTAATTAAACATTCGCCTGCATCTGGGGTGCGGCCAGTTTTTAGGCCGTGCACCTCTACACCAGCTAAGCCGAGGTCATTGCCCAGTAGTTGATTGGTAGAAAGATATTCGTGAGTAATTCCGCTTTGACTTTCTGCTTCGTATTCCACGAGATCAACTGGTTCCATTAAAAATTCATTTTGAAGGGTGTACATGGAGAGCAGGGCCTGGTCGCGAGCCGTGGAATAATTGTAGCCGCTATCAAAACCCATTGGATTAGAATAATTAGTATTTTCTAGACCTAATTGTTCGGCTTTTTGGTTCATTTTTCTGACGAAATTTTCCATGGAGCCAGCGTTGTATTCAGCTAAGGCCATGGCCGCGTCGTTTCCAGAGGCAATCATCATGCCGTACATTAAATCTTTGACTGTAATTTCTTCACCTATATTAAGCCAAACTGTAGATCCTTCGGTGGTGGCGGCGTTTTCACTGATGGTAACCACACTTCCCGGGAGTTCTTCTTCTGCGATTATCAAAGCGGTCATAAGTTTGGTAAGGCTGGCAATTGGCCGTGTCGTTTCAGCGTTTTTTTCGTGAAGAATTTTTCCTGAAGTGAGATCAATAGCTAAGGCTGAGCCAGCTGATAATTCAGGAATGGCCACTTCTTCGGAAATTATGGGAAGGGGTTGAACACTTAAGATTGGTTCGCGTTGCCAAGCTGTTTTATGCGAGAAATCTCCCTGTATCATAGGTGTCGCGTGCAAAGTGGAGGCCAGTAATAATGAGAGCAGGGCTTTGAGCATAGTGCAATTAAGATAGCGCGAAAGTTATTTTGAAGCGAGGACTATTTTCCAATCTCCTTTTTTTAGTTTCCCTAATTCGTATTGGCCCATTTTTATTCTTTTCAGAAAAACAACCCGGGTGCCGGCTTCTTGAAACATTTTGCGAATTTGGCGGTTGCGGCCTTCATTTAGCACTATTTCAAAACGATTTAGTCCTAATGAGGTGATGCGGCAGGGTTTAGTTTTGTAAGGACCTTTTTTTTCTTCAATTATTATGCCGGATTCGAGTCTTTTAATCTGTTTGGGAGTGAGTGGGTTTTTGATTTTTATTTGGTAGGTTTTTTCGGAATTGTTGCTGGGGTGCGTCATTTGATAAGTGAAGTCACCATCATCGGTAAGAAGTAATAATCCTTCTGATTCACGGTCTAAGCGACCGACTGAATGAAGATGCTGGTATTTTGCGGGGAGTAGTTCGTAAATAGTTTGGTCAGCGTGCGGATCAGCTTTTGAGGTTACGTATCCGGTTGGTTTGTGCAGCATTATATAAGTAAATTTTGCCGGGGAGTGAATGGTTTGGCCGTGGATCGAGATTTTATCTTTTTGGGGATCAACTTGGTGTCCGAGGATGGCTGGTTCTCCATTAATACGTACGCAGTCAGATTCAATTAATTCATCCGCTTTGCGGCGGGAACAATATCCAGTGCTGGCAATAAACTTATTAAGACGCATAAGAGCTAATAAAAGTGCGCGCGATTATTTTCCATCCAATCCACATAATCTTGGCCTAATTCAATTATAATATCTGCCTCGGTTTCCCATTCCGCTGGGGCGTATTCTGACGGGAGTTCGGTCATCACAAATCCTACGGGGATAAAGTTTTCGTGTAAATAATTTAAGGCGGCGTCTTCAGCAATGGTTTCAGCAGTTTGGCCGCTTAAAAGAGCGGTTCGGGGGATGATACGAGTTAGGGGAACGTTTGTATTCGAGGCATTTCCAAACCGAACAATGTCATAACCATAACGTCCTAAATAATACATGGTTTCGGTGGCAACCCCATTCGCGCTAGTCCCGTTTATGATCTGAAAAGTTAATTCATCAGCGTGAACTTCGGGATGCACGAGGACAGTGTCTGAAAATTGGTGAATATCAGTGTAATCATTTATATAAGGGACAAGAACAAAAGCACCACCATAAAATTCTCTTTCTGGGGTAAACAGAAATCCGCCTGGGGTTAGGGGATTGTCGTTTAAAACCCAGCTAGAAAGCGTATCAGTACTAAATTCATCAGCAATTTTGGCTAAATACACCATTTCGTCCCACTCTAAATTGGTGTCAAAGTTATCAGTAATAACGGTGTAAATGTTTCTAAGCTTTCCCGGGCTGCCAAGTACGCCAAGACTTAATGATTTTTCTTTAATAGCTTGTAAAACTTGTTGTTGTCGGGCGGCACGATCAAAATCACTGGTTGTTTTACGACTACGCACATACTTAAGAGCAGTTTCACCGTCTAAATGTTGATTTCCAGCCGCAATAGAGAAAGTTTGGTAACCAATGGTGCCATTTTCTATTGGATAATAAGGATCGTAAATAGCTTCTTCTACGTAAACATCAATCCCGCCAATGGCATCTACAATTTCTGTAAATCCATTAAAATCAATCCGGGCATAATAATGTATTGGAATTCCTAATACTCCAGAGACGGTTTCTACTAAAACGTCATAGCTTTTGTCGTAAGCTTCTTCTTCGGGAGTTCCGTTTTCGTAAATATCTGCTTCCGCTACTAATTCCCAAACACTATTAATTCGATTGCCCCCATAAAGTTCTTCGATTTCTACATAAAGGTCACGAGGAATGGAAACCATGGAAGCCTGGCCTAAATCGTGATCTAGGCTGGCTATCATAATAGTGTCGGTTAGTTCCGCGCCATCGTGATCTTCGGTGCCAGTGCCAAGTAATAGAATGTTAGTGTGATTTTCTAGGTCAGTTTTGATCTGTTCACTAAAAATAGAAAGCACGACCTCCTTAATAGAGAGTTCTTCGGCCAGGGTAATTACGTTGTAAGAAGCTTTGGTTACCCCTACCAGAAAAATTATAATAATAGTGGCCCAAATATAGTGATGTTTGGAAAAGTCTAAAAGAGCACTAATAATAGGTATTTCGCGGATAACAGCCTTGGTTTTCTCGATTTTTTCCTTTTTTGCGGTTTCGAGAATTTGGCGTTGAGAAGGAGGCGGCCCTTTTGTGATTCGCTTTTTTTGGAAATCGTTCATAACGTTCGATATGCTACCCCAAATTTTAGGGGTTGGCGAGTTTTGTTCATGTTTTTGTTAATTTTTGTTCATGTGGTTTTGGTAGGGTGAAGTTTATGATAGAAAGTTTTCGTGAACATCGAGAAGTGGTTTTAGGGGGAGGGACGTTTTTGTTAGGTGTTTGGATAGCGGCAAATGGAATAACGGTGGTAGGGGTGGTTTGGGGGGTGGCTTTGTTTTTGGGAATAATTAAACTAGGAGGGAAGTTGTCATGGGGATTAGTTTTGGGTGGACTTTTGTTTTTTGGAATGTGGCGGTATGAGGTGGCGCTGCCAATTTTTGATGAGAATGATGCCGCGTTTTATCATAGCGAAATAGAAGCAGTGAGTTTTGAGGGGGTGGTTGTGGATTATCCAGATGTGCGTTCCGATAGGATTAAATTGACAATGGAGGCGGTTGAATTGAATGGGCGTGAGGTTTCTGGTCGTGTTTTGGTGACGGTTTTTCGGTATCCGGAGTTTGAATATGGGGAGAGGTTGCGTTTTTATGGGCTTTTGCAGGAACCTACGGAATTTGATTCGTTTTCTTACAAAAATTATTTGCGGCGGTACGGGATTGATTCGGTTATGTATTATCCGTGGGTAGAGGTTTTAGATGGGCCGCGCCGCGCCGGGATGGGTTGGCGGCGGCTCGACTGGCGGCAACCGATTTTTGGGCTAAAAACGCAGGTTGAGGAGCGACTTAATCAGCTTTTTGTTGAACCGCACGCCAGTTTCGCCGCCGGGCTATTGCTTGGGTCGCGGCGCGGCATCCCAGAAGACCTTATGGAAGATTTTAATATTAGTGGCTTAACGCACATTATTGCTATTTCGGGCTACAACATCACGCTTATTATTGTGTTTGTTTCGGGGTTGTTGCAGTTTTTGAGCAAACGTTGGCAGACGATTATGGCCACCCTAGTAATTATTGTGTTTGTGATTTTGGTGGGAGGGACCGCGGCCGTGGTGCGATCCGCTATTATGGGTGTTCTTGGTCTGTGGGCGGTGTGGTTCGGGCGAAAGGCCGAGGTGACGCGGCTTTTGGTGCTTTCTGCACTTTTTATGACGTTGTGGAACCCTTTTATTTTGGTAGATGATGTGGGGTTCCAACTTTCGTTTGCGGCCACGTGTGGGCTTGTTTACATGACAGATTCAGTACAGCGATTTCTTAAGTGGTTGCGGGTGTGGAAATTTATCCCAGAAGTGCTTTCGATTCGAGAGGCGTTTCAGACAACGTTGGCCGCGCAAACTTTTGCGGTGCCGATTATTATTGGAGCGTTTGAGCGTTTTTCTTTAGTAGCTCCATTTGCAAATGTGGCGGCGGTTTCGTTTATTCCTTTGGCTATGTTGTTTAGTTTTGTGGCGCTTTTGGTTTCTTATGTGTGGTGGAGTGGGGGACTTTTAATTGCTTATATTGGTTGGTTTTTTCTTGAATTGATTATGCAAATAGCGCACTGGTCAGCGCAAGTTCCGGGGAGTTCTATTGATTTTCAGAGATTTCTCTAAACTTTATAAACCCAAATTGGGCTAAACTTTTTTTCGGGGATGCGTGGTTCGTGATGAATTGGTTCACCCCACTCTTCGGGCATTTTAAAAGCGTATGAAATAATACGAGCGCCCGGTTTTAATTCTTTCTTGAATTTTTTTTGCATGCGTTTCATGGCGTGAGGCATTAAGTAACAGACAATGACGTCGGTGTCAGAAAGATCGCAGTTATAAAAATTACGAAATTTAACCTCGGCTTTTGAGCCTTTTAAAATGTGGTAGGGCTGGATGGTTTTGGCCATCATATAAATAAATGGAGATAGTTCTAATCCTAAAGCTTCAGCTTGATGATGACGAGAGGCATGATGAACCAGGCGACCGTCACCGCAGCCTAAATCAACAACTTTTTCACCAGGTTTAACCTGAGCTAGATGAAGCATTTTTTTGACGCGATCCATGGGCGTGGGGACCCACGGGGCACCCCATAAAAGCGCCATTAAAGTTGGAATGAGGACAATGGCCATGAGCACAGATTCATAAGGGCCAATTGTGGGGAATATGTCCATGAAGGCGAGCAGTTTTTCCATTAAATTTTGTAAATATAAATAGTGTTGGTTCGGGCTTTTTTGTCTTTGGGGATTTTTTTGTATTCTTTAAATCCAGGGAGGTGAAAGGTGTTACATATTATAGTGGTTCCTTTTTTGCATTCTTTTTTAATTTTGGGAGCTAATTTTTGTTGGGCTTCGGGGCCTAAATACAAAAAGATGGTGTGGGCTTTTGAAAGGTCAGCTTTGAAAAAATTGGTAAAGCGGAATTTGATTTTGGAACAATGGATTAATTTATTAAAAAGGCCGAGAATAAGGGTGATGGGGGCGTTTTCATAACCAACACCCTGCGTCCCATAAAGTTTTTCAGCACGAATTAAAAGGCGACCGTCACCGCAACCTAAATCATAGATGGTTTGGCCTTTTTTGAGTTTAGCTTCTTGGAGCATTAGAGCGATAGTGCGACGGTTGCTGGGAACCGATGGGGCACCAGAAATCATATTTACCACTGCCGTAATAAGTAGCAGCAGAGCAAAGACCAAAAAGAAAATAAGAATCGCATCAATCAGCATGGGCATATTCTAACATAGGGCTTATAAAGAAAAAGCCCCGCCTAATGGCGGGGCCCTTATTCTTTAGTAACAGATCTTATTTCTCCTTGCGAAGCATTGGAAGACCAGTTCTCTTGTTTTCGACAACTTCGTATCCGTCTGGAAGAGCATCAAGCGCATCTGCTTTTTCTTCGCGAGCGAAGTAGTAGATTTGTTGCTTGCGGCCACCACGAAGGGTAACAATTTTACCGTGAAGGTAATAAGTTTGGCCTTTACTGTTAGTGTGTGCGTAAGCCATTTTTAAAATGGGTTAAGAATAAGCTACCCCCAGGATAGTAAACCTGTTCAATTTCTGTAAAGGGGAAATGCAATTTTCCAACCTGGACGTAACCTGAAAAAGATTTTCTTTTATAGATTTAACAGGTTAGGACAGGTTTAACGGGAATCCGTTGACAATTTATTTTTTCATTTTATTTACAGGTTTGAAAAGATAGAAGATTTAGGAGTTTTTGGGGAATTCGGTTGACAGGAGTACGCGGCTGATTATACTAATTTTGCTTTTAAAAACTGTGGCGCCATCGTCTAGTGGTTAGGACACCGGGTTTTCATCCCGGCAACGGGGGTTCGATTCCCCCTGGCGCTACCAGGTTTTGTCGTGGGGGAAACTACGCGCGCTTCGCTCCTTTTTGCTCACGCTATTAATTAGGAGGGGGAGGTCTTTACTTTCTTTCCATTTTAGGGTATAATTTATAGAAAATAAAAATAAATTTAAAAATGCGTTTAAATTTGTCTCGTATTTTATTCCGCTTAATAGGGCTTACAGTCGCCTCTGTTGTGCTGTTTCTAATGATGGGAGTGGCTAGTGCTTTGGCGGCCCCAATTATAGTCAACACGCTATTAGATACTAATGATACGGGTGTAGATTGTGAAAACATGGTGATTGGTGATCTTCCGGGTACGGATACGAAAGTTTCTTTGCGCGAGGCGATTTGTGTGACAAATAATGATGGGATTGGGAAAGCCATTGGTTTTGGTGTTACCGGGACTATTACTTTTACTTCTACTACGCCACAGATTGATGAAGATACTTGGTTAATAATTGATGGGGGCGGGAATATTGTTTTGGATGGTAATAGTGCCGCACGTAGTTGTTTTGGGACGGATTTAGAGGAGTCCACAGTAACAACCGTGACTCTCAAAGGGCTTACTTTTCAGAATTTTGGGGGGGCATCTTTATGTGTTTCCGGAACTGATTGGGTAGTTGGGGGAACGAATGTGGCGGATCGAAATTTCTTTTTGGGAACAATCGATGATTCTGGTGCGGCGATGCAGGTTTATGGAAATGGTCATACGATTCGAAATAATTATGTGGGAGTAGAATCTGACGGAACAACTAAAAATTCTATGTATGACGGGATTGTGCTTCATAATGATTCCACTAGTACAACTTTACGAGATAATATTATTACCAGTGGAGGCGGATGTGGAATTAAATTTTGGGATCGAATGGGTTCTACCGTGATTGCTGGGAATCAGATTGGAGTTGGATTAAGTAATACGGATTTAAATCCTACTACCGGGATTTGTGATAATGAGAGTGGGACTTATTCGGGGGTAGTCACAATCGGCGCAGGAGATGAAGTAACTCGAAATATTATTTCGGGGGCCACGGGTAATGGGATAGAATTGCTTGGCCCTTATTCAGCGGGAGTTTTGATTCAAGGTAACTATATAGGTACTAATTTGACCGGAGATGCAGCCTTAGAGAATGTTAATGGGATTGTTGCCAGAATGACTTGTTCGAGTACGCCGTGTGTTATTGGAGGAACTGCTGAGGGTAAACGAAATGTGATTTCCGGGAATACGGCGTCTGGAATACGTTTTGCGGATGGATCTTCTAATATTGAAATTAAGAATAACTATATTGGGTTAAATGCGGCTGGGGATGCTGCTTTAGCGAATGAAGTAGATGGGATTTTGGTGACTGGTACGGCTACGAATTTAACTATTGGTGACGAGACTTATAGAAACACAATTTCAGGGAATACTGGTCGGGGGATTAGAGCTAATGATGCTGCGGGATTAATGACTATTTCGGGGAATAATATTGGGACTAATCCAGCGGGAATAGCGGCCATTGCTAATGGTTCAGATGGTCTTGGTGTTAATGGCTCAAGTCCATCAATAACAATTGGGGATTTAGTCGCAAGCGCTCCAACAAATATTATTTCTGGAAATAGTGGGCGTGGTATTAGAATCCAAAACACCACTGGCGGATTGGTAAAAGTTTATAGTAGTATTATTGGATTGAATGCTGATCAAAGTGCCGCGGTCCCAAATGTGAAACAAGGAGTTTTAATTGATGGAACAAGTAATGCGTCCACAATTACGATTGGGAATCTTTTAACTAACGGTTTTAATGTGATTGCAGGAAATTCGAGTGATGAGACTATTTTGAATGGAATTAGAGTGGATGATGGTTCAAGTGCGACTTTTCGTGGAAATCATATTGGAGTAAATAGTGCCGGCACAACCGTGTTTGGGAATGGCGGTGATGGTAATGATGGGATGTATATTTTAGGAGATAATGTGGTTATTGGTGGCACGGTGGCTAGTAATGGAAATGTGATTGCTGGGCATTCTGGGACTAAAGGTGAAGAAGCTGTAGCGCAAATTTTGATCGGTTCAACGGCGGCTGATACTACGATTTTTGGTAATTTTATTGGTGTTAGTACGGATGGATCTAGCTTAGGAGCGTCGAATAATGTGGGTGTTTATGATACGGGTACAGATACAATTATTGGCTCTGGTACCGGGACAGGACGTAATCATTTTGGGAATTTAGTAAAAGCAATTGGTATTGATGGTTCGGCTGGGGCGAGAATGCAAAATAATTATATTGGCATAAAGCCGGACGGAACGGCTTCTGATGGAGCGTTAGCAGAAGGGATTGTAGTTACTGGAACGGCTACTGGCACTGTTATTGGTGGTTCAGGAGATTTGGTGAGAAATGTGATTGGGAATGTTACGGACAGTGGGATTGTAGTTAATGGTGTGACCGGAATTGATATTTTGGGGAATTATATTGGTTTAGCGCCAGATGGAACGAGTGATTTTGGAAATGCACAACATGGAATTCAAGTGGTAAATGTAACGAATTTGTATATTGGGCGTAATGCGGCTGATACAATACATGAAGGAAATTTTATTTCTGGGAATGCTGGTTCAGGAATTAATTTAGCCTCTGCCGGGACAATTTCGGGGGTTTATATTGAAGCAAATAAAATTGGAACAAATGCCGCAATAGATGGAGCGGTGGGAAACACTGTTGATGGAATTACTATAACAGCGGGAAGTGGGATAGTGATTGGAGGAACGGATGCGGCTTCAAGGAATATTATTTCTGGGAATGGGGAAGATGGGGTCGATCTTTATGGAGTTGATGGAGTTGCTATTCAGGGGAATTATATTGGACATGGTGGGACTTTAGGAGTGGATGTGGGGAATGTAGCAACTGGAATACATATCCGTGAGGGAGCTAGTAGTAATACAATTGGATTTAGTTATTCTGGAGAAATTGATTCAACTCGGGCTAATTATATTAATTTTAATGGTGGGAATGGGATTCGTTTAAGTGGTGCTGAAACAGATTTAAATACTATACGCGGTAATATTGTGGGGACCAGTAATACGCTGGGTGAATTTAGTTTTGTATCAGAGGCAAATAGTGGGAATTCTTTGGCAAATACCTATCTTGATAATGCAACAGATGCTTTGATTGATGGGCGAACTAACCTTGGTGGAAAAATAGATTTTTATAAGATTACAGCGGGGAATGTGGTTACTTATGAAGGGACATCCGTGATTCGAGAAGACGGAGGTTTCTTTTTGTTAAAGCCTTTTGTAGTGACAGACGGGGATCGTTATTTTGTTCAAATTACAACTGGGGCTGGTAATTCAACTGGTTACGGAGTTTATAAATTTGTGGCATATGATAGTACTTTACCTTCTCGGCCGCTTATTAATTCGCCTACTGGAGTGCAAAATAGCACCCCCTATACTTTTGTTGGCCGGAAAGATGAGTACACAAGTATTTGGGCCAATGATGTGGAAGTAGTGGAGGCGGATGGTGAAACAACTTTTACTTTTGATGCAGCTTTGATTGAGGGGGTAAATACTTTTAATATTACTTCGAAAGATGAGGCTGGGAATACTTCGTCAGTAGCAATAAAAAATGTAGTTTTGGATACGGTTGCGCCCGTTGCTCCGACGGTTAATGGGGCAACAGTAATTACTGGTGTTGCCGAAAATCCTTGGTATCGATATGAAGGGACAAAAGAAGTTGGCACTTCGATTTGGATAGGGGGAGTTAGAGTGATTCTGGCGAGCTCAGCTACGAATTGGGTGTATGACGTGACTTTAGTGGAGGGAGCAAATACTTTTTCTTTTACCTCAAAAGATTTGGCTGGGAATCAATCTCCGGCGGTAGAGCACACGATTCAATATGAGCGCTTGGATGTTTATGGCGGTGGGGATGGTGGTGGCTCGCCTCTGAGTTGGTCAACTGTTGAGGCAGACACGGTTGAGGCCGACACGGTTGAAGCAGACACAGTTGAATCAGACACGGTTGAATCAGACACAGTTGAGGCAGACACGGTTGAATCAGACACAGTTGAGGCAGATACGGTTGAGGCAGTGGTGAGTCCTCCGATTCCGCAAATAACGGCTCATGGTCCACCAGGAGTCCTGCCGCCTCCAATTCGTCCGCCAATTAATCCAGCGGTGGCTCAGCAATTAATAGAAAATGCGCAAAATAATCATCCGGTTTATAACCCAAATATTTCCTCGGATTTGCCGGTAGTGCGACCGCCGCAAAGCCCTGGGGATGGGGATCGTATAGGAGCAAATGTTCCGCCTTTAGTTGTTGCCCTTCCGCAAAACTTACATCAAGCAGCAGAACAAGCTCCGCCAAAATTCCAAAATTTACTAACTATAGTGGCGAACACAGACAGTAGTAATACAGTGGTTGACGTCTCCGAAAGTGCTTCGGAAACAGTGACGGCCCCAACGACTGATATAGTAGCTTCGCCAGCACCCGCATTAAATATAAGCAGTTTAGTTGATACTACGAATATTATTATTCCAAGTGGTTTTGTAAGAAATGATAATGGGATTATTATTCCGAGTGGAGTGGTGGCTAGTGAGCCGCAAATAGACGTGTTACCGATCATTGGGAACCCACCGGCTGTAGCGCCGCCTCCACCGAACCGTTTGGAAATCATAACGAATTCTACGACTTATGCGGAGTTAACACCAACTACTGATGACGGTATTCCGGTGCATTTGGCTGATGAAATTACAGATATAAGTGCGGATTCAGATGGGGATGGGATGTCCGATGGTTTAGAAATTCTAGTTGGTAGTGACCCACTTAGTGAGGACACTGATAATGATGGGATTTCAGATGCTATCGAAGCGGCAGCTGGTTTAGATGTTGCAAATAGTGATAGTGATCGCGATGGTATTTCTGATGCTGAAGAGATTGAGCTTGGCTTAAATCCTCTTTCTAGTGATTCGGATGGAGATGGCAGTCCGGATGCGGTGGAACTTAGTTTGGCGGATGGCGATGCTTCGGCGGCCATAGACGCCACGGTGAGTGCTGCGGATGATGATAATGATGGTTTGCCAGACTTTTTAGAGGTAAAATATAATGTTGGAGGAGGTTCAATCCATATGCTTTCTAATGGGGAAGAGGTCGTTATTCCACCAGTTATGATGGATAGTGATAACGATGGTGTGCCGGATGTTAATGAGTTGAAAATGGGGACTGATCCAACTAAGAGTGATTCTGATGGAGATGGATTTACCGATGCGGAAGAGATTAAGATTTTTGGCACTGACCCGAATACTGTGACCGAGATAAAACAGGCTTATGAGCCGCGGGTGGCCATACAAACACAGCAACCGGTCTTTACTTATAATAATCCGTCTGTGCTGGGTGTAGCGCCACCAAATACGCCGGTATCGGTGTTCTTTATTTTAAAGGCAGAGGATGAGGTTGATTCGCAAATTGGATGGTCTTTGAATAATTTGTCACAGTTTTTAATGGTGAATCTTTTTGCCGAGAAAAAAGAAGATTATTATCAGGTGGATACAGTGACTGATGCTGGTGGTAAGTTTTTGGCAAAAGCAGAACTTCCAGATGGGGATTTTGATGTAATTGTTAGAACTTATGATGCTGATGGTGAAATTGCGGATGAAGGTATGCCATTTGAGCTTAGTGTAGATACCAGTATTGAGGCTGATGGAACGGTTACGCCGCACCAGCTTGATGATGAAAAAATTGATGTGAATAGTTTGCAATTGATTACTTTGGGAAATAATCGGCCGGTTCTTTATGGAAAGGCTACGCGTGATTATCAGGTAGAGGTAATGTGGGCTAGTGAACTTTTCTCCTCTTCTTTAATGATTGATACAGATGAGGATGAAGGAGAGTTTGTGGTTATGGCTCCAAGTGAGCTTGAAGACGGTGAACATGATGTGGTGATTCAAGGAATTGATCCAATGCAGAACCTTTATACTGCGGCGATTAATGTTGATTTTATGGTTATGTCGGGTGGGATTTATGAACTGGATGTTGATGATCCGATGGATCGGATGAAAGTAATTGGCTTTGGATTTGGCGGGGTGCTGGTGATTGCAGTGTTATGGTTAATTGCCCGAGGGAGAAAAAGACAGTTTGAGGATTAAAAAAAAGGGGATTTAGGGGTTTACATTTATGCCTTTTTCAGGTATAATTATAAGAAATAAATATAAAATCTTTTTTGCATGTGTTTCCGAACCTTAAGACTACTGTTAATTAGCTTGTTATTGAGTCTTTGTTTAGGGGCGTTGCCAGCTTTGGCAGCCACTTACACAGTTAACTCTTTAAATGATGTAGATGATGCTACTTGTGATGGGGGGCATTGTTCTTTAAAAGAAGCAGTTAGCGCGGCTAATGCCAACCCGGGAGCAGATAGTATTGTGTTTAGTGTGACTGGTTCAATTAATCAGGGTTCACAACCCGCAATTACCGAGGAAGTAGATATTGATGGAAACAGAGACGGGATAACATTGAGCCAAGGATTTGCTATTAATGCTGGGGCAAGTAACGTGACGATTCGTGGTCTTACTTTAACTAATGCTGGTGAAACAGCTCTTTATGTTACTGGATCAGATGCCACGATTGGTGGGCCGGATGCTACGGATCGAAATAATTTTGTAGATAATGCCGGGAATAACGGAAGCGCGATACAAGTTTCTGGGACAGGAGCTACTATTGAAAATAATTTTATTAATGTTGCTGGTGATGGGACAACAAAAGACGCTTCTCGAGATGGGATTTTAGTGATGAATGGATCAAGTGGGACAATAATTAAGGATAATGTGATTACTAGTCAAGGAGGGTGTGCTGTTAATTTTTATGCACCTGGGGGCACAATTGGAGCAACAACGATTACTGGTAATAAAATTGGGGTTGGTTCGGATGGAACAACTGACTTAGATCCTTCTCAAGGAATTTGTGATCGTGATGATGGGACTGTAAATGGATTAGTAACAATTGGTGATACGGGAGGTGATCGTAATATTATTTCTGGGGCGACAGGTCCTGGTATAACTTTAATCGGGACATATAGTGGAGGAATAACGATTAAGAATAATTATATTGGGACAAATGAGGCTGGGACAGCGGCCATAGCTAATGGTAGTCAAGGAATTTCTTTAACCGGAACTTTTGGCGCAGGAACTTATCAAATAGGTGGAACTATGGCTACGGAGGCCAATGTGATTTCTGGTAATACTGAGAATGGTATTAGTATTAATGGTGGTGATAATTGGATAGTGAAGGGGAATGTGATTGGGTTGGCTGCTGATGGTGCTACAGATTTAGGAAATGGCAGTAGTGGGGTATGGATTAGTGGTAGTTCAACAAGTGTTACAGTTGGCGATTCGACTGATTATAATACTCTTTCTGGTAATACTCAGCAGGGTATTCATGTGCAAGATGCTACTGGTACGCTTAGTTTTCCAGGGAATTATATTGGAGTAAATAAACTAGGGACCGCGGCCGTTGCTAATGATAAAAGTGGTATTTGGTTCCAAAATAGTACTTTCACAGGCACTGTTGGTGATTCTATGTATACTTCGCCAACTTCAGTTATTTCTGGAAATACAGAGTGGGGTATTAGAGTATCGGGGGGGACAGTTAGTGTTTATAGCGCAATTATTGGGTTAAATGCGGATCAATCAGCCGCTATACCTAATGGCAATGGGACAACTGGTTCATTTGATAATTTTGGGTTTACTCGTTCTTCTGGTTTTAATGTTGTTGCGGGGAATACTGGATATGGAATTTTGAATGGAGGGACAATGAAAGGTAATTATATTGGAGTAAATAGTGCCGAGACAGATGTGCTTGCCAATGGGACATATGGAATTCTTATTGATTTTGGCGCAGCTACTATTGGTGGCGATCAACCGGAAGAAGGTAATGTTATTGGTGGCCATTCAAATAATCAAATTTTGCTTGATACTAATTCTTTGAATGTTTCTGTTTTGGGGAATTATATTGGATTATATAGTGATGGGACGGCGATTGCTGATACCACAAAAGGGCTTTCCATTAAAGGTAGTAATATTACAGTTGGATCGTCAGAGGCGGGAGGACGTAATTATATTGGAGGAATTGAATCTGGTAACGGTATTTCAATTAATTCTAGTGCGGCTGATAGTGATGTTGAAATAATGGGGAATTATATTGGGGTGGCTCCTGATGGGGCAACAGATCGGGGAGCTTCTGGGCATGGAATTAATGTTAAACAAGGAACAAATGTTTTTATTGGGATTAATGCCGCGGGGGATACATACTTTGGTAATTTAATTTCTGGGAATGGAGGAGCTGGGATTATAGTGTCTGGCTCAGAAGGGCTAGTTGATACAATTCATATTAAAGCTAATAATATTGGAGTAAATAATACGGCGACAACTAAGTTGGCGAATGATGGGGCTGGTGTTCGAGTGGGTAGTAATACGGTAGATGTTTTTATTGGTGGATTAGTTACTGATGCCCGTAATATTATTTCTGGGAATGGAGCAGAAGGAATCCGTTTACATGGAGCTAGTGCGGTGCAAATTCAAGGGAATTATATTGGGATAGGAACAGATGAAATTACCGATTTAGGGAATACAGATGTGGGTATTAAGATAGTAAATGGGGGAAGTACTAATCTGATTGGTTTTGGTTATAGCGATACAATTGATTCAGATACGGGGAATGTGATTAATTATAATGGCGGCGTGGGAATAGAGATTGATGGGGCAACATGTACTGAAAATGAGTTTCGTGGAAATTCATTTGCTGTTGGAGGAGCGCAGGCTTCACGTACTTCTTTTACTAGTTCTCCGAATAATGGAGTGACTTTAGACGGGACATTGGTTACGACGGCTAATACAAGTCGTTTTGCTGGGACCACTGATTTGACTGGGAAAATAGATGTTTATAGTTTTATAGGAGGAACAGATGTTTATGAAGGGACGGCAACAATTGCGGCTGGAGCTTTCCAGCTTGATATGGATTTTGCAGCGGCCGCTGAAGATACTTATCTTTTCCACATTACGGAAGCGGATGGTGATACCACAGAATTTTCTTCAGAACCCGTGGTGGCTGATGAGGTGCTTCCGGCAACACCGGTAGCTAGTGGTCAGACTACTCCCGTAAACAGTACAGATGCTCAAACTTTAACAATTACAAAAGAGGCTTATTCTTCATTAATTCGGACTGATGTGGAGCCAGATGAGACAATTTCTACGGTAGACGCAGATGTTAGCGAGGAGTACAGCACGGGAGTGCTTTCAGAAGGCACAAATAATTTAACCTTTATTTCTAAAGATTATTCAGATAATAGTTCAGAAATACTAACAGTAACGATTGTAGTTGATACAACGGCTCCATCTGCTCCGGCGATAACTTCGGCTGGAAATGTGACAGACACTACAACTACGAAGGTTTATACAATTACTGGTACAAAAGAAGCGGGAACGAGTATTAATAATGGTGTGACTGAGGTTGTGGCTGCGGATGCGGAGACTACTTGGGGATATGATGTGACTTTGGCGATTGGCGATAATGTTTATTCTTTTACCGCACTTGATGCCTTATCAAATGAATCTGGGGCGACAGCCCACACAGTTACTTATACGCAGGATGAGGACGCGCCATCAGCGCCAGTTATAACCTCTTCAATTGCTGATACCACGACAGCTGCTTATACTTTTACCGGGACCAAGGATGCCAATTCTAGTGTTTTAGAAGATGATGTGGTGGTAGTGGCCTTAGATGGTTTAACAACCTGGAGTTGGGAGACAACTTTTAGTGAAGGAGCGAATGCGTTTAGTTTTACTTCGAAAGATGCTTTAGATAATGAATCTTCGGCGACTTTAACGAGTATTACCTTGGATACGACCGCTCCAACGGCGGCTACGATTACTTCAGCGACGACTGCTTCGGGTGATGAGGCCACGGCTTCGTTTACAGTTACCGGCACAAAAGAAGCTAGTTCAAGTGTGGAATTATCGGCAGTGGAAGTGGTGGCGGCCGATGCTGCTACTACTTGGTCTTATGCTACAACGTTGAGTGTAGGAGCTAATCTTGTGGGACCTTTTACAGTTGTGGACGCCCTTGATAACACTTCTGGAGAAACCTCGACGACCATCACTTATACCCAAAATGATCTTACTCCGGTTTATTATGGAGGTGGCGGAGGTGGTGGCGGTGGAGGTGACGGTGGAAGTAGTAGTGTTTCGGAATCTACTGGTACAGCAGCAACTGAAGGAACAGAAACTGCAGTAGAGGGATCTGAAGAAGTTGTAGAGGAGGAAGTGGAGGTGATTGAAGAAGAAGTTGTAGAGGAGGAAGTAGTTGAAGAAGAAGTGGTGGAGGAAGAAGTAGTTGAGGAGATTGTGGAAGAAGTTGTGGAAGAATATCCAGTTTATGTTCCGGAAGAAACCTCACTAATTACAGAAGTTATAGAAGTGGTATACGAAGCTGTGGAGGTTATAGAAGAGGCTGCCGAAACTGTGAGCGAAGTTGCAGAAGATTTATTTAGTGCAGCTGATGAGGAAGCCGAACCAGCCTTTGTTGTTGAGGTTGTGATGGAGTTGCCAGAAGAGACGGTAGAAGTGGTGGCTACTCGTGCCGATATGCTAGAGGAGGAAGCTTATGCCGCGGTTACAACGGATGCGGATGGTGATCAAATTCCAGATTCTTTGGAGGAAATTTATTTTAATTCCATGGATGTGATGGATTTAAATGCAGACACGGATGGTGATGGATTAACAGATGGCGAAGAGCTTATTATGGGAACTGATTTGTTAAGCTCAGATAGTGACGGTGATGGGATGAGTGATGTAGAGGAAATTGCGGCGGGAACAAGCGCCGTGCTGATAGATAGTGATGCGGATGGTTTAACTGACGCACAAGAGGCAGAATTAGGAACAAGCTCTGCTACCTCTGATAGTGATGGCGATGGATTCTCTGATTATATTGAAATTAAATATGGTGACGACTTGAGTGGAGCCTTAGATGCTTCGGTTGTTATCCAAGATGATGATGGTGATGGTGCCCCTGATGCCTGGGAAGAAGAATTTAAGATGGAAGAAGTTGATTATGCGGCACCACAATATATTGCTGAATTGGATGTTGAAATTATGCTTCCAATGCAAACGCGTGATACGGATGGTGATGGTGTGACAGACTGGGTAGAAATGAATCGTGGGACTGACCCTAATGATTCCGACTCTGACAATGATGGACTTTCGGATTCTGATGAAATTTATGTTTACTTAACTGATCCAATTGAAAAATCTCGTGATCAGGATGAGATTTATACCCCGCGTATTGCTAATGTGCGTGAGGAAGCAGTCTTTACGGGAAATCAAGCGACTTTGGTTGGGGTTGGACATCCTAATGCCGAGGTAAAAGTGTTGTTTTTACCGCATGATTTTGTAGCTCCTACAGCTGATTTGGTATCTTTTGGGCGATTTTTAATGGCTAATTTATTTGCTGAAGGATTGGCTCAAGATATTTACGAGCAAACAGTGCAGACTGATGCTTCTGGTAAGTTCTTGATTCAGGAGGATCTGCCAACTGGTAGTTTTGATGTGATTATTCGTTCTTATGATGCCGATGGAAAGATTGTTGGTGAAACCTTACCTTATGAAATTGAGGTTCAAGAAGAGTTGGCTGAAGGTTCCGTAACACCGCATCGTTTGGATGATCAGGCAATTGATTTAACTAATTTGCAGGTTTTAAATATTGAAAATAGTCGCCCACTTTTATACGGACAAGCGACTAAGGATTACACTTTGGAAGCAATGTGGGCCAGTGAATTGCTTTCTTCTTCTTTGATGATTGATACAGATAAAGATGAAGGAGAATTTGTGATGATGGCGCCAAACAATTTAGAAAATGGTGCACATGAAGTGATAGTGCAAGGAATTGATCCGCTTTCTAATTTATATACCGCGGCAATCAACCTAGATTTTATGGTTAGTGAGGAGGCTCCTGAGGTTAGAGGGCAGAATACAAGTGTCCGCATGAAGGTGATTGGAGTGGGGCTAGGCTCAGCTTTTATTGTTGTTGTTTTGTGGGTGGTCGCTCGGGCTCGCAAGAAACGTTAAGTTCAGTAATGAAGTTAAAAAGTTAGTGGGGTGGATGGATGGTTAGTATAATTAACAGATAAAAAACTAAAATCCATGAAAATAAGATTTTTCACAATTCTATTCACATCCCTAGCATTGAGTTTGCTAGGAGTAACCTCTGTTTTTGCGGCTACTTATACGGTTGATGACTTAACAGACACAGCTGATGATGAGGAATGTGTAATTGATACAACTTTTCGTGATGCGATTGGTTGTGCCTTAGGAAATCCAGGAGCAGATGTGATTGATTTTAGTGGTTCAGGGACGATTAATCTCACTGCGAATGCGCCTAATATAACTGACACCGGTGGTCTTACAATTGATGGGGGAGGGGATATTACAATAAATGGTTCAAATCATACTTACGGAGGGCTTGATTTAGCTGGCGATGATATTCAGTTAAAAGCGATTACAATTGATAAAATGAGTGAATCCGGGATTTATCTTGGAGGAACCGGGAATACTATTGGTGGTGATGATGTGGCGGATCGGGTTTATGTGCTTGGAAATGATAATGATGGGAACGGATATGGGATTTATCCGGTTGGTTCAACTAACGCTACGATTAAGAATAATTATGTTGGAGTCCAGTCTAATGGAACGACTCGGGCGGCTAATCAAGCCGGGATTTATTTAGCGGGCTCAAATTCTGGGCTTACTATCGAGGATAACGTGATTGTGAGCAAAAATTACTGTGCAATTGTGTTAACTGCCTGGTCAGGTGGGACCATGAGTGATATTAGGATTGAAGGAAATAAGATTGGTACCAATGCCGCTGGAACCGCTGATTTAACAGCGGGTAGTGGAATTTGTGATTTTCCAGCAGTGGGAGGCCCCTCAGAAACCATCACTGGAATGGTGAGGATTGGGGGGAATACGACGACTGATGCAACAGCTCGTAATATTATTTCCGGGAATGGATCTGGAATTATACTTAAAAGTGACTACAGCGGAGGGTTAGAAATTCAGGGTAATTATATTGGGACGGATGTAAATGGGACGGCTGATGTGGGGAATTTTCAGGGGATAGAGTTGGAGAATTCATCCTGTTCCGGAAATTGTAATATTGGCGGTGATGTAGTTGGAAAGCGAAATGTGATTTCTGGTAATGATGATAATGGAATTAAAATTTATGGTGATTCTTCTGGTTGGACGGTTCAACAGAATTATATTGGGATGGATTCAACTGGAGATACTGCTTTGTTAAATAGTGGTGATGGAGTTGAAATTGGAGGGGCAGCAACAAGTATCACTATTGGTGAAACTGATGCTGAGCCGGCATCGCAAAATGTGATTGCAGGGAATGGTGGAACTGGAATTTTGTTGGATAGTGCCACGGGTACAATTGCTATTAATGGTAATTATATTGGTTTGAATGCGGCGGGGAATGCCGCGGATTCGAATGGTAGTCATAATATTTATGTTAATGGAGGCTCTTCTACTTTGACGATTGGTCACGCTGATACCACGACGGTGAATAATGTTATTGCTGGGACGGGCGTAAATAATAGTGCTCTTTATATTGATAATATTACCGGCGGGACAATAAATGCTTATGGTAATGTTATTGGTTTGGTAGCGGACCAAAGTGGTCAAGCTGATCCAGATGGAGGTACAGCCGGGCCGCTGGTTTATTTAAATCAGGTTGGAGCTAGTGCCGAGGTTAATATTGGTAGTACTCGAAGCGGTGGATTTAATGTGATTGCCGGTGGTGATGATGATGGAGTTCAGGTCGCCTCTAATAATAGTGGGACGATAAATATTCGAGGTAATTTTGTTGGAGTGGCCAGTAATCAGACGAGCGTATTTGCCAATGATGGTGATGGCATGGATATCTCCGCAAGTGTTAGTATTGGTGGGGCAGGTGGTGAGCAAGGAAACGTGATTGGTGGGCATTCTAATCAAATTAGAGTAACAAATAATGCTAGTAATGTAATGATTGTCGGGAATTTTTTGGGCCAAACTACTACGGGAGCGGATATAACGGGAAGTGAAAATGCAATTGTTGATGAAGGTTCAACAACTTTAACAATTGGACAGAACAACTATATTAGTGGCTCTGGGAGAGCCGTGGATTTGCAAGGAACAACAGATGTATCGATGATTGGTAATATTATTGGGTTTGGTTCAGCTGATCAGGATCGCGCCACTGGTGAAGGAGTGGTTATTTCTGGAGCGGCGGATAATATTACAATTGGTGGTTCAAATGTTTCGGATCGTAACGTGATTAGTAATGTTTCGGACTCTGGGATTATTGTGAATTCTACTCACGCAAATAGTGATGTGGAGATTATGGGGAATTATATTGGGACAAGTACGGATGGAACGGCGGATAAAGGTAACTCCACGCACGGAATTGATGTGCAGCAAGGAGTTAATGTTTTTATTGGACGAAATGCCGATGGCACGACTCACGCTGGGAATGTGATCTCTGGTAATGGTGGGGTTGGTGTTTATGTTTTTGAAACCGAAGGTGATGTGTCGGATGTTTATATTGAAGCTAATAAAATTGGGGTGAATGCTGCGGCTACAGCAGCAGTTGCCAATGATAATCATGGAGTTAATGTTGATAACGCTGAAAATGTATTTATCGGAGGAGACGACGAGGCTTCTCGTAATATTATTGGTGGGAATGGTGCGAATGGAATTCGTTTGGATGCGGGGGTGGGAGTGACAATTACTGGCAACTTAATTGGAACGGCCCAGTCCACGATTAGCGCTACGGCCACTGATTTAGGAAATGCTATTAATGGTATTTATCTAATGGATGGGTCAACGAGTAATGTGATTGGATATACTTATGCTGAAGGCTTGGCCGGAGTTAAAGGAAACGTGATTGATTTTAATGCTAAAGGAATAGTAATTGATGGTTCATCAAGTAATAATAATGCGGTGCGTGGTAATTTGATTGGTGCCTCTGGAAATCAGTCCGCACGAATGGAATTAACTAATTCGGCTAATAATGGAGTGAGTACTTCGGGGACAACTTTTACGACTTCAAATACGAGCCGGATTGATGGGACGTCGGATATGGGGGGTAGCAAGATGGACATTTATAGTGCCAGTGATACGGCTACAGTTTATGAATCAACAACGACAATTGAAGGTGATGGATCATTTATGGTGAATCGAGATTTTACGGCGCTGGCGGATGACAATTATTTCTTTCAAATTACCGAGGCCGATGGTGATACTACGGCTTTTGGTAGTTCGGTGGTGGTGGCGGATGATATGTTTCCCGTAACACCGGAAGCTAGTGGTCAGACTACTCCTGTAGCTAGTACAGATGCTCAAACTTTAACAATTACAAAAGAGCCTTACTCTTCTTTGATTCGGACTGATAAGGATCCAGACGTAGTAATTTCTACAATAGACGCAGATGTTAGCGAGGAATACAGCACTGGAGTGCTTTCGGAAGGAACAAATACTTTTACCTTTATTTCTAAAGATTATTCCGATAATAGTTCCGAGGTTTTAACAGTAACGATTGTCGTTGATACAACGGCCCCAGATGATCCAGGTATCACTTCGTCTACCAGTGTGATAGATACGGCGACTACAAAATCTCATACAATTACCGGGACAAAAGAAGCGGGGTCGAGTATTGAAAATGATAATGTTGAAGTGGTGGCCGCGGATGCGGAGACTACTTGGGAATATGAAGTAACTTTGGCGATTGGCGATAATGTTTATTCTTTTACGGCCGTGGATGCTCTAGCAAATGAATCAGGAGCGACAGCCCACACAGTTAGTTATACGCAGGATGCCGATGCGCCATCAGCGCCACTTATAACCTCTTCAATTGCGGATACCACGACGACTGCTTATACGTTTACTGGAACAAAAGAAGCAGATTCTAGTGTTTTGGAAGATGATGTGGTGGTAGTGGCCTTAGATGGTTTAACAACCTGGAGTTGGGAGACAACCTTAAGTGAAGGAGCAAATGCTTTTAGTTTTACTTCGAAAGATGCTTTAGATAATGAGTCTTCGGCGACTTTAACGAGTATTACCTTGGATACGACGGTTCCAACGGCGGCCACGATTACTTCAGCGACGACTGCTTCGGGTGATGAGGCCACGGCTTCGTTTACGGTTACCGGTACAAAAGAAGCTGATTCAGCGGTTTATTTAAATGATGTTGAAGTGGTGGCCGCAGATGCGGAGACTACTTGGTCTTATGCTACAACGTTGAGTGTAGGAGCTAATCTTGTGGGCCCTTTCACCTTAAAAGATGCTCTTGATAATGAGTCTGGTGAAACTTCGACGACCATTACTTATACCCAAAATGATCTTACTCCGGTTTATTATGGAGGTGGCGGAGGAGGAGGTGACGGTGGAAGTAGCAGCAGTAGCGACAGTAGCGTTTCGGAATCTACCGGAGTAGCGGCAACTGAAGGAACGGAAACTGCGGTGGAGGGATCTGAAGAAGTTGAAGAGGAAGTAGTGGTTGAGGAGGAAATTGAGGAGGAAGTAGTGGAAGAAGAAGTGATCGAGGAAGAAGTAGTTGAGGAGATTGTGGAAGAAGTCGTGGAAGAAGTTGATGAGGGGCCGTCCATAATTGAGGAAGTTATAGAAGTGGTATACGAGGCTGTTGAAACTGTGGGCGATGCCGTTGAAACTGTGGGCGAAGTTGCAGAAGATTTATTTAGTGCATCTGATGAGCCAGCTGAACCAGCCTTTGTGGTGGAAGTGGTGGAGTTACCAGAAACAACAGTTGAAGTGGTGACTACGCGTGCCGATGTGTTAGAGGAAGCTGCTTATGCCGCGATTACTTTGGACGCGGATGGTGATCAAATTCCAGATAGTTTGGAGCAAATTTATTTTGATTCTACGGATGTGATGGATTTAAGTGCGGACACAGATAATGATGGATTAACAGATGGGGAAGAGCTTGTGATGGGAACAGATTTATTAAGTTCAGATAGTGATGGTGATGGGATAAGTGATGTAGAAGAAATTGCCGCTGGAACAAGCGCCGTACTAATAGATAGTGATGCCGATGGACTAACTGACGCTGAAGAAGCAGAATTAGGAACAAGCTCTGGTAGCTCTGATAGTGATGGCGATGGGTTTTCTGATTATATTGAAATTAAATATGGAACTAGCGGATCGAGCGGAGCCTTAGATGCTTCGGTTGTTATCCAGGATGATGATAATGATGGCGCCGCTGATGCCTGGGAAGAAGAATTCAAAATGGAAGAAATTGATTATGCGGCACCACAGTATATTGCCGAAGTGGATGCTGAAATCGTGCTGCCAATGCAGATGCGCGATACTGACGGTGATGGAGTAACTGACTGGGTAGAAATGAACCGGGGAACTGATCCTAATGATTCAGATTCTGACAATGATGGACTCTCGGATTCCGATGAAATCTTTGTTTATTTAACTGATCCAATTGAAAAATCTCGTGATCAGGAACAGATTTACAAGCCACGAATTGCTAATCTGCGCGAAGAAGCCGTCTTTACGGGGAATCAAGCGACTTTGGTTGGGGTTGGATATCCTAACTCGCACGTCGAAGTGCTGTTTTTACCACACAATTTCATCGCGCCAACAACTGATTTGGTGTCTTTTGGGCGGTTTTTAATGGCGAATTTATTTGAAGATGGATTGGCTCAAGATATTTACGAGCAAACAGTGCAGACTGATGCTTCTGGTAAGTTCTTGATCCAGGAAGATCTGCCGGTTGGTAGTTTTGATGTAATTATTCGTTCTTATGATGCTGATGGAAATCTCACAGGTGAAACTTTACCTTATGAAATTGAAGTTCAGGAAGAGTTGGCCGAAGGTTCTGTGACGCCGCATCGTTTAGATGATGAGGCGATTGATTTAACTAATTTGCAGATGGTGATGATTGAAAACAGCCGCCCAATTCTTTATGGGCAAGCTACTAATGGTTATGAGATTGAAGGTTTGTGGGCTAGTGAATTGTTTTCTTCTTCACTCATGATTGATACGGATGCTGATGAAGGTGAGTTTGTGATGATGGCGCCGAATAACTTAGAGGACGGTGCCCACGAATTGGTGGTGCAAGGAATTGATCCACTTTCTAACTTATACACCGCGGCAATCAACCTAGATTTTCTGGTTAATGATGAAACACCCGAGCTTGCGGAACAGGATACAAATCCTCGTATGAAGGTGATTGGAGTTGGGTTAGGCGCAACTCTAATTGTTATTGTCTTGTGTTTTGTGGCTCGTAAGAAATATTTAAAAACAAAATAAACTTAAAATTCATGAAATTAAGATTTTTCACAATTCTATTCACATCTCTAGTATTAAGTTTACTAGGATCAACCTCTGTTTTTGCGGCTGCTTATGTTGTTGATAATTTAGGTGATGAATCAGATGGGGAATGTGTGGTGGATACTTCTTTTAAAGAAGCAGTAAATTGTTCAAATGCTAGTGGAGAAGCGGATACAATTACTTTTGGTGTTTCTGGGACAATAACACTTGACGGGGCTCCTCAGCTCGATGGTGATGGAGTTGATATTGATGGTAATGGAGATATAACTTTGGATGGTAATGGTGGGGGTGGGATTGGCTGCTTCTTTTCGTGTACAGATTAGGTAATAACTATTCGTGGTTTTACTCTTACAAATTTTGAGGAGACGAGTATTGAAGTGCGTGGTTCGGGATGGACGATTGGAGGATCTGATGTAACCGATCGAAATGTTTTTATTAAAGGCGCACTAGGGGATGCAAACGGAAAGATGATTGCGGTTAATGGTTCTAATCATACAATTCAAAATAATTATATCGGTGTGGAATCAGATGGAACTACAACAAATGCCGAAAGAGATGGCATTATGCTTCATGGGGGAGCCGGAGCGGTTAGTGATTTGTTAATTAAAGATAATGTTATTGCTAATTTGGCGGGATGTGCAATTCAAATTAATACTGCCGCTGGTGCGGTGACCCTTGAAGGAAATAATATTGGGATTGGAGCGGATGGAACAACTCCTTTGATTGCCGAGGGTTGGTATGGGGGGATATGCGATCAAGACGGAGATACTCATACCGGCTTGGTTACAATAGGTGGTGATACTGCTACTGAGCGGAATTTAATTGGAGATGCTGCTGGTATAAATCTTATGGCAACGTATACTGGTGGTTTTTTGATTGAAGGAAATTATATTGGAACAAATGCTGCCGGAACAGCCTCTATTCAAAATGGTACTGGAATAATTTTAGATGGAGCTTGTAGTGGTGGTCCGGGTTGTATTATTGGCGGTGATATAGCAGGAGAAAGAAATGTGATTTCGGGGAATGAAGGGGCTGGGATTTCAATAACAACTGATGGTTCTGGTTGGCAAATTCAAAATAATTACATTGGGATGGATAGTACGGGAGCGGCAGCTTTAGCAAATGGGACTGATGGAATTTATATAACTGGAGCAGCTAATAATATTATAATTGGAGAAACTGGATCTACGGTTTCAACGTATAATGTGATTGCCGGAAATGGGGGCAATGGGATTGATTTTAGTACGGCTACGGGGACTTATACTGTTAATGGTAATTATATTGGTTTGGATGCGACTGGAGATAACGCAAGTTCAAATGGGAGTCATCATATAGAAATTACTGGAGCCCCTGATTTGACGATTGGGCATATGGATGCGACTTCTCCAACAAATGTAATTGCAGGAGGAGGGGGAACTTACCGGGGAATAAGTGTTTTTAATGTGGGACCAAGTGCAACACTTAATATTTATAGTACGATTTTGGGATTGGTAGCAGATCAAAGCACAACTGCTGATCCGGATGGAGCTACAGGAGGCCCATTAATTGTGATCGATCAAATGCAATCAGGGTCTATGATGATGATTGGAAATACCCGTACGGCTGGTTTTAATGTGATTGCCGGAGGGGATGGCGATGGGATTAATGTTAACGGTAGTTTGAATGGTTCAGAACTTACAATAACAGGTAATTTTATTGGGATTTCGAGCGATCAGGCGACAGTGATAGGCAACAGTGGTGATGGGATTGATGTGTTTTCGGGTGGAGTTGTTATTGGCGGGACTGGTACAGGAACAGGAAATGTTATAGGGGGCCAATCAAATCAAATTCGTATAGGGAGTGGTGTTGATGGAACGGAGATTTATAGAAATTATTTAGGAATGACTACTACTGGAGCAGATATTGCGGGGAGCCAGAATGGGATTACCGATGAAGGTTCTACTGATTTGACGATGGGTGGTGGGGTAACTGGTGGTGGAGGTGCTCCGACCGCTGGAAATTATATTAGTGGGACCGGGACTGCTGTGAGTTTGGCGGGTACATCAGGTGTGGTAATGCTTGGTAATTATATTGGGGTTGGTGGGGTTGGTCCAGATGCCTTGGATCGTGCTACAGGTGGAGGAGTGGTTGTTTCTGGAACGGCTAATAATATTACAATTGGCGGATCTGGTGAGGGAGAGGGAAATACAATTAGTAATGTTACGGATTCAGGTTTAATTATTAATTCTAGTCATGCAACAGATAGTGATATTGAAATATTGGGAAATTGTATTGGAACGGATTCGACCGGGAATACCGATAAAGGTAATTCCACGCATGGGATTGATGTTCAGCAGGGGATAAATGTTTTTATTGGAGTGGATGCGGCCGGAACAACCCATGCCAAGAATGTGGTTTCTGGTAATGGGAGTAATGGGATTTATGTTTCAGGAGATGGTGGGGACGTGACAGGCGTTACTATTGAAGCTAATACAATTGGTTTGACTGTGGGCGCAAATGCAAAAGTTTTGAATGGTGATTATGGGATTCAAGTTGATGATGGACCGACGAGTGTAGTGATTGGCGGCGCAGATGAAGCTTCTCGTAATATTGTTGGTGGGAATGGAGCCGGTGGGATTCTTTTAGATGGTGCAGATGAGGTGGTTATAACTGGGAACTTGGTTGGAACAAACCAAACAACGATAGATGCTGATGCGGAATCTGCTAATGTGGGGAATGTTTCCAATGGGATTTATTTAACTGATGGATCGGCAAATAATGTAATTGGATATAGCTATGCAGAGGATATTAGTGGGATGAAAGGAAATGTAATTGATTTTAATATAACGGGGATAATGATTGAGGGAGCTTTGAGTACAAATAATACGGTGCGTGGTAATTTAATTGGGAATTCTGGGGATCAAGGAATGAGGTTTCAGACGATGGATGGATCTAATAATGAAATCGATATTTCGGGGACGAGTTTAACGACTTCGAATACTAGTCGAATAGTAGGGGCTACTGATTTGACTGGTAAGGTTGATATTTATAGTGCTAGTGCAACAACTACGATTTATGAAGGGTCGACGACGATTGCGGCTGGCGCTTTTCAAATTGATCAAGATTTTACCGCTGTCGCGGGAGATACATATTTATTCCAAATTACCGAGGCTGATGGTGATACGACAGAGCTTTCTTTTGAAGATTCACAAGAAGCAGTGGTAGCTGATGCGGTGCTCCCGGCAACTCCGGTGGCTAGTGGACAGACTACTCCGGTAGCTAGTACAGATGCTCAAACTTTAACAATTACAAAAGAGGCTTACTCTTCCTTAATTCGGACTGATGAGGATCCAGATGAGACAATTTCTACAATAGACACAGATGTTAGCGAGGAATACAGTACTGGAGTACTTTCGGAAGGTTCAAATACTTTCACCTTTATTTCTAAAGATTATTCAGATAATAGTTCCGAAGTTTTAACAGTAACGATTGTAGTTGATACAACGGCCCCAACAGCGCCAACTATTACTTCGGCGACGACAGCTTCGGGTGATGGGGCGACTGCTTCGTTTACGATTACCGGTACAAAAGATGCTAATTCAGCGGTTTATTTAAGTGATGTTGAAGTAGTGGCCGTCGATGCTTTAACAACTTGGTCTTATGCTACAACTTTGAGCGCCGGGGCAAATGTGGTTGGTTCTTTCACCTCAAAAGATGCCCTTAGCAATGCCTCGAGTGGGGTTTCAACAACCATTACTTATACCCAAAACGATCTTACGCCGGTTTATTATGGGGGAGGAGGAAGTGGCGGTGGCAGTAGTAGTTCGTCATCAAATGTAGTAGAGGAATCTGTTGAAGTAGTAGAGGAAGTAGTTGAAGAGGTTGTAGTAGTTGAAGAAGTTGTGGAGGAAGTTGTTGAAGAAGAAGTAGTTGAGGAAATTGTGGAAGAGGTTGAGGAAGAATATTCGGTTTACAATCCAGAGGAGGAAGAAGTTGTCTCAGAAGAGGAAGAGGATGACGGTGGTTTCTTGGGGACTTTATTTGGCTCCAATGAAGAAGATGAGCCAGTTTTTGTGGTAGAAATGACCGAAGAAATAGTGATTGAAACTGTTGATCAAAATTTAATAACTAGAGAAGAAATACTAGAAGAAGATGCTTATGAAGAGGTCACCGAAGATGTTGATGATGATCAAATTCCCGATACTTTAGAAATTCTTTATTTTGATTCAGTTGATGTTTTGGAGGTAGACGCTGACAGTGATGGTGATGGACTTACGGATGGTGATGAGTTGTTGCTTGGGACAAATTTGTTAAGTAATGATAGTGATGGGGATGGAATTAGTGATAATGATGAAATTTCAGCGGGGACAAGTGCTGTTTTGGCTGATACTGATAATGATGGTTTAACTGATGCCGAGGAAGTTTCTTTGGGGACAAGCGGAACTAGTAGTGACACTGATGGTGATGGATTTTCTGATTATGTAGAAATGTATTACGGAGGAGGTTCTGCTTCAGCTTTAGACGCTTCAATTGGGGTGCAAGATGATGACGGTGATGGCGCGGCTGATGCTTGGGAAGAAGAATTTGGGATGGAAAATGTTGATTATGAAGAGGAGCAGTATTTTGAAGAGATTGATAAACCGCTTGTTTTAACAATGCGGATGCGTGACACGGATGGAGATGGTTTGACTGATTGGGTAGAAATGAATCGGGGAACGGATCCTAATAATCCGGATTCTGACAATGATGGTTTAACAGATGGTGAAGAGGTCCAAACTTACTTTACGGATCCAACTGAGAAAACAAAAGATAAAGAGGAAATTTATAAGCCACGACTTTCTAATATTCGGGAAGGAGCGATATTTACTGATAATAGAACTTTAGTTAGTGGTGTAGCCGAGCCAAATTCAAAAATAACGGTTTATTTTTTACCGCGTGGTTGGGAAGCACCTAATCTTGGAATTATTGCGATTGGGCAAATGTTATTTGCTAATTTATTTGATTCTGATTTTGTGGGTGGGGTTTATGAAGAAGATGTTTATACCGATGCAAAAGGTAAATTTTTGTTAGAGAAAGAATTACCAAGTGGGCGGTTTAATGTAGTGGTTCGTGTGTTTGATGAAAACAATGAATTAAAAGGAGAAACAATGCCTTATGTGATTGAAGTTGATCCGGAACAAACGGTTGGCAAAGTAACGCCGCATCAATTAGATGATCAACCGATAGATTTAGTTGAATTGTCATTGCTTATGATTGAAAACAGTCGGCCACTTTTATATGGTACAGCTCCGCGAGATTACGAAGTGCAGACCATGTGGGCTAGTGAATTGTTTTCTTCTTCTTTGATGATTGATACGGATGCCGAGGAAGGTGAATTTGTGATGATGGCGCCGAATAATCTGGAGGATGGTGCTCACGAATTAGTGGTGCAAGGAATTGATCCACTTTCTAACCTATATACCGCGGCAATTAATCTGGATTTTATGGTTAATGGTGGCGGGGTCGAGCTTGCGGAACAGGATACAAATCTTCGAATGAAGGTGATTGGAGTTGGGCTAGGCGCAACTCTAATTGTTGTTGTTTTGTGGCTGGTGGCACGGAGGAATCGCAAACGTCATCAAAATTAGTTGTTACCTTTTTGAGGGGGAGTCGTTATAATAGATGTTCGAAATAGTTCATTATTCTTAACATTTCTATTATGGAAAATAAGTTGAAAAAATATTGCAAATCTGTGTGGTGCAAGCGGATTGCTTTTGTGCTGCTAATTGCAGTGGTTTTTATGGTTGGCAAAGGTTGGAGTGGGGCGACTCTTTCCTCGTCTGATTACTATGGTTACGATGATTATGATTATAATTCCGGAGGTTATGGGGAATACGAGATGATGATAGCGGAATCCTCTTTGAGCGCCCGAGACATGAAATCAGCGGTGCCTACTTTATATGAGAATTATGATGAGACGAGTTGGGATGATACTAGTGATGAAACTTTGGTAATTAAGACTGGCTCGCTTACTTTGGATGTTAAAAATACGCCAGATACTATGGCGGCCTTTACCGCAATTGCCGATGTGTATGGTGGTTTTGTGCAAGATTCAAATACTTGGATGCAATCTGATGAAACAATGGCTGGTTCCGTGACTTTGCGCGTAGAAGTTGAGCATTTTGAGCAAGCTTTGGAGGATATTAAGGCCTTAGCTACAGTGGTCCAGAGTGAGTCTCTTTCGGGACAGGATGTAACAGCTGATTATGTGGATATGCAGGCTGAGCTTACTAATTTACAGGCAGAGGAGGAGCAGTATTTAGAGATTTTGGAGCGGGCTTACACGGTTGAAGATCTTTTGAATGTCAGTGATTATCTTTCTCGAGTTCGAGGTGATATTGAGTGGATTCAAGGACAGTTAAATTATTTGGAAAATCGTACCAGTTTTTCAACGATCACGGTTTATGTTTATGAAGAGGCCTCGATTCTTGCTCCAACCAGCGATTGGAAACCATTCGTGCTTATTAAAGAGTCTTTCAATCAGTTAGTGTTGATTGTGCAGGGATTAATTGGTCTTGTGATTTGGTTTGTGATTGTTTGGATGCCGGTTTTGGTGAGTACCTACCTTGTTTATCGAGCTGGGAGATGGGGATATCGAAAAGTCCAAAAATAAGTGAAATGAAAGTTGGAAGAGGGCGGCCATTTGGTCGCCCTTTTTTGTTGGTTTTAAACTCCTACCATGTTAGTATGGTTTTCCTTAAATAACTCTTATGCTAAAAGTGACTAGACAAGCGGATTACGGATTACTTTTAATGGCAGCACTAGCGTTTCATTACGCGGGAGGGGAGTATGTGTCTTTGCGGCATATTGCTGAAAAAAGAAAATTGCCGTATCGATTTTTGGGTAAGATTATTTCGTCACTCAAAAAAGCAAAAATTGTGGAGTCTTTGGAAGGAGTAACAGGAGGGTATCGACTTGCTCGTTCGCCGGAAAAGATTTCGATTCGAGAGGTTTTAGAGGCGCTCGGGGAACCACTTTCTTTGGTGCGCTGTGCTGATTCCGAGCGCGCTTGTCAAAGTTTTTGTCAGTGTTTTTCCAAAAAGTTTTGGCGTGATGTGCAGAAAGGAGTAGATGAATTACTTGATAACTATACGGTCGCGGATTTGTTGGATTCGGGTGGCCTTCCTAATGTAAAATTTAATGTTTAAAAAATGCTTTCAGTTAAAAATTTAAAGGTGGCTGTGGAGAAGAAGGAGATCCTTCATGGAATTAATTTAGAAATAAAACCTGGCGAGGTGCACGCGATTATGGGGCCAAATGGGAGTGGGAAGAGCACGCTTTCGAATGTTTTGATGGGTCACTCTAAATATGAAGTAACGCAGGGTTCGATTGAATTTATGAGTCAGAATTTATTGGAATTAGAGCCGGAAGAAAGGGCGCAGCTTGGGATGTTTTTGGCTTTTCAATATCCAAAGGAAATTCCAGGAGTGTCATTAGTTTCATTTTTGCGAGCCGCTTATAATGCGGTGCGAAAGGATGAGGATCCGATGTCTCTTTATCATTTTAAGAAAATTTTAGAGGAGAAAATGGAGCTAGTTGGGTTACCGTTGTCTTTTATGAATCGTTCCTTAAACGAAGGGTTTTCTGGTGGTGAAAAAAAGAAGGCCGAAATTTTGCAAATGGCGGTTTTGGAGCCGCGATTGGCGATTTTGGATGAGACGGATTCCGGTCTGGATATTGATGCTTTAAAAATGATTTGTAAAACTGTGCAGGCGATTCAAAATCCCAAACAAAGTATTTTGCTCATTACGCATTATCCGCGAATTTTGGACTATATTACTCCGGATAAAGTGCATGTTTTGATGGACGGAAAAATTGTGATGGAAGATGGAGAACGGTTGGCTCGCAAATTGGAGGAGCGTGGTTATGATTATGTGCGCGAAAAAGTAGGAATCAAAAATTCAGGACTTAAAATTGTTAATTAATGGGTGCACTTGATTACATTCAGGATTTGGATCGAAGTGTTTTTGATGAAGCGAATCAGCAGTCTTATGCTACGAAAGCGCAAAAGGGCTTGAGTGAGGAGTTGGTGCGGCGAATTTCAAAAGAAAAAAATGAGCCTAAATGGATGCTGGAATTGCGGTTAAAAGCGCTTAAGATGTTTAGGGAGATGGAGTTGCCAAATTGGGGCGTAGATCTTTCGGATTTGGATTTTGATGATTTGATTTATTATGCCTCGCCCGAGGAAATGAAGGGCTATGCTACGCGTTGGGAGGATGTACCAGCGGATGTGAAGCGGACTTTTGAAAGATTGGGAATTCCAGAGGCAGAACGTAAGGTTTTGGCTGGAGCTGGGGCACAATATGACTCGTTGAATGCTTATCATAGTTTGAAGGCAGAGTGGGAGAGTAAGGGCGTGATTTTTGAGGATATGGATATGGCGGTGCAGAAATATCCGGATTTGGTAAAGAAGTATTTTATGAAAGCGGTGCCGAGTTCGGATCATAAATTTGCGGCGCTGCACGCGGCCGTGTGGTCTGGGGGAACGTTTTTGTTTATTCCGCGTGGGGTGCATGTAGATCAACCTTTACAGGCTTATTTTCGAATGAATGCGCAGAATATGGGGCAGTTTGAGCATACCTTGATAATTATTGAAGAAGGGGCGCAAGGGCATTATGTGGAGGGATGTTCAGCTCCTAAATACGGTTCGACCTCGTTACATGCAGGATGTGTGGAAATTTATGTGAAAAAGAACGCGCGTTTTCGGTATTCCAGTGTGGAGAATTGGTCGCAGGATACTTATAATTTGAATACCAAGCGGGCGATAGTGGATGAGAACGGAATAATGGAATGGGTTGGGGGGAATTTGGGGAGTGGCAAAACCATGCTTTATCCGTGTTCAATTTTGCGCGGACGGCGAGCTAGTTCGGATCATTTGGGAATTGCTTTTGCGAATAAGGGTCAAATTCAGGATGTGGGTGCTAAAGTGGTTCATATTGGGGAAGAAACAACTTCCACAGTTTTATCGAAAGGGATTTCCAAGGGTGGTGGCAAGTCGATTTATCGGGGGCTTTTACAGATCAATAAAGGGGCTAAGAACGCTAAGTCTAATGTGCGTTGTGATGCTCTTATTTTGGATGGAGAGTCATGGAGTGATACTTATCCAGATCTTCGCATTCACGAAGAGGATGTGTCGATTGGGCATGAAGCTAGTGTGGGGAAAATTAGTGAGGAGCAATTATTCTATTTGCGAAGTCGGGGGATGTCTGAAGATGAGGCGCTGGCCATGATTGTGAATGGATTTATTGAGCCAATTATTAAAGCGTTGCCACTCGAATATGCGGTAGAAATGAACCGTTTGATTGAGATGGAAATGGAAGATTCAGTTGGTTAATTAATTTTATGGAAATTGTAATCAAAAAAAATGAGGAGAAAAAAATAACGCGTTTGCCGGCGGCAAAAGTGTGCTATGTGCTTCATGAGGCGGCGAAATTGCAACTTAATTTAGAGCAAGCCAAAGGTGAAGTTGCGGTGGAGTTGCGGGGCAAAGGAAGTGAAGTGGAGTCTAGAATTTATTTGGCGGTGAGTGATGGTGAATCAAAATTTAACCTGGAACATCGACATATTGGAAAAGATACAAAATCTAAAATGACGCAGAAAATTGCTTTAACTGGGCGAGCGCATGTTGGTTTGGCTGGAACAGTGCATATGGAGCCGAGCTGCAGTGGTGCTGAGGGTGATTTGGCGCAGCATAGTTTGTTGCTCAGTCCCGAGGCGCGGGTAAATGCTCAGCCAAATTTAGAAATTAGACATCACGAAGTAAAGGCTTCGCACGCTTCGACAATGGAGCGAGTGAATGACGAAAAATTATTTTATTTAACCTCACGCGGAGTTTCCAAAAAAGAAGCGCGACAACTTTTAATTGAAGGATTTTTTGTTGGAGCTTCTGATAAATTGCTAACCATTTTATTATGATTTCACGTTTTCCATTTTTCAAAAAAGATTCAAATATTGTTTATTTAGATAGTGCGGCTACGACACAGCGGGTGGATAGCGCCCTGGCTGCGGAGATGGATTTTTATACCAAGATGAATGCTAATGTGCATCGCGGTTTGTATCCAATGGCTGAAAAAGCCACGGAAAAATATGAAGCGGTCCGTACGATGGCGAAGCGATTTTTAAATGCCTCAAATAGCGACGAAGTAGTGCTTACGCGCGGGACAACTGAGTCATTAAATTTGGTGGCGCAAAGTTATGGTGGAGCAGTTTTACAGGAGGGCGATGAGATTTTATTGACCATTATGGAGCATCATTCAAATTTGGTGCCTTGGCAAATGGTGACGAAAAAAACTGGGGCTAAATTACGATTTGTAGATTTGAATGAAAAGTTTAAATGCAACGAGCAAACGAAAATTGTGGCGGTGACTGGGCTTTCAAATACTTTGGGTGTTGGTATGAATTTAGAAGAGGTGATAGATGAGGCGCGGCGAGTGGGAGCAATTGTTGTTTTGGATGCGGCTCAAATGGCGGCGCATTTACCAATTGATGTGCAGGCTTTGGATGTGGATTTTGTAGCGTTTTCAAGTCATAAAATGTATGGGCCTACTGGAGCTGGAGTTTTGTGGGGGAGAAAAGAATTACTCGAGAAAATGGAGCCTATGATGGGGGGAGGGGATATGATTAGAGAAGTTTATTTAGATCGTTCAACTTGGAACGATGTGCCGTATAAATTTGAGTCTGGTACTCCAAATATTGCGCAGGTACTTGGAATGGGGGCGGCGATGGAGTTTTTGATGGAGATTGGATTTGATGAAATTCAGGCGCATGATAAAAAGTTAATGGGATATTTGAAAGAGCGTTTGCGAAAGTTGGATTTTGTGAGGATTTTTGGCGATGAGCACGTGGGGATTTTGTCATTTGTCGTTGAAGATGTGCACAATCATGATGTGGCCGCGATTTTGGGTGAAAATGATGTGTGTGTTCGCGCTGGACATCATTGCACCATGCCCCTTATGCAAAAACTTGGAGTTCCTGGAACAACCCGGGTTAGTTTTGGGATTTATAATACGGAGGAGGATGTGGATCGATTGCTAATAGGCTTGGATGAGGTTGTCGACAAGTTGTTGTAAGTGTTTATTTGTGGTATAATAAATGAATGACAGATGAACAAGATACATCTATAGGTGCTTTAGAAAATGTGGATTTAGGCCATGGGGATCCCCCTGCTCTAGAAACTGAACCAGACTTAGCGGAATCGACACGGGCCACTTTGATGCAAGCTGTTGGCCAAATGCCAATGGCAGCGGAAATGAGCGAGGCTCCCTTTGAAGATGGATTGAAGCAATTAATGGAAATGTTTTTTAAGGAAAGTGAATATGGGAGGAAATTATTAGAAAAAACGGGGATTGCTGTTGAAGGGCAAGATGTAATTGAAGTCGTAAAACAAGTTTATGAAAAAATAGGAATAGATTTAGTAAAAGAGGCTTTTTATGAATATTTTGAAAGGAATGGAGTTTTGCCTCCTTTTTATAAGTCAGATGAAGATGTATTCCCGGATTTAAGAACTTTTTATGGAGATGACCCTCGTTTGCATAGTCAAACAGATCAGACTTTAGGAGAATATATTGATGATTGGCGTAATAAGGATGTGTCTGATGAAGAGAGAAAGTGGTGTAAAGTGAGTGAAGATGTGCGTGCAGGATTAGATCCTAAGTTACAAGGAGAGATAGTGGAACAATTTGTTGAACGTGTTGCAACTCTTCCTGAGGCGCCAGATGTTCTGACAATGATGCCTTCTTCTGATCCGAGTAAATCGCCTGATCAATATCAAATGTTTCCTTTTGCTAGTGAAATTGTAGCTAAAACCGGAACGCCTTTTGATTTTGGTTTAATGAGAGCAATTAAAGAACGAGATAGAGTAGAGGCGTTTCAGGGAAAAGATAAGTATTTTGGTCGTCGGTCGGCTTTGGAGGGGACGATTCAAATTAATAATGACGTCCTGGGTAAAGTGATTTTGATAATGGATGATGGTTGGAGTAGTGGGGCGTCTTTGGATACAGTAAAAAAGATGCTTTATGAGCAAGGAGCAAAAAAAGTATATTCAATGCATTTGGTGCGTTGCTAGCGATCCATTATTTTTGCGTCTTGTTTCACCATCCGACGCAGCATAATTGGGAAAAGCAGCACACTAATAATAACGTTTAGGACAATGCTGACGTAGAGAATTTGTGGAATTAAACCAAGTTCTAAGGCAATAAAGGCAATGGCTACTTCGACTGTGCCACGACTGCTCATGCCCCAGCCAACTAAATACAATTGTTTCCAGTTAAGGTCATCAATTAATGGTTTGCTGAGCATGCTTCCCAGAATTTTCCCAAATAAGGCGATGAAAGTAACAACAACAATTACCCACCACTGCTCTGAGATAGAATCAAAGCTAAAATTGGTGCCCATGCTTATAAAAAAGAAAGGGACAAGCAAAATTAAAATCCATTTTTCAAGAGCTTTCAAAAAATGTTTATCTCGACCAATTAAATGATGAGACATGATTCCGATGGCAAATAAAATTACCGCGATGCCTAGCTGGGGGAGTCCAGTGGCCGTAACATTTCCCGTGGCAAAATAAATCAGTCCCATAAATAAAAATAATCCAAAAACTTCTTCGACAATTCCTGAACCCATTAAAATTGTACCTAATTTAGTTTGGAGTTTTTTCATTTCCAGCAAAACACTGGCTTTGGTTGCTTCGGCGGTGATTGCTAAACAAATTCCAACGGCGAGCGCGGCAATCCACGAAAATCCAATTAATTTTAATATTACAGTAGCTAAAATGAGTGGAGCAAGTGAGGCCGTGGTGGCGACGGCAAAAGCGTCTTTTCTTTCTTTAAACAATAAACACCACGAAATTTCGAGCCCAGCTAGAAACATCAATGTTAAAAATCCAAAATCTCCTAAATGATGAATGGTTTCGATGTGTGTGGATAAGAGAAGTTCTTTTAAAGGAGTGGCTCCCAAAATTATTCCAGCGGCAAGTAGCCCGAGAACTTTGGGTAAATGGATTTTCTTGGCAAGAGCCATGAAAATAAAGGAGACCAGGACAGAAATAACGAGGGTGGCAATTAATGACATGGTTTTTTGGGAGGAAATTTGCGCTAATAATATAGCATAGATTATAAGGAGTTGTTGCAAGTAATTAAGGTTGAGCTATAATAGCGATCCGTTAAGTTGCTTCGTCCCAATTACGTGGGCGTGTCACAGATACGGACCCTGCTCTTTTATAGTCCGCCCCCCAGAAAGCGAGTATTGCCCCATGGTTTGTCGTATGATTTGGTTCCTGGCCGCCATCCTGGCGGCGTCTTTGCAGTTGCTGTTCTGTCCGAGCTGCAACCCGGCGCCGGCCATCGAGCCGCCGGAGGAGTCGCCCCTGGGTCGCCACATGGGCCCGATCGGAGTGGACCCGACTCCCAAGCGTGAGCGTGAGCTCCCGCCTCTGGCCCCGACTCTGCCGCCGATGTTGGAGACCGAAAGCGAGGCGTTGGTTCCCGGTAACTCCCACCTCTCGGTGAGGGTCCCGTGCCATCAGGTTCGGACGCAGAGCCTCATCGAGTGGTACACCGAGATCAGCCCTACCTTCTTCGAAACCCCCGACCCCATCATCTGGGGACAACTGGATCTGTACGAGGAGCAGCTCCAGAGTATCGGGATGGAAGAGATCCATGATGTTCTTCTGGACAATGACATTCCTCTCAAGGGAGTGGAGTTCGAAGACCAGTGGGTCAGGTACAAGCAGGGAGGAGAGACGTGTTACGTGATCAAGTTCTGTCAGGCGTACTGGAGAGTCTACCAGTCCGACTATCAGATCTGCGCTGATCGTCTCGCAACCCCTCATTGGATCGACCCCTGATCAACAACCGGGGTGTGGAAAAAAAGAGCAGGCAAAATTCCCGGTCGTCATGTTGGTGGCCGGGGATTTGTCTTGCATGGGAGAAAACCTGCGGTTTTCCCCCATGAACCCCCTTTCCCTTCAATGGTTGTTCGTGAATTTTGTCCCGCGAAACTCCGCCGCAATCCACCCCGGGACCCACAAGACCCGTGGGTGTTTGCGGCTCGTTGTGTAGCTTGACGGTTTTCTGTTCCAGAAAACCTTAACAAAATTCACTCACGTTTTAGTAATAATGCGCGTGGGCCCTTAAATCTTTCCCGCAAGATATGCTTTTCTCTTTTTTTCTGGGAATTTTTCAATGGCGTACCGGAGCATCATGCGCGGCATTTCTCGATAGTATTTTTTAAGGAAGCGTTCCTCGGTGGCGAGGCTGCGATTGCCGATTTCACGTAACATCCAACCAATCGCTTTATGCATTAAATCATGTTCTTCAAACAGGAGTAATTCAGCGAGTTTTAGGGCATCTTTAAAATCTTTTTCTTTAATAAAAGCAAAAGTAGAAAGCACGGCGATTCGTTTTTTCCAAAGATTGGGGGATTTAGCAAAAGTATATAAAATTTCGCGGTCTTCATTTAGGAGATGGTGTCCCAAAATATAAGGAGCTGAGGTGTCTACTAAATCCCAGTTATTTATGCGAGTGGCATTGTGTAAATAAAGATTGATGTAGGGTTTGGCGTTTTCACCATTATCTACGGCTTTTTCATATTGAATTCGTAAAATGAAAAGAGCCACCATGCGTTCTTCGTGGATTTTGGAATGTAGTAGTTTTTCGATGTCTTTTAAGTAAAGACCTTTAAAATTTTGGGCAGTTTTGCGAAGTTCGGGGACTTTGATTCCGATAAAAACATCTCCCTCGCCGTACTCGCCGGGACCTGTTTTGAAGAAGCGTTGTAAGTTTTTGGCATGACTTGAATTCGCTTTTTCTTGGAGTTCTTTTTTAAGATCACTTAAATTCATGGCTTTATTATAGTACACTTCACCTCACAAAATGAATATTTATCAAGAACAAATTGTAGATCTAGCCAAAAACCCACTTAATAAGAGGGAGATGAAGGATGCCACAAAAACGCATTCTGGGGTAAATATAACCTGTGGAGACCATGTGCGTATTTATTTGAAACTGGATGGCGAAAGGATTGTAGAGGCTACCTGGGAAGGGGAGGGATGTGCGATTAGTACGGCTTCGGCTTCGCTGCTTACCGAGGAATTAAAGGGAAAAACCTTAAAAGAAGCTCAAGAATTTAGCAAAGAAGACCTTTTTGAAATGCTGGGAATTAAGGATTTAGGCCCGGGGCGAGTTAAATGTGTGACGCTTTCTTTAGAGACTTTTCAGGGATGTGTTTATTGATGTAAATTTGTTTGCATCAGTGTTTTTTTCTGTTAAATTATTATTGTAATTTATATTTAACAAATATTTGCATGATTGAAACTCTTTTAAAAGGCCTTGGATTTTCTGACAAAGAAGTAAAAGTTTATTTAGCGGCATTGCGGTTGGGAATGCAGCCGGCTAGTGTTTTGGCTAAGCATTTAAAAATGAATCGGGTTACGGTTTATGTGATTTGCCGCAAGTTGATTGAAAAGGGGGTCGCGAATGTCGTAACAAGGCGAAGTATTCAGTATTTTACGGTGGAGCAGCCTGAGGCGCTTGTTCGTTATGCAGATCATCAACAACATGAGTGGGAGCGCAAAAAAAAGGCTATTAAAAAGCACATCCCTGAGTTTTCAGTTTATTTGCAGGATTATAGTTCCGCGCCAAAAGTGCGTTTTTATGAAGGAGAGGAGGGAATTAAAACTGTTTACGAAGATACTCTTAAATTTAAGGGACCAATTCGCGCTTTTCTCACTGTCGATACCATTCCCGAAGAAATTAAGAATTTTTTGATGGGAGAATACATGCCGGCCCTACTTAAAAAGAAAATCCGTTCCGAAATTATTGCTGGTGACTCGGAGCGGGCGCGTCGTTATCAGGAGCGAGATTCAAAATATTTGCGCAAAACTGTTTTGGTTAAGCCGCGCAATTATCCGTTTGAAACCGAGATTGCTTTGTATGGCAAAGATCGCGCCGCGTTTATTTCGTTTAAAGAAGGTGATTTAACCGCTGTGATTATCGAAAATCAGGCTATTCATCGTACACTTTCTGGGATTTTTGAGTTGTTGTTTAAGACAAAGCCCAAAAAAAAGGCTAAGAAGAAGTAGGATAATTACCGAGAGGCTAAGTCACTTGGATCGCCAACATAACTAATATTAAGATCTTCCGGTTCACTCATATTATTGAGCGAGTCTGACTCTTCGATTTGCGTGATGGCTTGAATGTCTTGGAGATCAGAGGAAAGTTCGCGATTATCGCTTTGAAGGATTTCGTGTTCTTCTTGGAGTTGTTGCAAATAATAACCTTTGCCAGCTTTGACGCTACTGATGTAAAGGAAGCTGACGGTGGTGGTAAAAAGTAAAATGCTGATGGTAATAATAAGGAGGCGCGTGGTGGATTGAATTTCTTCGGAAAGACGCCGCACTTTTTTGCGACGCTTGCTCTCTTTAAGAGATTTCTTGAGTCGATTTTGGTAATAAGGATCTTTGGCCATATAGTTAAATTACTCCTCTGGATAAATAATTTCAACTTTGACGGGAATAACTCCAGATCCTAGCGCCCCGATGGCGTCAAAGGCAGTGCTGGTTAGATCAATGATGGCGTGGTCACTGTATGGGCCGCGATCATTAATTTTTACAGTGGTGGTTTCACCGGTGTTTTGTTGGGTGACACGCACGTAAGTGCCAAAAGGTAGAGTCAAGTGGGCCGCAGTGAATAAGGCTTGTTGAAAAATTTCTCCACAGGCTGTAGTGCGGCCTTCAAAAAAATCAGCATAAAAGGTCGCATTACCGTAATAAACTTCACCTGAAAAGTATTCGTCGTTTTCATAGCGATATAAAATGTCTGCTAATTGGCCACGAGTTACTTCTTGTTCAGGAGCAAGATTGCCTTCTTCGTTTGGATAAACAGCACTTTGTTCGAGCGCATATTGCGCATAACCGCCAAACCAACTATCAGCTGGCACATCAGGAAAAGGATCGATTTCAACTGGATATTTGTCGATAAAAGTTAGGGGCACGGATTTAGAAATTATTTTAAGTGTTTCGGCTAGATTTACGGGGCTGTCCGGAAGAAAAGTCCCGTCTGGGTAACCACTAATAATTTCATTTTCATAAGCAGTTTGCAAATAGGGCTCATACCAAGCTCCTTCTTCAACATCACTAAATTCCAAGATTGAGAGCTCGGTCGTAGCAGATTCATCTTCGACCTCTTCGACCTCCTCTACCTCAAAATACATCATCACAATTTTTAGAGTTTCAACACGGTTAATAGGGTCGTATGGACGAAAAGTTCCATCATCATATCCTTCAACAATTTCTTGTTCATAAAGGTCAAAAATGCCCGGGTAATATTCATTTGTTTCGGAAAGATCAGAAAAAATAAGTTCACTTTCTTCTTCCGCAAGGGCTGGAGCGGGAAGCACTAAACAAAATCCAATAATAAAAACTAATAATTTTTTCATGCCATGGTGATCACTACCGCACGATGGTCTCCATTACCTTCACTATAAGTGGTAATGTCTTTGAATTCAGGTTGATCTAAATGAAGATGAACAACACGACGGAAATAAGGGGACATTGGCGGAAGCTTGCGTGAAGCTTGATCTTTTCGGATTTGGTCGATTTTTTGTTCAGCAATATTAATAACGTTTTCTTCTTGGCGTTTGCGATAATTATCAACGTCTAGACTAATTGAAAAAGCTTGATCGATTTTTTTGGAAAGTAGGATTTTCAAAAGATGTTGAATAGCATAGAGAGTCCCTCCATGATAGCCAATTAAATCTTTGGGAGTGGGTGCTTCAATGTTGATGCGGTATTGATTTTCTTCCTGTTCTTCCACATCAATTCGAGTGAACTCAATGTGCATTAACTCCAAAAGCGGTTTTAATGTTTCGCTAATGATTTCCTCCATTGTAATACAGTTAAATGATAATTATTTATTTATCGTTTTTGTCGATTATTTTTACAGTTGGCGCGTTTTTGTCCTTAACTTCTAGGCCTTCTTTATTTACCACAACTTGTTGAACGATGCCATACATTGTGGAAGTTCCCCAGTAAAGTCCGACTCCAGCCGGGAGACTAGCGGTAAAGAACGCAATCATAACTGGCATAAGATATTTCATCATGCTGGTTGCCATTTGCATTTCGTCTTGCATGTCACCAGTTTTTTTAATTTTTTTGGAAACACTTTTGGTTCCCGCTTTTGCCTCTTTTTTCTTTTTAGCTCGGGACATGGCTAAATTCATTTGAATGAACTGTAAGCCTCCAACAATAAGTGGCAGCACAATAATATTTAGATCCATTAGTTCTAGGACTCCCAAAAAGTTTGTGTTCATGGCTTCAAAAGAAAAGCCATTGCCCACCGTAGCGTATAAAAGTTCAATTTTATCAATGTGTAGCCCTTCCCGGACCACATAATAAAGACCAATCAAAATAGGGAATTGAATGAATATCGGTAAGCAACTACCAAAAGGAGTAACCTTATTACTTTTCCAAAGATTCATGGTTTCCATGGCCAGTTTTTCTTGATTGTCTTTGTACTTCTTTTTGATGGCTTCTAGTTTTGGTTGAAGTTCTTGCATTCTTTTTTGGGAACGCATCGCGCGTTGGGAGGGCACAAGCAAAATAGTTCGGATAATAAGCGTTAAAATAATAATGGCGAAACCAAGGTTGTTCCCAGGCAGTACTTTAATAAGGAAAACCATGGTATTTAAAATCGGGCGATACACTCCTTGTAGCCAGAGATTTCCGAGAACAGTCCGAGAAACAATAGAAAACTCATTTGATTCAAAAACAACCATTTCTGGAGCGTCTCCTTCGCTGTCATAAACATAAGCCGGGACTTTAATATGATAGCGCCCGTATTCTGAAAAAGCGCGATAAGCCCAGTTTTTGTAACTAACGTTGATTGATTCTGTTGGTTGAATTTCAAAAGCTTCTGCTTCGCAGGTTTCATCTTCAGCAATTGGAATTTCAATCCAGTCAGAATTTACGTAGTGATAAACCTCAAAAAGTCGTTCTCCGCAAAAATCCGGCAGCATAATAACATCTTCAGTATTGTTTTGGAGTTTTAAAGAAATTTCTTTCCCTAAACGGTATTCGATTTTATTGGTGGAAACTCCTAAATCACTAGCCCCTAAGGTGGGTTCTATTTCGTTCTTTTTCCCCATATTCTGCGTAATCATCAGAATAGAAAGAAAAATTAAAATCCAGAGGAAGAATTTGTTTTTCATGCTTTGAGTTGAGGGATTAGGGAGAGAAGGTCGGATTCTAAGTCAGAATAAGTTGCTTCTATAATAGCTTTTTTGGGCAGAATTAGAATGTCAAAGTAGTCTTTTTGAGGGAAGGCCCCTAAATTCAAGCGAATAATTTCTTGAATTTGTCTTCGGAATCGATTTCTGGTGACGGCTTTATTAGATATTTTTGTGCTGATAATTACACTGAAACGATGATGGTCGTGCTGATTTTTTATAAATCGTAGCACCATAAACTTCCCCATCGCTTTCTCGCCGTTTTTAAGGATGGATTCTGGTTTATCCTTTTTAGTTAGACGGCTTTTTCTTGAAAGCATAGTTTAAAGAGACAGTCTTTTGCGTCCTTTAGCACGACGTCTTTTCAGGAGTCTACGTCCTGTTTTTGAAGCCAGGCGTGACAGAAAACCGTGTTTTCGAGCGCGTCTACGTTTACTGAGTTTTTTAAGCATGGTTTTTTCGACTAATTGCCAAAATAAGCGTCCGGATACTAACTGGTTTAAGAAAGAGAGTCAACCAGTCTTGCTCACTTGAGTCTTTTTTAGTATGTTTGCCACATGTTTTTTCGTATCGCACATGAATTTCTAATGATCGGAAAGGAGTCCCTTGGTTTCTCCAAAAACTACTTTTATGAATGGGATGACGGAATGGGAGGGCCTCGTTCACAAATTTTCTTAAATTTTCGGATTGATTCAACAGAAATACCGGGAAGTGAAATTGGAGAATCAATTTTTGAAATCATAAAGAATTATTTTTTCCATGGTTTGGAGCGGGATGCTGCGGATCGGTTTGAAGACACTTTAAAAGAGGTAAATGCGGAAATTCGTAAGAGGGAGGAAGAGTTAGGAATAAAGTTTGTACCTAATATGCATGTTGTGGTTGCCGCTATTTGGGGAGATTCTCTTTATCTTTCGCAACATGGCGAATCAGAGGCATATTTAATTCGTCGTCGTTTTGTGAGTACTGTTTCCGAAGGTTTGTCTGATCCAAAAAACAAAGATGAATTGTTTTCCAATATTTCTAGTGGAGATTTGGGGTCTGGAGATTATTTATTATTCTGTTCTTCTCGGTTAGTGCGTTATATTACAAAATCAGATCTTGGAAAGCTGATTTCTGAGGAGCCATCCTTAAAAGTGGCGCTTTCTGCGATAAATGATGCGGTTTCGATTGATTTAATGGATCGAATGAATGTTTTGGGAGTTCATGTAGAAGGTGTTGTAGAAGAAGTGATTGAAGGAGAAGGTGCAGATTCAAAGGCTGGAGTTTCTAAATGGACCGAGAAATTACCGAAATTAGGAGCTTCAGTTAAGTTGCATTTAGGAAAATTAATTCCAGCAAAAGGAGGCAAAAAAGAGCCGTTAGATGAAGCCCTTGCCGCTAGTAAAGAGATTAAGGCTAAGACAAAAGATGTTCTTGAAAGCGAGGAAAAGAAACCAGCTTTGTCTGATGTGGCGGATTTAATACAAGAATGGAAAGAACTTAAACGAGATAAAATTTTATTGGCCTTAATAGCCGTGGTAGTGATTTTGTTAGTGGGAATTTATATGGTTCGCCATCAGGGACAAAAGCAACAATTGCTTGAAGACTTAGAAGTTAAATTAACCACCGTAGAACTCAATATTAATACGGCCCAAACGCAAGGTAGTTATGATAAGGAGTCAGCTACCGCGCTACTGGATGAAGGTGAAGAATTGGCTTTGGAAGTTTTAAATTCTGGTTATTTACGAGGGAAGGCCAGTGAATATTTGGGGGAAATTGAGGAGCAGCGAGATTATTTAGATAACGTAACGCGCATTGAATCGCCGACAACGTTTGTTGATTTTTCCGTGAGTTATCCGACTATAAATGCGTTGGGAATGGTGCCATTCAAGGATCGTTATTATGTTTATACTTACAACCAGCTCTATGAAGTTGTTTTGGGTGATATTCAAGCGCCGCTTGAAATTGATGCCGATGAAGTGGTGATTGATGCGGTTTATTTTGAAGAAGATGAATCGATTTTGTTTTTGACTAAATCAAATCGAATTATTGAATTTAAAGATGATCAATTTTCGTTTGTGGACACTGATGATGGGGCTTGGCACGCGGCCGTGGATTTAGAAGTTTATAATAGTCGAATTTATTTGCTTGATTCTAGTCAGGGACAGATTTGGCGATATTATCAGCAGCGAAATGGTTATAGTGGAGCTGATGCTTATGTGACGGATGGAACTGATTTAACTGATGCGCTTTCTTTGGCGATAGATGGTTTTGTTTTTGTTTTGGATGATGAAGGAGATCTTACTAAATTTTTGAGTGGGGAATCGGTTGAGTATTCAATAAAAAACATACCAACCACTGATCTTTCTGGTGCTATTAAGGTTTACACAGAATTTGAAATGTTCCAGGTGTTTGTATTGGATGCGGCAGGAAATAGGGTGTTGATATTTAATAAGGACTCTCGTACCGGGAATTTAGCTTATTCGAGCCAGTATGTGATTGAAACCGAAGAGCCGCTTAAAGGTGTTTACGCGGATAAGGAGGCCGGACGAGTTTATGTAGTGGGGGACACGAAAGTATTCGAGATTACCTATTAAACGTCAAAAGGCTTAGGTAGGGTGTCGTATTCTTTGGCGTGAATAAGTTCAATGCCATGTTTTTTGAAAGGATCGAATTGTGGGAGGACGTCAGGATAACCACGCACATAAACAACGCGTTTTATGTCTGCCGAAACAATTAAACATTCGCAAATGCGGCAAGGGTGTGTGGTGACGTAAATAGTAGTGTCTTGGGTGGGGATTTGGTCTTTAGCGGCCTGAGAGATCAAATATTGCTCAGCGCAGAGCCCATAGCAAATTTCGCGATTTGAACCTGATGGGGTGTTGCGAATATCGCGAATGCAGCCGATTTTTTTGCAGTCGAATTTAGGGAGAGAATTATTGTGGCTTTCGATAAGAATTTCTCCGTCTTTGGCTAAAATAGAAGCCACGCTAGCGCGGAGGCAGGTGGAGTTAGGAGTGATTTCAATAAGTCTTTTGAGGACTTTGTGGTCGTTTTTGGTGAGCATGTTGGCATTTTAGCATGGGGCGGGGAGTCCTGGGTAGTGTGTCTTTTTGTATAGGTACAATAGCTTGACTGGTATGACATATTTGAATCTGGCGAAATCGTGTTGTGTCAAACGTAACGTACGATAAGGAGGGGTTTTTGGAGTGTTAAAATTAATTTTATCGAATTATAAATCACGAGAAACATGAGTTAATCTTTTGCCTAGCCCCCTCGTACCATAGCTTGACAGGAATAACACCTTTCCAGATAGGCTCAAATCGACATGTCAAATGTTTGGTACATGTACGAAAAGGGATATCTTACAGCTCAATCCAGAATCTCATTTTTGAGGGGAGGTCGCCTTTTTGTTCGAATTCTCCTTCTAAAATCCCATTGTTCCTTTCAATGATTTTGAGAGAGGGGACATTATTGTTATCACAAGTGATAAGGGCTCGGGTTAGGCCTATTTTTTTAGCTTTGGGAAGGGCAAGCCCTAACATTTTTGTTCCATAGCCTTGGCGTCGTTTGGAAGGACGAATGGAATAGCCAATATGGCCGCCGATGTTAAGGAGAAAATCATTAAGTTCATGGCGAATGTTGATGTGGCCGATAAATTCATCTCCATCAATAAGCCAGTAAGTGGTGGAGGGAACCCAGTTTGGGGGGAGATCGATCCCTTTGGAATGGTTTAGGATTCGTTCAATATAGGCCTCAATAGTATCGGGCATATAATCAGAAAAACGCCAAAAACCTTGGTCGCCTTCATCTTCAAATTCAGAAATAGCGTCTAAAAAAGTGTTTTGATGTTTTTGGGAGGGGATTACGAGTTCCATTTTGTTTTTGTTGGGGGATGATTAAAACATCCAGGGGTAGGCGTTTTTAACTTCAGTGATTAAAGCTTCTGGTTTGTAGATGCCTAATTCACAAATAACACCGGTAATATCGTCGGGATCAGAGACTTCAAAGGCTGGATTATGAATTTTTACGCCTTTGGGGGCATCTGGCCAAACTTCGGCAGGATCGCGTTCTTCAATTTCTTCTTCCACTCCAAACACGGTCTCGGGATTGAGTTTCCAGGAATTGGTGCAAGTGTAAGAAGGAACATCATATTTTTGGGCGAATTCTAGCATTTGGGGGGTGCCAATTTTGTTAATTACTTTTCCCTCCGCAGATAGAGAGTCGCAGCCAAAAAGAAATAAGTCAGCTTCTTTCATGGCCAGGCGAGCGCCAGAATCCACAAAATGCTCAACTGGGATGCCATGGCTGGCAATAGCTTCAGCGGTGATGCGTCCTTGGTAGCGAGGGCGAGTTTCGGTGTTGTAAACCGTAAAACGTTTGCCTTGTTCCCAGGCTTTAATAATGCAGCCTTCACTGGTAGAGGAGTGGCAGTGTGTGATTACAATCATGCCGTCGTGGATTTTGTTAGCACCGTATTCCGAAATTTTCTCTTTGGATTCTTGGAAATATTTGAGAACTTCTTCGGTGACGTTGGGATTGTCTTGGTAGTTTGAAAGGCAAAATTTGAGAGCGTTACGCAAGCCAGGTTCGGTTGCGCGCGCCGCTATTAGTTTTTGTGCTGCTGTTTCGAGGGCGGCATGGTCTGCGCCTTGTTCTAGCTTAGATGCCCACGCCTTTACAGCGGCGCGCGCAATGCGTTCTGCTCCTTGAATCTCTAAGCTTTTAATTTTCGCAACGGTGTCATCAAGATCTAGTGTTTCCATAAGGATTATTTAATTGTGTAGGGTTTGTCTTTGATTGCAAACTCAAGTGCGGTTTTCATGGTTTCTCTACTGTCGGAATAAATGGTGAAAAGCACATCGCCTTTTTTGACTTTATCGCCTAGTTTTTTCTCGAGCCATAGACCAGATCCAGCAGATTTAGGAGCTCCGGCCATTCGGGCGACTCTTGCTACCATTTTGTTGTTAACGTGTGAGACTTTGCCATTTTTGTCGGCTTTAACGTCTTTTTTAAGACGGCCAACTTTAGGAGTTAAAGTTTTTTTGCCTTGAGCTTCAATGATTTCGATCATTTTTTTGTAAGCTGCCCCAGAATTTATTTGTTTTTGAGCTAACGCTTCTCCTTGGCCTTTTTTGGCTTTGCCACACATTTCTAGCAAAATCCCAGCCATTTCAACGGCTTTTTTGCTGAGATCTTTTGAGGCGCCAGTACCACCACGAAGAGTGTTTAGCACATCAAGAGCCTCGAGCGAAGGTCCAATCCCATGCCCAATCGGTTCTTCCCCGTCGCTGAGAATAACTTTGACCTTCATTCCTAACATCCGGCCAATATTTTCAAACCGTTTTTTAAGCTGCATCCCATCTTTCTTTTTCTTGATTTTAACTTGATCGCCAACCGGAATATCAATCAGAACATGATTTGAACCAGCGGAGAATTTTTTGGCCATAATCGAAGCGAGCAACATGCCTTGCGGATCTAGACTTAACGGATGACGGACCTTAATCATTTTGTCGTCCGCAGCAGCCAGGTCAACACCGCCACCCCAGGCAATAAATCCACCAGTTTTTTTAGCGATTTTCATTAGTTCCGGAGCCTCAATCGCTACTTCACACAAGGTTTCCATGGTGTCAGCTGTCCCTGCCGGCGAAGTAATCGCACGGGAAGAAGTTTTGGGCATCGTGAGCCCAAGAGATGTACAAATTGGAATAATCACCATTGTGGTTCTATTTCCTGGAACACCACCAATACAATGTTTATCTAGCACGATTTTTCCTTTCCCAAAATTTAATTTACTCCCGTGTTTTACAATCGCTTTAGTTAGATCTACTGTTTCGCGATCATTTAAACCATGAATCATGGCCCCAGATACAAAATAAGCCATTTCTACGGATGAAAGGTCCTCTGCTACCACGTCTCTAATAATTTCATCAATTTTTTTGGCATTTAATTTTTTGCCAAGTAGTTTTTCACGGATATAAAGCACAGAAACTGGTTTAGAGGTTCGATTCACGATTACGCGATCGCCTCGTTTGATTTTTAGTTTTTCGTAAGTGTCGATAAAAAGACCAATTTGATCTTTGCGGAATCCTTTTTCTGAAATATCTAAAATAGCGTTTAATTCGCGTTTTTCTTTTCCTTTTCCAACCATAAGTTCAATACGATCTCCAGGGTGAAGGTCTAACTTATGAGCGGTGTCTTCATGAAGAACAGCAACCCATTGGTTGCCAGTTTTAATTGGAATTTTGGTTGGTATTAGTTTTAGCATGTTTCAAAAGGTTATATACTCCTGTTATTTTAACACATTTTGCGTGTTTTTTCAACTCACATTAATAAGAGTAAGGGGGTGTGCTTGACAGGTTGTTGTATTTGCAGTTAGAATTGGCTCCAAATTTAACCACCCACCCCATGTCAAAAGGACCAGATTTGCCTGATCGAGGCGTACGTGTTCAAAAAGATTCAGTAATAGCAGATTCAATGAAGCGTTCTTTGGAGCGCGATATATTAGCATTTTTGGATAGAGATGCAGTTAGAGGAAAATTTCAGGGAGAAGATTTAGGTGAGTCTAGTTTTGATGGAGAGCGATTATATAGTGATTTTAATGAATTTAGAGCAGCATTAGTAGAATGGTTAGAAGGAAAAATTGGCCTAAGAAGTCCCGCTTTTTCCGATGGTGACGTTTTGGATGTTTTTTTTAATTGGGAAAAGCTAGGAAAATTAATGGATGAAATTGATGGAGTGTTTTTTGAACACATAGAGGAGGTAGATGGTGAAGAATTGGAAGAAGCATTAGAAGAGGCTGAGGACGAAAAGGCAAAGCTGGCGGCTATAGTAGAGTTTTTTAAGGCGCAAATTAGGGGCGTGGAAAAGAATTGTCCTCGTTTGGTGAAAGAAAGAGAGGATCAAGTAGAAGGGTTAAAAGATCGCTTAAGACGTTTATCGTCAAGTGAACCAGAATTAGTAACAATTGACGGTGTTCCAGCTTTGAATGACACCGGGATGACGCGACTAGCCTGGGATTTAAGTGATAAGTATACGGAACATAGGGAAAGTGATGACGAAAATGGAATTATAGCGGTGCGTGTTCCAGTGCGTTTAGTTGAGGAAGCTAAGGAAGATGAGGGGGTTGATGAGGATGATGATCCAGATGCTTGCGCAATTTCTGTTCGAGCTGGGAAAGAGCGTTTGATCCCAGTGATGTTTACTGGGCATGAAAATCGAGCTAATTGTACTCATTATTTGATTCAGGCAACAAGATACGCTATCCCAAGGATGGGTGTTCGCGTTAGGCCTATAGAGTCTAGCTAAAACTTAATTTTTTATTATGCCCACCACCCCCGATACCCCTGAAATTTTCACTCCTACGGCCGAGGATATGGCACTTCTTCAAGGAGGCATCCGACGGCCAGAGCAAACTTCCTGTGTTAATATTCCGCGCTCTTTGGAGCGATCGGTTTTAGCAGTATTGCGATCATTGGATGATGATTTATTTACAACGAATTTTACAATTGATTTGGTAACACAGCGTTTATATGATCTATGGAGAAAACAGTTAAAGACTGGCGTGGGAAATGAGTCTATGGATGGAATTCCTTCTTTTGTGGCGACTATGTATGCAAAAATTCCTTGGGGAACGGGAGCGGAATGCCGGAGAGGGGAGGAAATGGATGATTTTTGGTTGTCTTTGTCTAATGTAGTGGATATTGCCAGGCAGCACGCTTTTAAAATTAAAATGTTAAGAAGAGTGATGCCAGAGTATTTTTCGGAGGAAATTCCTTTGGAGGAATCTTTGGATCAGGCTTTTGATAGTATATTATTTCAGGTGGAAGATTCAGTGCCGTTAGTGGGAAGAATTGACAGGTTAATAGGGGAATTGAGGCGTTTGGGAGAATCAATCTCTGCTGAGCCAGGAGATGAGGAATGGACAACTGAAGAATTAATAGAGTTAATGATTAATTCTTGTCCGAGGTTGTGGTTAGAGCGTCAGCGGCAGGAGATTGGGATTAAGCTGAGGTTAGTTGGGACGGCTAGACTAGCTTCTTTTGCAACGCCTTTTGATTTAGATGCGTTGCCGGTTTTGCAGCGCCTGTCTGGAGCTGGAGATGATTTTTCGAGGTTTACTTTTAAATGGAAAATTGATGGCCGGGAGTTTGAACAAAAATTTGCGGTTTACCCTTTGCGAGAGGAGTCTCTTAGGGAGGGTGTCGGATCAATGAAGGTTGTAGATGATAAAAACGTTGGTACTTGGCACGCGGCTCCGGATTTTGATTCGGCTACGCAAATAGCGGTGCAATGCGCACCTAGATCTACTTTTATTGGAGAATGATTTAATTTTGCACCACAAAGCTAGTTGCCCCTAGCCATGCCAAATTAAAGATAGTGCGTTGTGTTTTGGCGTGAGAGGCGCTTTCGATTAAAACGCCAATCTGTTCTTCGGGATTTAGGGAAATGATGGCCACGGTGTTGTCGTAAATGGAGATATGGTTTTCAAAAGGGAAGTTTTTGGGGTTCACAAAGAAGATTTCGAGGAGTTCGCGTGGGAAATTTGGGGGATAATATTTTTTAGTATGATTAAGAGCAGCTTCGCTTTTAGGAGAAATAAGGCGTTTTTTAACCTTAGCTTTTAGGGATTTCTCAATGTGTCCAGGGAGGTAGTCTGGGAGTAGTTTTTGGATTTTTTCGAGATTAGTGTAACCGAGAATTTCACCCTTAGCCTTGGTGGTTTGATCAAAAATTTCTTTGATACCGTCGAGACCTTCGAAAGCGCGGATTTTTGGTTTAAAAGGGTGCGTGTTGGTAATAGAGAGAAGTTCGGGGAGGAGTTCTTGGGCGCGCTTATATCGCCTTTCTTGTTGGTTTAAAAAGGCCTGGGGAGGTTCAGGCATAAAGAACTGCACCTTCCCACGCTGAACCGGTACAACCAACTTTTTTTTAGTGAGTTTTTCAAGTAAATGATAGCAATTTACGCGCGGGACACGGGCTTTTTTAGCAATTGTAGAGGCATATCCGCCCCCTAATTCAAGTGTGGCGATAAGCACCTTGGCCTCGTCTTTAGCGAGCCCAAATTGTTGGAGGTCGAGAGTGAGATTTGTCGCTGGCATAGTGGTTGCTGTAAAAGTTTTTCTACAGCTATTTTACCAAAAACAACAGGTTTAATCAATTCTGGGGCGCATGCTTGTCTTGCTAAATTTACAAAAATGTTTTATTATAAAAATGTCATTTAACCACTCTAAATTATGGCTCCCATCACCAAAAAGTGTGTAGTTTCTGACAAGGAATTTATTATCACGGATGAGGATCAGGCTTTCTATAAAAAAATGGATGTGCCTTTGCCAACATTATGTCCGGAGGAGCGTCGTCGTCGTAGACTCGCGATTCGAAATGACTTGTTTCTTTATAATCGAACGTGTGACAAGACCGGTAAATCGATTATTTCGATGTATGCGCCCGGAGCTCCTTATGTGATTTATGATATTAACGAATGGTGGGGAGATAATTGGAAAGCAATGGATTATGGGCGTGATTTTGATTTTACACGGCCGTTTTTTGAGCAATTTGTCGAATTGCAGACCGTGGTTCCACGTATGGGATTAACGAATCGGGGCGAGAATAGTGAATTCAATAATTATGCGCTCGATAATAAAGATTGTTATTTAGTGCATACCGCCGATCATAATGAAAAATGTTACTACCTTCGTTATGCAGACCGGAATTATCAGTGTATGGACTGTGATTTTACGTATGATTCACGGTTTTGTTTGGGACTGATGCACGCGGAAAATTGTGAAACTTGTTTCTTTTCTCAAAAAATTAAGGGATCAAGTAACCTATATTTTTGTTACAACATGCAGAATTGTCATGATTGTATGTTTTCGACTAATTTACAAAATCAGCAGTATATGATTTTTAATAAGAAAATTGGAAGTCGGGAGGAATATGAGAAGATGAAGAAAAATATGGGGCTAGAAACGCGTGAGGGTTTTGCTAAGGCCAAACGATATTTTGAGGAGCATTTAGCTAAAGCGCCGCGTAAGCATTTGGAGCTTAAAAATTGTGAGGAGTGTGCGGGAGATTATTTAGTGGATTGTAAAAATGTCCATGAGGCTTATGATTGTTATCGGTGTCGTGATGTTAGATTTGCGACGCATCTTTATGAAGCAGAGGATTGTTATGATTGGGATTTTGTAGGGTATAAAAGTGAGCTTTGTTATGAAATTTCTAGTTCTGCTTATAATTTGCATAATTGTCGTTTTGTAATGAATTCTTGGACGGGTGGCGACAATTTAACCTATTGTGAGTTGTGTCTGGGGAATAAGGATTTGTTTGGGTGTATTGGTATGCGTAAGCAGCAGTACTGTATTTTGAATAAACAATATACAAAAGAAGAGTATGAAGAAATGGTGCCGCGGATTATTGAGCACATGAAGAAAACAGGGGAGTGGGGAGAGTTTCCTCCGATCGCAATTTCTACTTTTGGTTATAACGAAACTTTGGCATTTGAGTACTTTCCGTTAACTAAGGAGGAGGCTTTGGAACGTGGCTATAAGTGGAAAGATGAAGATGAGAGTGCTGTTTATCAGGGGCCAGAACGTTTCCTTCCGGAGTCTTTGAATGAAGCAAATGAATCGATTTGTGATCAGATTTGGAAATGTGAGGTAAGTGGCAAAGCTTACAAAATTATTCCGCAGGAGCTTAAGTTTTATAAAAAGTTTGGGATTTCATTACCGCGAGTTTCTCCAAAAGAGCGTCATAAAGAGCGAATGACTCTCCGTAATCCACGTCAGTTATGGGATCGAAATTGTGCGAAATGTAATGTGGCGGTGAAATCTTCTTATGATCCCGAACGACCAGAACCAATTTATTGTGAGAAGTGTTACTTGAAGGAGGTGTTTTAGAGGGGTATACTTTTGCCCGCTATGAGAATTCCTTTTAAAGGTAAATATCGGACGTTAAATAAGGTTATGATTTCTGCGAAGGCGTTGCGTCATAATTTGGCGCTGTATCGGGAGATTGCTCCGGGGAAAATGGTGTGTCCGGTTTTAAAAGCAAATGCTTATGGGCATGGTTTGGTTGAAGTGGCGCGCGTGCTTGATTCCGAGAAGCCAGAGTTTTTTGTGGTGGATTCATTGCACGAGGCTTATCAGCTTAAAAAGGCAGGGATTAAATCTAAGATTTTGATTCTTGGTTATACTTTTCCGGAGAATTTGTTGCGTAAAAAGTTGCCGTTCCATTTTGCTGTGAGTGATTTGGGGACCGCAAAGGCTCTTTCTAAATACAAAGCTAAGGTGCATTTGAAAATTGATACTGGCATGAATCGGATGGGGTTTGCGATGGCGGATTTGCCACAAGTTTTAGAGGAATTTAAAAAATTGAAAGTGGAAGTAGTGGGAGTTTTGTCACATTTAGCAGATGCAGATAATGTGCATGATGCGTCTTATACTAAGCAGCAATTTAAGAAGTTTGAAGAGGCGGCAGGAATGGTGCGTGAGGCGGGCTTTGACCCAAAATATGTGCACATTGAACAGAGTGCCGGGACATTGCATGAGGGTGATTTTAATATGGTGCGGCTTGGGCTTGGTTTGTATGGAGTTTCGCCGTTTGAAGAGAATGATATGCGAGCGCAAAAGTTGGAAAAGTTAAAGCCAATGATGCAATTAGAATCAACTTTGGTGGGGGTTCGTGAACTTAAAAAAGGTGATCGCGTAAGTTATTCGTGTACGTTTACGGCGGATCGCGATATGAAAATTGGGATGGTGCCCGTGGGGTATTATGAGGCGCTACCATGGAGCCTTAGCAATAAAGGTGTTTTGGAAGTGAAGGGAGTGCTTTGTCCGATTGTGGGACGGATTTGTATGAATTATACGATGGTGGATTTAACAGGAGTGGAAGAGCCACAAATTGGTGACAAAGTGGTGGTTTATGCGGCTGATGGCGCAGCCAAAAATTCGATTGCAAATATGGCGAAATTAGCCGGTTGTATTCCGTATGAATTATTGACTAGAGTAATCGAGGGAATGCGGCGGGAGGTGGTGGATTGAGAAATTGGGCTATTTGAGATATAATAGTGGTGTCAAGTCTGGCAATGCAACCCCTGCCATCCCCAAACTGAACAATTTTACGTTAACAAATTGAGATTACGATTTTATAACAAAGAAATTAACAAAAGATTAAATCAATGTTTTGTGGTTGTGATGAGCTATTTTTGTAGCGCGTCCACGGTTTCCTTGGCGATTTTGAGTTCCTCGTTAGTTGGAGTAACGAGCACACTTGTGGTGCGGGGTTTATTGATTAGTCCGGCGCGGCCTTCGATAGTTTTTTTATTCTTGGTAGGGTCGAGAGTTATGCCAAGATGAGCTAATTGTTTGCAAAGATCGCGGCGTAAATACCAAGCACATTCGCCAATGCCCGCGGTAAATACAAGGGCGTCCAATCCACCAAGCGGCACAGTGAGGCTGGCGATTTTTTTGGCTAAACCATAGACGTAGACGTTGTAAGCACGTTTGACAGCGGTGTATTGGCGGGATTTTTTGTTCTGGAGAATGTTCCTGAGAAGGCGCATGTCTGATGAAACACCCGAAAGGCCTAGAAGGCCGGATTTTTTGTTAACAAGGTGATCAATGTCATTTAGTTTCATTTTAAGATGATCGTGTAGATAGAAAATGATGGCGGAGTCAAAGTCGCCGGTGCGCGTGCCCATCATGACTCCTTCAAGAGGAGTGAACCCCATGGTGGTGTCGATGGATTTTCCGTTTTTTACAGCGGTTAAAGAAACGCCGTTGCCAATGTGGCAGGTGATTAGTTTGGCGTGTGGTTTTTTGGATTTTTTAAGGAGGGCGATTGATTGTTCGGCTACGTATTTGTGACTGGTGCCATGAAATCCGTACTTGCGGATTCCGTGTTTGCGATAAAGTTTGTAAGGGAGCCCATAAAGATAAGCGTGTTCGGGGAGCGTGGCGTGAAAACCAGTGTCAAAAATCGCAACGTTAACTGCTTTTTTTAGGAGTTTCATGCAGGCGCGGACTCCTTCTAAATTAGGGGGGTTGTGAAGCGGGGCAAGGTCAGAAAGTTTTTTGAGATCTCGGAAAACAGTGCGCGTAATTTTGGTGGGGTTGTGGTGTTTTTCGCCGCCGTGAACCACGCGATGGCCAACAGCCTCGATGTCTTTGGGGTGCGTTAGATGTCCGGATTCTTGCAAAATGGCGAGTGCGATTTTGAGGGCGGCGGTGTGATTTTTGGCTTTTACTTTGGTTTCGATATCTCCTCGCAGGCGGCAGGTACGCAAACCAATCCCGTCAATGTGTCCGCTAAAAAGTCGTTTCCAGCCCTTGGATTCATAAAACTTGAAACGCAGAGATGAGGAGCCGCTATTTAGAACGAGGAGTTTCATTTTGGGAGGGTTTTACAGGACTTTGTCTTCGCCCTGGGCCTCTACGGTAGTGAAGGCAGCAAGATCAGAAATATCCTGGGCAGAGCAGCCGCGAGATAAGTCGTTAATTGGTTTTTGAAGACCTTGCAAGATTGGGCCGATGGCGTGGGCATTGGCAAGACGCTCGACAAGCTTGTAGGCAATATTGCCAGCGTTTAAGTTAGGGAAAATGAGAATATTAAAGTTGTCGCAGGCTTTCCCATTTGGGAATTTACGTTCGTAAATTTCGGGGATAAGAGCGGCATCTACTTGCATTTCGCCTTCAACGCAAAGGTCTGGTTTGCGATATTTGATCATTTTGGTGGCTTCGCGGACTTTGTCGACCGAAGGGTGCCGAGCTGACCCGGCTGTGGAAAAAGACAGCATGGCGATACGTGGCTCGATGCCAAATCTTTGGGCGGTTTCGGCGGTGTCGATGGCAATGTCAGCGAGTTCGTGCGAGTTTGGGTCAATGGTGACCGCACAATCTGAAAAAAGCAGTAATTTGTCTTCCCAAATCATAAAAAAGAATCCGGAAACTTTGTGGAATTTTTCTTTAGTTTTAATTATGCGCAGGGCTGGTCTGATTGTTTGGGCCGTGGAAAAAGTTGTTCCAGAAATCATGCCGTCAGCTAAGTCTTCTTCAACTACCATGGTCCCAAAAGTGTTGATGTTTTCTTTAAGTTCTTTGATTGCGTCATCTTTGGTGGTGCGTCCACCGCGAATTTCAACGTATTTATTAGCAAAAGGTTCTAAGTGAATATCAGTTTGGGGATCCATTACAATAACGCGGTCCCAGTCAATTCTTAGATCTAAATCCATGGCTTTTTTTCTGAGATTTTCGGGATTTCCTAAAAGGACCGGCTTAGCTGTTTTCTCGGTTAAAATTGTTTCGGTAGCCTGCAAAATGCGGTCATCAATGGCGGCTTCGGGTAGGACTATAATTTTTGGATTTTGCTTGGCTTTTGATTTTATAGTTTTGATGAAATTTTTCATGCAGGAAGGGGATATGTGGCGGTGACCAAGGGAAAAAACGTTTCAAATAATTCAGGTTCATCTTACCAAAAATATGGATCATCTTAAATACCGAAACTGGATGGCTTATAGATTTAAACCGATTTTTTCGAAGAGCTTCTAAAACGGATTCTGTATTTTTTTGCGCATTAATAAGGACGTGACCCAGATCAAGTTGTTCTAAAAGATGAACATCACCTGTGGCGATATAGGGGATGTTGTTTTGTTGCGCCAGTTTAGCTGCTTTTTTGTTGAAGTTGATGGTTTTGGAGTGAAACCAAGATTCTTCAATGCCGTCAAAAAGGTCGAGATGTTTATAAAGAAGTTTTTTCAGGCATCCGATCGGACTTGGAAAGAAAGGGTGCGGGGCAATAACGAAAATTTCGGGATGCTTTTTTTTATAAGTTTTTAGTTCTGATAGAGTTTGAATGAATTCAATATCTGGCGGAGCGTTTAAAACAATCACATCTGAATTTTGGAGGCAAAGTTCAACTCCGGAAATAAGAAGAATTCCTCGTTTTTTGGCGTATTTTTGGAGTTTATCCCACATTACTACGCGCCAATGACAGGTAATGGCCAAAACCTCAAAGCCAAGATCATGGGCTTTTCGAATTAGTTCAAAACCGCTGTACTCAATATAGTCACGCGGATCTCCTTTGATATGAATATGAAGTGAGCTTTTTAGCATTATTCAACCGTTTCGGTTACTTCAGCAGCTTCTTCGGTGGATTCTTCGGCAGGTTCTTCGGTAGTTTCTTCTGCTTCTGGATCAGTTTCGGTTGTTTCAGCAGCTTCGACTTCATCTTCTCCGCCGCCGGTTAAATTTTTAATGCTATCAACCGCGTCATTAATACCTTCAGCGGCATTCTGAACATCTTCGGCGGCTTGTTGGGTCTGAGTTACTTTTTCTTGAATCCAGGCCCTGGTGTCAGTGATTTTAGTGCTGATGTTTTCGTAAGCTTCGGCAACTTCATCAATTACTGTGCCAATAGCGGTTTTAGTGTTTTCGGCACTTTCACAGCCAGTGAGACTGAAAACTAACAGGAGTGTTAAGAGGAGGGAGGAAAAACGCATCATTATTTTTTGTTAAAGAGTTTGATGAAATTCCCATCGAAATTCCGAAGAAAGTTTTGCATATCTAGAATGTCATTGGGAGTGATTACCTGTGGTTTTTTTCTAATTTTTCGGTGCTTTCGTTGGGTTGTCCCAAAAGAGACGTTAATAATAGTATTGTGCTTACAAGTTGGACATTTCGCCTGTAAATATCCTTCTTTTAAAATTGTGCCGATGAGTGAAATGTCTTTTTCTTTGAAGCGACTACTGCATTCCCGGCAGGTAATGTTTGCTTTGATTTCTTTGACGAGTTGTTTGAGTTCTTCGAATGTCATTTTTAGATCTTATATAGTGTATTTAAGTTTATAACTTTTCGACTGTTTGCGCAATTCGGTCTAAGGTTCGGTCTTTGCCGAGGAGCATTATTATTTCAAAAGCGCCGGGGGAATATTGTTCGCCACTTAAAGCCACGCGCAGTGGCCAGAGGACTTGGCCGTTTTTTAAACCAAGGCGTTCGATGGTTTTTATAAGATGTTCTTTGATAGTTTCTTCATCGTCGTAATTGTTTAAAGTTTGCAGATCTTCCGCGCATGCTTGAAGGGATTGTTTAGCAATTTCAGGAGTGATTTTCATTTTTTCATGAGTGAGTAGGGCGAGGTCGTAATCTAATTTTTCAGTCAAAAAGTAGCGAATCATGGCCGGGGCTTCGGCTAAGGTTTTGATCCTGGTTTGCACCGCGGGAAGAAACTTGTATGCGTATTCATTATGTAAGTCGTCCGCGGTCCCTGTAAACCACGCTTCATTTTCAATCCAAGGATAAATCTTGCCCGCAAATTCCTCGGGAGAAAGTTCCCGTAAATAATGGCCATTAAAGAAATCCAACCGTTCTAAATCAAATACGGCGCCGGCTTTATGAACTTTTTCAAGTGAAAATGCCTCAACCAATTGTTCCATGGAAAAAATTTCTTGCGTGGAGCCGTCGCCGGGATTCCAGCCAAGCAAAGCAATAAAATTAATAAGGGCTTCTTGTAAATATCCTTTTTGAATATAGTCTTCCACGGCTACATCATTTTGGCGTTTAGATAATTTGGATTTGTCCTTATTTAAAAGGAGTGGAATGTGCGCGAATTGTGGTTCTTTCCAGCCAAAAGCTCTATATAAATAGATGTGTTTGGGGGTGCTAGGGAGCCATTCTTCGCCGCGAATAACGTGGGTTATGCCCATATAATGGTCATCTACGACATTAGCTAAGTGATAAGTTGGATAGCCGTCTGATTTGACCAAAACTTGATCGTCGATGGTGTTGGATTCAAATTGCATGTCGCCGCGAATTAAATCGCGCCAGCGCAGGGTTTCGTTTTCAGGGACAGCCAGTCGAATGACATGCGGCGTGTCCTGCTCTAAAAGTTGGTCGATCTCTTTTTTGGGGCGAAAGCGACATTTTTTGTCGTACATGGGGGCTTGTTTGTTCTTTTGTTGCTCTTTGCGCATTTCATCTAAGCGATCAATTGAACAAAAACAGCGGTAGGCATGGCCAGAAGCGAGTAATTTTTGAATCTCTTGATTGTAGGTGTCATTACGTTTGGATTGAATATAGGGCCCGTTTTCGCCAAGTTCGAGGTCAGTGTTGTTAGGATTGGGCCCTTCGTCGTATTCTAAGCCGGCCCATAGTATGGTTTTAATTAGGCTTTCAGTGGCGCCTTCTACAAATCGGGTGCGATCTGTGTCTTCAATGCGTAAGATTAGTTTTCCTTCGTGTTTTCGCGCAAATAAATAAGCGTACAGGGCGGTTCGGAGGCCGCCAACGTGTAGAAAACCGGTTGGTGATGGTGCAAAACGTGTTTTATACATCGCGCGTAGGATAGCAGATTAGGGCCCCGAGAGGAAGTTTGTTTGGGATTTGACAAAAATCCAATAAGGATTTAGGGTTTTAGACCACCCATAACCCACCCATAACCCACCCCAAAAATGCCATCTTTAACTTGTGTCAGCCTCGCGGCTGAAATGGAACGACTCGAAAATGAGACAGTAATTAGTGATGCTCCCTGTGGGGCGGCCCCAGATTATAGTGTGTCAGGGGCGATTTATGAATCACCAGCCAAGCAGGCTGCTGAGCTGAAGTCTAGGGGTTCGAGAGTTAATTTTTTTAAAAGTAAACCAGATGCTTGCGAACATCTTGGTTCTGGGAATGCCCAGCGGATAGAAACTGGCGATGATTTTACCAACAAAATAGTCGGATTTGGCTCAAGGGGATGTCATGATGTGGCCCAGAGGATCAGGATGCAGCGGACATTTATGAATGCCGTGAGACCAGAGGATGATGTGGATGGCGCAATTTTAGAACGGGAAATTGTGGTAGTGCGTGAAACTTTGCGAAGAGCTCCGGTGGGTTGTCCGTTTTTGACTTTGGAGGAGTTTTTGAAAGAAAATGGTAAGTAATTGCCCCCCACGCTATTTCTGTTGTATAGTTTAGGACGCAACTAACCTGATTTTGATTATGCCTCCTCGTAAAAAAACTCGTCGTAAAACAACTAAGCGCAAAACTCCTACTAAAAGAACGCGTACACGTGCTCGGAAAGGAACTCAGATTAATATTGCTAGTCACGTCATGCGTGAGATTTATGCGGTAATTTATATGGCCTTTTGTGTGCTGACGATTCTTAGTATAAATGGAGGCTTGGGATTTGTGGGGCAGTTTTGGAATAACTTTTTGACCCCAATTTTTGGGTGGGGGCTTTATGCGGTGCCGATTTTGTTGGGTGGAATTAGTTTGGCGCTGTTTTTTGCGCGACGGGTGGAGTTTGATGCCACGCGGGTGCTCGGAATTGGCTTGATGATTGTTTCGGTTTTGGGAACGATTCATTTAGCTGTACCAGCAGACGAGATTTATGAAGTAGCCCGAGTTGGTGAATACGGCGGATACATTGGATTTGTTTCGAGTTTTTTAGCGCGGCAAGTACTTGGGATAACAGGTTCATACGTGGTGTTTTTGGCTTTGTTTTTGATTTCAATTTTACTTACTTTTTCCGTGTCGTTACGCGAAATTATGATGTTGTTTGAATGGAAATGGGAAAAGAAAGATAAGAAAAAAGAGCCTAAAATTTTTACAAAAAAATCTATTCAAGAGGATGAAGATGACATGATTATTCACACTATGCGAGCACAGGCTGGCGATGAGGAGGTTGTGTTTGAGTTTGAGGATAAGGGTGATAATGAAACGCTTCATCTCAAAAAAGTTGAACCAACTCAGGATGGAAAAGAGGCGGTTAGTGATGAGGCAGAAGAGGAAGATCCAGGATCGAAGATTCCAGTTGAAAAAATTGCGGAACAGCTTGAAAAAGCAGAGGCAGAGGCCGAGGAAGTTGATGAGGAAGAAATCCCGTGGGAGTTCCCGCCCTTAGATTTGTTAAGTGGGATGAAGGATGACGTTACTTTAAATGAGGTTCTTTTAAGAGAAAAAGCAGAAGCTATTAAAAATAAATTAAGTCAGTTTGGGATTGAGGTAAAAATGCATGATGTTCATGTGGGACCGACAGTTATTCAGTACACTTTAAAGCCGGCCGAAGGCGTGAAATTATCTAAAATTACAGGTTTGAAAAGTGATTTGGCCTTGGCTCTATCCGCAAAAGCTATTCGTATTGAAGCGCCTATTCCGGGTAAGCCATTTGTGGGGATTGAAGTGCCAAATGATACGCGTGCGATTGTGCGATTGCGTGAATTATTGGAAAGTGAAGAATTTGAGGCTTTGCAAAAGAAAACTGGTTCTAAATTGCTTGTTCCGCTTGGTCGGAATGTAAGTGGCGAGCCAGTGGTAGCTGATTTGGCGAAAATGCCACATTTGTTGATTGCTGGGGCCACGGGTTCTGGTAAGTCGGTGGCTACAAATGCCATGTTACTTTCGTTTTTATACCAGAATTCGCCGAAGGATTTGAAATTGATTTTAATTGATCCGAAACAGGTTGAGTTACGGTCTTATAACGCGATTCCTCATCTGCTTACGCCGGTGATTACCGAGCCGGATAGGGCGGCAATTGCATTGCGTTGGGTAGTGGCTGAGATGAATCGACGTTATACAGTTTGTGCGGATGCTGGGCATCGAAGTATTGATGATTACAACGCTGATCCGGATTCGCCGCAACGGATGCCAAAGATTGTGATTTTGATTGATGAGTTGGCGGATATGATGATGGCGGCGGGGAAAGAAGTCGAAGCTTCGATTTGTCGAATTGCGCAGATGGCGCGGGCGGTAGGGATCCATTTAGTAGTAGCCACGCAGCGTCCGTCGGTGGATGTGATTACAGGTTTGATTAAGGCTAATATTCCGGCGCGGGTGGCTTTTACAGTGGCTTCGTCGATTGATTCACGGACGATTTTAGATGGCATGGGAGCTGAGGATCTTTTGGGGCAGGGAGATATGCTTTATCTGTCTGGAACAATGGGTAAGCCGTCCCGTTTGCAGGGAGTTTTTGTTTCCACTGAAGAAATTCAAAAAGTATCTAATCGAGTTAAATTAACCGGAGATGATGAGCCGACTTATAATGAGGAGGTTACAGCCCGTAAAACAGCTGGAATTAAAGTTAGTGGGGTGCCAAAATCAGAAATGGCAGGTTCGGATGATGATCTTTATGATCAAGCGATTGATCTGATTCGGCGTAACCAGAAGGCCTCGGCTACGATGCTGCAACGGCACCTGAAAGTTGGTTATTCCAGGGCGGCCCGACTAATAGATATGTTAGAAGAGAATGGGGTTGTCGGGCCGGCTAGTGGCGCCAAACCAAGAGAAGTTTTTGTGGCCAAAGAAGAGTAGAAAATTGAGGGTTGACAAATTAAGAATATTAGTTTATTGTAAGAGCCTTTATTGCACCCCATGCCTTTATCCACCACCCCCAAACCACTGCGTTTGTTAAATCCGGAAGAAGCCTTTCAAGAAGTTCTGGTCGCCAATCCTGCTTATGAATCGTTTTTTTCTGAAGAAATGGAGGGGAGAGTGAAAGTAGGTTTGGGAAAAGACCTGATTAAATTGGCTGGAAAATATTTTTTTGAAGGAATAAATTGGCAAAAAGATGGATATATTTGTGCTCAAAATTTTCGAAGATGTTGTGCTAAAATTAGGGACTGGTGCGGAGCCTGTGCTTTGGGAGAAGTTGAAGAAAAAGTAACAGGAGCATGGCAACGTCTTAGTGAATGTGAAAATGAAATTTATGCGTTATGGAATCAGGGACAAATGACTTCACACGATGAACGTGAGCAAAGTTTAGGATTGAAAAAACAAGCTGAATTCGGAATTGAACGTCGTCAACGTAGAGTGATAGTTTTGGCAGCGTTAGCAGCGGTTGCAATGGCTTTTGTAGCCACCCGTACTAATGCTCCAGATGGTTGTGATTGTTCTGAGCCCGAATTTGATGGTGCTCCTAATTTTGAACCAGCAGAATCCGATAGCGGCGCCCAAATCTTTCTTCCTTATGATGGCGACTGTTAATTCATTATAAAATTTTAATCCACCCAAATATGACAACAACTCCTCCTCCACCTTCAGAATCGGTTGAAATCCTTGTCCAAAATTCTCCGCAAGACGAAGTTGCCGAGCAATCTTTACAATCTTTTTCTCCCCAGCAGCTAGAAGCTATTACATGGATTGAGCAAAATACTTTCCAATGGATTTCGAAACCTATTATGGGACGAATGATTGGTTTAGTTAAAAAACTTCGAACAAATCCTCAAGATCCTTTAATGATTGATGATACGAAGATTTTGGAGGAAGCTTTTTATGTGGCAAAAATGGTTGCTCTGGAGCTTATAGAGAAATTTGCCGAAAGAGATCCTCAAGTAGGATTGGGGCATCAACAATGGAATGTTTTTAGTGGGATGTTTGAACGTTTATTTAAGGAGGGTGAAGAGCAATGGGATCCGCAGCGTCAAGTTTTGGGGCGTTTATTAAACAGGCACCTTGAGGCCTGGAGTCACTATGTAGTTACTTCAATAGATAAAACTTCTCAGGTAGAACTTTTAAGCGCTGAAGCAGGTGCCGCAGTTGAGCACGTAGTCAAGATTGAACCGATTGAAGCTTAACCTCCGCAGCACTTCTTAAATTTCTTGCCGCTACCACACGGACACGGGTCATTTCGTCCAACTTTTTCATGCGTAACCGGGCTTGGTACGGAGTCTGCGGTCGGATTTTGCGCCATCATGGTAGGAGTTGGTTCATCTGCACTGACGACGGTTACATCTTTGGGATCTACTTTGGTTGGTTGTTTTTGAGGTTCTTTCATTGTGCTCCCGGCACTTATTTTTTGGGTTCCGGGAGTGGCAAAGGTGCCTTGGGCTATTTTTGAAGCATTGGTATTGGTTCGCATTTTCGTAGGGAGCAATGGCGCTAATTTGGCCTGTTCTTCGGCTTGGCGTAGTCTAACTTTAAACAGAGTGCTTATAATTTGGGTTTGAATCATATTATGTAATTCACCAAACAGGGTAAAGGCTTCGTTTTTATATTCAATCAAAGGATTACGTTGACCATAACCGCTTAGGGAAACTCTTTCTCTGAGTTGTGACATTTCATTGATGTGCTCCATCCAAAGTGTGTCTAAAATTCGAAAAGACACGGCTCTTTCAATTTGTCGCATTAATTCTGGTGAAGGTATGGTTTTTTCTTTTTCGGCGTATTCGTTTCTTAAATATTTTTGGGCAAGGGGGACTAACTCCTCCGAGATTTTATATTTTTTGAGTTCTTCTTCGGTAAGCCTGTGTTCAGAATCATAATTAAGGTTACTTAAAGTTTCGGCGATTTCTTTGTAATTCCATTTTTCTTTGGTTTCTAAGGTGGCGTGGGCCATGACAATGTCATTGGCTTCTTTATCAATTAATTCGATGATTTCGTCATGAATATTTTCGTTTTCTAGAAATTGATTACGACGGGCATACATGATTTCTCGATGAGTGTTCATGACTGTGTCGTATTCCACTAAATGTTTGCGAATATCAAAGTTTCGTCCTTCTACTTTCTTTTGAGCGCCTTCTACGGAACGACTTATCATGCGATTTTCAATCGGCATGTCATCTGGGATGCCAAGTTTTTCCATAGTGTTTTTAATGCGATCTGATCCAAAAAGCCGCATAAGTTCATCTTCCATGGAAAGATAAAATTGACTGGTTCCTGGGTCTCCTTGACGCCCAGATCGTCCCCGAAGTTGATTATCAATACGTCGGCTTTCATGGCGCTCGGTTCCAATCACATAAAGACCCCCTAATTCAACAACCCCTTCTCCTAATTTAATATCAGTTCCACGACCAGCCATGTTAGTGGCAATAGTAACGGCTCCTTTTTGTCCGGCAGCAGCAATGATTTCTGCTTCCCGTTGGTGATGTTTAGCGTTAAGAACATTGTGTTTAATCCCTTGAACCGAAAGAAGTTTCCCAAGCATCTCGGATTTTTCAACCGAAATAGTTCCAATTAAAACTGGTTGGCCTTTGGCGTGAAGCTCTTTGACTTTTTTGGCAATGGCCATGAATTTAGCTTGCACAGTTTTGTAAATCACATCCGAAAGATCTTGGCGTATAACTGGTTCGTGCGTCGGAATGACGAGTGTTTCTAAATTGTAGATGGCCCCAAACTCTTCAGCTTCGGTAATAGCGGTTCCAGTCATCCCCGCAAGTTTTTCGTACATTCGAAAATAATTCTGAAAAGTGATGGTGGCCATGGTTTTGCTTTCACGTTTGATGGGCACTCCTTCTTTAGCTTCGATGGCCTGGTGAAGCCCATGCGAAAATCGGCGTCCGGGCATTAATCTTCCGGTAAATTCGTCTACAATTACGACTTGGTTCTCATTAACAATGTAATCACTGTCTTTTTGATAAGCAGTTTTAGCGCGGAGGGCTTGTTCGATGTGATGGACTTCTTGAAAACCAGCATCAGTATAGATGTTTTCGACCCCAAGTAATTCCTCCATTTTTTTGATTCCTTCTTCTGATAAAACCGCGGTTTTGGCTTTTTCATCGACATTGTAGTGCGTGTTTTCTGTTAACCGATCAACGAGATCATTATATTGCACATATTTTTGAGTTGATTCTTCGGCTGGAGCGGAAATAATTAAGGGAGTTCTGGCTTCATCAATAAGAATGGAATCCACTTCATCCACAATGGCGTAGTTTAAGGCGCGTTGTGTTTTATGTTCTGTGAATCTGGCCATGTTATCTCGTAAGTAATCAAAACCCATTTCATTGTTAGTGCTGTAAGTGATATCCGCGGCATAGGCGGCTTTTTTGTCGTCTGCTGAAATTCCGTGTTTGTTAACTCCAACCGTCATTCCCAAAAAGCGATAAATTCCTCCCATCCATTCCGCGTCACGTGCGGCTAGGTAGTCGTTGACAGTTACCACGTGAGCGCCTTTCCCAGCTAGGGCATTTAAATAAATGGGCATTGTGCACGCTAGGGTTTTACCTTCACCAGTTTTCATTTCAGTGTTTTTCCCTTCGTGAAGAATGATTCCTCCTAAAATTTGAACGTCGTAGGGGATCATGTTCCAGGCGGTTTCATGTCCACGAACGTCCCATTTTTCTCCCATAAGTTGGCGGCAAGTGAATTTTACTAAGGCAAAAGCCTCTGGTAAAAGATCATCCAAACTTTCATTGTTTTCAAAACGTTGTTTGAATTCGGCGGTTTTTTTTGGAATGTCCTCTTTTTTTAGGGTGTTTTGATATTCCGCTTCAATTTTATTGACGTGTTCAACAATCGGTTTAAGCCGAATGAGTTCTTTGTCATTGGGATCGCCAATGATTTTATTAATGATTTTTGTGACTACCATTTGTTAGGAGGGAATTTATTTAAAAATAAGTCGCGGCCATTTTACTCTTTAGTCAGCGCCTTGACCACCCAGAACAACCAGGATTGTGCGGGCTAGGATTTTAAGGTCGAGTAAAGGAGTCCATTTTTCAATATAATAAGTGTCGTAGCGGACTTCTTCTTCGAAATTTAAATTAGAGCGACCATTGACCTGGGCTAGGCCGGTTATCCCGGGTTTGATGTTGAGTACGAATTTGTGGTGTTTTTCGTATTTATTGACCTCTTCGGGGAGGTGGGGGCGGGGGCCAACCAGACTCATGTTGCCGATAAGGACATTCCATAATTGAGGCAACTCATCTAGGCTGGAGCGGCGGAGGAGCCGTCCGAATCTGGTGATTCGGGGGTCATTTTTGATTTTTACGAGGGGAGTTCCTTTGCGGTGATTTTTTTGAGCTAGATCCTTGTATCGGAGACTGTCGCTTTTAGCTCTCATGCTGCGGAATTTGTAGAATTTAAATAGTTTGCCGTGTTCGCCAACGCGTTTTACGGGGCTATCATCGTCTTTTTTGGAGAATAGGATGGGGCCGCGTGAGTCTAATTTGATAAATATCGCAATAATTAAAAAGAATGGGCTTAGTAGAATTAAAAATAGGGCTGAAAAAATAAGATCAAAAATGCGCTTATAAACTTTTCCCCAACCGTCTAAAGGAGTCATTTTTAGAGAAATTAAAGGGAGTCCAGCGATGTTAAAGATGTCGATGTGAGTTTTGTGAATCTGTAAGACATCGGGCACAAAATGGTATTGAACATGGTGTTCGCGACAAAAATCAATGATTTTGTGGGCTTCGGCTTCAGGGAGGTCTGATTTTGTTTGAATAATTTCTTCTATTTTGTAGCGTTTTACAATTTTTTCTAATTCGGTGATTTTTCCGAGAATGCGTAGTGGCGCATTTTTAATGGGGCGACCACTTTGAGTAAGAGCTCCTCTTAAGTGATAGGCCGGGCTGTTTTTGAGTTTTGCAACGATTCTATTAGTAAGGACGTTTTTGCCAATAAAAAGGATGCGCCGTCTGCCGATGCCATGTTTAGCTAGCCAATATTGAAAAAGTCTCATGAACGTTCTTCCCGAAGAAACAAAAATCACTACTAAAATCCAAATATAACCTAAAACCAAACGAGAAAAGAAGAATTGCCTAGTAACAAAATAATAAGCAATTATGAGCATAATCCAGGCTGACACCAGTGAAAAAACACGAATGACTTCATTGCCGATTCGTCCTGATGTTTTCATGGCATACATGTGATTAACCGCAAAAACAGCTATTAAAGATAGGGCAGCCCAACCAGCAAACTGGAGATATTCGGAAAGTGCTGGGAAATTAAGAATATCTACTGGAAAATGCATCCCAGGGATAAGGTCGGTGTATTGGCGCATATGATAGGCCAACAGCATGGCTAGAATGGCCATCCCAAAATCTAGGGGGATACGCGCGATGCCAAAAATGATTTCAGATTTTTTCATCGGGTTCTATTGTAAAGGTGTAGCCCAAAAAAGAAAACCCATCATAAGCCGAGTTTTGTCGAGGTGATCATCGATCTAGGATTGCCATTACTGACAATCTCAAGCGGTGAGTAGTTTGGCCCGTGACATTACGGGGGGTCCAAACTGCCAGTCTCACCTTGCAGCAGGTAGGGTTTACCGACCATCCTGAATCACTCCAGGGGTCCCGTTCTTTGGCTCGTCTTAGCCGCGCGGCTCTAGACGAACGTCCAGTCTGGGCGTTGCACATCCAGAATCTAAAAGATTCTTTCTTACGTCTCTGTGGCACTGTCCCTACAAACATTTTTTGGGATGTTGCGATCGCTGTTAGCGATTACCATAATGTCAAGCTGCTCGGACTTTCCTCCCTTAATGGCGAACCAAAAAGGGCGATCACTCCAGGTTTTCTAATTGGGAGGATATTATAAAAGACCTGCATTTTTAGTGCAAGTCAAGTTTCGGGGTGGGCTGGGGTAACGGGCCTTTATTTTTGTTTGGATTTTTTGATTTTGGTGTATTCCTTTTCAAAAAAGAGAGCAGTTTCTAGGCACTCTTTAGCTTTTTGATTGTTGGGGTCAATGGCCAGTGCGTGTCTTAATAGGTTGACGCTACGTCCAAAGTTGCGGTCATTCATATAACAGACAGCTAAGTCACACATGACCAAAACATCTTCTGGAGACATAGTTAACGCTCTTTCTAGTAGAATGATCCCTTTTTTGCGTTGTCCAAAGTGAAAAATAGACCATCCTAAGCAACGTAGAATTTCGGGATGATTAGCCTGAAATTCATCAGCTTTTTCTAGGTACCCTACTGATTTTTTCCAGTTTCCTAAGGCGGAATGGGTAAATCCTAAAAGATAATTAGCATTAGCACTGTCGGGGTCAATATTAATAGCGCGTTCAAGAGCTTTTTTGGCTTTGCTGTATTCGCGTAGACTTAAATAGTTATCTCCCAATTCTTCAAAAGCCTCTAAACAGTTTAGATCGTGATGGAGGATTGTATTGCAAATTTTGATTGCTTCCTCATGATTCCCTTCTAACTTTTGTTTGTCGGCTTCGAGGATAAGGGATTGATAGTCCATTTAAATAGTTTTTATTTTTGTGTGCTTTTTTATTTGATCAAACTAGTTTACCAAATTTTCAAAAGAAAATCAACCCTATAACAGGTTATAATTAAAAAGGCAGTTCTGCTCTAGGGTAAGCCAAAAAGCTTTGTTTTTAGGTGGATTTGAACCCGTTTTTGTGTAGATATTCTTCTACGCGTGGGCCTAAATCCGGTCGTTTTAAGGCCCAATTAATGGTTGCCTTAATTAAACCAAGTTTGGTTCCGCAGTCGTAACGATCTCCTTCAATTTCGTAACCGTAGATAGGTTGTTTATTAATAAGAGAGCGAAAACCATCAATAAGTCGAATTTCACCGTCTTTGGTACCGGATTCTGTTTTTTCTAGTTCAGTGAAGATTTCTGGGGTGCAAATATATTTTCCGATAATTCCTAGATCTGATGGAGCGTCTTTGGGATCTGGTTTTTCAACGAGACTGTCTACTTCTATTTGGCGTCCATTTTGGGATTTAGGCTTTACCATTCCATATTTTTTACTGTCTTTACGGAGGATTTTTTCGAGTCCAATAACGCAGCTTTCGGTTTTTTCGTAAATATTAATAAGTTGCTGTATAGCTGGAGTTTCGCTGTCTACAATGTCATCTCCAAATAAGACGGCAAAAGGTTCGTTGCCGATTACTTCTTTGGCGCAGAGAATGGCGTGTCCGTCACCAAGCGGCTGTGGTTGGCGTACATAAATGAACTTGGCGAGGTTTGAAACAGCCCGAACTTCTTTTAAAAGATTGTTTTTGCCTTTTTCAACTAAGTTGTATTCTAATTCGAATGAATAATCGAAATGGTCTTCGATGGCGCGTTTTCCGCGACCAGTAACAATAATGATTTCTTCGATTCCAGCGGCAACAGCTTCTTCGACTAAGTATTGAATTACGGGTTTGTCCACAACTGGCAGCATTTCCTTTGGTTGAGCTTTGGTTACGGGAAGAAAACGGGTCCCAAACCCAGCAGCAGGGAAAACAGCTTTACGAATTTTGGACATATTTGAGGTTCTTTAGGATTCTTCGATTTTTATAATTCGCGTTCGAACACGTTCAGTTTTGGGAATACGGATTCTAAGGACATTGTTTTTAAAACTAGCATCGACATTGTTAGTGTCCACAGCGGCGGGGAGTACGATGGAACGGGAGAAATTTCCCCAAAAACACTCTTCTATATAAAAGTCTTCGTTTTTGATCTTGTCGGCGGTGGGCATTTTGCGGCGCCCTTTAATAGTAATGACATCGTCAGTGATTGAAATACTGACTTCTTCGGAACTTGAACCGGCGATTGGCGCAATAATCACAATGTCATTTTCAGTTTGATAAACGTCTACGGAAAGTTGGCCTTCTTGTTCGGCAACAAAGTCTGGGGGAGCTTTTTTGACTTTTGGGACAGGATGATCGTGACGAGACTTAGCTCCAGTGGTTTTGCGACCAGCTTTTTTTGAGGCCTTGGTTATTTGTCCGATGCCAATGGGTTTCATTTTTTAGAGGTTATGGCTTTGATCTCACTTTTTTTCCAGGTTTTTTTAGGAAGGAGATTTAGGAATTCTTTTTGAGTTAAGGTTTCTTTTTTAATGAGGGCGGCTGAGATTTTGTGTAAGTCCTTAAGATGCTTTTTAAGAAGTTTTTTAGAAGTCTCGTAACCTTCTTTTACTATTTTTTCTACCTCGCCGTCAATCTCCGCAGCCATTTTTTCGGAGAAATTTCTTACTCGTCCAAAGTCGCGGCCTAAAAATACCTCTTGATTAGCCTCGCCGTAAATAATTGGTCCCAGGGAACTCATGCCAAACTCAGTGACCATTTTGCGGGATAGTTTAGAGGCTCGTTCTAAGTCGTTGCTAGCACCGGTAGTCATTTCACCAAAGATAAGTTCTTCGGCCACATAGCCACCCATAAGGGACACGATTTCATCCATAAATTTAGAACGACTAGAAAGATGCTTGTCCTCTTCAGGCAAGAACCAAGTTACGCCCAGGGCCATGCCGCGGGAGACAATAGAAATTTTGTGTACAGGATCGCATTTAGGGGAATAGTGACCAGCAAGAGCGTGGCCTACTTCGTGGTAAGCAGTGATTTTTCGTTCTTCTTTGCTCATGGCGCGGGACTTGCGTTCCGGCCCCATGACAACTTTTTCAATGGAGCTTTCAATGTGTTTTTGAGTAACCTTTTTTTGATTTAGTTTTGCCGCTAAAATAGCAGCTTCGTTAAGTAGGTTTTCGAGATCAGCCCCAGAAAACCCTGGAGTTTGTTGGGCGATTTTTTTGAGATTAACCGCTTTGGTAAGTGGTTTATTTATGGAATGGACTTTTAGAATTGCTTCGCGAGCTTTTAAGTCTGGGCGATCCACGATTACGCGCCGGTCAAATCTTCCCGGACGGAGTAAGGCGGGGTCAAGTACATCAGGCCGGTTTGTGGCGGCCATGACAATCACATTAGTATCTTGTTCAAAGCCATCCATCTCGGTGAGAATTTGATTAAGCGTTTGTTCACGCTCGTCATGGCCGCCACCGAGTCCAGCGCCGCGTTGGCGCCCCACGGCATCAATTTCATCAATAAAAATAATGCAAGGTGCATTGCGTTTTGCTCGTTTAAACAAATCGCGCACACGACTCGCACCCACCCCCACAAACATTTCTACAAATTCCGAACCAGAGATATTAAAGAACGGCACATCAGCCTCACCCGAGACAGCGCGCGCTAGCAAAGTTTTTCCACATCCCGGCGGCCCAATCAAAACCACACCCCGCGGAATTTTGGCCCCCATTTTAGTGTATTTTTTGGGAGTTTTTAGAAAATCCACAATCTCCGATAGTTCTTCTTTGGCTTCCACGGCTCCGGCCACATCTTTAAATTTAGTTTTATTCTTTTTGCCATCATTGGAACGAGCCTTACTTTTACCAAAAGACATAGCCTGACTATTTGATGATTGCGCTTGTCGCATCATAAACAAGAAAAATCCAATAATAATGGCAAAGGGAACTAATCCAATCAGCACATCCCGCCAAAAATTAGAAGCTTGTAAATCAATAATTTCGACTTCTACTTCGGCTAAAACCGTGGGCGGAACATCAACCAAAAGTTCATTAACATTCGCGCTACTCTCCTTAATAGTATAGAACTCAAACTCATCTTCGACCGTGATTTCACTATCTTCAGTAAAAGAAATCTTATTTCCAGCAACTTGAATTTTGTAAACTTCTCCGGCCTCTACACTATCCACAAATTCACTTAGCGGCACTTTTTCTATATTGTTTTCGACTGGATTGAACATGAAATACAGCGTGGTGAGTAATAACGCTGAAATAATAAGGTATAGAAAATTGTTGCTTTTTGGGCGTTGCGGTAATTTACGGACCGGCGGTTTCTCAGGGAGGTTTGGCATGTCTTTAATAAGGTTTAAATTTTAGCGTAATGATTGTACCGCAAGAAGGGGAGGTTGGCTATGTCTTAAAGTTTTCATCCACACGCTTCCCAACTGCCACAATTTCCCCATTTTTTGTCGTAAAAATTGGGATTTGCGCGCGTTGTTGTCGTGGGATTTTGGCGTCCGTAAAATAATCTTGGACTTTTTTAGTCCCTTTCATGCCGGATGGTTGAAAGCGATCGCCGGGTTGCCAAGTGCGTTTTTTTAGGATTCCGCCGGGAAGGCGGTCAAAGGCAATGGGGAGAGTTTTCGGGTCGATTGTGGGGCCGGGTTGGTGTGTGGATTGGGGTGTGTGGCCGAATTTTACTTGGCCGTATTCAATGCGGATAGTTAGTTGTGGGCCAAATTGTTTTTGTTTGCCCGTAATGTTGCGCTTAATCAGTGTGATGACTTCTTGAATGTTTTTGCGTGAAAGGCCTGCGGTGCTGCCGTAAGTTTGTTCGTAAAGATGGGCGAGAAGGAAGGATTGGAATTTAGGATCTTCGCGCAAGAATTCGTTGGTGGGGATTTCGGCGCAATTATCTGCGCCGGGCGTGGTGTGTGCGCCGTGCGCGTCCCACCATTTTTTAGCGCGATCGGAAAGCTCGTCATATTCGGTTAGTGCTTTTTTGCGATTTTTTTGGAATTTTTCGAGCAAGTTGGGATTTTTTTTGAGTAATTCGGGGATTAGTTCTAGCCGAACCCAATTGCGGAGATAATCAGTGTTTTGGTTAGAAGAGTCTTCGCAATGGGGGATGTTGTTGTCGTTTAAGTAGGTGAGGATTTCGGTGCGTGTTACATCGAGGAGCGGCCGCCGAAGGGCCCCGTTTTTGGCGCGCATCCCGATTCGGCCGCGCAAGTGGCACCCCCGCATTTTGTTCATTAGTACGGTTTCCAAATTGTCGTTTAAATGGTGAGCCAGCAGAATTTCATCCGCGTCATATTTGACTCGCACTTTTTCAAAAAATTCATAACGCAAAATTCGGCCAGCTTCTTCAAGTGATTTTTTATGAGTTTGAGCATAGGCGGCCACATCTGCTGTGTCGACTTCGACTACAAGATCGTGCTTGGCCGCCAATTCCCGCACAAAAACCTCATCTTTATCGCTTTCTTTTTTGCGAAGCTGATGATTGAAATGTGCCAGCACAGGCTTCCTACCCTCTTCAAGTAATTTATGAAGCAGATAAACAGAGTCCGTACCGCCGGAAATGGCTAGAATAAGCGTTTTCATGGCTCAAGTGTTGCACAATTTTTCAAAATCGTCATCTTCGGCCAACATATTTTTAATTTCTTTGTTGCATTTTTTGCAGCAATGTACGACATCAAACCCCAAATATCCTTTTCGACTCCCTTTTTCAAGGCGTAACGGCTCCATCAACCCACCACATTTACTCTGGCGATCACCAGGGGTTTCGTCATCTACATGTTTAGAGAAAAGACACTTTGGACAGTGATTGCGACAGCCGCGGCCTAACGGCGCCACCTCGGCCCCACATTTTTCGCACGTAAACGCCTCATCTCGATGAATAAAGTTAGTTCTCAAGGTTATATTTAAGATATTAATATGTTGGGATTCTATAATAAATTTGTGTTTATTACTAATGGTTGTTCTTTATCGAGGCTCCCAGGGTTGCCCTTTCCTGTAAATTAAGGTATAATAACAAGAATAGTCTTTAATAAATACTTTATATGGAACCTATGGATTCGGACAGGCCAGCGGTTCATCAAGAACTCCCTTCAGGCAATCTTAATTTTATTCATTTGATTGCCGGCGTCCTATTAGTTGGAGTAGTCCTGTTAACAAGTTGGGCTTATTTTCAAAAATACAACCTTAACAAAGCTCTGGCTACCACGGAAATTGATCTCGAAGAGGTCCAAGATGCGCTTGATGAAAAGTCTGAGCAAAAACTGGATAGCGTTGTAATAGCGCAAAATACAATTGCTTCTGTTGAAGAGTCTGAAATTGTATGGTCCGAGGCTCTTACTCGGCTTTTAAAAATTACTCCAATAGATGTTTTTTATCGTTCTTACTCCGCATCCATGGATGGTCAGATGTCGGTGAGTGTTTTGACTGATACTTATGATTCAGCGGCTCAACTGATTTCTGTTTTGGATGATGATAATACTTTTGGAGAAGTGTTTGTTTCTTCTCTTAACCAAGGCTCAGCTGATACAGGTTTCGATATTGTGAGTTTTGGAATTACGTTTTCTGTCCAATAACCCTTTTAAAATGGCTCAACGAAATACAACCTCTACACTTATTGCCGGGGTTTTATTAATTCTTACTTTGGTGGTTGGATTATTTGTCTGGAAACCAGCGCGGGATGATGCCAAGTCTCTGGGAACAGATTTAATTGAGGCGCAATCTAGTTTGCAGCAATTAGAAAAAGAATTAGCGGATTTGCTGGTTTTAGAACAAGATCTCCCGGTTGCGGAAAGTGAAAGGGAAAGTATTTTGGAATCAGTGCCCATTGGCCTTAATCAGGATGAATTAGTTCGTAATTTAGATGATATTGCCGCTGACGCTGATGTTTCTTTAAATTCAATGACTTTTTCTAAGCAAAATGTGGAAGGCTCAACCGCTGATGTGATTTCAGTTGTTTGTAATTTATCTGGTGATTATGAAGATTTAGGTCGTCTTTTGGAATCGTTTGAAAATAATGATCGCCTTTTTAAGGTCGTTTCGATTGGGGTCCAATTAGGAGATGTAACCGAGGATGGGCAACAGATGACTTTTAGTGTAACGCTAGAAGCTTATTATCAATAATTTTTATGGAACATTTTAAGGTTGATGATATTTTGAGTTCTTATGGAGAGATCCGTTCTGATGGAACTGAACAGGTTGTATACGGAGTTTCTGATCGTTCGAAACAGCCTTTTTGGGTTCGTTTAAATGATGCTTTAATAGATCGTTCGAGAGTTCCAATCAAGGAAAAATCTTACTTTTTTCATTTACTTTCGGTGATGTTAGATGCGGGAATTCCGATGTTGCAATCCCTCCGAATTTTGTCTGATAAATCTACGAACGAAAGATTTTGTCGGGTGGTTGCGACCATGGCTCATTATGTAGAAGGAGGTCGACCTCTTTCCGAGGCTATGTCTAAATTTCCAACTGTTTTTGATGAAGCGGAAATTGGGGTAGTTAAATCTGGTGAGGCGATTGGTCGGCTCGATCAGATGATGGGCAAACTTTCTAAACAACTGGAACGAACTTATAATATTCACCTTAAGGTGCGTGGCGCCATGACTTACCCGATTGTGGTTTTGGTGGTGCTAGCAATTGCGACTTTAGTAGTAATGACGCTTGTGGTCCCGAAATTAGAAGTGTTTTTTGATGATAGCGGCGTGTCATTGCCGTGGTTGACCAAGGCCGTTCTTTTGGCCAGTTCTTTTGTGAGTGCTTACTGGTGGGTTATTGTGTTGGGAGTTATGATTTTTGGGGTGATTGCTAATCTGTTTGTAAACACGCGTTCCGGTCGACTGAAGTTTGATTATTGGCTGCTTAAGATTCCTTTTATCGGGCCACTTTTGCAGCAAGCTTTAATCACAAAATTTGTGCGATTACTTGGAGTGATGGCCGCTTCTGGTTTACCGATAAATAAAGCTTTAAAAATTCTTGGTGATTCCATGGGAAACATGTTGTACCGAATGAAAGTTACTGAAGTGGTGCATGGCGTTGAAAAAGGAGGGAAAATTTCTGAAAATCTAGCAACTACGCCGTTTTTATTCCCAAGTACAGTTACGCAAATGCTTTCTATTGGTGAAAATTCTGCAACTTTGGATCAGGCTTGTGATAAGTTAGCGGATCACTATGAACTCGAGATCGAGCATTCTATTAAAAACATAACTACGGTTATGGAGCCGGCCTTAATTGTGTTTGTCGGAGCGGCTGTGGCTATCCTGGCCTTAGCAATTTTGGGTCCAGTGTTCTCGCTTTCGGAATTGGTGTAAAATAGGTCCATGCGCCCTCCCAAAGCATTTACATTGATCGAGCTAATTGTCGTGATGACGGTCATCGCGCTTCTTTCAGCAGTGGCCATGATTGATTATGGAATGTCAGTTAAAAAAGCGCGTTTGCAGGTCGCGACCGAGGAATTGGGGCTTTTATTTGAAGATGCCGGGGTGCGGACTCAATCACAAATGGGTTCAGAGGGGGTGGCTAAATGTTGGTTAATTGAGGTTCCGATTGGTGCTGCGCCCGTGCTAAATTCTGTGGAATGGAATGATGGGTGTAGTTTTTCGGCGGCAATTGAAGAAGAAAATTTGGCTTGGGATAAAGTCGAGATTTTGAAAACTTCTACCGGAGATTCCTTATGGTTTATGTTTTCTCCTCCAGATGGTGATATTAGTGTTTATAATGATTCGGGTTCAATAATTACTGAAAGCCCTCTTCAAATCACTCTTTCTTACAATGGTTCAAGTGAGGAAATTTTTACAAAAACAGTCGAAATTACCCCGGTAACTGCGAATTTTGTGATATACTGACGCCCGTGAAAAAAACCTCTTTACCACAATCAGCGTTTACTCTTGTAGAAGTGATTATTGGGGTGGCGATTTTGAGTATTGTGATGTCTTCGATTACGGTTTTGACCATTGTTTCAATCCAAGCGAACCAGGCTAATGTGAATCGTTTAACTGGTTATTATTTGGCGCAGGAAGGCGTGGAGGGTTTGCGAAATTTGCGTGATAGTAATTGGCTGCGTAATTATGGTTGGGATGGGAATTCCGAGTGGGGGAGTGATTTTGGGAGTGAAGGTTATTATAAAATTGATTATTTGCCAGGGCTTGATCCGCCGTGGAAATTAACTTTTGGGGGAACAGTTTTGGCGAATTTAGACTCGACTCTTTATTTAGTGAATCATAATGGCAACCGATTTTATGTTCATGATCCAAGCACTTGGACTGATTATGAAACGACTAAATTTAATCGACATTTACATGTTGTGCCGGATGCGGATGAGGAAATGTTACAAGTGACAGCCGTTGTTTTTTGGGATGATCATGGGCGGGAAATTGAGGTGCAAGTTTCTACTCGTTTAACAGATTGGCGTGAAGGCCCAATTTAAAATTTTTTATGATTGAGAATTTACAAATTTGGTGGAAGAAAAAACCGCGTCAGCCGCGCGGATTCACTCTGGTGGAATTGATTATTTCGATGCTGGTTTTCACGATTTTTATTGGAGTGGTTTCCACAGTTTATATTTCGGTAACGCGGTCTTTGCGTCACGCGAGCGAGGTGCGCAAGGTTTATGCCGAGGCCCGATTTTTAATGGATAAAATTACGCAGGATGTGCGTCTTTATACAGTGGATTATGAATGTTTAGAGGGGAGTGGAACGGCTTGGGAAACTACTAATTTGGAATGTTCGGGGGGATATGATGTTTATACTGGCCTAGGACAGTTTTTACCGTTAATTTCAGCGGATGGAATGCATCGCGTAATTTATGAGTATGAGGATGAAAGTTTTTCGATTTTAGAACTGGATTATGATGGGGCTGATTGGGTCACGGCTGATGGTTATTACAGTGGTTTTGAAGAGTTTGTTAGTGATTCAGTAGCTTTGTCGGATATTCATTTTAGTATTTGGCCACTTAGCAGTCCTTATGAGGCGATTATAAATACTTATCAGCCAAGTGTGCACGTGGTAATCGAGGCCAGCAGCACTTCGGCGTTTTTGCCAACTCAACTTACTGTAACTTTACAATCTACTATTTCTTCTCGTGTCTATGGTGTTTCATTCTAACCAACGCGGTTCTGCGCTTCTAATTTCAATTCTTTTAATGAGTTTTGTGATTGTTTTTGGGTTGGGGATTTCGAGTTTAATTGTGGATTCTGTCCGCGTAGAAAGAAACGTGGTTGAGGCGGGGAAAGCTTATTTTGCCGCAGAAGGAGGAATCGAAGAAACTTTGTATTTTCAAGAAAATGAACTCCCGGGTTATGAGATGAATGAAGGAGGCGTGTTGTTAGAAAATGGGGCGGAAATGAGTTATGAAATGAGTGCTCTAGCGGAAGCGGTGCCGTGTGCGCATCGTGACAGTGAATGGCGAACTTTAGGGGCGCAGGAATCAATTTCATTGCCGCTTTTTTATGCTGGTGAAGGCGACAGTGAACAGGTTGAGAGTTTTGAAATGGAATATTATGTAGAGGATTTTTCCGGAGTAACAAGTAATGCTTTGCGCTGGAAGATTTTGGGACTGGATAGTGATGATTTAGAAAAATTCACAGAAGCGATTAGTGGTTTAGAGGATTTTGATCCAACAATGATTGATGGCGGAAATAATGGCATGATTTTGAGCTCAGACGATTCGGGCAATCACTATGATTTAAGTGGGGTTACGCAAACAAATTATGAAGACTATCCAATTTCTACTTTTTTGGAAAATCACATTTTGAATTATTTGATTTTGACGAATATGGCTGATGATGAGATGCAGATTCAATTGCGAACCAATGCCGTGGCTTGCGAATACACTTTGATCGAAGCAGATGGTGAAAGTGGTGGCACTAGACAAAGTATTGATGTTCAAGTTAAGTTGGATTCCTTCCTCCCTGTATTTGATTTTGTTCTTTACCAAACTGCAACCAATGAATGATTCTTTTTATATTACAACGACCTTGCCTTACGTGAATTCAGATCCGCACATTGGGTTTGCGCTCGAAATTATTCAGGCCGATGCAATTGCGCGGTACCAACGTTTACAGGGGAAAACAGTGACTTTTAATACAGGAACCGATGAACATGGGCTGAAAATTTTTCGGAAAGCCGAGGAGCAGGAAATGAGTCCCCAGGCTTTTTGTGATAAGTATGCGGCTAAGTTTGACGACTTAAAAGAGGCCTTAAATTTAAGCTATACCCAGTTTATTCGAACAACTGACGAGCATCATATTGCGGCTTGTCAGGAGTTTTGGAAAAGGTGTGATGCGAATGGTGATATTTATAAGAAAAAATACAAAGTTAAGTATTGTGTGGGTTGTGAATTAGAGAAAACCGAGTCTGAATTAGAGGAAGGTAAATGTCCGGTTCATCCGAATTTAGAGGTTGAAATTATTGAAGAAGAAAACTATTTCTTTAAATATTCGCAGTATCAAGAAAAACTATTAGCGCTTTATAAAGAGCGGCCAGATTTTGTGTTGCCTAAGCATCGTTTAACAGAGATTGCGAATTTTACGGAAAAGGGATTGGAGGATTTTAGTATTTCGCGTTTAAAAGAAAAAATGCCGTGGGGAGTGCCAGTACCAGGGGATGAGGAGCATGTGATGTACGTGTGGTTTGATGCTTTGATTAATTATATTTCGACCCTTGGTTGGCCGGAAGATGAAGAAAGTTTTGGGACGTTGTGGCCGGGATGGCAGATTGCCGGGAAGGATAATTTGCGGCAGCAGTCTTCGATGTGGCAATCTATGCTTTTATCGGCTGGGCTTAAGCCGTCTGCTCAGATTTTGATTCATGGATTTATGACCGCGGACGGTAAAAAAATGAGTAAGTCGCTGGGGAATGTGGTGGATCCGTTTGAGGAGGCAAAAGTGTATGGAATTGATGCGCTACGGTTTTATCTTTTGAAAGACATCCCAACGGCTGAAGATGGAGATTTTAGTAAGGAGCGGTTTAAAATTTCGTATGATAGTGATTTGGCGAATAATTTGGGAAATTTAGTGAGTCGGGTGATGGCGATGACTGTTAAATATTTTGATGGGAAAGTGCCGGAAAGTTGTGCGCCAAAGCTGACATTGGAACATTTAGAGCGC
>CAYYQE010000004.1:0-12967 GCA_964473745.1 uncultured Candidatus Peribacteria bacterium
ACAGGAATACAATGTTTCCAGGTGGGCTCAAATCGACATGTCAAACGTATGGTACGTACACGAAAAGGGTCCCCCGGAGGGAAGAGCGGTGAGGAGAGTGAGGGGCGCGCCGCAATCTTTGTAATCTTTTATTGCGCGTTTGGGTAAAATGTTTTCTACATATTCAATTTTGGATGCGAACGCAATAAAGGCTTGATTTTTGGCTTAGATAAGCTGAAAACTAGGATTTTTGTGGTGTTTTAAATTTGGCCCACTTTTTTCGTCTATTTTTTGGACTTTTTGAGATTTTATGGGTTTTTAGCTTTTTAGTTTTCACTAAAATAACAGGTTAATCTACCACTCTTCGTACAACTAATTTGTTCACCTCAAAATCCGTGTAATTAATTTGTTCGCAAAAAAGGCTTAATTTTTCGCTTAAAACAGCCGTTTTTTGGCTTTTTAAAGGCGTTTTTTCGCACACACCCATTTCGGAGTTTTTGGCTTAAACAGCCACTAAAACCTGCATCACTTTTTTGTACAAATGGCTTAAATAAGCGCTTTCTTGGGGGAAAAGCTCTTGCGTTGGCCTTTTTGATGCTCTATAGTCAGCCCAGATTTTCTGACATTAACATATTTATCCATGGCCAAAAGTCATGTTATTGCCGGTCTAGATATTGGTAGCTCCAAAATTCGGACCGTCGTAGGAACACTTGGTGAGAAGTCTTCAGATCTTAATATTATCGGTGTTGGCGTTGCCCCTTCTATGGGACTTCGCAAAGGCCGAGTTATTGATGTTGAAGAAGCAATTAATAGTATTTCTTCTTCATTAGAAGATGCTGAACGAATGTCTGGTGAGCCAATCAATCATGTTTTCCTCGGAATCGGGGGAGGCCACCTCGAATCTATGGATTCTAAGGGTGTGATCGCGGTCCCAGATGGTAACGAAATTACCGAATCAGATGTAAATCGTGTTTTAGAGGCAGCTCAGGCTGTTTCAATTCCTTCAAATCGTCGAATTCTTCGTATTATTCCAAAAGCCTTCACTGTTGATGAGCAAAAAGGAATTAAGTATCCGGTTGGAATGACTGGAATTCGATTGGAAGTTGAGGCTCATTTAGTAACTGGTCTTACGCCAGCGATCGCTAATATTGAAAAATGTGTGCACCAAGCAGGTGTGGATGTAGATGATATTATCCCAACCGGCCTGGCTGCGGCAGAGTCTGTTCTTTCTAAGAGACAAAAAGAACTTGGCGTTGTTGTTGTAGATATTGGTTGTGGTGGAGCTTCGGTTGTAGTTTTTGAAGAAGGAACCACTCTTCATACCGCTACCATCCCTGTTGGTGGTGAAAGTGTGACTAATGATATTGCGATTGGTCTTCGAACTTCTATTGATACCGCTGAAAAGATTAAAATCGAGTATGGTTCTTGTACCCCAGAAGATATTAATGAACGTGAAACCATTGATCTTTCTTTAATTAGCAAGATTGATACACAAACGGTTTCCAAGCGTCATATGGCAGAAATTATTCAAGCTCGTTATCATGAGATTTTTGTTTTAGTAAAAGATGAACTAGCTAAGATTAATCGAGATGGCATGCTCCCCGCCGGAGTTGTATTAACCGGCGCTGGTGTAAAAATGCCAGGTGCGATTGATTTGGCTCGTGAAACTCTTAATTTACCTGTTCAAGTAGGCTTCCCTCAGAATTTCGAGGGAGTTGTAGATAAGATTGATGACCCAGCTTATTCTGCAGCTATTGGCCTTGCGATTTGGGGCTCTCGTTTTGAGGGGCACTCTTATCGTTTAGATTTCCGCAGTTTAAACCTAGGCAAGGCGCTCCACGGCGTCAAAGGCTGGGTGCGCAGTCTCCTCCCTTAACAAAACACTTACCTCCCTTAACCTTACTACTTTTTTAAAGACCTAACCCATGGCATCACAAAAGGACGACCAAGACGCAGCATTGCGTAATCTTTTTTCTTCCTCGTCGCCTAAAAAGCACAATATGGAAGTTACACCTGATATTACGCCAGTTGCTCAAATCAAGGTTATTGGTTTGGGAGGTGGCGGTTCAAATGCAGTGAATCGAATGGTTAAATCCAACGTTCGCGGCATTGAATTTCTAGCAGTTAATACTGACTCACAAGCTCTTTACCACTCTGAAGCTCCTTCCAAAATTAATATTGGAAAGGCAACTACACGTGGACTTGGCGCGGGTGCTAACCCAGAAGTTGGGAAGCAAGCCGCCGAAGAAAGTTCTGAAGAAATTAAATCTATGTTGCAAGGCGCAGACATGGTGTTTATTACCTGTGGACTTGGTGGTGGCACCGGAACTGGTGGCGCTCCAGTGTTAGCAGAAATTGCCAAAGAACTTGGCATTTTGACTGTAGCGGTAGTGACTAAACCTTTCTCTTTTGAAGGGGCTCGCCGCAAAGTTCAAGGCGAAGAAGGCCTTGAAAATCTAAAAAACAAAGTTGACACCTTAATTACTATTCCAAATGACAAGATTCTTTCTTTAATTGATAAGAAAACTCCGCTGATGGATGCCTTCACTGTTGTGGATGACGTTCTTCGCCAAGGAGTGCAAGGAATTGCGGATTTAATTACTGTTCATGGAATGATTAACGTTGACTTCGCTGATGTGAAGACTGTGATGGAGAATGCTGGTTCCGCGTTAATGGGAATTGGTTATGGAACAGGAGAGAATCGGGCCGCCGAAGCTGCTAAGGCAGCAATTGAAAGCCCATTACTTGAGCTTGATATTGTTGGAGCGAAAGGAATTTTGTTCAACATTACTGGTGGAAATGACCTTTCTATGTTTGAAGTGGATGAAGCTGCTCGAATTATTACTGAAGCGGCTGACCCAGACGCTAATATTATCTTTGGTGCGGTGGTAAATGATTCTTACACCGGTGAAATTAAGGTTACGGTAGTTGCTACTGGATTTGATGAAAGCAAACGTGGCGGAGCAACTATGTACCGTGGCGGAATTGAAAATCGGGCAAGTGCGGCTCGAAAAGCTCCAGCCGGAAGTGGCAGTGGCAGCGAAGAGGCAAATGCACCTAAAAAGGCCGAGAATGAGTTGGATATTCCAGCGTTCATTCGACGTTCAATGACTAAGTAATTTAAACTTTTAAAAAGGCCCTACTGAAAAGTGGGGCTTTTTTGTTTGTATGCTAAAATCTTACCATGAATAATGCGTCATTATTTCAATCCAAAGCCTGGGGTGAGTTTCAGCAGGAACTGGGTTCTCGGGGCAAGTTTTGGGCCTTAACAACTGATGGGGGAGCCGCTTTGGTTGTGCGACATCGGCTGCCTTTTGGATTGTGTTGGTTGGCGATTGAAAGGGGGCCTGTGTTGCGTGGTGGGGAGGCGGGGGCGATTTGGGAAGATTTATTTGAGCAGGTTAAGGGTTTGGCGCGCAAAGAGAAAGCTGTTTTTGTGCGGATCGAGCCGTCCGAAGGGGATGATTTGAATTATTTAGATAAAAAATGGCGTAAAGCCCATGCTCATTATCAGCCGGAATGGACATTAAAAGTGGATTTAGAACCTTCTTTAGAAGAAATTTTGGCCCAAATGAAGCAAAAAGGTCGCTACAATATTCGGGTAGCAGAAAAAAAGGGAGTTTTAGTACGAAAAGGAAAAGGCGCCGAAGATGTGACTGCTTTTTATAAAATTCTTCAGAAAACTGGGGGACGAGATGGTTTTCATATTCACGACGAGGAATATTATCAGGAATTTGTAAAAGCGGCGACAGCCGGGGATTGGGGAACGCTTTATTTAGCAGAACATGAAGGCCAGGTTATTGGGGGAATTATAGCGACTTTTTATGGGGATACCGGGACTTATTATTATGGGGCTTCGGATCATGAATTTAGATCATTAATGGCCCCTTATTTGATTCAATGGACAGCGATGCAGGAAGCCAAGAAACGCGGCTTGAAATGGTATGACTTTTTGGGGATTGCTCCTCCGGATCAGCCAAAGCACCCCTGGGTGGGGATCACGCAATTTAAGCAAAAATTTGGTGGTGAAATAGTGCATTACCAAAAAGCGCGGGAATTTGTTTTCCGGCCTCTTTGGTATTTGTTATTGCGTGTAAGAAAACTGATAATCTGAGCCTGATTCTTCTTTGTAGCCACCACCAGGAAGTTCTATAAGAACTTTTCCGCTACGGTGAACTCCGGCTGGGTAATCAAATTCAGCTGCCCATTCGGCTTGGATTAAAAGATCCACCACGTTAGAGATACTTAAATCATCTAGATCTCCATGAAAACGAACATTGCTAGGGAGCGCCTCAACTGCCTCAGTTAAGAAATTAATGGATTTTATATAGCGATTAGCTTCTGGGGCGCCAGCAGCGCCGATTGCTTTACCGAAATGCTCAGCAATTGCTTTGCGCTTTGCTTTGGCGCGTTGCGCTGGACGAAGGTTTTCCGCGGGTGCCAGAGAGGCCACAAATTCTTGAGCATTTTTATAGTTAAAGCCCATCATGTGTTCTAGTTCACGTTTGCGAAGCTTGGTCTTGTTGCGCATCGCACGGAGCTTAATAGCTTTGCGAGTGGTAAGGTCATCTTCTCCTATTAATTCAAGGCGAGGGCCTTTTGGCTTTTCAAGCTCACGGTGAACAACTGCTACATCTGCCTCTGCTCCGAATTGAACATCAATCATAAACCTGTCTTTGGTGATAACCATGTTAATGCTAACGTCAGCAAGGTTTGCTACCTCGCCGCCAGCTAGGGTGATTTCAAATTCTTTTTTACTTTCTCGTGTAACGGTAATTAGTCCGCCTAAGAAACTTTCAGAGTCTCCTACCGGAATACTTTCGTATCCGCCAGTTGCAAAGAATTTCCCTAATCTTATTAACTCAGGGCCATATTTTTTGACTAGTTCGCTGCCCAAAATGGCTTGAACTACATCTTTTATACTTGATATTCCTTTGCTCATAATTGCCTCTGCAATTTCCTGAGCAGTCGGACAAGTGTGAGCGACTTCAGCGGCCTCTTCTGTGCTGCCTTCTGGGGCAACTTCGGTGCCTCCGCCTCCTCCTTCAGAGGCTTCTTCGGCTGGCTCAACTGGTTCGGCTAGGAATGTGTCTTTTTGAGCCTCGAATCTAGAGACATCATCTGTGACCAATGGTTTTCGTGCTTCCGCGGCCTCAATAAGGGAGCCTTTAAAAGAAATTTCGCAACCATCTTGAGAGGCATCATGAAGTCGTTCAAATAAATTCTTTCCAGGATATTTATCAAAACTACCTTTTCCGCCAGTAATATCAACATGGTTTTCGCCTCCTGGGGCATTTAAAACTCCCATGCCAGCAGCAACTAATCTATCGTCTCCGCCTGACTTCCCAACCTCTTTCGCAAGCATATCCAGGGCGTCATCTAATCCGTCGGCTATAACTTCTTTGTCAGAATTAGGAGGAGGGAAAGTTACTTCTTTTCCTTCATATGGAGAAACTTCTGAAGTTTCGGTGCCTCCACCTGGTTCAGTATCAAGGGCTCCTCCGCCCTCAACTCCTGTTGGGCGTCCGCCAGGGAGTTCTGGGCCCAAGTCTACATCACCTGCACCAGCGTCTTCTGAGCCATCAGGTGCCTCATCAGCATCAGCTTCGGCAGCAGCGGCAGCCGCGGCTGCTTGAGCTGCTAAAGCGTCGTCTAAATCAGTAGTGATTTGGTCGGCGATTTCAATTTCAGCATCTACTTCTACGGTTGTGAGTAACCCTCCGGCATTTAAAACTGCGGCTTGAGCAAGAATGCGTTCTGCAAGGCTTTCTTTTGCGGCTTCGTCTTCGAGCGTTTTGAGTTTGTCTTCTAACGCTTCTAATTCGGCGGCCTTAGCTTTACAGGTTTCATCACGAGCAGCTTGTTGGGCTGTTTCAATAGCGGCAATTTCTGTTTCCAAGGCGGGGATGTCTACATCTACAGCCTTTTTAACAGCATCAAAGTCAGTAACCGCAGGGTCTAAGGCGGTTACGAGATCCTTGTATTTTGCTTCTAAAGCGAGATAGTCTGCTTCTTCCATTTCTAGCTTAAGAGCGTCTAACCTTGGTTTAAGTTCGCCAGTAAGTTTGTCTTGGCCGGCAACACGCATTTCTTCGCGCTTTTTACCAAGAAAAGCATCCAGCGTAGCAAATAATGTTGGGATTTGAATAACCGCAGCTACAATTTCTGACATCTTTTCAGAAGGAATTGGAGTCCCGAGCGCATCTAGGCCGGCAATTAACTTGTCTCTTTGGACAACAACCGGGCTGGCTGGGTCTTCCAATTTATCAAAATCTGCGGCGCGAGCAGCTACTATTTGTTTTGCTTTGTTGCGCTCTAAATTTCTTTGGGTTTCTTCTAATCCTGGGACTGCTTCTATGGCTTTTTTAATGTCTGCGTAGTCAGTGTAATAGATTTTTTTACTAGGGTCGGCCCAATCTTGAAGAAGATCGTTCATTGCCTGTAATGCTACGTGAGTTGGGGTCAAATCAGCAGTAACAACTCCATACTTTGCCCCTAAAGTGTCTAATTGTGTTTCTACGACGGCAGCTTGCCCCAGAAAATTCGAATTTGCTGCTTCTGCAGCCATTACTTGTGCCTTAGCTACAGGAGCTGGAATACTGTGTTCTTGGATAAACTTCATGTGGTCATGCCAAACATCAAAAGCAAAAATTGGGTTTTCTTGAACGGATTTCGTGGGACCCATCATTGGTATTTTGGAGGGCGTAGAAGTAACTTTTCTTGCCCCAGTGCTTTCAACTTGGCTGACAATTTTTTTGTTTTCACTCTTTTTAGGGGTGTAGCTGGCGGCGTCCGGATTAGTGGTGTCGGTAAATTGCCAAGCAACACTGGCAGCATCCATAGGTTCGTCGTAATAGTCAGTTGAGCTATCGTGAATGTACATGTTTAATCCAAGCTCTAATTTAATGTAGTCAACAAAAGCTTTTTGGACTACATCAGGTGCTTGTTTAAAGTCTGGATCTCCAAAATAGCGATCGCTATTACATTGTTCGACTAAAGCTGTTATTCCTGGTTCTTTAATAACTTCGCTTCCTTTGTTGGCCGGGTGCTGTCTTACAAAGTTTTCTACATGTAGTGCGGCGGCAGTTTGGCTTAAGTTGCCAGTTGCTTCTTGCGAAAATTCTTGAACTTCGGCTCGGAGAGCAGCGGCACCGGATGCCGACTCTAGGCTGCCTTGGCGACTTGGGTCAACCTTGGCTACAGATCCAGCCGTTGGCGTGGAATGAATGTATTCAGTCCCGGTTAAATCGGCTAGGGTGTTTAGTGTTTCTTCTGTAATTGCCGCTCTTTCGTCCCATACTTCATCTTTACTTCTGGTGCTTTCCAGGGCGGAAGTTCTTGTCATCGCTAAAACATATTCAGCTCTTATTGTTTCAATGGCTACGAGCATTTGGCCGACTAAGGCGTTTATTTCTTCTTGGGGAACACTAGTTCCAGCTAGGCCATCTCTAATGTCCTTTTCGGCAATTTGGGCAGCGTTAACAAACACTGGCGCCATTTCTTGGGGTGTCAGCATGATGGCTTCGTTATCGCCAGCTTGCCGGCGATCCAAGAGCTCAATCATGTCTGGAGTTAGCGCGCTTTCCCCTGGCATTTCTTGATATTCGCCGGAGGGGTCAACCTCGTACCGATCTTTTCGGGCGGTACGCTTATTTCTTTCTTCCATATGGATAAGTCGTTTTTCCTTGAAAGTGTTGAATAAGTTGAACATTTTGTTTTTGTTTTAAGAAATTATGAAAGAAGGGCTGAAGAATGTTTTTGTTCTTCTAGTCGATCGTATTTTTCGATCAACTGGGTTTGTTTACGTTTATACTGGTCCTTTAAGTTTTTTAACTTAAGGAGCGCTTTTTTCCCGGCTTCAAAATTGTGTACCGTAAGTGCCTTGTAAGCACCTTGCTCTTTTTGTAGTGTTTGCACGGCTTTGACTTGTTTGCCTTCTGGGAGCTGATGGAGAGCTTTGACAAGTTTCCCCTGAATCTTTTTTGGTAAAGATTTTACAGCCACCGAAGTTTGAACTAAGGTCTTTATGTTTTCTTGTGGATCACCAAAGACGCCTTTGACGCGTCGCACATCATCTTTTTTAGATGATTTGGTTTTTTTAGTATGTTTTTGTTTTTTTGGTGAAGCCATAAGATGATTTTTTAATTTATGTTTCTTTTTATTTTACACTAAAACAGACATTTACGCAAGGGGTCAGAACTAAAAAGACCCCCAGCTTTTAGTTGCCCCGTTATAAGTGTGCGCGAATTTGACCAAATAGCCTCAATTCAATAATTAGAAAAGGTTTTTATGGTGTAATTTAACAGAGAAGAATCTGTGCCCGGGCACAAATTTTCAGGGTAGATTTAACCTAAACCCTCCACGCCCCCTTATATGTCAAATCCACGCGTTTTGGAAAAACTGGGGCTGGTCCTGGAGGGCACAACGAGGTTGACGCTCTTACTTATACCTCTTCATGCACTTCCTCACAATGATCTAAATAGAGTTTTCCATTCAAATGGTCCACTTCGTGTTGAATTATCCGGGCATTGAATCCGTCTAAAGTTAAGGTGTTTTCGTGGCCTTTTAAATCTTGGTAGGTAAAGGTGATTGTTTTGTGTCGTTTGGTGTCGCCCCAGGTTCCAGGAACACTTAAGCAGCCTTCTTCCATTTCAGTCATTTTTTCGGATTTGTGGGTGATGCGGGGGTTAATCAAAACCAATATTAATTCGTTTTTTGTCTCGGGATTAAGGCGGGCGACGGCGATTTGCAGTGAAATGCCTACTTGGGGGGCGGCTAACCCAACGCCATTAATAGAAAACATGGTTTCTTCCATGTCTTTGGCTAGTTTTTTTAATTTTTTGTCGACCTTTTTTACAGGTTTGGCAACGTCACGGAGGAGAGGGTTGTCTTCTTTTTTGGGAATTTCGAGAATGGTCATGCTTTGTGAGACTTTAAAGAGCGTTCAATAAATAAATCTATCTCGTTTAAATCGCCGCTTAAAACTGTTTCTACTTGTTTGGTTTCGTGTTTAGTGCGGTGGTCTTTGACCATTTGGTAGGGATGCATCACATAAGAACGGATTTGGTTACCCCAGGATCCGTCGACGTGTTCGCCCTTAATTTCGCCAAGTTCTTCTAAGTGGTGTTGTTCTTTGAGGGCTACCAACTTGGAGGTTAAGGTTGTGAGAGCTTGTTGTTTGTTTTGAAGTTGGCTGCGTTCGTTTTGGCATTGCACCACAATTCCAGTGGGAAGATGGGTGATGCGGACCGCGGAATCAGTGGTGTTAACAGATTGGCCGCCGTGACCACCAGCTTTAAAAACATCTACTTTTAAATCGTCGTCTTTGATTTTAATTTCTCCTTCTTCGATTTCTGGCATAACTTCTACTAAGCAAAATGATGTTTCGCGGGTGTGTTTAATATTAAAAGGGGAGAGGCGAACTAAACGATGCGCCCCAGCTTCCTCTTTTAGGAACCCATAAGTAAAATCGCCTTCGATGCGGATAGTGGCGCTTTTAAGCCCAGCCTCCTCGCCATCAGAGCGTTCCAGAAGTTCTGTTTTCCAGCCTTTAGCTTCGGCGTAACGGGTGTACATGCGTAGGAGCATTTCAGCCCAATCCTGAGCATCGGTTCCGCCAGCGCCAGCGTGAATGGAAAGCAAAACGGGCAGGGTGTCGTATTTGCCGTTTAAATAAATTTGCACCTCTAGTTTTTCGAATGTTTTTTGTAATTCACTGGTTTTCTCTTTTAATTCTTGGAATTCTTCCTCGTCTTTTACTTCGTTGATTACACTGGAAAGCTCTTCTACATATTTAACGTCTTCTTCGAATTTTTCCCATTCTGCGATGGTGTTTTCGAGTAAGCCATGCTCGCGCGAAATCTTTTGGGCTTTTTGGGAATTGTCCCAAAAGCCAGGTTGGTTCATTTCTTCGGCTAGGTCTTGGCGGCGCTTTTCAAGCTCCGGAAGGTTGAGAAATTTTTGAGCATCGGCAAGCTCTTTTTTGAGAGTCTTGATGGTGTCCAGGGTTTGTTGCATGTAATAAATCTTTGAAAAATATTCTGCCGGCTGCAATCTTACCATTTTGGCTGCAATTTGTTCAGAGCTCTTCAATGTATCGTTCAAGTTGACATCCCTATTAATTCGTGGCATGCTCCTGACCAAAAAATCCCACCCCTTTTAGTATGCGTTTAGTTGATGTCCCAGATTATTTGTATGAGGAGCCATTTGGCTTCCATGAAGCTTATGAAGGCTTGGAATCTGATTTTTATGAACCAGAGGAAGGTTCCCCAGAGGAAATTGAGGCCTTGGCGCTGGAATCTTTTCAGGTGTCAGATTATGAAGTGGATTTAGATTCCTTAGAAATGAATCACCCTAAAGGGGAGTGGTTAACGATGAGGCCAGCTATTGAGAGAGTTGTAAAAGGGCTGGAAGATGGTCTTTTGGGGCCGACCTCTTTGCGTCAGTTTCTTATTATGGCAGACCGGGCATCGACTCCAGAAGGAGAAAGGCTTTCAACGGCTGAAGAAATTTCTGAGATGTTTCGGATTTTGATTTTTTTTATGGAGAAATGGCAGAAAAAAATTGCCGAAGTTTTGGCGCGCCCAGACTCTCGAACAAGAAGCACTAATCGAGTGATTGTGCCTTTAACCAAGAATTCACCCTTGTTTTTCAGTGCTAGAAAAGCCGCTGAGGGGCGACTCCCTTTTGGGCGTCATCTTGGGGAAAATGAGCGTTGGTATACGGCTTATGGGGCTCCGCAAGAAAAGTCCATGAAGTTTAGCCGGGCGCCAGTTTTGATGCCTTTTGAGATTGTGTCGGTACCAGATCATCCTAATTTAGCGGAGGAGACTTATTATCCCATTGAAGAATTAGAGCAAATTACACATATGGGGCCAATTACACGTTCTTTTGTTTGCTTGGCTGAAAGTCACGCCCGTGTGCCTAATTTATCGGTTATGATGCGAGTTTTTACAAAGGAAGATTTCCCGATGAAGGGTCGGATTGAGGCGGTTACCGATGCTATGCATGGTTGTGCGACCTTGCATGCTGAGGGACGGGTACATCGTGATATTAAGCCAGCAAATATTTTTTGCACGAGAAATAAAGACCTTGATTGCGCAAATTGGGCTTTAGGAGATCATGAGCTGGTAATTAATTCAGGCCATTCGGTTACCGCAGTTGTTGAAGAGGATGAGAATGGGCGAGTGATAATTAAATTTCTTTTTCATGGTACGAAAGGTTATTTGGATGCGATGTGGTTTAAGGGATTAAAAAATGATTCGTATAAGTACACCCCAGCCACTGATGTGTTTGCGTTTGGGGTGACGTTGCTTTCGTTGTATTACGCCGCTGATGGTCTAAAGTTGAGAAAAATCCTGGAAGTGTTTTTCCAAAAAATTGATGTTGATACTCCGGAAGAGGAAATTATGGAGTTTTTAGAAGAGTTGTTTTTAGAGGAAAAGCCTAAATTCCCCGTACCGGAAAACGTGCAGATGCAGTTGGCTAAAATGCTAATGTACATGCCGGAAAATCGGTGTTCGCTCAAGGAGGTAATTGAAACCCTGGAGGACGAGTATGAGATGGTGTAAACTACGCCTGATGACTATGGCTCGTAAAATATTATCGAATACTTTTATCCAGGTTGCTGGGAAAATTGTTGGCGCGCTTATCAGCGTTGCAATTGTTAAATTAATTACGAATTTTTTGAGTGTGGATGGGTATGGGCAGTATGTGGCGATTTTTGAATTTTTGGCGTTTTTTGGGATAGCAGCTGACCTGGGATTGTTTACGATTGCGGTGCGTGAAATGGCCAAGGATGACAAAAAAACTGATTTTATTATTGGAAATATTTTGAGTTTGCGGTTTATTTTGTCGATTTCGACGATGAGTTTGGCGATTTTGGCGGCGTTTTTAATCCCGCAGTATGATGGGACTTTTATTCCGGTGGGAGTGGCGATTGCGTCGCTTTCGGTGTTTTTGTCGTTGATGTATGGGACGGTTTCGAGTGTTTTGCAGGTTAAGCTGAAAATGCAATACCCCACGATGGGCTTGATTGCTGGTAAAGTTATCAGTCTGTCGTACATGCTTTATGTGGTTTATTACGCTTTTACAGAGCCGTCTGCTCAAGCTTTTTATCACTTGTTGTGGGCGGGGATTTTTGGAAATTTAGTGATGTTTTTGATTACTTATTTCTTTGCTTCCCGACATGCCCGGATTTGGTTTCGGTTTGATTTTGATTACTGGAAAGACACTATTTGGAAGGCATTGCCTTATGGGTTGGCGTTGATTTTGAACATGGTTTATTTCCGGATTGATTCGATTTTACTTCTGTTGATGAAGGGGCCAGAAGAAGTTGGTTTGTATGGTGTGCCGATGCGAATTTTGGATATTCTTTCGATTATTCCGATTTATTTTATGAATTCGGTTTTGCCGGTTTTGACTAGACAGCTAAAGGCTTCCAAAGAAAAAGCTAAGGCTACGATTCAGCATGCTTTTGATTTTTTGATGGTTATGGCTTTACCTATTGTGGTGGGAGCGCAAGTTCTGGCTTATCCGCTGATTTTTATTGTGAGTAGTCCGGAATTTTTGAGCCGAGTTGACGAGGGTTTTTATGGGTCGGATGTGGCTTTGCAGATTTTGGTTTTTGCTATGATGTTTGCTTTTTTGAGTACGATTTTTACCTTTGATTGCGATTGGGTACCAAGGAAAACTGCTTTATATAAGTGCTTCTGGGGCTTTGTTTAATATAATTGCGAATCTGTTGGTGATCCCTACTTGGGGATTCCGGGGGGCGGCTTTTACCAGTGTTTTGAGTGAAATTTTGATTGTGATTTTAGCGGCTATTATGTTGAAGAAATATTTTGATTATCGCCTTAAACTAGGTGGTGCTTTTAAGATCGCGCTGTCAGCTTTGGTGATGGGGGCGGTGGTGTATGTGTTGCGTGATCCTCTTTATGCTCGGATTGAAAATTTTAACTTCTTGGTGCTGGTGCCACTCGGGGCGCTT
>CAYYQE010000004.1:12977-23165 GCA_964473745.1 uncultured Candidatus Peribacteria bacterium
AAGGAACGCTTGGCACTTTTAAGGAATAAATAGGAATTTTAATTATGAGTTCTTTTAAGACTTTTTACTTCGAAAAATATACTTTTGAGCCAGAAGAGGGGGTGGCGCGGTTTCACTATTCTTATGATCGAGAACTTTATTTTGAGGAAATTTTAAAAATAGGAAAGACAAAAACGAGTGAACCCTTAGAACGTGTTTTGTTTAATCTTCATTTGGCGCTTGGGATTAGTTATTACAAGGCTTACTTGGCGCCAGAAATTAAGATCAATTCCGGAAAACTTTCCCGAGAACAAGCTGGGTTTTGGGATACGATTTACACAAAAGGTTTGGGGGAGTTTTTTTACCAAAATCAGATTGATTTCCGAAATTTGGTAAGGTTTCCTTTTAATGATAAAGAGCCTGATCCAGCGATGGAGGTCGGGACAAAAGACTGGGCCTTGGTGCCGTTGGGTGGAGGAAAAGATTCACTAGTTACTGCGGGGATTTTACAAGAAAAAAATGTGGATTTTGACGTTTTTACGTTAGGAACGTATCCGATTATTGAAGAACAAATTCGCTGTATGGAACGGCGTCATCATACGATTGAACGTACGATTGACCCGCAACTTTTAGAGGAAAACAAGAAAGAGGCTTTGAATGGGCATGTTCCGATTTCTATGATTTATGCTTTTACGGCACTGCTTACGGCGACCGCGAAGAATTATAAATATATTGTGCTTTCCAATGAACACAGTTCAAATTACGGGAACTTGGAATATTTAGGCGAAAAAGTGAATCACCAGTGGAGTAAGAGTTTTGAATTTGAAAAAATGTTTAATAAATATGTGCGGAAATTTGTAGTGAGTGATGTTTATTATTTTAGTTTGTTGCGACCTCTTTATGAGATAAAAATTGCCGAAAAATTTGCAACTATGGAGACTTGTTTGAATGTTTTTACGAGTTGTAATACGAACTTTAAAATTGCGGGCCCGGGAAAGGATAAGTGGTGCCGAAAATGTGCGAAGTGTGCTTTTGTTTTTGCGATTTTGGCGCCGTTTGTAGCTAAAGATAAGTTGGTGGCGGCTTTTGGTGGGAATTTATTAGCGGATGAGAAATTGTGGCCGATTTATGAAGAGCTTTTGGGGTTGAAAGATGTGAAGCCCTTTGATTGTGTGGGCACGCCAGAAGAGGTGCGCAAGGCAATGGAAATGGCGCGCTCGAGTTATGAAGGTGATGTGATTATGAAAAAATTTGGGGAGCTAGGATTGCCAGAAGTGACAGAGGATGTTTTTTCTATTTCTAATGACCATATAATTCCAGATGGATTTAAATAATAAGAAAATTTTGGTGTTAGGGATGGGGCGTGAAGGCCAGGCAACAGCTGAATATTTAGCAGCTAAATATCCGGGATGTGAGGTGGATGTTGCTGACAAAAAAGATGCTGCGAATTATCCGGGATCACTAGCGGAATGGGATTTGGTTTTTGTCACTCCGGGAATCCCTCCACATGAACCACTGCTTAAAACTGCCAAAAAAATCACCACTGCTACGAACTTGTTTTTGGATGATTGTGAGGGCAAAATGGTGGCTGTAACAGGTTCAAAAGGCAAGAGCACAACTTCTAGTTTGATTTATGAAATACTGCAAGCGGGAGGAGTAAAAAGTTATTTGGTGGGAAATATTGGGAAGCCGGGGTTGGGAGTTTTAAAAGACCACAACGAGGAAGATGCGGTTTATGTTTATGAAATGTCTAGTGCGCAGGCTAGTAGATTAATGGAGGGTCCGGACGTCGCTGTAATTTTGAATTTATTCCCAGAACATTTGGATTACCACGGGAGTGTAGAGGAATATTATGCGGCCAAAATGCAAATTACCATGACCCAGAATTCTGAGGATTTGGTGATTTATAACGCGGCTTGGGCAGAAATAATGGCGCGAATTGGCGTTTCGCGTGCCAAAAAAATCACTTGGGAAGACGTGAAAATTCCTGATGTAGAGCATGCTTTGTTAGGCGAACATAACCAAGAAAATATTCGAGCAGCAATTAAGGCGGCGCGAGTGTTTAGGGTGGGAGATGAAGAAATTTCAAAAGCTTTGCGGGGGTTTAAATCACTGCCGCATCGTTTAGAATTTGTGGGAGTGGTAAAAGGGGTGCAGTTTTATAATGATTCGATTTCAACTGCCCCGGAAGCAACAATTGCGGCTCTCGACGCGCTTGGTGGCCGGGGCACCATATCTACCCTGCTTCTCGGCGGCCTGGACCGGGGTTATGACTTTTCAATATTGAGCGAGGCCATTGTTTGTGAGGGAGTGCAAAACGTGGTGCTTTTCCCAGATTCGGGGGAGCGCATCAAAAAAGCACTGGAAAAGGCTGGATTTGAAGGTGAAATACTAGAAACAGAATCTATGGGGGAGGCGGTAAAATGGGCGCAAGAGAAATCTACTCCTGAAACTTGCTGTGTTTTGTCTCCAGGATCACCAAGCTATAATTTATACAAAGATTTTGAAGAGAGGGGAGATGCTTTTAAGGAGCCCTTTACATAAAATTTTAAATGTGCTTGCTTTAAAGTAGCCATTTAACCACCCCACATATGGTTCTTATTAATCCAGGAGGAGGCGCTGTTTATTGGGACTCCCTACCTTCCTCTATTTCAGAAAAAGATCGTCTCGAGGAAAAGTTAAGAGACAACTACGAGCCTTCACCAAAAGAAATTGCTAATGCAAGTGATGCAGGAGGTCGTTTATATGATCCTTCGTTAGACCCTTTTACTCTCAGAGTTTACTCTAAACTGAAATCTGGAGATGTTGAAATTACAAATGAAGATGTTGATATGTTGCTAGCTGTCCTTCTCGAGAGAACAAATGATTTGCAGGAAGGTTACGCGTCTCGGTTAGTGCAATTTTTCTCGTCTGAAACTAATGACGAAGTGAATAGAGCGTATTGGCCAGAGGGGTCTTGGTCTGAAGAAAGCGCCAGCAGCGTTATTAGTGCTTCTATGCTGGAGGCTATTGTTGACGCTAACGAAAAGAAAGGTGGCCATCTTATGGTAGCTGGAGAAATTGATGGCAAAGAAGTAATTGACCCAGAAGAGTTTTTAAAACAAGCGAAAGCTAGAGCTTTTGAATTAATGCTTAGACTTGCCGGGACAGATTTTCACCCCATTTCTCTTGAAGAAGAAGATCCTACGCAAACCTCTTTGGCCATATTTGAACTACAGGATGCTGGAATTAACATAAAAGGCAAATGCTCGCGACCTGCACACCTTCCTATGGGAAGGTTGGGGGATTTTCCTTTGGTTAGAGGTAGATCTTCCTGGTTTAGCAATGGTGATATTCCTATAGATGTAGCGCAAGCTCTAAGGGCTCATCCCATTGGCAAAAGAGGCTTAAAAGTAGGTAGTTATTGGCATGGCGCTCCGTTGGAGTTTGCTAAGGACCCTCTTCCTGAGTTTATTGAAAAATGTGAAATTCAAACACTTGAGGGGCTTAGGCTTTTTACCGATACTCTCAGGCAACACGGGCTGGCTTAAGATTAGGGCTTGACAAGTTTGGATTTGTTGTTAAAATAGTTGGCCTTATGTGTTATCCACCCACCCCATGCCACCTAACGTTCCCTATTCGGATCTTGATGCTGACTCTGGGATTCTATCGCCTGAATTTCTAGGAGCTTTGGAGCAATTGAGAGTTGCGCCTGACAATAAATTTTATTCTTTTGTTAATTATAATTTAAAGGGTAATGAAAAAAAGCTTCGTGGCTATCTTAAGAGACGTGAAGCAAAAAAGGCTTTTTATATTCAGGTTAGGCAAGGAGGAGGGATTCTGAGAGAGAAGGATATTGTTGGAAGCCCGTTGATGGTCCAGGCTTTTAAAGAATTTTGGCAACGATTTGATTTAACTCGGGTCCAAGAAGAAGATCCTTTGAGTTTAATGGTCTCTAATTTTTTGAATGCTCTAATTGATTATATTCAATTAGAAATTGATGCTTTCCAGCAAGTTTTAGCTGGAGAAGAGGCTATTTCGCCTAATAATTATAACCCAACCCAAATGCCGGGAGGTCAGCCAGCGCCAGGAAGGGGCCCGGCACCAGCACCAGGAGGAGCCCCGGCTCCAGCTCCGGGCGGTGGTTCGCCAAACCCTGGTGGCCGCGCGCCAGCCCCGGCTCCAGGTGGTGGTTCGCCAAACCCTGGTGGCCGTCCTCCAAGGCGAGCACCGGGCTCATTGGCCGAAGAAAAAATCCGCGAAGGGAGAGAAGATTTGGAAGAGCGGATGCGTCGTCGCCGAGCTAAAAGGGGTGGCCTTCCGGGCTCTCCAGCTCCTTTGGACCGTAGAGTTCTTGAGCGATTTAAACGGAAAATTGCGGCAATTGAAAGACGAAAAACTCTACGTGACGCTGGGTTTGACCGTAGAGAAAAAAGTATAAGAGATCGTTATGCTCGGCGAGTGAAAGAATTTGAGAAGCAAGAAAAAGAAATCGAAAAGCACCCGAACCCTACTGTGGCCCTAGAACGGTTGGAACGAAAAAAGAATACGAATTATGCGGAATTTAGACAAGATCTTCTTTCCCTTTTTGAGAAACGAAAGGAGGCCTACGATCAAGATCGGGAAGAGTTACAACAAATAGCAATAGATGCCGGACTTGATTCCACCTTCCTAGGGGCCTTTTTAGATGCCGCTTTTGACCAGGATGGCTACGATTACAAAAGCCTTAGCGCCCCTACTGAAATAGAAAAATTAGATACCGCTACGCAGGACATGAAAAGTCGCCTTCACGAGCTTCTTGTGCGCCTTTCAGATGATTGTGAAGATCCTTTTTAAACTTTTTAATTTTAAAATATGAAACCCGGCCCATCCACCCCCGCAGCTTCCCCAGCTAGCACCCCAGACAATCTTAGAGAAAGATTGGATCAATTTATGCCTTTGCTAAAAAGGCCGCTTTCGTTGGAGGTGATTAGGAAGGTTAAAGACGCTGATATTGACGGAATTCGCCAGCTGGTTAATGCTAGGCAAAAACATGTAGTAACTTATCGAAATGCCAAGTTTGGGGTTGGGGCTGTCGGTATGACCCCTTCCGCAAAAGATTGTATTTTTCTAAGCGATCAACGTGATGTTTTTGCCCGGGTTTGGGATGAGTTAGGTCTTTATGAAATTTTTCGTGCCGGTTTTCGTGATGGCAATTATAATGACTTTAAGGCTTATATGGAAGTTTTGATAACTCATGCTCAAGACGAGCTTGCTTTGTTTGAGTGGAGAGTGAGCAACGACCCAAAACTAGATCATGCTCTGCAAATTGCTGGGGCAATTGAAAGGGAGATGCAAGCTGTTTTGCCAGATTCCTATCAAAAAGTTAACCTTTTAACCCCCGAAAAAGCTCAAGAGTTTGCTCTTAAGTTTAAAATGGATTTAGCTTATTTTGAAAGTAATCCGGCCTTTGTTGACCCTGATCGTTTACCGCTTATCTTCCATAAAATTTGGCTTATTTTTGACTTAAATATGCTGACCTCTTCTGATGTTAGAAGACGATATTTTATGGATGCTTTGAGTCGTTATCTTCGTCTTAAGTTGGCGGACTGTGAAACTCGAGCGGCAGGAGGGGTGGTTCAACCTTCTTCTGGAGATGAAGACTTTGTTATGTTGCCGCCTCAGCCTTCAGGGCCGAGAAGGGAAGGGTTGCCTTCAAGTCTCCCACCAGATTTTGCGGAAGCACTAATGGAGTTAGAAGCCCCACCGGATGGATTGTTTTTTGATTATGTGAATAGTTTGGCCCCAGAAAAAGCTACCCCCATGGCACGACGCCGAAAGAAAAAATTGGAGCTTTATGAGGGTGTCCGGAAAGGAACAGCCAAGATGAAGGCTAATGATATTTTGTTGTTTCTTTCGGTTGTTAGAAATTTTAAAGAAGTTTGGGATCGATTTGATTTAGAAGATTTACAAGATAGCGACCCAACAAGCATCCTTATTTTTAACTTTATAAATAAGTTGATGCAGCGAGCACAAGCTGAGCTGGCTGCTTTTGAAAGCGTTGCACAAGGCCGAAGGGCTGATCCGGCGACGCCAGATTCTGTTACTGAGCTTTCTGATTCTTCACCAATTTAATTTTATTTTATTATGCCCCCTTCAAAATTTCCCACCGCCGCCCCAGCTAATGAACCTTTGCTGCCGCCCCAAACGCAAGCTTTGCTTGATCCGCTTAGTGGGGCTCCAGACCCCGGGTTTTATACTTGGGTAAATGGTCTTGAGCCCAAAAAGGCGGGCATTTATCTTCAGTCTCGACAGCGAAAATTAGATTTTTATAAAAATTGTAAGGGTGATGATTCTGTGACAATGGGCGAAAAGCATATTTTTTGCCATGGTCCCCGGGCATGTTTATTTAAAGAGGCCTGGCAGCAACTGGGTTTAGAAGAGCTTGTTGAAGAAGATTTTTTAAATCCGGGGTTTCATTATTTCTTAAATGTCCTAATTAAATATTTACAGATGGAGATTGATGCTTTGGAACAATTAATTGAAACTGGACAGGCTGAGGCGCCTATTGTTGAACCCGAAGAACCGCCCACGGTTGGTGCTTATGTTGAGCCTGCGGAGTCGGATGAAGATTGTAACGATGAGGATAGTTTTGTGGATCCACAGCCAACGGTTGTGGTCCCGCGGCCATTGCCGCAAGCTCAACTCCCGCCGTTGCCGAGTGGCATTAGCGTGACTCAACAACGAGTCCAGGCTTCTATCCCGCAGCCTGCCTTGCCGCTAAGTCCGGCGGTTATGCTTCCGCGGGATTTGAGACAAGAGGCGGTTGATGGTTGTGCTGAATTAAAAAATAATTTTACTGAAGATGGTTTATCTTCTCGAGTTTTTGCTTTTGACGAAAAAGCGACCAAGCTTGTTTTTAAGCCTAAACAAGAGGCTGTGGCCTCCTTGGAAAGACAGGCAAAAGAGGGCTTTTTTAAGGGCCTTTTAATGAAGGGTCAAATCTCCAAGGCTCGAGCTGAAATGAAGCAAGCTGAAAAGTGGCTTAATCGTTGCAATATTGGAATGGCAAAACAGAGAAGCAAAATGCTTACTATTGTCGCTCGTATTGAAAGCTTGATTGATGCTCTTCCTGCTAGTGGGGCAAATAATTATGATGTTGACCTTGTTTTGTCAGAAATTTATAGTGCCCGAAAAAAGCTTCCTAAAATAAAAACTGAGCTAGCGTCCATGCTTGAAGCACATGAAATGGAATTGAAGCAGCTAGAGGTTTATCTCGTAAGATCTCATGGGACAAGTAGCCTATCTAGAACGGCTCAAAACGCTAAGGTCCAAGCTATTGTGACCGGGCAAAATTCTTAATTATTAAGTTTAACTTTTATGACTTTAGTCGGCCCAGAACCACCATCACTTTCTCCAGAATTGCCCGAAGATTTTGTGGGAATAATAACTAACCTAAAGCAGCCACCGCTGCAGGAGCTTTGTGATTGGATTAATGGGATACCAACAGAGTCCGCAGCTATTTATGCAGATGTCGGCCGAGAAACATTAAAAGTTGTTCGGGAGAAGCCTCTGGCTGATTTACAAATTGGGAATTTTAGCTGTGGTTGGAAGAGATGGCAAACTGCTTTCCAGAGAGTCTGGAAATATTCCATAGAGAAGGAGGGATATAGAGAGGGCCCGCCCTTTGAAGCCTTTGTGGAGACTTGGACTGCTTATGTTTCTTTTGAATTAGAGCAACTTGAAAAACGGGCTAACGGAGAAACCGTTTCGCCCCCTAGTTCGGAGCCAGAAGACAATGATCCAGGTTTTGAGGCTTTTAAAAAAGCTTTTGCTCCTGACCAGGCAAAGGAGGAAGAGCAACCCTCTTATCAGGATTTTGAGGAAGCGATTGATTTTTTGCGACAGCCGCCGACTCCGGAACTTTGTGAGTGGATTAATAGTCTATCCTTAGAAGAGGCAGCCTCTTTTGTAGAATCACAAAACGTTGCTTTAGCGAGTGTTGTTGGAATCCTTCCTTCTGAATTAACGATAACACTTTTTCCTTGTGCTTGGGGCGAACGGCAGCAAGCTTTTTTTGATGTTTCCCGAAAATTTGCGGTAACGTCTTCTCCTGATCGTGAAGAGGGATCGGGTTTTGCGACTTTTGTAGAGGCTTGGGTTTTTTACGCTATCCTTGAAACCAAACTGCTGACTAAGAGGACGCGGGGCGAGTTAGTTGCGCCGCCGCCTACAGGTTTAGATGAGGCGTCTGTTGCTGGGGTTAATAGTTTCAAGCCAAGAACAGCGGCTATTTCTTTAAGAAGGTATCAAAGGAGGTTAGATTTATATGAAAGGGTTTTGGCGGGCGAAGAAAGTATGAGGCGAGCTGATATTGTTGGGCTGCCCATGACGGCCGTGGCTTTTCATCAAAGGTGGGACAAGATGGGTCTCGGTGAATCTTGTGATGGTGCTTCTGGATTTGGTTTTGATCGTTTAATAGAAGATTTGATTGCGCAAACAGCGTTGATGGTAGGGGCGCTAACACAGCGGGCCGCCGGAGAAGAGGTTGGGGTTAGAGAAGAAGACGCAGAAGCAGAGGACCTTACACGAGCTGATATTATAGCTAAACGCGGGAATGTAAAACGCCGCGTTGAAGAAGCTTTTGAAGCATCAGGAAGAGAGATTGAAAATATTCAGGGTAGTTACACGGAGGATTTAATAGAAACTCATCAGGCTTTGGGCGTTGCTGATGTTCGATTGCAAAATTTGCGTGAATGGGTAATTAGAGAAGAGGAGGCGCTTTTAAGGCGGTTAACAGATTTTCGAAAAAATGATTATTCGCAACTTGTTATTAAAAGATCTCAACGAGTATTGGGGGAGATGATGTCTAAATTAGAAAAAATTGAGACTGATTTGAAGGAAAAAACTACGCACATAGATAATGAGCTTATGAGTGTTTCAGGCATAGTAAATCGGGTTCTTGGGGATATTGATAAAACAAAGAATTAACTAAAAAATTTATGCCTTTAGATACTTCAGAACCATTACCAATTCCTCCATTTGCGGCGGTAGAAAATTTTGGCCAGGCAATTGGGTTTTTGCGGCGCCCGCCCAAGAAAGGACTTTGTGAGTGGGTAAACAACTGCGGCCAGGCGGTTGCGTCTACGTATGCTGGGGGGAGTTCGGAAATATTAAAGCTTGCTATGGGAAAGCCAGCAGATGATTTAGTGCTTGAGGATTTTAATTGTGCTTGGGAATATTGGAAAATGGCTTTTCGTCAGGTATGGGATATTTATAAGCTCGAAGAGGAAACTGATCGCGGAGATGGGTCGCATTTTGAAGCTTTTGTGGAGGCTTGGGTTTTTTATATGGCTTATGAAACAAAATTGCTAGTTAAGCGGGCGCGAGGTGAGCACGTGACACCCTCTGACTCGGAGGTAGAAAATAAGGAGGAATTGTTTAACAGAAGGTTGCTAGAATTAGTGGCGCCCTTAGATGATGAGAATTTCCTTGATAGTATTAACCGGATGACTCCAGAGAGGGCTGGGGAAGCTGTGACAGGGATTAATGCTTTAATTTCTATGGTGACAAATCATTCGTTAGATTCGTTGGAGTTGACTGATTTTACATGTAATTGCCAGGCTAGAAATATGCTTTTCCATGATGTTTGGCTTCAGTTCCATTTAAAACATGTTGCGGATCGCTCTACGGGAATATTCCCGGCTTTTAAAAAGGCTTGGCTCCAATATATACAGCAAGAAAAAGCGTTGTTTGGGATGCGAAGGGATGGGGAAGTTTTGGATGAGGGTGAGGAGGCGACAGCGGAAGATTTTGGGAGTCAGGCAATGGCTGTAATTGAAGAAGCTCCAACTGTGTTAGATGCTAGTTCTATTCAAACAATAAATGGATTTTCACCTAAGTTTGCGACAAGGGCTGTAAGGTCTCGTAAAAGAAAGTTGCGTTTTTACGAAAAGGTATTGAGCGGAGAAGAGCAAATGGAAAGGCGGCACATTGTTGGCTTGGTAGGGACTGTTTCGAGGTTTAAGGAGTTTTGGGACGAATTGGACCCCGCGGACGAAGGGGCTGTTCACGAGTTAGTGCGAGATTTAAAGACACGGATTGAGGTAGAGGTAGGAGCTTTGGAGAAAAGGGGGACAGGGGGACTGGTGGAAGGAGAAAAAGTGGAGGGGCCGGAGGATTTAGTAGTAAAATTTTTTGTCTACGTTAGATCAAATTGCAGAAGATTTATCAAATGATATTTTTGGGTTG
>CAYYQE010000004.1:23265-80332 GCA_964473745.1 uncultured Candidatus Peribacteria bacterium
TTTGTCTACGTTAGATCAAATTGCAGAAGATTTATCAAATGATATTTTTGGGTTGGCTCAAGACTTAAAACCTATTATCGAGAGGGCTCAATCTTTTCAGCCGACGACGAATCTTCCTCAAAAAATTGCGGAAGCTGAACAGACTATTAGAAGCGAATTTTCTGGTTTAATTCAGAGCGCAAAAGATGGGCGGAGGGGGGTAACACCTGAATTAAGAGATCGGCACTCAGTTGTTGCGAGCGCTTTTGGTAGTTTGATCGCTCTAGAGGTGAAGGCGAAAACAATGCTGAGAGATTATTTGCAATGCTTAACAGGGGTTGATGATGAGATCGATGATGATGCTTCTTTGGTTTTATTAAAAAAATTGATAACAGACCTTGAAGGTGAGGTTGATCGAATAAGGCTTCAAATAAAGTCTGACGCCGACACGATTGGTGGGGTTTTGAATAACTTAGGTCATCGCTGATTCTAAGATTTCTCGTCCGTTAGTTGTGGCGATTTTTACTAATTCCTCCACGTCGTAATAGCGGCAGTTTTCGATGAGAAAAAGTAATTCTTCGAATACGTCGCCGTCAATAAATGGGCAGAAATAGTCGTGAACATTGTCGACTCCGAGAGCGACTTTTACGCCGGCCTCCACAAGTTGGGGAACAGGAGCGATGGAGTTGTGAACTGGGGCGGTTTTGTCGCGCATTTGCACGCCGTCGATCATGGAGCGAGGGCAAACAATGACTGGCATGTCGGCTTCTTTGATGAGCTTAATTACCTCGTGCATGTAGTCGTCGGGTTGCGCGGCGAGCGAGCAGCAATGAACTGCGTTGACGCGGCCTTGCAGGCCGTGCTCGATGGCTTTGCGAGCAAGGAGTTCGGTGTCTTTTTCGTCGGGATCGTTGTTTTGGTCAATGTGAACGTCGACTGTTTTGTTGTGTTTTTTGGCCATTTCAAAAATGTAGTCGAGGTGCTCGGCTTGGTGGGGGCGGTCGCGGGATGGGAGGCCGCCGAGGACGTCTACGTAAGGGGCGGCTTTTTCAATCCATTCTTGGGCCTCGGGGGTCATGGCGCCTTCGAGAACTTGGGAGCAGAGCTGGATTTCGATTTGGTCAGCGTATTTTTCCTTTACGGCGAGGGCGGCCTCAACGCACATCATCCCAACTGTGTTATCTACATCTATGTTGGTGCGCGTTAGGGTGCACCCTTGGGCAATCATTCGTTCGGCGCTTAAAGAAATTCTCTTTATCAAATTTTCGGGCGTGTAGCCTTCTTTGATTTGTTTCCATAAATCCCATTTGACCTCCATGGAGTCCAGGGTCATTTCTAGAGTTTCTGGAGAAATCACATAGGCTTTATCAAAATGAGCGTGACAAGAAACAAGCCCGCCGTTTGCAGTAATTTTTTCGCGGAGCAAAGCATGAAGATCCCAAGGTTCCATATTTAAAAATTAAGAATTAAGCCGCCATAAGTTCGCGGATTTCTTTTTCGATTTTATCGATACCAAGATTGCCAGTTCCTCCCTGATGGGTGGACATTTCTAACCAGCGATTAATGTCTTTTTCAGTGACTTTTATACCTTCAATGTCAGAGCCAATTTCACGATAAGCATCCCGGAACGTCATACCCTCTTTTACTTTTTCAAAAGCTTTGTGTGCGGCGAACAACCCCGGACAATCAAACATCGCTTTGGTAAGAATTTCTTGATTGGGCTCAATGTTGTCGAGGATTACGCCCATAGCTTCTAAAGACATTTCCGTGTAGCGCATCCCTAGAAAAAGTGGTCGTTTAATCTCTTGACCATCCCGGTGATAGCCAGAAATTTTGTTCATAATATTCATGGTGACTTCGTTTCGACAAGCCAACACCGTAGCGGTGCGCCCCCGAATCAATTCACCAACATCAAGATTCTTTTTTTGGGGCATGATCGATGAGCCAGTGGCAATGCTGTCATCCATCTGGAAAAACTGAAATTCCTGGGTGGTAAAAAACAGCAAATCACAAGCTAGTCGATTCAAGGTAAGCATAATTTGGGAACAAGCCTCCAGAACAAGCCCCTCAATTTTCCCACGAGAATTATGACAGTAAATTACGTTGTTTTGAGTTTTTTTGAATCCGATTTCCTTGCTAAGCCAATCTCGGTCAAAATCAAAAGGGGACCCATATCCTGCCCCTGATCCAAGGGGGTTTTGGTCTACGATTTGGTCATTTATGGCGATGAGCAGCTTGGCGTCATCCATTAAGCTTTCGGTGAAGGCCATAATCCAAGACCCAACAGTGGTGGGCATGGCTTTTTGCATGTGAGTATAGCCAGGCATGGCTACCATTTCGTGTTTTTTGGCAAATTCCGTGCATTTTGTCGCTAATTTAAGTGTTTGCTCTTGAATGGCTTTGGATTTTCGTTTTAAAAACCAGCGCATCATGACGAGCACTTGGTCGTTGCGAGAACGGCCAGTATGAATTTTTTTGCCGGTGTCGCCTAGTCGTTCTATGAGGTAGTCCTCGATTTTGGTGTGACAGTCTTCATCTTCTACTTTTAATTGAAATTCTCCTTTTTTGTAGAGTTCTAAAATTTCATCTAATCCTTGTTCTAGTTCTGTTAATTCTTCTTTAGTTATTAAATTATGTCTCTCGAGCAAGCGGGCATAACAGCGCGAACACCAAATATCATCTGGGATCATTTCTTGATCGTAAATAATGTCTTCTCCCGCGTTATATTCTTCGACAGTTTTATTTAAAGAAACTTCTTTGTTTTTAAACCAAATTTTCCTTTTAACGGTTTGGTCAGAGGATTGATCGCTCATTGGATTAGTTTGTTAGGGTCCGAGATTTATCATGGGCATTCTACTTTTTGTTGTGTTTGTGGGCAAGGGGTGAGTTAGGGAGGTCCTATTTCGTGTATGTACCAAAGGTTTGACATGTCGATTTGAGCCCACCTGGAAACATTGTATTCCTGTCAAGCTATTGTACGAGGGGTCTATTCAGGGTCATAAAAATGGGGCCTAATAAACGTTTTTTTGCTTTTCGTGCTTTGTGCTTTCTGTGCGAATTTCGGATAAATTTATTTTATAATTTGAGAAAATTAATGTTAACACTACCAAAATCCCTCCTTATCGTACGTTACGTTTGACGTGACAACTTTCCGCCAGGTTCAAATATGTCATACGAGTCAAGCTATCGTACCTATGCAAAAAGCTATCCCCGAAGAAGCGTGGCGCTACTTTCCCCTATACAAAAAGGTGGTGTCCTCTGTTCCGCTTGTTGCGTTAAATCTGATTTTCGGGTATAATAATGGTGAGTATGGAGGGGAATAAGATGTAATAAAATTTAAACTAACTATGACAAATGAATTAGTCCCGGGAAAAGACGATAAAAAATTCCAGAAAAAAATGTCGGATATTGATCAATGGCTTGATCAGATTTCGCATGTTAAGGGCGAAAAGCCAAAGGCGGCGCCAAAAGCGCCACAACTTAAGACGCCACAGGCTGAGCCGAAACCTAAACCGCGCCCTAAGCAAAAGAAAAAGCGTTTTAAACAAAACAAATTACGCATCACGCCGAAACAGGGCAAGCCTAGTAAATCTAATCTTCGCATTATCCCACTTGGTGGATTTGAAGAAATTGGGAAAAACATGATGATTTTCGAATACGGGAAAGACATTATGTTGGTGGATGCTGGTTTTCAGTTCCCAACTGAAGATATGCTGGGAGTGGATTATGTGATTCCTGATGTTTCTTATTTAAAAGAAAGAAAAAATCGAATTAAAGGGATTTTCTTAACACATGGTCATTTGGACCATATTGGAGGATTGCCTTATGTTTTGCCAAAACTTGGCTTTCCGCCGGTTTACGGCACGGCGCTTACTATTGGTTTAGTAAAGCGCCAATTAGCAGATTTCAAGCTGCTTGATCAGGTTACTTTGCATGTTTTTAAACCAAAAGAAAGTTTTCAGGCAGGAGTATTTCGCGTGTCTTCTTTCCGAGTAAATCACAGTATTCCAGATGCGGTTTCCTTTGTGATTGATACGCCGGTGGGACGCATTGTTCATACTGGAGATTTCAAATTTGATAAAACTCCACACGATCAAAAGCCCGCGGATTTGGCCACTATTAAAAAAATTGGGCGCCAAGGAGTTCATACTTTGATTTCAGATAGTACGAATGCTTTGCGACCTGGCCACACCACATCTGAAAAAGTAATTGCTGAAAATTTAGATAAGCTCATCCAAAGAACGCCAGGAAGATTAATTATTGCTTCTTTTTCTTCGTTAATCGGGCGTTTACAACAAATTATGGATTCAGCGCAACGCTATAACCGGAAGATTTTTATTTCTGGTCGAAGCATGATTACTAATATAAAAATCGCTCAGGAATTAGGACACATTAAAGTCCCGAAAGGAGTGATTATTGATATTAAGAAAATGAAGAAATATAAAGACAATGAAATAATTGCCTTAACAACTGGTAGCCAAGGAGAAAACTTTGCGGCCTTGGCTCGAATTGCAGTTGATCATCACGCTCATGTGAAAATTAGGAAAAGCGATACAGTGATTCTTTCTTCTTCCCCAATTATTGGGAATGAAACCGCGATTATAAAAGTAATTAACATGCTTTGTCGTCGGGGGGCGAAAGTTATTACCAACAAAGATTTTGACGTTCACACCTCTGGCCACGCCATGCAAGAAGAACTTAAAATGATGATTCGCATGACTCGACCTAAATATTTTATTCCTGAGCATGGCGATTATTATATGCGTTCTAAACACGCTGAATTGGCGGCAGAATGCGGGGTTGCTAAAAAGAACATTTTCTTAATGGATAACGGAGAAGTAATAGAAATTGATAAACAAAGACAACTCAAAAAAGCTAAGGAAAGGGTGCCAGCCGGACATGTGATGGTTGAAGGCCATGAAAAACTGGAAGTTGCTGCTGAAATTTTAATGGATCGCCAATTAATGGCGGAAAATGGTGTGGTTTCAATTACTTTTAGGGTGCGCCGTAAGGGGCGAGTTCTTTCTGGAAAACCATATGTTAGTAGCCGCGGATTTGTATTTGCGGATTCTTCTAAGAAGGTGGTTCATGAAATCCAAAAAAGAGCTGAAAAATCTTATAGAGAATTTTTAAAGACCCAGAAGAAACGTCCATCCGATGAAGCTCTCTTGGTTTACATTCAACAATCTGTTGATCGATTATTGGTAAATTTACTAGATAAGCGCCCTCTGGTGATCCCGCAAATCATTTATGTGTAAAAGTAGTGGGGTTGCGGTGCAAAGCTGAATGAAAAGTTTTGCAGGCAAAGGCCAAAGTTTCGAGAGTGCTCTCCAGAGTTTCGGGGGTACTCTTTGGGGGTTTTGACCATGTTTTGCACATGTTTTGCACATATTGTGAAGAGTTTTGAAGAGTTTAAAATTTGATCACCTTGTTTTTGGCTTAAATAAGCGATCTTTTTAGTTGGCGAGTTTTGAAGAATTATTATTAATTTTAATGAGCTTAAGCTGTTTTTTGGGGTTTTTATGGTGATTTTTGGTAAATAATAGTGATTTGGCTTAGGTAAGCGATTTTGTGAAATTTCAATTTTTTTGTTCAATCTTTGAGTTTTGGCTTAAGTAAGCTTTTTAAAAGGTTTTTGTTATGAAAGGTTAGATCACGTCTTTTTTAAAGGTTTGCATAGACCTTTTAACTACTGCTAGTTATTTAAATTCTTTTTAAAACAATTGTCTTTTAGGGTAGAGGTCTTATAATGAACACGATTTCTTAACAATAATTAAAAATGAAAGTTAAATGTCGACAAAAAGATTTGGCTTTTGCTCTGAACTTAGTAAACCGGGCAGTTAGTCCAAACACAACTCTTCCAGTTTTGAATAATATTTTAATGAAAGCAGAAGGTAAGCGTTTGTATTTTTCTGCTACCAACCTAGAAGTGGCCATGACGTATTTTATTGATACTGAAGTTTTTAACGAAGGCGCGATCACAATTCCCGCTAAGTTAATTACTAGTTATGTTTCTCTTTTGAAAGATGAAGAAGTAGAAATAAAACTAGAAGATCGGTTGAATCTTTCGATTAAAACACCACTAGCTCACACTAAAATCAAAGGGATTGACCCTTCTGAGTTCCCAGTTATTCCAACAGTTGAAAAAGGAGAGGAATTTACAGTTACCTCCGAAGGTTTAGAGAGAGCTATTACGCAAACAGTTTTTGCAGCTTCTTCAAATGTTTCGAGACCAGTTTTAACAGGTGTTTTGTTTAGGGTTGAAAAAGAAGACCTTTCAATGGTGGCCACAGATAGTTATCGCCTTTCTGAACGAAAAGTGGGGCTTAAAAAGGGTGTTTCCGAGGCTCATGATTGTATTATTCCTTCACACACCATTTCTGAGCTGGGTAAGATTTTGAGCTTTTTTGGTGAAGAAGCAGTGGAATGTCATGTAACCAAGAATCAAATTCTTTTTTCAGTGCAAAATTTAAGAATAATTTCTCGACTAATTGATGGTAGTTTCCCAGATTATAAGCGAATTATTCCCCCTTCTTCAAAAACTCATCTCAAGGTAAATGTTCAAGATTTTGTTTTGGCAGTTAAAAAAGTGAGTTTGTTTGTCCAAGAAACAAACAATAATGTCAAAATTAGCGTGACCAATAATGGGAAATTAATTATTTCTACTGATGAAACCCAAATTGGTGAAGGGACAGCAGAGGTTGATGTGAAAATTGAAGGAGATAACAACAAGGTGGCCTTGAATGCTCAATATATTTTGGATGTGTTGGCCCACATAAATGATGAGACCATAGATTTCTCTATTGACAACAAGCTTTCCCCTGTTACAATTAAGCCCGAAAAGAAAGAGGCGCGTTATACACATATTATTATGCCTCTTAAACTGTAAGCCTTTTAATGAAATTTCCGCATCCGCGCAACCAAGAAGTTCTTGAACTTTTTGGCTCTCATCGATACGTTACTTTATCTGGTGGAGGTAATTTTTCCTCCAAAGCATTTGTCGTGTCTGATATTTTGGACCAATTTGATGATGTAAAAAAACTAGTTTGGGTAGTGAATAATAAGGCTGAACAAGAGAGTATGGCCCGAGTTTTGGGAGATTGGATTGATTTTGATGTTGATATTTTTGACGCCGAAGGAGGACACCGTGCCTTGGCACATACTTTAGCGACACTTTCCTCTTCTGCGAAAGAAAGGGCCGTTGTTATGACGTATCAACAAATATTAGATCTTTATCCGCGCCGGCATGATATTGAGCAAAATTTAATGACTATAAAAACAGGGGGGGAAATTGATCCCACTGATGTTTTTGAGACTTTGATAAACATGGAGTATGAGGTTTCGGAAGATCCTTTTTTGGAGCAGGGAACTTATTTGCGGCACGGTGATGTGATTGATATTTTTCCAATTAATAGCAAAAATCCAGTTCGAATTGAGTTGGATTTCGAGACCGTCTCAGCGATTTATGAATATAAGCAAGGGGAGGGAACACAAAAAATTAAAGATCATAAAAAATTCACAATTTATCCGTTGAATGTTTTTGAAAAAACCGCACATATTTGGGAACATTTAGGGAAAGGAACGCTTTTGATTGAGGATGAATTAGATTTAAGTGAGGATTTGTATCGCGAGGTGGATGAGATTTTGAAAAAGCGCCCAAATGATGTGAGTTATATTTTGTTTACTTCTTTTTTGGAGGAAAGTGATTATCACTTTCATTTGCACTATCTTTCCGTTCTTAAATATCAGAACAAATTAGATTTTCTGGAGAATATGAGGGAGAAAATGGTGGAAGGGTGGCGAGTGTACTTGTTTACAAAAAACAGCAAAGAAATAAAAAATTATTTTGATGATCGGCGGATTCATTATGTTGATGATCCAAATGATTTAGAGGAAGGTCGCGCTGGAGTGGTGTTCTTTTCATTAGAAAAAGAAGACCCTTTCCCGCATTCTTTCCAAAATCCACACGTTAAATTTGCTTTAATCACGGATCGAGAAATTATGGGATTGCGTGAGGGGGCTCACCGGGATCCAGCTCAACACGCGGTGTTTTTAGATTTTTTGACGGGGCTTAAAATTGGAGATTATGTGGTGCATTCTGATCACGGGATTGCCCATTTTAACGGGTTGGACAAGCGAACCATTGATGAGGTTACGCGGGAATATTTACATTTGGCATACGCCGAAAACGACAAACTTTTTGTACCAATTGATCAGGCAGACAAGGTGAGTAAATTTATTGGAGCTGGGGACCAGGCGCCACGATTAACGCGATTAGGGTCAGCGGAGTGGTCGACAATTACAAATAAGGTTAAAAAAGAAACTCAAAATATTGCTAAAGAATTGCTTAAATTATACGCGGAACGGCAAAGGGCTGGCGGGCATCAATACAAAGAAGGAAATGAAGATTCGGGCCGTTTTGCGGAGGCTTTCCCGTACGAAGAAACACCAGGGCAGCTCAAAGCCATTCAAGATGTAGCCAAAGACATGGAACGCAAAAAGCCAATGGATCGCTTGGTGTGTGGGGATGTTGGTTTTGGGAAAACAGAGGTGGCGATGCGAGCTGCTTTTAAGGCTGTTCAAGGAGGAAAACAGGTAGCTGTGATTTCACCAATTACAATTTTGGCAGACCAGCACTACAAGTCGTTTACAAAAAGAATGAGTGCTTTCCCAGAAATCCGAATAGAAATGTTAAGTCGGTTTAGAACTCAGTCTGAACAAAAAAAGATTGTTAAAAAGTTAGCAAATGGAGAGGTGGACATTATTATTGGGACGCATCGTTTGATCCAAGCAGATATTAAGTTTAAAGATTTGGGGTTGGTGGTGATTGATGAAGAGCAACGTTTTGGGGTTAAGCAGAAAGAGCGATTTAAGGAGCTGCGCCGTGAAGTGGATATTTTGACGCTTACAGCGACGCCTATCCCGCGAACGCTAAATATTAGCCTGCACGGCTTGCGAGACATTACAACCATTACTACGCCTCCTCCTGGGCGTTTGCCGATTGTTACGGAGGTGCGTCGATTTTCATTTGGGTTGATTCGAGAATCGATCATGCGTGAGCTAGAACGAGGTGGGCAGACTTATTTTTTGCATAATCGGGTCGAGACAATTGATGAAATGACTGATCGTTTAAAAAAGTTGTTGCCAGAGGCGAAATTTGTGACTGCTCATGGGAAGCTTAATCCAAGCGATTTGGAGGAGAGAATTATGGCGTTTAAAGATAAAAAATATGATGTTTTGGTGAGTTCGACGATTATTGAAAACGGAATTGATTTGGCGAATGCTAATACGTTGATTGTAAATAAGGCGGAAAAATTTGGATTGGCGCAGCTTTACCAGCTTAGAGGGCGGGTGGGGCGCAGTAAGAAGCAGGCTTATGCGTATTTTTTGTATCATTCGCAAAGGTTGCCGCTGGATGCCAAAAAAAGGTTGCGGGCAATTGTAGAGGCCTCGGAATTAGGAGCCGGCTTCCAAATTGCTATGAAAGATTTAGAAATTAGAGGAGCTGGGGATATTTTAGGGGCGAATCAACACGGCGCAATTCAGGTTGTGGGAGTGAGCCATTTTATTCGCATGCTTAACCAGGCTGTAGAAAACTTGAAAGAAGGGCGCGAAGCCAAGGCTTCCGCTGAAGCGCCAAAAGACGTATCTATTGAAATTCCATTACCAGCCTTTATTCCGGATGATTACATTGTTAGCGCCAAAGATAAGATTGGAATTTACCAGCGTTTGGCGGCCGCAGATAATTTTTCTTATTTGGCTGAACTGAAAGATGACTTAGTAGAAGATTACGGGAAAATGCCAACTGAGGTTGCGAATTTATTCCACGTTTTAGAGCTTAAGTTATTGGCTAAAAAAGCAGGGCTTACTAATATTCGCGCTGATAATATTCACGGGCGAGGCGAACGAATTTTGGTTTTATCTATGTCTGATCAGGTTCGCCCAGAAAATATTTTGAGCTTACTTGAGTTTAATAAAAAATGGTTGGTAAGTTGCTCAAAACTAAAAATCACTTTTGAAGATGTGGGCGTGAACTGGGTTGATGGCTTGAAAGAAAGCCTAAAAGAATTAGGGAAAAAGGTGAAAAATGCGCCGGGATCAGAGGTTAAGAAATAGTTGTTTTGCTCTTTCACATTTTGGGGATGCCTTGGCTTTGACAGGAAGAGACCTGTTTTTTTACGGCCGTTACGGGATCGCGCTGTCTCCCGTTATATCCGTCCAGCGCAAACATAATTGCAGATTCTGTATCTGAAACTGATGCTCGTTATCCAAACCGCCTCGCTTTTGCGCCGGCATTTGCTTAATTGAGTGTCTACAGGCCGCCTTTTCGCGGCCACGCCTTTCTGAGGATTGCTTTACGACTCATTTAGGCTTCATTTAGTAAAGATCGGAATTAAAGTGGAGGTTCAGCACTTTATGACCTAAACTTCCTTGTCCATTTATGAGAGCTTTTTGTTCGTCCTTTATTCTCATAAACATTAGAACGAACTATAACGGTAGAAGTCATTAGATAGCCTTCTTGGACGCGGGTTCGACTCCCGCCATCTCCACCAGACACAAAATGAGCGCCAAAAAAGAGTTAGGGGATATGCCTTTTCGCATAGGTACATTAGCTTGACTCGTATGACATATTTAAACCTGATGGGATCGTGTTGCGTCAAACGTAACGTACGATAAGGAGGGTTTTTTGAGATGTTAATTTTGATTTACTTGAGTTAGAGCATAAAAATTTTGGAGATAATGAGTGTTGCTGACATAATGCGACCATGTATGATCAAAGTTTTTGGTTAAAAGGAAGCAAGGGGAACAATGCTTTTTCTTATGAAAAACGTGGTGAAAATCCGCGTTTATTTGTCCCCCCGATTGTTGAGGGCGGTTTTGCTGATTTGAAAATTGGGAAGGAGGTGGCGTTTGAAGATTTTGAGGAGGGGAAACTGAAGAGTTGTGTGGGGCTTGAAAGTTTTGTGAAGATGGATTTTTTGGGAACGCCGGGAGTTGTTTTTGATAATCATAATCATGCCTTTTATTTTTGGCAGGAGGCGGTTAATAAGGGGTTAATTAAACCTGGAGCGACGCTCGTGCATGTGGACCAACATAAAGACACTCGTGAGCCGGCCGAGCCTTATCGTGGAGCTAATTTAGTGGATGCGTTTAAGTACACAAACGAAGTGTTGAATGTGGGGAATTATATTCCGCCAGCTGTGGAGTGTGGGTTGATTGGCGAAGTGATTTCAATAACGAGTGAGGCGGGGTTAAACGAGGTTGCGCGACAAGGGAATGTGATTTTGAACTTGGATTTAGACTTTTTTGTGCCGGAAATGGAGGTGGGCTTTGAAAAGGCGCGGGAATTTTTGCGCGCACAGGCGGAAAAAGCAGATTTTATCACAATTGCGACTAGTCCGTTTTTTATTGATCAGGAAGGGGTTTTGGAGGTATTGGCAGCCTTCTTTATCCCACAAAAGTAATAGAAATTTTGATTTTTGGTGTCGCGGCGAATTGGGGAATTGGCTTCAAAAATTTCAGTTTGGGGGAACATATTGCGTAAGCGACGGTACGAAATAATAGATTCGTAAGCCAAAGGAATGTCATCGTGTTCGTGAAGCGAGGCATAATCTTCGTAATTTTCAAACCATTCATCAGCGATGCCAATAAAACCGCCAGGTTTGGTAACGCGTTGGATTTCCTTAGCGGCAGTTGGTTTAACACTATCGTGTAGAAGATGAAAAACAAAACTAGCCAGGCAAATATCTATAGAGTTGTCTTTTAGAGGGATTTTTTCGCAGGAAGCAACGATTCCTTTTGAATGGCGGAGTTTTTCGTAAATTTTGAATTTAAGAAGAGAGTTTATAAGAGCGGAAGGGAATTGAAATTCTCTCATTTGAGTTTTGCTTATAACACGTTCAGAAACATCCAGCATAATAAGTTTAGTTTTTTCAAGTAGGCCAACGCGAGCCAGTTCTTGCATAACAAGAAGGGAAGTCATGGCTCCGACAGCTGGTCCGACATCGAGAATTTTAATTTGTTTTACAGCTTGAAGGCGGCGCATTTGATTTAAAATGTACATACGAATGCTTCGGGTGATTCCCAAATTTCCTTCAATGATAAAATAATCAGTGAGAAGTTTTTCTTCAATGTAATCAGTTAGGCCGCCAAAGCGAATAATTGAAGAGGTGACAAAGTCGTCGACAGATGGAGGTTTTTGACGCGTCATTTGTGTAAATTAATTGACACAAAATCGGGGAAGAGTTATGATGGGCTCCCAGATAGGGGGAGCTCTTCATGGAGGCATGAAGTGTAGTTTTTTTTAGCTTTATTGTCAATCCTAATTTACAAATTTATTATGTTGGAACTTTTAAAAAAATTCGGCTTACCAGAAAAAGAGGCACAGATTTATTTAGCCTTGTTAGAATTAGGGCCATCATTGGTGAGTGAGGTGGCTAAACGGTCAAAAGTTTCACGAACAAATGTTTATCATCTTTTGAATGCCTTGCTTTCGAGGGGTTTGGTTATTTCTACGCCAGTTGAAAGTTCTTCAAAAATGATTTTTTCAGCGGAGAATCCGTCACGAATTTTGCAAATGCTACAAAATGAACGGGATAAATTTGAAAGACTTTATAAAGAAGCGCAAAAAGTAATGCCAGAGTTTGAATCTATTTATAATAAAAAAGACGGAAAACTTAAGATTCGGTTTTTTGAAGGGGTAGAAGGAGTTATTACTGCGTATGAAGACACCCTAACTTCTGAAACAGAAATCTTAGCGTATGCTTCGGTGGAGCATCAACATTCGTTTTTCCCAGGTTATTTCCCAGCGTATTATACGCGACGGGCCAAAAAAGGGATTCCGGTACGATGTTTTTTGGCTGATAGTGATGAAACACGGAGGGTCAAAAAATCCGATGAAGCTCATTTACGGCAAACTTGTATTGTCCCGAAAAAGTTTGAAATTTCTCCGGAAATAAATATTTATGATAATAAAATTGCGATTCTTTCTTTAAAGGAAAAATTTGGCGCAATTATTGAAAGTAAAGAAGTGGCCGAGGCTTTTCGGAAAATGTTTGAGCTCGCGTATGAACGGGCCGGGGAATATGATAAGGAGGTTAAAAATTAGGAAAAGCCCCCGAATTCCTTCGCTGACTGGAGGGAACCTTCTCAGATCATGATCTTCGAAGAACCCCTCTCGCCTATCGGCGGGACGTTACGCGAAGAAACACGAAGACTTTCCCTAGTCTATGCCTTCCTATACCCTCTCACAATATTCACCGGTTTCGGTGTTGACGCGGATAGTGGCACCTTCTTTAACAAAAATTGGGACAGAAATGGTGACCCCGGTTTCGAGTTTGGCAGGTTTGGTGACTTTACCCTGAGCAGTGTCGCCACGCATTCCTTCGGCGGTTTCTACAACCTTTAAATTCACCTTCGGGGGAAGTTGGACGTTAATTGGCTGACCGTCAAAACTTTGAATATCAACATCCGAGCCATCTAAAAGATAATTAGTTTTGTCGCCGAGAGCCTCTTTGGAAAAGTTAAATTGCTCGTAGGTTTCACTATCCATAAAAAAGTAATCATCGCCTTGTGAGTAGAGGAATTGGGCGCGTGAAAAACCAACTTCAGCGGGTTCGACTTTGTCGTTGCCCTGAAAAGTCATGGGAAGAGAATTGCCAGTTAAAAGGCTTTTTACAGTGGTTTTCATAACGCCGCTGCCGCGAGCTTGTTTAGAAAACGAGGCGGTGGTTACAATGTAAGGATGGCCGTCGACTTGAATGGCGGTTCCGACACGAAGTTGAGCAATTGAGTACATGAAATGGGAATTAAGGATTTTTTGATTTCGGCGCTAGCATAATGCCTAATGCACTATAAAAAAAGATTAAAAATGGGGTGTAAAGTAAGCTGTTGACGAAAACAGAGTGAATTAATAAGCCGCAAAAGCCAGCGAAAACCCCGAGAGCAAAAGGGTCATGACGATTTTTGAAGCTGAGCCAAAAGATGGTGAAAAGGAGCCAAAGATAGGCTAAAGCGCCAAGCAAGCCAGTGGTCGCGAGGATGGTGAGTAGCGTGGAGTCTGATCCACTGGCGGCGTGATGTGTGTCTTCTCGGATAAAGCCGTAGTCTCGTTGCGCGTAAGCATAGGTGTTATACCCAACCCCCAGAAAAAGATGTTCTTGGAAAATCGTAACGGCGTTTTGCCAGGATTCAATGCGGAGCCGGGCAGTAGCATCGGGAAGTTCGGCAGTTTCAGTTACAAGTGATTTAGCGCTGTAAAGCATGTCGCTGACACGTTCTTCGGCGCGATCTGATAATGGGATAAGAATTAAAAGGGCTAAGAGTCCGGTGATTAGAAGTTTGCGTGACTTGAGTAGGCCAATTAAGCCCGCACCAACTAAAAAAGCTAAATAAGAACTGCGAGAATAAGTTAGGAAAAGCGCTACAACTAAAACGATCAATAAAGAAATTAAAGGAATTTTTTGGTGCCAGGAATGTTTATTGGTTAGTTTCCCAAGAACAAGACAACTTACAAAAGCCAACATTCCTCCCACAAAATTAGGATCAAACCAGGTAGATAATAAACGATTAATGTGTGGATCCCAACCTTCTTCGCGTGCTAATTCCGTAAAATCAGGATAAATTTGGAGTTGAATAAATCCAAAAACAGCCACTAAAAAAGCAGCCCCAAAAATAAGATATTGAAGCTTGAATTTAAGGCGCGTGTTTTGGGCAAGATCAAGCGTAATAAAGGTCAGTAAAAAATATTCAATAAAGCGAACCAAATAAAGCCCGCTAAATAAAGTTTCTGAAGAAGTTAGGGTGCGTGAACCATTAATTAGACTGATAAAAGCAATGGCCGCAAAAATTAGAAAAGGCTTCCATAAACTGCTTTTTGGCCATTTGCGTTCTATAAATATTTTGTAGAAAAGCCATAATCCAACAAGAATGGCGACCAAGAGATCGTTGGGGAGGATTTCGGGGCCCAGAGGCAAACGTGTTAATTCGCCGGTGGCCGCGAAAATAAAAATAAGAGCAATTAAGAAAAAGAGAAATTTTTTCATATGGTCAGCTTATCGTAACGTCGCCATGTTTTCCAGGGGACCCCCGGGGTGGTACAATGCGCCCATGAAAAAATTGCTTATTGCCACTGGGAATATTGGGAAATTTGGGGAGATTTTTGCCGTGCTAAAAGATTTGCCGTATGAATTAATTTCGTTAAAAGATCTTTCGGGCGGGACGCAGGTTGAAGAAGACGGAGCAACGCATGATGAGAATGCTTTTAAAAAAGCACGGCATTTTTTTAAAGAAACTGGGCTTATAACCGTGGGTGAAGATTCGGGGCTAGAGGTAGATGCTTTGAAAGGCGAATTAGGGTTGCATACTCGTCGTTTTGGGGCAGGAGAGGAGGCTTCTGACGAGGTTTGGTTGGAGCATTTTTTAGAAAGAATGGAAAATGTTTCAGAGGATAAGCGAACAGCGCGATTTGTGTGTTCAGCAGCGCTTATTTTGGAAGACGGGACAGAGCATCTTTTTCACGGAACAGCGGAGGGGATTATTACACATCAACCCGAAGCAACTATTTTGCCAGGGTTGCCACTTAGTTCAGTGTTTAAGCCAAATGGTTTTGATCGGGTGTACGCTGGTTTAACGAAAAACGAAAAGGCCCAGATTAGTCATCGGGGCCTAGCGATTGGTAAAGTCCGAGAGTTTTTACTCGGTTGATTCTGTTGAAGTTTCTTCGACGTCGGATTCTCCATAAGCTCCGGCTGGTTCAATAATCACAAGAACTTTAAGTGGAGCACCTTCCCCTTGAGAGGAGACAGTGTAGTCAGCGTTGTTGCCATCTTTAATAAAATGACGACCTTTAGAAGAGGCAGAAGACAACACCCAGCCATTAGCTTCCATAGCCATTTCAATGAAAGCAAAACAGTCACTAGCAGTTGCGATAACTTCGTAGTGATGGTTTTCGACGGGGCCAGAAATTACAGTGCGAGACCAAACCGCATCATCTGGTAGGGCAATATCAGCCCAACCTTCAATGGGCCCCTCGTAAGCATATTCGATTTTGGATCCGCCGCAGGCGACTAGGGATATGGATAGAATGGTTAGAGCGATAAGGGTTGCGAGAAGTTTTTTCATGATTTTTAGGATTAGAAGTAAGATTTTTTGGAAAATTTGGGGCGCGTCGAAAAATAGCATTTTTTACAGTGCATGGCAAGGTTGTTGGGACAACTGAATGATGAAAATGATGCTAGCCCCGCCCCGAACGACTTTGTGGCCGAACGGGACGGGGGCTGCGCGGGTCGTGGGCATCAATCGCGGCGGTGCGAGGCCTCGTCAGGGACGGTTGAGCCGCTGGACCGATAGAAGTGATCCAGTACTGCATCTGTCTGCGGCGAGGGGCCCGCGGGCTGGTTGGTGGGGATCGGGATCGGGGCCGGGGGCGGCTTGTGGGTCAGGCGGGGCTTGCCGTCCTGGACAAAGATCTCCACGAGGACCTGTTCGTCGGAGGACTGGAGGACGTAGGTGCCGTCTGGCAGGTTGCCCTCGGACGTCAGGTCGATTTCGAGCGTGATAATGTGTGGGCTGGACATATGTGGTTCAGCCTTTCATGTTCGGGGATGCGACTCCTCTACGTAATGGGTGCCGCTTTTTATCTTTACAGTTATTAAAAACAAAAAGCGGCATCCAAGAGGTTATTCATCATTCAGTTGTCAAAGTCTATGTTTTAGAGAGAATTTAACGACTGAAAATAGTATTAAACTCCACCCTAGAATATAGATCTGGGTCAATCCCCAGAAGTAGATCGCTAGAGTAAGGATTAGCTGCCTACTTCTATGGATGACTGAATCAGGGTGGTGTTTGTGACAACTGAATGATGAAAGTAAGCGCAGAGGCCTAAGCCCAGCCGACCCCAGGAAGGGCCGGCTGGGCAACGCGCCACGTCTGTATGGGCCTAGACGTGGGCCTCCGGGGGCTGCTCCTCGGAGGCGGGCGGCGGCTCGGGGGACAGGGCCTCGGGGAGCTCGTAGGCCAGCACCTTGTGGGCGCGGGCCAGGAGGCTGGAGACCTGCTCGTGGTCCTCGAAGCCGAGGGCTTCGAGGGAGGTGGAGCTGGAGCAGTGCTCGTGGCCGCAGCTGGGGCAGGGCAGGTAGCCGAGCTCGGAGAGCTGGCCCAGGTTGGTCGCGAGCTCCTCGATCAGGTAGACCTCCTGGGCCCACTGCGCGGCCAAGGCCGCCATGTCCGCGAAGTCGCCGAAGTAGTCCGGGCTGTGCATCACGTCGCAGTGGGGGCACACCTGTTCCTGCAGGGTGGCCACGATCTCCTCAACCTTGTGCAGCTGGATCTTGATGGTCTCGGGGTTGAAGGTGGAGTGGGGGGAGCGGGAGCGGCGGGACGGGCTGCCCATGCCCGCGTCCAGGTCGTCGAAGAAGGGATCTTCGAGCAGGATGTCGAGCAGGGAGTTGCCCTGCAGGAACTGGATCGGGCAGTGGCCGTTCATGGGGCAGCGGTGGCAGCGGTTGGTGGGCTGGCGGGAACGGCGATCGAAGAGGCCGCCCAAGCCATCGAGGAAGCGCGGGAGGCGCGGCTCGCGGTGACCGGAGAAGTGACCGAAGAGGCCACTCAGGTCGATCTCGATGATCTCGATCACCTCGATCACCGGCTCCTGCGTGCTGAAGGCCGGGCCGATCTCGCCGTCCTCGACGGTGAATTCGCCGACGGGCTCGTTGTTCTCGGTGCGGACCATCTCGAACACATCGTAGACGCCGTCGAGCAGGTCGCCCTCGAACGTCACGATGCCCTCATTGATGTGAACCTCGAACTGCTCCTGCTCCGGCTGCTGCTCGTCGTCGTTTCCGGCGGGGGTGATGCGCAACTGCGCGAGGTACTGGTACATTGACTGTCTCCTGACAGCAAGCTTGTGATAAAGCCTGCGGGTTGAGGCATCTCTGCTAATGGATGCCGCTTCTTATCTTTACAGTTATTAAAAACAAAAAGCGGCACCCAAAAGGTTATTCATCATTCAGTTGTCAAAGTCTATATAAATAGAGAGAATTTAACGACTGAAATGAAAGCAGTATTAAGTCCCACCCTGGAATATAGATCTGGGTCAATCCCCAGAAGTAGAAAGTATGTTTAAGCAAACAGACTGCCTATTCCTACGGATGACCAATAGGGTGGTGTAGGCGCAAATTATAGTGTTTATTCCAAAAAAGTCAACCCCTACTCCACGGCTACTTCAATAGAGCTACTACTGCGATAACCCAGGTCATCATAAACATAAGCAGTAATGGTGTATTCTCGGCCAGAAGGCGCGTTGGTAGCCGCTCGAACTTGACCGGTATAAGGAGAAGAGACAGCCGTGTATTGTAAGGTGCCGTCTAAATAGAATTCAACCTTGTCTAAACCGTTTAAAGCCTCGGCTTCTACTACAACAGTGTTTTGGCCACGACGAATTAAGCTGTAAGAGCTAGGAGATGTAATTATGATAGTGGGGCTGTTGGCTAAAGTCTCGGCGGTATGAATTTCGTCTAAGTCAGTTGGTTCCAAAAATTCTTCCATGCCCGCTTCTTCTTGTTGCTCTAAAGCCCAAGCATCAACCCCAATTTGCCAGTTAGGATAGTAAGACATGATCGCGATGTGTTGTTGGAATTCTTTTTCCTCTAATGACCAAGTAGGAGAATATTCAGTGGCAACCAACCCAGTAAATCCGTCGACAACCGCCTTAGCCCACAAAGTATCGATTTCGGTTGGGACATTAAAACTGGCGAATTTTTCGGTAATGACCATTTCTTCTGGGGTATATTCGGAAGGAATTTTTCCGCTAGAAGTGGTTACGCTCATTTCTACAATTCCATCGGGTTCTGGGAAAGTTTCCGGATCTAGCTCAGAAAGAGCGTTGGTCATATAGTCATTCCAAATGGTAGCCGCAGCGTCATAGCCGTTAGCTTCATAGGACATTGGTTCGCCGTCGGCATTCCCAACCCAAACACCAGTGGAAAGTTTGGTGCTATAACCGAGCGTCCAAGCGTTATTAGGAGCGTTTTCGCCATATTCATCTTTTTTATTACTAGTCCCAGTTTTGGCGGCAACATAATGTCCGCTTACGCGTAAGCGAGAACCTAAGTTAATTACGGGATCAGATAAAATATCAGTGATTAAATAGGCAACTTGCGGGTCAAGAACTTCTTCGCCAACTTGGTCTTCCCATTTTTCTAAAATTTCACCGTCTCGGTTTTCGATTTTTAAAACTGGTGAAAGTTCTTGTCGAATTCCACTGTTTGCAAAAGTTCCGAAAGCTCCTACTAGATCTAATAAGCGAACTTCTCCACTTCCTAAAGCAAGAGGCCATCCATAACCAATGTTTTCATCTAAATCGATTCCAAAAGGTTCCATAAAAGGAATGATGTCTTCTTCTTGGCCAGCTAAAAAGTAGGATTTGATAGCTGGGATATTACGAGAATAAGCCAGGGCTTCGCGCATCCGGATAGGTCCCAAAAATTCACCATCATAGTTTTGTGGCCATTCGCCGGGCCCGATTTGAGTTTCGACATCATATAAAACTGTGGCCGGAGTAAATCCATTCAAAAAAGCCAAAGCATAAACAAAAGGCTTAAAAGAAGATCCTGGCTGACGATAACGAGTGGCGATATTTACATTTCCTTGAATTTCTTCGTCAAAATAATCAGCAGAGCCAACCATGGCCAAAATTTGGCCGGTTTGAGGGTGAATAGAAACGAGGCTGGCATTATTGGCATCAAATTCACTAAGATTGCGTTCGCGATAAGTTTCAACGGCTTCTTCGGCGTATTCCTGCATAGTTGGGTCTAGGGTGGTGTAGACCTTTAAACCACCTTGTTCAACCACATCTTTCCCGTAGTTTTCTTCGATTAATTCTTTTACATAAAGGACAAAATGAGGGGCTTCGATGTTTTCACGGTAAGAAGTAAATTCAATTTCCCAAGATTCGGCGAGTGAGGTTTGTTTTTGGTTTTCCGTAATCATTCCCTGTTCAACCATGGCAGCTAAGACAATATCGGTGCGTCCCGGAATATAAAGAGCGTTCCCATTGATTAATTCAATATTGGCTCCAATTAACCCATTAATATATTCGTCGTCATTTAAATCTTCGATGGATTCAATAGTTCGATTGGCTAGTTCCTCTTCGGTAAATTCGACTGTGAGATAAGAATTTCGATTATTTCCATAGGGCGAATAACGGGTGGGAGCTTTGGGCATAGAGGCCATAATGGCACTTTCGGTGAGAGTTAATTCAGCGGCGCTTTTATCGAAATAAGTTTTGGCGGCCAGCTCAGCCCCATAAGCATTGTTTCCGTATGGGATTTCATTTAAATAAAGTTCAAGGATTTCATTTTTATCAAAACGGCTTTCCATGCGAATCGCGAGAATAAGTTCTTGAAGTTTGCGTTTGTAAGTTTGTTCGGGGTCGAGGAAGATGTTTTTAACAAGTTGTTGAGTAATAGTGGAGCAGCCTCGCCTAATTCCAATTCCAAAAAATTCATGAGCAACAGCTTTCACATAACAAGGTAAATCAAAACCAAAATGTTCGTAATATTCGTCATCTTCTACGGAAATAGTAGCATCTAACAGATATGTAGAAATGTTTTCAAGGGGGATAATTTCGCGATTTTCTTCGCCATGAACCGCGTAGAGAATGTTTCCTTCGCGATCCATAATGAGAGTGGATTCTGCCTGTAAAAGGTCTTCTCCGGAGCTAATGTCAGGAAGGCCGCGACTAAAAATAAGGATAATTAAAAGCACCAAAACAAATCCAGTTGCCATAATGGCTCCGCAAACTACGAAAACCCATTGTAGCCAGCGTTTCCATAAAGGAAGCATTGGGTGGGGGCGGAATCTTTTATAAAGTTTGTGGTAAAAACTAGGCATTTTGATTGGTTTCATTCACAAGGTGTTATAGCAGATTTTGGGGGAAAGATTAAGAGAAGGCGGCTAACTATTCCTCCTCAACTGGAAGGAACCTTTTTGGATACATGATCCAAAAAGAACCCTTCTCGCCTGTCGGCGGGACGTTTTCGGAGAAATATTACCCACCTTCTCTTCCAGCCCCCCTCTTTCTTTTAGCTTCTCTCGTGTTACAATTTGGTCAACAATTTTTAATTTAAAATTATGGCACAAACAATCCAGCAAATTTATGATTTTGTAATTGAAAGTGGGCGGGAAAATGATCCCCGCACTAAAAAAGAAATTGATCTTCAATTAAAAGACGCGCGGGAAGCTTACAAAAAATTGGATAAGAAAAAAAAGCAGTTTTTTGATCAGGATCGGTTTAAAAATCCTTACGCTGATTCTAGGATTTTACATGGAAAAATGAGCACAAAAGTTAAGACGTTATTTGCGTGTATTGATGCCGAGGTTCAAGAAGTGCTGTTGGTGAATGAGTTACGCAAAAAAGGGCAAAAAATTGATTTGATTTTTACGCATCATCCAGAGGGCCAAGCTTTGTTGGATTTGACGAGGGTGATGCCAATTCAGGAAGCGATAATGACGGCGCTGGGGGTGCCTATTAATGTGGTGGAAAAATTGTTGGATCCGCGTGTTAAGAAAATCGATCGTTCTTTGCATGCCGATAATTTTGGAAGAGTGGCGGATGCGGCACGTTTGCTGGGGATTCCTTTTATGAATTGTCATACTCCGGCAGACAATCATGTTCATAAATTTTTGGAAAAACTCGTAAAAGATAAACGAGCAAAAATGCGTTACTTGAAAGATTTAACAGAAGCGCTTTTGGATGTTCCAGAATTTGCGGAGGCAGAAAAAGCCGGGGTTGGGCCAGCAATTTATTCGGGCAGCCCACAGTCTAAATTAGGCAAAGTGGCTGTAACCGGGATGACTGGTGGGACATCTGGCAATGAGGATATTTATGAGGCCCTAAGTCGTTCGGGGGTAAGTACAATCCTGGCAATGCACATGAGCGAAACGCACCGTGAAAAAGCTGAAAAGCAGCATTTAAATATTATTGTAACTGGTCATATTTCGAGTGATAGCTTGGGAATGAATTTGATGTTGGATGAGCTTGAAAAGAAGAAAATCAAAGTGATTGTTGGGGGTGGTTTGATTCGGGTAAAGCGGTAGAGTTTTAAATAATTTTTATGGCCAAAGTAGATATTCTTATTGATGGTTATGCAAAGAGGCTTGATGATGGTTGGATTGTGAATCCAACGGTAGTTTTGGTTCAAGCTAAAGGCAAGAATTTAATAGTTGATCCTGGGGCTGATCGGAAAGCGTTGCTTGATTCTTTGCAGGCGCGTGGTCTTAAGTATGATGATATTGATGTGGTTTTTTTGACACACGGACATACGGATCATGTTTTGCTGGCTGGGATTTTTGAAAAAGCGCGCGTTTATAATTTTACCGAAATTTATGAAGGGGTTAGGGAATGGGAGCATAATAATCGGATTGAAGAGATGGATTTAGAAATTTTACCAACTCCGGGGCATATGCCAGATCATTGTTCTTTGGTGGTGCCAACTGACGAAGGGGTGGTGGTTGTAGCTGGGGATGTTTTTTGGTGGATGGGAGATGAAGAGCAAGTGATTGATATTGAAAGGCCGGATCAACATTTTGCATCGGACCCGGCGGCCTTAATTGAAAGCCGAAAAAAGGTGCTCGAAATTGCGGATTTTATTATTCCGGGTCATGGGACGAGGATGGCAGTTTAAGTCCGAATTGCACCACCAAGCTTTTCGATTTCTTTAAATACGGCTTTTTGTGTGTCTTGGAATTCTTGGTCGTTTAGAGTTCGTTCGTTGTGGCGGAGTTCGACGGAAAAGGCGAGTGATTTTTTGTCTTGTGCAAGGTTTTTGCCTTCGTAAATATCAAATAAATTCACACTATGGATTAGTTTGTGTGGGTCACCATTTTTAATAGCTTTTTCAATATCAGCGGCGCGTGATTTTCGGTCAATTAAAAAAGAAACATCAAATACTATACTTGGGAATTTAGGAAGGGGTTGAAAAATTGAAGGTTCCCGGCCGTGCTCAACTAAACGGGTAAAATTAACCTCAAAAATTCCAACTAGATGTTCTAAATTAAGCTCTTTAGTTACTGCGGGATGAAGAATAAATACATGTCCAATGTTTTGGCCGCGCATCATGATTTCAAGACACTTTTTTGGGTGGGCGTATGGTGGCGGGGTGTGGCAATCGCGTAGGGTTACGTTGGGGGCGCGGAAGGTTTTTTGGAAAGCCTCAAAAGCTCCTTTGATTTCATAAAAGACTTCTTTTTTTGCTTGAGTGGCAATGGCGCCAATAAGCCATTTTTCTTCGAGGGGCATGTACTCGCCGACCTCTTGATAAGTGTGCCCAACTTCAAACAATTTCATTTCTGGGAAGTTTTTTTGGTTTTGCGTGATTGATTTGAGCATGCCCGGAACCAAGCTAGTACGCATATGTGTTTGATCGACGGATAGGGGGTTTAAAACCTTGATGTGGCGCATATCTTCTAAGCCGAATTTTTGGAAAACTTCTTCGTTGTAAAAGGAGTAATTCATGACTTCGGTAAAGCCAAGATTGGCACTTAAAATGTTTCGGGTAGCATGTTTGTGAAATCGTTCTTGGTTTTCGATTGGTAAGTTGATGGGAAGGTGTGGCATTTCAGCGGGGATGGCGTCGTAGCCAACAATGCGGGCGATTTCTTCGGTGATGTCTTCTTCGATGTCTACGTCGCCAGTGGCGCGGTGGGATGGGATTTGAATTTTAAGTTTTTTACCAGCTTCAGTTACACCAAATTCAAGTGAAGTTAGGATGCGTTTCATTTCAGTTGTTTTGATGGTTACTCCGATTTTGTTGTTAATAACAGCCGGGTCAACCGTCATTTGAATTTTGGGTTCTTTCCAGGTTCCTTTGGTAACGATAGGGCTGGCGATTTTTAGATTTGGACAAGTTTCTTGGAGAAGGGAGATGGCGCGTTTAATCGCTATTTCAGTTAGGGCCGGATCAAGGCCTTTTTCAAATCTTTGGGAAGAATCGGATCGTAGGCCGTGGCGGGTTGAAGTGCGGCGAATAGTGGAAGCATGGAAACTGGCTGCTTCTAAAATAATTTCAGTTGTTTTGTCGTTAATTTCTGAACCAACCCCACCCATTATCCCAGCCAGAGCTACTGGTTCGTTGCTGCCATCACAAATAAGTAGGTCTTCGGCTGTTAATTTGCGAGTTTTGTGGTCAATGGTTTCTAAGGTTTCGCCTTTTTTAGCAAAGCGAGCGATTAATGTGTCGTTTTTAATAAAGCCGCGATCATAGGAGTGCATTGGTTCACCAAGTTCAAGTAAAACGTAGTTAGTTACATCAACAATATTATTGATAGGGCGAACGTCAGCTGCTTCTAAATGCGCTTTCATCCAATCCGGGGATTCTTTGATTTCTAAGTTTGTAATAATGCAGCCAGAAAATCTGGGGCAGCCGTCCGGGGCTTCGATTTTGATTTTGAGTGGTTTTTTGCCAGGAGTCCCTTTGAATTTAAGGGAAGAATCGAGCTTTTTGAGTGATTTTTTGAGTAAACAAGCGACCTCACGAGCCATACCATAATGTCCCCATAAATCTGGGCGGTGGGTAAGAGATTTGTTGTCGACATCAAAAATTGCGTCGCTTTTGTGGAGCGCTTTGGCTAGCGGGGTACCGGGTTTGCATTTTAAATGTGATAAGTCTTTGATGCGGACCTCGGTGGCGCCTTTGGGATTGTCGGTTTCTAGGCCGATTTCTTCGCCAGCACAAATCATGCCAAAACTTTTTTCACCACGGATTTTTACTTCTTCTAATTTTACGGGATCGCCTTCGCCGTGCCAGCGCACATGAGCGCCGGGGATAGCCACGGGAACAAGCATTTTCTCAAATAAATTTATGCCGCCACAAACAATTTGAACTGGTTTAGTTCGGCCAATATCAACCTGGCAAACTACTAATTTGTCGGCATTAGAATGCCTTCCCACTTTAAGCACTTTCCCAATCATCATTTTGTCATATTCTGAGGCCAAATCTACAACTCCCTCAATTTCGGCCGTATGCAAAGTTAGGAGTTCTCCGAGTTGCTCCGGAGTTACGGAGTCAGGGATATCTACAAAAGTTTTGAGCCAGTTGAGGGAAATTTTCATGTTTAAAATTGTTCAGCGAAACGGAGATCGCCGCTGGTTAAATGTCTTATATCGTCGATGCCATAACGCATCATAACAAGGCGAGTTAAGCCAAACCCAAAAGCCCAGCCTTGGTAAACGTCGGGGTCTATGCCGCCGGCGCGGAGAACGTGAGGGTGGGTCATGCCGCAGCCCATGAATTCTATCCAGCCAGTGCGTTTGCAAACTTTGCAGCCTTTGCCGTCACAGAAAATGCAGGACATATCAAGTTCAAGTCCGGGTTCCACAAATGGGAAATACCCTGGCCGAAAGCGGATTTTCATCTCTTTTTGGAATAATCGTTGGAGAAATTCAAGCATCACGCCTTTTAAGTGGGCGATGGAGATGTCTTTGTCGATCATAAGGCCTTCAACTTGGTCGAAAGTGTGTTCGTGCGAGGCATCCGTGGCTTCGTTACGGAAAACACGTCCGGGAACGATAATGCGAAGCGGTACGCCGTATTGTTTCATGGCGCGAATTTGGTTGGGTGAAGTGTGGGTACGAAGAACTAAACGCCCTTCTTTTTTGTTAGCTTTTTTGTCGATGAAAAAAGTATCTTGCATGTCGCGGGCGGGATGGTCGGCCGGGATGTTGAGGCCTTCAAAATTGTAGTATTCGCTTTCGATTTCTGGGCCATCTATAATTGAAAAACCCATTTGTTGGAAAATGCGTTCTACTTCTTCCTGGACCTGATAAAGCGGATGGATATGACCCTGTTTATAGGCTGTCCCGGAGGCGGTTAAATCAATCCACTCATCTTTTAAGGCTTTTTCAACTTCGGCGCGTTCAAATTGGTTTTGTTTCATTTTGAACTTGCCTTCGAGTTCAGTTTTGAGTTTGTTAGAAGCTTTTCCAAAAGTTTTTTTATCTTTTGAAGAAAGATGTTGAAGTCCGCGCAATAACATAGTGAGCTCGCCTTTGCGGCCGAGGTATTTAGTGTGATAAGCGTCTAAATCGCTAATGGATTTAACTTGCTCAAGAGCAGCGACCGCTTTTTTTTCTAATTTTTTTAAATCGTCTTTCATAACGCTACGTACTTTAGCGGGTTTGGATTTATCTGTAAACAAAAAGACCCCCTATAAAAGAGGGCCTTTTAAATTTTATCTCGCTCCTCCGCGAATCAGCCTAGTCGCTGCCATTCATAGCTGGTTGCAAAGGTGATGGTGACTGGAGCGCTTCGCTTCCCGTCACTGCTATCTAACAGCGTCTTTAAGAGTCTTGCCAGCTTTGAAAGCAGGAAGTTTCATTGATGGAATCTTGATTTTTTCGGTCGGGTTGCGTGGGTTAACACCGGTACGAGCAGCACGTTTGCTAACACGGAAAGTTCCAAAACCTGTAATAGTAACGTTTTGGCCTTTTTTGAGTGAGGTGGTGATGGTTTCGAGCATTGCTTCTAAGGCAATTGCTGCAGCTTTTTTGGTAATGCCAGCGCTTTGAGCGGCCGCATTGATTAGGTCTTGCTTAGTCATTTTTTTGCGAAAGTTAGAATATAAAAGACTGGGTTTGATTATAGGGGAGGAAGAATGAAGCGCAAGGCATTTTTGGTTGCGCATAAAAGAAAAGTGTTGATTTATGGCTTATTTGTGGGAAAATTCGGCTCCTTTAAAATGACCTTTGTTGCAAAATGTTTAAAAATCATATAATTGTATTAATCGTATGGCCAAAAATTTAGTCATTGTTGAATCGCCGGCGAAAGCCAAAACAATCTCGAAATTTCTCGGGAAAGATTACGTCGTGAAAGCCTCGATGGGGCACGTACGGGATCTTCCGAAATCAAAAATGGGGATTGATGTTGATAAAAAATTCAAAGCTACTTATGTGATTTCTCCGGATAAGAAAAAAGTTATTAAAGATTTGAAAGTAGCGATTAAGGCGGGCACAAAAGTTTGGCTCGCAACTGATTGCGACCGAGAAGGAGAGGCAATTGGTTGGCATTTACAAAAAGCTCTTAAATTAAAGAAAGAAAACACACATCGGATTGTTTTTCATGAAATTACTAAGGCGGCTATTATGGAGGCGGTTGAAAATCCAGAGCCTTTAAAGAAGCACTTAGTTGATGCCCAACAAGCTCGCCGGATTTTGGATCGTTTGGTTGGCTATGAATTATCGCCGTTATTATGGAAAAAAATTCGGTACGGACTTTCGGCCGGGCGTGTGCAAAGTGTGGCAGTTCGCTTAATTGTTGATCGTGAACGAGAAAGAGATGCTTTTGAAAAGGAAGAATATTGGAGCATTAATGGAGAGTTTTATCCTGATAAACACAAGAAAGAAACTTTTGAGGCAAAGCTTCACAAAAAAGATGATAAAAAAGTAGAAATTAAGGATGAAAAATCAGCTAAGAAAATTTTAAAGGATTTGGAAAAATCCGATTTTAGTATTGAATCAATTGAGCACAAAGAAGTGAAGCGAAATCCAGCGCCACCCTTTACAACTTCTACTCTTCAGCAAGAGGCGGCCCGAAAATTGCGTATGTCGGTTAAGAAAACTATGGTCGTAGCGCAACAACTTTATGAGGGGATTAATATTGGAAAACATCATCAAGGTTTAATTACTTACATGCGTACTGATTCGATGAATCTTGCGAAACAAGCGACCACGGCTATTAAAAAAATGGTTGAAAAAGAATATGGGAAGGAATACGCACTTGATAAACCACGAGTTTATAAGAGTAAAAAAGGAGCGCAAGAGGCTCATGAAGCAATTCGTCCGGTAGATGTTACTTTGCACCCTAAGGATTTAGAAAAACATTTAGATAAAGATCAGTTAAAATTATATAAATTGATTTGGAAAAGAGCGATTGCTAGCCAAATGGCCTCGGCAACATTTGATCGTGAAAAAATCGACATTTTGTCTGATGATAAAAAATATTTGCTTAGAGCAAACGGACAAAGAATTAAATTCCCAGGGTTTATTAAAGTTTATGTAGAGAGTTTTGATCACCCTGACGATGAAACTAAGCACGATGAAAATTTGCTCCCAGCCCTCAAAGAAAAACAGGAAGTTCACGCCAAGGAAGTTACGCCGGCACAACATTTTACGCAGCCACCACCACGTTATACCGAGGCGAGTTTGGTTAAGAAATTAGAGTCAGAGGAGATTGGTCGACCATCTACTTATGCGCCAACAATTACAACTGTTATGAATCGCGGCTATGTTGAAAAAGAAGAAGGGACGCTTAAGCCAACAGATACAGCTTACGTTGTGACTGATGTTTTGGTGAAACATTTCCCAAATGTTGTGAGTATTGGATTTACTGCCAAAATGGAAGATGATTTGGATCGGATTGCCGAAGGGAAAGAGGATTGGCATGAATTTTTGGAGGATTTTTATGAGCCTTTTCACGACAATATTGTGGAGAAAATGGAGACAATTAAAAAAGAGGACGTGGTAAATGAAAAAAGTGATGAAATTTGTGAGAAATGTGGTTCAGCAATGGTGATTAAGTTGGGGCGTTTTGGGAAATTTTTATCTTGTTCAAATTATCCGGAATGCAAACACGCCAAACCAATCGGCGAAACAAAGGAAGAAGAAAAGGAATTCAAAGACTTACAGAAAAAATTAGGCGGGAAAAAGTGTCCAGAGTGTGGCGAGCAAATGGAAGTAAAGAAAGGGAGATATGGTGAATTTTTAGGTTGTAGCGGTTATCCAAAATGTAAGCACATGCAATCAATCGTGAAGTTTTCTGGCGTGAAATGTCCGGAATGTAATGGTGGGCAATTAATTGAGCGACGCACCAGAAAAGGAGCTAGGGTTTTTTATGGTTGTAATAAGTTTCCTAAGTGTAAATTTGCGCTTTGGAACAAACCGGTGGATAAGAAGTGTAAAAAATGTAAGAGTTTGATGGTGGAGAAGGATGATAAGGTGGTTTGTTCGAAGTGTAAGGAATAGAGAAAAAAGATCAGAAATTTCCCTCGCAAGCTGGAGGGAACCTTTTTGGATACATGATCCAAAAAGAACCCCTCTCACCTGCCGGCGGGACGTTTGCTCGAGAAACATCTGATCTTTTTTTGTATTTACTCCTCCCTCCAGCTTGCGAGGGGAGCCCCTGGCTTTCTCTTGTTCGTACATAACTCGGAGAACCCCTTCCCCTCATAAGGTTAGAAGGGGTTGCTATTTGGGTGATTTTTTGGTAAAATAAACAGATTTAAACACTTAAAATCAATAAACAAAAATATAATGAAAAAAATACAAAAAATATTGGCAAGTTTTGTAGTCCTTACTTTGGGGCTTTCTTTGTCTCCAATGGGGACGAGTGCGGCCGCTAGACCAGGCTTTGGTGGCGGAGAGCTAGACATCGACCGGGTGACCTTTAGTTTCCCAAGTGTAGGAGATATGGGAGCAACAGTTGGTGGGATAGCAATAGATTCAAGTGGCTCAGATCTTGTTGTTTCGAATCTTTATCGTGATGAAGGTAGTGAAGAGTTAGTAATTCAAATGACGAACCAGGGAGAAGATGATGCGACTGATACAAGTGGAACAACTTCTGTTTGGGTTGACGGGGCTTTAGTGTGGGATTTCTCATGGGATACCCTGCCAGCGGAGGACCAAACCTTTATGGCGGCTGGTGAAAGCTCTGCGGTTCGTCCGCAAGAGGCTTTTGGGGATAGTGGCGAATTTACAACGGCTGAACATTTTGTGGAAGTTTGTGTGGATTTTACTGATGTTATTTCCGAGCGTGATGAAGGGAATAATTGTGCGGGAGCCACAATTTTAAGTAGCGTTGAGGCGGAGATAAGTTATCCAAATTTGGTGATGAGTGATATTTATTTAGAGGATGGCACTGATTATTTAACAGTGGAAATGACTAATGACGGGGATGAGGATGTGACTGATTTGACTGGTCATACTTATATTTGGATTGATGATATGGAGAACCCAGCCTGGACGTATTCTTGGAGTCGCTTGTCAGATGATAATCGATTGTTTTTGAATGTTGGAGAAACTTCAACAATCCAACCAGAAGTGTTGTTTGGTGAGGCTGATGATGTTACGAGTGCAACTGTAATGGCGTGTGTTGATTATGATGGCGGTGGCGATGGGGTGGCGGAAGAGAGTGATGAAACTGATAACTGTTTAACAGTAGATCTTGTTGAGCGAATTACTTATGAATATCCGGATCCGGTGGAGTTGGTGGTAACCGTGGGTGGAGAGCCGCAAAGTGAGGCCTTACCTGATTTGGTGGTTTCGAATCTTTACCGTGATGAGGGGAGTGAAGAATTGGTTATACAAATGACTAACCAGGGAGAAGCAGACGCCACAGATACCAGTGGAAAAACTTATATTTGGATTGATGGTGTTTTGGAGTGGACTTATACCTGGAGTACTCTTTCGGATGAAAATCAGGAATTTATGGTGGCTGGGCAAAGTTCAGCAATTCGGCCGCAGCTAATTTCTGGTGATGACGAGGAATTTACAACAGCAGGACATTTGGTAGAAGCTTGCGTGGATTATGATGCTGGCGGGGGGGATGGAGCTGTTGCAGAATTAAAGGAAGATAATAATTGTGCGGAGGCTACGATTTTGAGTGAAGCTGATGCCGCTGTCTTTTACCCGGACCTTAAAGTGACAAATGTTTATCTTCAAAGTGATACAAATTATTTAACAGTGGAAATGACGAATGAAGGGGATGAAGATGTGTCGGATTTAACCGGGAAAACTTATATTTGGGTGGATGATATGGTTGATGCAGCTTGGACTTATTCTTGGACTTATTTGTCTGATGAAAACAAAGCGTTTTTGCAGACGGGAGAAACTTCAACGATTCAGCCACAAGTGCTGTTTGGAGAAGCCAGTGATGTGACTGATGCTAGGGTGATGGCTTGCGTGGATTATGATACCGACGGTGGCGATGGTGTTGCGGAGGAGAGTGATGAAGCGGACAATTGTTTAACGGTTAATATTGAGACGTTAACTTTGCCGCAAACCTACGATATAGAAGCGATTGATTATGGATTGATTTTGGGGGCTACTTATAATGCTGATAGCGATGCTCGAGTGGCTTTTGAAAAAAGTAATTGGGCGGAATGGTTGCATGATTCTGGCCGAACAATTAGACAAAGAAACCGGGTTAGTTTTGATCCGGATGGTGTAATATATTCAGATGGAAATTCAAAAGTTGCCTGGTTAAATGACGCTTGGGGATGGATGGATTTTAGTTGGTGTGACTTAGGAGCTGACCCAGCTGCTTGTGTTGATGTAAAACCAAATGTGGATTTGAATTTAGAAGGTGTTTTGGCTGGCACGGGTGATGCTTATTGGTCTGGTCGCGCTTATGTTAGTGCTACTGGGGATTGGATTAATTTTGGTTGGACGTGCGCCAGGGTTGTAGGAGATTGTAGTATCGAGGATCGTGTTCATACTGATTTAGAAACAGGTGAAGTAAGTGGTTATGCTTGGGGAAGTGGGCTTGGTTGGATTAATTTTGGGAATTCCGAAGAGGAGCAATATACAGTCGCTCAAATTCTTCCGGAAGAAGAGGATATAATTTATGTGCAGCCAGTAGTAACACTTACTCCAGACCCAAGTGATGTGACTAAATATGGGCAAGGAGGAGGTGATTCAGCCCCACTAGCTGATGGCGAAGAATCATATATGTTATCTGTTAAATTAATAGACGTAGATACTGGTGACGCGCTTACGGATGATTATGAAGTTGGGATTGAAGTTACGCCGACTGAAGAGTCTTTTGTTTATATTGATCAAATAAATCGGACCGAAGGTAGTGATAGTGCCGTGTTTTTTGGAGAAGTGACTTATGATCGACATGATGAAACTTTTGATTTACCGATTTATTCTTGGGCCCCAACCTCTAATGTAAATGGATATGATGAGGATGCCGATGGAGTGATTGATTTTTACTTTGATCATGACCCAGAGGATGCCAGTGGTTATGCCCGATCTGGTATCGCTAATCAATACGTACTTGATTTGATTGATATTACCGTAACTGGCCCGTCTGAAGTGGAATTTTTTGAACTAGTTCCCGGGCGAGTAGCGCCACTTTGGGGAATTTCTGGAGGTGAGCGTGTTCTGCGGTTTGCGCCAGCCATTGAGCTCACAAATTTAGGGCGCTTAACAGATGAAGAAGGAATTCTTTATTCTATCCCAAATGTTCCTGACGAGGAATTAGAATTAGCCGGAATTTTAGCGGTGTGGAACGGAATAGCAGAAAGCTTTACCTTAACGGCGACTCTTAACTCGGATGCATATTATTATTTATTTGAAACAAGTGAAGATGGTAACTACATCCCGGGTGATGATATTGCCTTGGTTAATTCAACGTTTGCGGTAGATGATATGGAGATCGGCACGACAACAGTGCAAGACTTTAGCGATACCGGATACTATGTCCCAGTAGATGAACGAGATGATTTGGCTGATTTGGAGCAGGGATCGAATGGATCGTTGATAAGTATGAATATGTTAGTAAACGAAAATGGTTATTACGCGCCAGTGGCGGCCGTACTTTCCGTGAAGTCATTATTTGCGAAATTGCTAGATTGGGTTAACCCGTTTGCTAAACCAGTGTTTGTAAATGCGGCGGGATCTGGTCCGGATTTATTGGTGAGTGATATTTCTCAGAGTTCAGCTGGACAGGTGGTTGTAACAGTTGAAAACCAAGGGGACCAAGATGTGATCACATCGTATCCTGACCCAAGTATTTATATCAATATTATTGACGTGAAAACTTATTCATATAGCTATTCCTCCTTGAGTGACCCAAGTTTTTTGGAGGTTAATGGCAGCAGCACTATTTATACGCACCTCTTGGAGGATGGTGAGGTTTACGAGATAGAGGCGTGTGTTGATTCTAATGAAGCCATTACCGAAATTGATGAAACAAATAATTGCTATAGCACAACCATTGATACCAGAACTCTTCCTGATCTTACGGTAAGTAATATTTTCCGTAACGAGGGTGGAGTGCTGGGTGTGGTTTTAAGAAATGTTGGAGAAACAGATGTGGTTCCGACTACTAATGACCCACGAATTTATATTTATATTGATGGTGTTCGTGAATGGAGTTATAGCTATAGCACCTTAGCTGACCAGAGCTTTTTGGAGGGGGGAGGTCGGAGTGTGATTTCCCCTCAAGTGCTTGATGAAGAAGATCAATATGTAGTAGAGGCTTGTATTGATCCTAGTGGGATGATTGCGGAGCTGGATGAATCTAATAATTGTTACGAAACAACGATTGTTTCCACAACACTTTATCCGGATTTAATAGTTAGTCGAATTTATCGAGATGATGTTACGAATGAATTAGTGGTGGAGCAAATGAATCTTGGTGAAGGGGCGACCACAGACTTAAGTGGTACAACTTATGTCTGGATTGATGGTGAAGCCCCCGAAGTTCATACCTGGGCTGGCTTAGCGGATCCTTCTTTTATGGAGGTTGCCGGGATTTCAGAATTTCGACCGGAAACTTTGACTGAAGGCGATCATTCCGTGCAAGTTTGTGTTGATTACGCTGGGATTGTTGAAGAAACTGATGAAAATAATAATTGTAGTTTTGCCACGGTTGGAGCCGGGATAGACATGAATGCGCTTTACGATACATATATTAGCTATGTGCCAACTGACGAGGCTTTTACAGTGCGTTATTATTCACATTATATGCCGCTCACTTATGCTGATGGAATGGGTTACAACGTGGCCGCTTATGATACAAAATTAGAAACAGAAATTTCAGGATCAATTACCAGTATGACAGCGGCGGACACCTTAGCTGAAGATTCTACGGTTGAAGTTGTTGGCGATGAATTTGATACTCAAACTCTTCGAAACCAGCTTTATCAACGATTAACAGAATATACCAAGGGCGCACAGCCTGGATCTTCTGATGTTACGATTTCGGAAGATATGTCTGCCTCTAATGGGGCGGTGTTAATGAATGGAGATTTGATTTACACGGAACAAGATGTGATTATCGAAGACATTGATGAGTCGTATGATGAAGTAACAATTGCTACCAGCGGCGGAAATATATTTGTTGATAGTAATTTGATGGCTGAAGAAGCGACGGGATTGATTGCTTTTAAAGATTCAAATGGTGAGGGTGGAAATATTTATATTCATCCGGATGTGACGGGAATTGTAGCGAATATTTATGCGGATGGTGGTTTGTATTCTTATGATGGTGATCGTGAGAACCTCACACGGCCTGATTATTTAGGAAACGCGAATGCGTTGACTGGCTGGGATGCAAACACGCGTCAGGAAGCTTTAAATAATCAACTAGGACTTCGTGGTTCGCTTATTTCCAAGAACACTCTTGGCGGAGCGGATGATCTTTCGAATTTAGTTATGCCAAATGGTGAAGAGACAAATGATGTTTTATTGGCAACGGATAGTAGCTTGTCTGATTTGCGGGAATTTGTGCTTTGTTGGATTCAAACTAATGAAGATGGAACTCCTTATGATTCGGACGCTGATGGCAATGAAGGTTATGTTGGCGATGAGCTTGATTATGGAGATATGGAAGAATGTGAAGATACGGAAAGAACTGAGCTCTTAGATTATACGGGTGTTTTGGAAGACGATAACCACACTCCTTTCTACGTCGAATATCAACCGCCAAGTTCAACTTTGCCGGTGTTTGTGAGGTAAGAGTTAACTAAAAAACATGAACCCAAATCCACTTTTAAAAAAAGCGAGAGATTTGTTACTTGTTTTTGAAAGCAAAAAAGATCAGGAATCTAAAAATAAAAAAGCCTTAGCTCGCAAAGCAGAGGAGTTGGTTCAAGAGATGAAAGATTATGAGGAACTTCATAACCTTCTTAAATAATGGAACCTGCCCCACAAACACCATCTACAGAAGAAAATTATGACGCTGGATTTGAAGAAGAGCTTTCGAGAGAGGACTTATTAAAAAGAATCAAACAAACCATTTTAAGATTGGCTGTTATGGATGATGCAGATTTTTATGATGGATATGTAAGAGAGGTGCTCGATGAGGCTCATAAGCATTTGGAAGAATTAAAAGAAAATTATCCAGAGGAGCGCGATATTGTGCTTTTTGAAGAAGCTTTAATTGATTTGGAGCAAGATTTTAAGGAGGAGGTGGAAACAGAATTGGATAGTTCAATGGAGGCGATGATGGAGGACATGAAAGGGGTGATTGCGGAGGCGGGAGTAGAACAAAAAGATGTGAGTGAAGTAATAAATGAGGATTCATTGATGGGGGACACATTATGCAGAATGGAAGAGCTGGGCGTTGAGGCAGAATATGTGGTGGAGGCGGCAGATCCAAATGCGCCAGTGATTGTTTTGTTTATGCAGGTTCATCCTGCTCCTTCCGAGGTTGAAAATATAAAATTAGATATAAGTGGAAATAAGAAAATGCAAAGGGCTCTTACAGCTAAAAAAGGCGTACTTAAAACACCGGAAGAATCTCAATTAGCTATTTATGAAAATGTTCGGTCTTTAGTGGAGGATGGAGTAGGAAGTACGCTTTATGCGGAAATAGTTCCATTAGTATGGGGAGAGTTAAATCAAGAAAGAGTGGATGTAATTCGTGATGAGCAAGAAGATTATGGGCAGATGGCGTCTTTAAGGCTGGAAGAAGATTTGGGAGATGCTATTGATGTCAGGGCGTATGATATTGATCCGCTAAAATATGAGACATTAAGCGGAGAAATGGATTTGGTTTATAGGTTCGCGGCGCATAATGTTTTTATTGCTTCAAATTTGACGACACGGCACTCAGGATTAGGAGAACAACCAGTTAGCTTTGCGACTATGGGCGGAGAACATGAAAGATACCGTAATCCTGACGTAGAACATCAAATCCCCATTTCACACGCTATGGCTTATTATGGTTTTAATGTAGTGGTGGTGAACCAGGCTTTTAATTAAAAATCGATCGTAAAAAACGCAATTAGAATAGCAAGACCTAAAAGTGTGGAAATTCCAATGTAAACCCAGGTAGCAATGCGGCTAAGCTTGTTTAAATAGCGAAAACGGCGGGCTTGCATAACAGCAAGTGCCCCCAGGATAGCAAGGGTTAGAAGGAGGCCAAAAATGACTAGAAGAGCAATAAGTTTCATGGGTTTTTAGGCGTTAGCCGTAAAGCGATCATACCATGACATGTCTATTTCGGGGTGTTTTTTCATTACCTCGGCCACTACTTTTACGGCGCGATGAAGTCTTTCTTTGTCTTGTGATTCAAAGCGCATAGTAAGGTTGGGAGTGGTGTTTGAGCAGCGAATAATTCCCCAAGTTTCGTGGTCAAAAAGCATCCGAACTCCGTCAATGGTAATGCAGTCGTAACATCCCACAAAATGGTCACGAAGCTCGTCCACAATACGGAACTTGTGTTCGTCGGGACAAGCTACTTTTATTTCTGGGGTAGCGCAGGTTTTGGGAAGTTCATCAAAATATTCAGATAGTTTTTTGGGGCTGCGGGAAAGAAGAGCAAGGGTGCGGAGAGCCGCCATAAAAGCATCATCAAACCCATAATAATCTTCGGCGAAAAAGAGGTGCCCGCTAACTTCACCGGCGAGCAGGGCGTTTTTTTCTTGCATGGTTTTTTCAATGAAAGAGTGGCCGGTTTTGGCCATAACAGGATTGCCACCGTGTTTGCGAATTAGTTCGGGGACAATTTGAGAAGCTTTGACATCAAAAACAACAGTGGCGCCTTCATGACGGGTAAGTAAGTCTTCAGCGAGTAGGAGTAAATGAAGGTCAGCTGCGTAGTGATTACCTTTTTCATCGATAAGTCCAATGCGATCGCCATCCCCGTCAAACCCAATGCCAATGTCGTATTCGCCAGTTTTCATAACATCGATTAGTTCGAGGAGGTTGGCTTCATCTTCGGGATTGGCTTCGTGATTTGGGAAATTCCCGTCTAGTTCGCAATAAAGCTCTTTGACTTCGCAGCCAAAAGCGCGGAATAGGTCGGGAGCAAATTTGCCAGCAATGCCATTGCCAGCGTCCACAGCTATTTTGAGTGGGCGTTCAATTTGAATAATTTCTTTCATGTCCGCGAGGTAGAGATCAAAGAGATCATCGCGTTTGGTGAGCTGACCTTTTCCTTCGGTAAAAGCCCCTTCTTCGATGATGTTTAAGACTACTTGTAGTTCATCGCCGCAGATGGCGTGGGCCATTTTACCGACGACTTTGATGCCGTTGTATTCTTTGGGGTTATGGCTGGCAGTAATGTTAATTCCCCCGTCCATTTCGAGTTTGCAGGTTGCATAATAAAGTAGGGGGCTGCTGGCTAAGTCGATATCAGTTACGTTACAACCAGTTGAAAGCATTCCTTTGATGAATGCTTCTTTGATTTCGGGGGTGCTTAAGCGGTTGTCGCCACCGACTACGATTTCGGAGCCGCTGTGCGTGAGTATATAAGTTCCAATTCCTTTGCCAATTAATTCAGCAGTCTCGGGATTTAGGTCCACTGGGTGGTCGGAAGTTGGTTTGTGGGCAATGCCACGAATGTCATAAGCGCGAAAAATGAGGGGGTTTACAGGCATGTTTTAACTTTTAAGAAATTTTTTGAAGGCGGCCAGGGCCGTTAGTGCGTCTAAGATACAGAGCTACAGCCGGGGGCACAAGACTTTCCCAATTTTTGTTATTTTTCATGCTTTCACGGACTTTAGTGGCGCTTAAATCTTCGACAAAATCAACATCCTTAATTTCATATTTCCCGTGTTTTCTGAAAAGTTCCTTAACAATTTTGGAGCCAGTGTAAACAGATTGGAAAGGTGGGACCAAACGGCTGACATGCTCCACCCAAAGATCGTAATTGTTGATGTTGCGCACCGGGATTATGGTGTAGCGATCACGGGCGATATTTTTTTCATCAAGAGTGGCTTGAATCATCTCGAATCGTTCACTGGCCGTAAATGGATTGTCTAATTCGTGGTGATTTTCAGCGCTGCCAATGCCGATAACAAGAAAATTGCATTCTTTTAAAGCCTGCAAAACCACACTTAAATGACCCTTGTGAAAGGGTTGGAAGCGGCCGATGAAGAGAGAGGTGTTTTTCATGATTTTATTATACCTCAAGCACGGGCGGCATTTCTCGTTTATGCATGTTTTGGGTAATCATTTTCTTCACTTTTTTAACCATTGATTCTGGGTAACCGGCCTTAACAATCGAAGGCATACGAGTTTTTTCTTCTAATAATTGTAAAATTCCATCGAGGGCGCGGTAGTTGGCTCCTAAATCGTTTTCATCAGTTTGGCCTTCTTCCAGTTCAGCGGTAGGCATTTTTTGAATGATTTCATCCGGAAGGTGAAGGTATTCAGCTAAGGCGTAGACTTCAGTTTTATAAAGATTTCCTAAAACTTCGATGTCAGCGGCTAGGTCGCCGTATTTGGTGCCGTAACCGAGTAAGATTTCGCTTTTGTTGGATGTCCCAAGAACCAGGGCGTTATTTGTGTTGGCAAAACTATAGAGCAGTGTTGCGCGGATGCGAGCTTTGGTATTCATTTGGGCGAGACGATCTGGTTTCCAGGAGGCGATGTTAAAATCTACAGCTAAAGCATTAATTGGTTGGTAATAACTTTTAACCTTAAAAAAATCAGCTAAAGCTTTGGCGTGTTTGATGTTTTCGTCTTTAGTCATGCCTAATTCGGGGAGAATTAGAGCAAAAACATTGGCTGACCCCAAGGCATCAACGGCAATTTTAAAAGTAAGAGCGGAATCTATCCCTCCGCTTAAACCGACAACAGCCTTGCGAATATCGTATTTGTGAAAATAATCGCGTAGACCTTTAACAAGCTTTTTGTGAACTTTTTCCGTGTTCATAAGAAGAGATTAACGAGTTGTAAATCCTTTCTGCAATTCACGATCGAGTTCACGCTTTTTGATGGTAGCGCGCTTGTCATGCTTTTTCTTGCCACGACAGATCCCAATTGTGAACTTGATGCGCCCGTTGGAAAGAAATACATTTAGTGGAACCGCTGTAATTCCGGGCTTATCAAGAAAGGTAGAAATCTTATCGATTTCGCGGCGATTTAGCAAGAGTTTTCGCTTCTTTCTGGGATTTTCTTCGGGTTGGTTCTTTGGTTGGTAGGGGTCGATTTGAACGTTTTCCAGAAAAATTTCATTGTTTTTTAGGCCGACATGACCGCCTTTTAAGTGAATTTTTTTAGCGCGAATTGCCTTGGCTTCATAGCCCCGCAAGACTGCTCCGGCGGTAAATTTGTCTAATATTTCGTAGTCGAAATAAGCTTTTTTATTGCGGATAATTTCCATGGTAGCCTGATTCTATCGAGCTTTTACTCGTTCGTCCAATTCGTATGGGAATTAAATCAGCCATGAATGTTTTTTGACGAGTTTAAGTTTACTCCACCAATGGTGCAGACTAAAAGCATAGCCGCAACGAGTTTGGGGCAGGAGGAGTAATACAAAGGCGTATACAAGATGATCATCTAGAAAAGGATGGTGCTCGGGCGGAAGGGCGGCTAAATACATGAGAATCATCATCAGGGCTCCGGAATAGCCGGCGATCTTGGTGCCAACTCCAAGAAGTAGGGCGAGGCCGACGCCGAGGAGGCCAACCATAAATAGCCAATCCACAAAAGGATTCCCAGCCATAGCTTGGAAAATTTCCGCAAAAGGGCCGCGAGTTCCGTAAGTTAAAAATCCATAAGTTGGTGATCCGCCAGCGAGCCAGGCATCTTCAGGTGTAGTGGCAAAATTCAAGCCAAAAGTTTTATCTAAAAAGGCCCAGAAAAAAATACCGCCCATGACTAATCGCAGGCCAGCAAAAATAATTTTTCGATAAAGAGTTGGGGCGGGACAAAGATGGGGGAGTTTCATGGGAGAGGGTTTTAAAGTGAAGGCAGTATAACATCAAAATCTGGCGGAGAGACAGGGATTCGAACCCTGGAGGAGCTTGCACCCCTACGACTTTTCGAGAGTCGCGCCTTCAACCACTCGGCCATCTCTCCTTATTTTAAATGCTTATTTAGCCGACCAAACAATCCAATCGTTGTGCTCCAGGGGATTTGAGAAATCACCAGTAAAAGCGCAACTTCTGGACTAAAAAAATTAAAAGCTAAAACAATTCCTAGGCCAGCATTAGAATAGGACTTGGTAACAGCCAAGGCAATACGGTCTGGGGTTTTGCGCCAGGGGGCAATAAAGTATCCAATCAAATAAAGCACCAAGAAAATAACATAAAAATAAGCCACGTATTTAAGCATGGCCATGGGATTTTCGAGAATAATTCCGGCCTGATCAGAAACCACGGTATAAAGCACCAGCATTATCAAAAGAATCGCAATTCCTCCTAGAGAAGGAGATATTTTATTAATACACTTTGGGCAATGTTTTTTTAAAATTTGAGAAATAAATAAAGGGACTAGAATGGTACAAACCAGCGTCAAAAACATCCCGGTAATATCAAGCTCGATGTTTTTTCCAATTAAAACCCAAAAAAGGCCAACCATGGTAAAGGGCACAAGCAGGTTAGCAATCACCATGATGCTTAGGCTAAGGGCAGGATTCCCTTTCACAATATTAGTCAAAACAGGAGAGGCAATGGCTGGAGGGAGGGCGGCGTAAAGCAGAAATCCAATCGAAAGTTCCGGCGTTAAAAAATTCATAATAAAATAAAGCACAATTGGGCAAGCAACCAGATAAGCTAGGGCAATAAACAGCAAAAAGAATGGTTTTTTAAATTCCCGGAAAACTGCGCGGCAATCGGTTTTTAAGAAAGTGGCTAACATCACGCCAATCAAGGCGTAAATAATGTAATCTTTGAAATAAACACCAAGTTGCGGCAAAAAAAGCCCCACCACAAGTGTTAGGATAAAAAAGTAGGGAGCGCGCTTTTCGAGGAGATTGAAAAAATTCATTATAAGTGACGTGATTAACAGATTAAAAGTACCTTTATGAATAACGAAATGCAACAAAGATCTGATTTAATTGTCCCTTAGGGCGAATTCGTTTATATTGAGGTTAATTAATTTAACCTCCTTTTTTATGGAAGGCGAAACTCCAGGATTTACACCCCCCAAAGATTCAACTCCCGAAACTCCGTCGCCAGCTGGCGCAACTCCTCCTGTCTCCGGGAAATCTCCATTTGGCTCACGAAATACAATTATTGCGATTGTGTTAATTGTAGTTGTAGCGATTGGCGGATTCGCGTATTGGAACCAAAAGCAAAACGAAAAAGAATTAGATGAGTTATTGGAATTTTTAGATACTTTTGAAGATGATTGGGCTTTTGATGATGACGACTGGGATTTTGATGATGATTGGGATAGCGAAGATGGTTTGCGTGATAGTTATTTAGTTGAAGAATCTACTACGGCTGGATACGATCATTTTACAGATTTGGAATATTGGTTTGAGATAGATTATCCTACTGGATGGATTTTAGATGTGGATGATTCAATTGTTCCCGTGACTTTTATGAGTCCTTATGAGGGTGACGCGGATTATTTTTCCGAAAATGTGAATGTAACTACTGAGGATGTTTCTTGGTATGGAGAATTAACTTTGGATGAATATGGAGAAGCTTCGTTGGATCAAATTGATTTGGCTCTTCCTGGGTATGAAGTACTGGAAATAACAGATGGAATGTTAGGAGAACATGAAGCTCAGTATATTTTGGGGAAATATGAAATGGGAGCTTATGACACCCGAATTTTGTCGGTCTTCGCCCTAGATTGGGGGACAGCTTATGTCGTGACTTATACTTATGAAGCCGAAAAAGCCGCCCTTTATCAGGATGTTATTGATCACATGTTAAGTTCGTTTGTGATTTGGTAAGTCCGCTCCGCCGCGGGACAGGCAATTATTTCAAAAATTGAGCACTCTGCATAGGGGGCTCGCTTTGCTCGCTGCGCAAAATAGGACTTCGTCCTTTTCGCGTACTGGCGGAGAGAGAGGGATTCGAACCCTCGGTGACAAAGAATGCCACACACGCTTTCCAAGCGTGCTCCTTAAGCCACTCGGACATCTCTCCGTGATGGATTGTTTAGGGACGAATTAAATCTTTTTAGTCATGGTTCGTAGGCAGCGCGTGCAGAGTTTCTTTTTATGGAAACTTTTGCTGGCAGCATTCCAGAGGCGCTTAACTACTAAGTTAGGTAGAAAGCGACGTTTGGTTTTGCGCTGCGAATAACTGACATTGTGACCTGATTTAGGTCGTTTTCCGCAATTTTCACAAACTTTAGACATATCTTATTTTTAGATTAGGCCCGCCAAAAATACTATGCGGTTTTTTATTTGGCAAGTTAAAAGTGTTATAGTGGTCAACGTTATGCTGGACTTAAACTTTATTATTGCTTTGGTTGTGGCTATTACAGTGCATGAGTTTTCGCATGCCTGGATGGCTAATTATTTAGGGGATCCGACCGCTAAATATCATGGTCGTGTGACCTTGAACCCGCTTAAACATTTGGATTTATTTGGGACGATAATGCTTTTTTTGGTAGGGCTTGGTTGGGGGAAGCCGGTACCTGTTAATCCGAACAATTTAAAGTCTCCCAAAAGAGATTCGGCTTTGGTGTCATTGGCTGGGCCAGCATCTAATATTTTGGTGGCCATTGTGATTGCTTTGCCTTATAAGTATTTGGTGATAAATGGGGGGTCGGACGCAATTATTTTTTTGTTGCAGGCCGTGTTTGATTTGAATTTGATTTTGGCGATTTTTAATTTATTGCCTTTGCCGCCGTTGGATGGGTCAAAGATTTTGGGATTTTTTATTCCAAGGCGGTTTGAGCGAGGGTATCGAAATTTTTTGCATGATGGGATTAAGTGGTTTATTGCCGTGATTTTGATTGATTCGTTTGTGTTTCAAAGAATGCTGGGGTTTTCGATTTTGTGGATGATAATAGGAACAGCTTATCAGTTGTTGGCTTCGGTGATTTTGTTGGGAACGTAGGGTGAAACTGAATGGAGAGTGGAAAATTATTTTTAGGCAAGGAGTTTTCGGGATGCATGTTGGGGCTTGGGAGGGGGAGGGCCACAATATGTTGTAAATAAGCGAAAAATGAGAGTTCTCATTTTGACGAAAGAGGGAATTTTTAGTACAATAATTTTACTCTGCTTAGTACGTGTTGATCATTTAATACTCTCTCACCTATTCTCACCTAAGGGATTCCAATATTTCTTTCCACCGTGGTGGAAAGCGTGAGGTTTCCCACCTGTTCTAACAGGGGTAGTATTTGGGTCCTCACGGCTGAGGTGGAGTGACTCTATTCTTAGAGTCCAATGCGTTTAAGGAAGTCTCGTCGCGTTTGTGGCGGGATTTTCTTTATCGTGGGGACAAACCTGCGGTTTTTCCCCACGTGCCCCTTTTCCCTTAAAAGGTTGTTCGTGAATTTTGTCCCGCGAAATTCCGCCGCAAGCCACCCCGGGGCCCACGAGACCCGCGGGTGTTTGCGGCTTGCTGTGTCGCTCGACGGTTTTTTGTTCCAAAAACCTTAACAAAATTAACTCACACTTTTTTAATTTTTATGGTTTAATTTGCAGGTTGGGATTCACTCCCGGGAGTGAATCTTTCTCTGTAAAATTGTCCAAAATGGGATGTGGTTGTCAAATGTCAGCCTGCTTTAATGAGGGGTAGCCGTTCCTGGGGTGGAAGACGAATCCTACAATTGATTATTGGCAATGGGGGGGCTGGCGGACATTTCGTCCAAGAGCACGCGCACCCCCGGCGGTCAGGTTGGGACTTAAACTGGATATGTCAAACCTGTGCTTTAAGTCTTTTTTACCTTGCCCCTGATCGCTCCTTATGTTAAATTTGCGCTCGCCTACTACCAATCCAGCCGAGATAGCTCAGGGGTAGAGCACACCCATGGTAAGGGTGGGGTCGTGGGTTCAAATCCCATTCTCGGCTCCAGTTTCCAACTAATTTAATCTTGATACTTTCTTCAAATGGGTAAAGGAAAATCTACATTTTGTGACTGGCGCTGTCCTGATTGCAACAAAACGCATTCAACAAAGGCTTACAATAAGCGCAATAACGAAACTATTGGAAAAGAATTTTCTAAGTTTTGTAACAAATGTCGTGCTCACAAGACTTTCTTTAGAAAAGACACCAGCAAAGGAAGCCTTGGAAACAAGCGCTAAATCTGAGACACTTGAGTTCGTAATCTAACATTTTTTGATATGTTTAAAAAACACCTCCCTTATGTATTTGTTGGCGCAATATTAGCCAGCAGTTTTTTGTTGAGTGGCTGTTTAGGTGGATCTTCTTTTACAGAGGCCCATCAATCGTCAGCTGGCTATCTTATAGAAGAAACTTTGCCTTCCGATACCTGGTTTTCGTTTAGTGTTTCTACTTTAGATGAGGGCCAAAAGACTTATTTTCAAAATTTCATAGGGGCTTTTTCAGAAAACCCTGATGATTTTCGTAATATGTTGCTTAGCGGAATTGATGAAAATTTATCAACGGTTGATTTGTCTTATATAGATGATATTCAGCCGATTTTAGGAGAAGAAGGGCTGCGTTTTATGTTTGCCTTAAGTGATGGGGATTTAGAGCCAATTATGCATGCGGGCCTTACTTTGAGCGATCCGGAAAAAGCCGAAAATTTGTTTGAGGAGTTAATAGAAGAAGGGCGATTTGTGCGTAAAGTAGTAAAAGATTATGACCTTTATTTTAATGTGTATGCCGAACAGGAGGGGGAGGATGTGTTTTATTTTGCAGTTTATGAAGATTTACTTTTGATTGCGAATGATGACGATGAGTTGGCCGAAATGTTGGATTTAGCCAAGAGCAAAGGGGATTATTCATTGTGGTCAAAGGATATTTATCAGGCAGTGATTCAAGAATTACCAACAGAGCATGTTGGTTTTATGTTTATGGATGGAGAATATTTGGCTGATAAAAGAGGGGGAGCGGATTTTTCTGGGATGTCTCTTTCTGAGGGAATGATGCCATATATAGCCGGGCAAGGAATGGCGTTTTTAGCGGGGCCAGAAGGTGTTCAAATTCGAGGGATTGCCTTGGGTGATCGAGAAAAAATTGATGCTGATGATGTTTCTTTGGATGAACTTCAGGCTAAAAAAAGCTACCTAGCAAAAGATATGCCAGGTGCAAATTTAGGGGCTTTTATTGAGTCTTATGATTTGGCGGCCGCCCTAGAAAGACAATTGGGCGAAGAGAGTGCCGGAATGATGGCAGCTTATTTAGCATTTTTGGGGCTGGATCCAACTGTAGATTTGGGAGAGTTTTTATCTGAGGGTTATGCGATTGCCTTGCACGCAAATAGTAGCGCTTTGCCAGGTTTAACAATTATGATTGATATTTCGGATGGGATTGAAGTTGCGGAAGAATTAATGACGAATATTGATGCGCAAATTACGGGTCTTTTGGGAGTTTTTCAACTTCAAGGGGGCACAATTGCTGATGCTCTTTCCAAGGAGGAGATTGAAATTGGCGGTCGAGAATTTGATAAAATTCAGCTAAATCTGGATGCGTTGATGGGGGTTTATGATACGTCTGGGGCTTTTGAATTACCTTCAGAAATCCAAGGCCAAACTGTGAATTTAATTTACGGAATAACGAAAGATCATCGTTTGGTGATTTCTACTTATGAGGGCTGGTTAGAGGATCCTAAATTGATGTTGGCTAGTACAAATAATTACGAAGCAGTTAAAGATTATTTAAAAGGATATAAAGAGGGCATGATGTTTGTTGATTTTGGAGAAGTTTTGGATTTTGTAGATGCTTTTGAGGCCTTTCGAGATGCGTTAAGTAGTGATTCGAGTTTATTGGCTACGGCTAGTGAGCTTGAAGATATGGCTGTGAGTGCTGATGCTGTGATTGAGGAGGGAGAAATGGCGGCTGAAGTTGAAGAAATTTCAGTGGCCGAAGTTGCTGTTGAAGAAGCAGCTCTTGATCTAAAAGAGCTTATAGAGCCACTTAAATCGTTTGGGTTTTCAGCTGATGCAAGTAAGTACGAAGTTAAACTTGGAGGAGTGATTTTGTTGGAAGAGGAGTAAATTCGTGCTATAAATTTTGCGACATCGTAGGGGCGTGGTGAAATGGTATCACAGGGGTCTCCAAAACCTCTAGTGCGGGTTCGATTCCTGCCGCCCCTGCCAAAGAACACGAAAGACAAACCTAGCGGTTTTTCTCTCGTGGGCTCTCTTTTCCCTATATTGTTGTTCGCAAAAAGTAAGTTTCGCCCACAAGACCCGTAGTAAAATTTTGCCTACGTGCGCTCAGCTTATTTTTGCTCACGCTTGATTTTATGTTATGTTAATGACCTTTTTATTTAATAAATTAAAAAATGGCTCTAGATGCTTATCGTGGAGATGTCATTCGTCCTGCCAAAGATGGAACTTTTCAGAATCCTAAATTTGATGTTACTAGTGACTGCGTTACGGTTGTTGGAGATGATGGGACCATCGAGCTTTCTCGTCCGCTTGAGGAGGTGTCTCGTTGGGAGAGTGATAGACTTAGTAAGCACTCTTTATCAATAGGTGAAGATGGGAGAGCGTTTTTTTCTCCGAGTAGCCCGTACTCAGGGCGCCCTTTAGCTGAAGGGCGAGAATTGTTTTATAATGGGCTAACTATAGGCCCAGTGGGGGCAAATATACATGATCATTTATTGCAACCTCCAGGGGTGCCGGGCCCATTAATGCGGCAAGATGGATCGGGTTGGCTGCGTGATACTTTGGTTGAAGGGGAGTTGCCGGCTAAATATGATTTAGACCGAGCTCGAGCCATGATTAGAGAACGTCTGACATTAATGGTTAAGGCTGGAGTGGGACGCTTATTTGGTTGGCCAACCAGCTCCGAAGGAACGGCACGGATTGTTTTGGAAGAAGCAAAGCGGTTAGGAGTTAATGCTCAAACCGGCATTGTTTTAATGGACCGCATGGATCAAGAAAAATTGAATGTCACTATTGATGAAGCTCGCTCTGCATATGAAAGTTTGTTGAGTGATTTCCCTGGTCAGGTGGCCATGATTCATAGGTTTGGGATTGCGTGCCAGGAAGAAATTACGGCGTGGGCAGTAGATTTTGCTCGTCGGCATGGTTTGCAATTCCATACACATTTTGACGAATCTACTAATGAGCAAGATTTTCATGCTTGTTTACATGATGGTGAATCGATTTTTGAAACCTACCAAAGGCAGGGAATTTTGGGAGAGGGAATGAACGTTGTTTTGGCTCATGCTATTCATACTGACCCAGAGCATATTCGTTGGATTGGCGAGAGGTCTGATTTGCGTGTTGCGATTGCCGCTTGTCCAAGTTCGAATGCGCATTTGGGTAGTCACGCGTCCAAAGATGGTTATGTGGGCTTTCCGTATCAAAAATGGCAGGAGGCAGGCGTTCCAATCGCTTTAGCAACCGATGCTGGGGCCGGGCGACTTACTAGTGTTTTTCAAGAAGCTATGAATGAAAGAGGACGACAAATGGGGTTTTATTGTGATGGTGAATTTCCTTCGGAGCAGATGTTGTGGGCGGCAGGGGTGCAAGGATCTTTAGTGATGGGTGATTCGTTGGAATCAATAGCGATTAAAGAAGGTCAGCTAGCCGATTTTGCGGTAGTTGAATTAAGTGGGTCAAACGGGACTTATGCTCCTGGGGCTCATCGAGGCGATCCTAGTAGGCAAATTTTTAGATATGTTGAAGGAGCCGCAACTTCCCCTGAGCGCATACCGGCAATTTGGGTAAAAGGTCGTCCAGTTAAGATTGATGGGCGTTTGAATTCTTAAGATTTCGTTTTTAGTAGTTCAAAATAACCTCCAAGGTCCCAGATCCGCCGCGGTCGCGGCGGCCCTCGTAAACGCGGGCCACGTGCGGATGTCCTTGCAAGTATTTTTTAAGGAAAGGCTTAATAATGGGCATCCCCTTAGCGGAATGGAGGCCTTTGCCGGTTATAAATAGCACTTTGGTAAGGCCGCGGTTTTCGCATTTTTCGAGGAATTCGTCGGTTAGGGCTTGGATTTCGTGTTGGCGCAAAGGACCGCGATTATGAAAATCAAATTCTTCTTGAGGCTTGCTCAAGTTGTCGTACTTATTATTTTTTTGAGGGCGTTGCTTTTTTCGTTTGGCCATGGGGATATAATAGCATATTAACTTATTGATTTAATGGTTAACATATGTTAACATTGTTATGTATTAGTTAACATAGTTTTATGAAGGATTTTTTGTCAGTGGCGGAGGTGGCGGAATTAATGGGAGTTAGTCGTGTGGCGATTTTCAAAAAAATTCAGTCAGGCGAAATTTTGGCACAAAAAGTGGGGAGAAATTACATTATTAATAGGGAAGATTTGGATTTGCCAAAGGCAAGGGAAATTACTGAAAAACAGAAGAAATTTATCGATAAATCAGTAGATCGAGTAATTGATGAATATGAGGAAACACTAATCCTTTTGAAAGATGTCTAACAAGCGGATAAAAATTTTAACAGTGGGAGAGGTAGCTTATTTAGCGCATACTTTGGCAACTAAAATGATGAGTTGGGATGAACCGATTCCTCCTTTTTCAACGCGATTTCCAAATAAGTTAGAGAGTTGTTTGGAGGTTCCTTTTCAGACTTTTGGACAAAAGCACTTATACAAAGGTCTTATTGGTAAGGCATCTATTTTGTTTTATTTACTTATCAAGAATCATCCATTTCAGAATGGAAATAAAAGAATTGCGGTTACTAGTTTATTGGTGTTTTTAAGTAAAAACGGAAAATGGATTAAGGTTGGGGAGCAAGAACTTTACAATTTTGCTTATTGGATTGCGAGTAGTCCCCCAGGCTTAAAAGAACAGACTGTGTTGGCGATTGAGGCTTTTATTAAAAAGCACTTAGTTGATGCTTAGCCATGCCGCTGCGCTTCGGCAATCATTTTGTCGATGTAGCTTAATTCTTCAATAAAATGTAAGACTGAGGCGGTTTCAGCGCGGACAGCTTTTATTTCACGCACATCAACAGATCGAACAACACCATCTACCTCGGCCCGTTGTGGACGTTTTTCAGGGTCGATAATTTCTAGTTTTATGCGGTCAACAGCATCAAGAACCAGGCTTTTAATATTGGAGCAAATTCCAGTTACTTGAATGGTGTCTAAGGCGGTGGCTACGCTTCCTCCGGCATATAAGTTGTAAGCAGTTGATCCTTGGGGGGTGCAAACAATAACCCCATCCCCTTTAGCGCGTGGGGTAATAATTCGATCGTTACGGAGAATGCGAGAGACGCCGGATTGGCCGGTTGATTGGCCTTGATAAAATCCAGTTTGTCGCATGGTGTTGACCTCGTTAAAAGCATGGACGATTTCGGTTTCGCCATTCCCATGAAGAAGGGCAACGCGTAAATAATGGAATCTCTGGGGTAGGCTGCGTCGAATAGCTTCAAGTATTTCGTCCGGATCTTTGTTGATGATGTCATTAAGCATCATTCCTTTACTAGTGGGGCTCCCAGCTTTAATTGGGAAAATTGGTGGTAGTCCATTGCCTGGCACTGTAAGGTTGTGTCTGGCTTCACGCATAGTAGTTCCATCGCCACCAAGAACTAAACGAAAATCTGCATCTTCGCGATGCTCAACTTCGGAGACTCCAGCACTGTTTAAGGCGGGTTGTAGTTTTTCGTAGGCAGCCGGGGCTAATTTCGTGTCCCCGACAATAACTTTTAAGTTTAGATTGGACATGGCGTTCCTTTTTTAAATTGTTTGACGTCTATATTATGATCTTTTCAGAAAGCCAAAAAAAGGAAGCCATTGTAGGTGGTTTTTGAGGGGGTGTCAAACCTGTTTTTAAAAGGTCGACGGCGAATGTCGTCATCATTAGTTTGCCGAGAGGTGACCGTCAGCAGGCGTTATGTTTCTAAAACTTGTTTATATTCAAGTTTGTAGATGTAGAGAAAAGTTAACGCTAATGAGAGTAAATATGGCGCGATGATTAATCCAGGCAGTCCCATGGTGAAAATTCCTCCTAAGATCGTAAGGAAGGAAAGAAGTGGATGAATGCGGGCGCTTTCACCGATGACAATTGGTTTGATGAAGTTGTCGACCGTGCCAACCACAAACATTCCCCATAAAACCAGGAATAATCCGGCAACCCAGTGGCCGGTGATGAATAGAATGAGAGCGGCGGGGACCCAAATAAGGGTGGCGCCGACATACGGGACAATCGAGAAAAAGGCCATAATCGTACCCCAAAAAGCGGCATTTTCAATGCCAGCGAGGGCAAAGCCAATACCTCCTAAAAATCCTTGGGCCATGGCGGCGCCAAAGATCCCATAAAGGATGCCGCGGCTCATGGCTTGGAGTTTGTTGAACAAGATTGTGCGGTATTTGCGCGCGACGGGGATGAGCTCTTTGAATTCATGAATAACTTTGTCTCCGTCGCGCAAGAAGAAGAAAGTTGAGAGCAGCAGTACAAATAAATGAAAGGCCAGAACAGATAAGGATTTGGCAAAAGATGTTGTTTGATTCACCAGGAATTGACTCACGTTTTGCACAATGGTGGTGGCAAATCCAACCACATCTTCCATTTTAATAGGCGCAAATTCAGAAGCTTGACCAATGTATTTGCCAGCAAAACTGTTTTCTATGATTTCTGGAATAAGTTGGACATCATCAAAAACATCGCCCACATGAATTTCGACATAAGAATAAATATCAATTGCTTGATCTGTGATGTAAGAAACAAACCAGGTAACCGGCGCTAGAATAATTCCTAAAATCAGCATAAAGCTAATAATACTGGCCGCGGTTCGTTTTTTAAGAACTTTTAAAATTTGTTTATGTATCGGATAGAAACTAGTGGCAATAACAGCTCCAATTACAATTGAAGGAAGGAAGGGGCTTATTATCCAAATAATGGCGATTAAAAGCGTAATTAAACCTCCTAAAATAAAATATTTAGGGATGTCTTCGAGGACAACATGAGTGTCAATTTTTGGGTTTTTTGGTTTGGTTTTTTTGGTGGTACGTTTTTTTGGAGGCATTTTGAAGGGGATTAAAACAATCTTCATCTTAAACAAAAAGACGCCTTAAGGGAAGACGCCTTTTATTGTTTGAGTGTTTAAAATGTGTAGTAGCCGTGATTATTAAGGAAATCTAATTCAACCTCCTCTCCGCTTGGATACTCGGTGTAAACTTGTAGATCGTCGCCAGTTTCAATAAGAGCAAGTTCCTCATCAGTAAGTTCAGCGGTAAAAGTTTGGCAGGTGTTGTTTTCAGGAAGAGTGATGCCAATAACTTTATCGATTTTTCTAGAGATGAAAAAACTCATGGTCACTAACTCGTCTCCAAAAGTTCCAAGAGCGCAGACTTCACCATAAAGTTCGTTTCCGATTAAACCAACTTCAGTGATTTCTACATCTGGAATAATTCTAAAAGTCGCACTTTCTTCAACTCCATCCGCGTCAACAGTTAAGGTGTAATCAGTCAAAGGAATGATTAAACCAAAATCATCGACATTAACGCTAGCTGGAGTGCAAGTTCCGGCGGCCGGGCTAGAGATAGTGGCGGTTTCGGTATATCCATTTGTTGAAAAATCAACAGTCATAGTTGGGCTGTCAGCAGCTTCTTCGTTACAAATTAGAGCGATAAAACTTTCGTAATCATTAGAAATTTCAATGTCGGGGATGGTTAACGGAACCGGAGCCTCAAAGCTATAAGAATAAATGTCATCACTAGCATTAATGGCATCTAATAGGTCGCTGCCGCTCATGCCACTTTCGGCGGCGGCTACGGTAACATTCAAGGTATAAGTATCACCGGCTATTAATCCAAAATCCTCAACAACTATGGTAGATGTGGTGATTTCACAGGTGTCGCTGGTGTGGATAGTATCGCTTAAATTGTTATTATGCCCATCAACTTCAAACAAAATATGAAGCAATTGGGTGCTGGCGGGGGTTCCATCCCAACAGGTTTCAGCATAGAAATAATTATTATCAATCCCAGCATCCATGATGGTAAATTCATTGCTGGTTGAAGCGTCAGCGCCACCAAAACCACCTCTTCTTATGGGGGAGAGGTTAGGGCTATTTTTTACTCCGGTATTGCGTGAAGCAGCTAAATCAATAGCCGAAGAAGTGTTTTGAATAGTTAAATCTGTGTCAGATACGATGGGAGTAAATGATCCGAAATAATTTGTAGTGCTGCCTAAGACGACGGCGATTAAAAGTGTGCTTCCAGTAATCCCACCAATAAGCCACCATTTTTTCTTACTTAACATTGTGAAAAGGGTTAAAGAAATAAGTTTTTAGGGTGGCGTCGATAAAACAAACTAATAAGAGGGGAAAATATTACGAATTTTTGTCTGGGGGGACATTATAATAATTAATGAGAAATTCAGCGAGTTCATTAAAAATGGGTCCGGCTGTCGCCGCTCCCCACTCAACGGTCTTAGGACGATCTAGTTTGATGAGCACGGTAAACTGCGGATTATCAATCGGTGCAAACCCCACAAAAGAAGTAATAGTTGTCCCACGACCGGACAAAGCTTTGCCCCATTTATAGGTTTGAGCTGTTCCTGTTTTTCCAGCAACGTAATGATTGTCCAAGGCAGCCAGCGGAGCTCCCTGCTCCACAACCGCAGTCATCATGGCCGTGACTTCATTGGCAGTATCTTCGGTTAAAACGCGCCGGACGATTTCTGACTCAAAGCTATTTCGCCGACCATCTGCTTCTTCTATGTATTCAATGATGTAGGGTTGCATCAGTAGCCCGCCATTAGCAATTGACGAGATAGCAGTAATAAGTTGGATTGGAGTAACAGAAATACCTTGTCCAAAAGCCTTGGTAACTAATTCAGATTCGGCCCAGTAATCATAGTATTCCAAAACTCCAGAATGTTCATTTTCGAATTCAAGATGAGTTTTTTCGGTAAAACCAAAAGCTTTTAAATAATCGTAAAACAGGGCGGCGCCTAGTTTTTGGGCAACGTACACCATGCCGGTGTTATCTGAGTGAACGAGTACTTCGGTCATGGTTGAAGTGCCGTAATAAAGATCATTAAAAGTGTGAATTTCGTATTCATCAACTTCGACGGGGCCATTGGAATAAAAAGTGCTGTAAGGAGTAACTTCGCCGGCATCGATCGCCGCAGACATAGCAACGGGCTTAAAAACAGAGCCTGGCTCGTACGGCAAAGTAACGGCTTTTAATTGGTAGACCTCGGGCCCAACATCGTTTTCGTATTTATAATATTCATCTTTTTCTTCGTCATAAAAAAGCTCGATGCGTTGGTCGGGATCAGTGCGAATATAAAGATAAATGCGTTCGTTTTCGCCCTCGCCAGTGCGGTAAAGAAATTCTTCTTCATCGTCAGCAATCTCGATTTCTTCTAGGGCATAAGTTTCACTGTAATTATTGGGGTCAAAAGTTGGGTAGTGAGCCATGGCTAGAATTTTCCCAGTGGCAGGTTCTTGGACAATAATTAGCCCACTGTCGGCTTGAAAATTATCAACTCCCTTGGCAAGTACTTTTTCGGTTTCGGCTTGAATGGTGCGATCAATAGTCAGCATGATATTGGCACCATCAACTGCTTCTTGGATTTCACTGTCTCCTACCGTGATTTGTTTTCCGCTGGCATCAATTTGAGAAGTAAAATAACCAGTTTGACCCTCAAGTTCAGATTCATAAGAGCTTTCAATCCCATATTGTCCGTTGCCGGCAGAATTTACATAACCAAGGAGTTGAGCCCCTAATTCTCCTTCGGGATAATAACGGTAATATTCTTCTTGTAAGCGAATTCCAAAAAATTCTTTTTCTTCTTCGCTCATTAAGTCTTCAATTTCTTGGGAAACGCTATGTGGAAGTTTGCGTTTTAAAATTACATAACGATTTCGTCCCAAAAGCACGCTTTCTAAATTGTCACGGTCAACACTTAGGATTTCAGCGAGTTTTTTCGCAGTGGATTCTTTGTCTGAAATTTGGGAAGGGTAAGCATAAAGGGTTCCATTTTCCGTAACTTCTATACCTGTTAATCCGATGTTTTCTAAATCCTCGACTACTTCTGGTTCAAATTCATCTCCAAGTAAGATTACGGAGCGAGTTTTTTCGCTTAAAGTGGCGATTAATTCTTGTTCAAAGAGAATAAAAAGTTCTTCGTCGGTGTGTAGTTTTAGATCAGTGTAGGAAAGAAGTTCTTCTAAATCGATTTCCGGCTCTTCTTCGGACTCTTCGTCGGTGTCCACGGGTTCCATCTCTTCAATAGTTTCAAAAGTATCTTCGTATTCTTTGAGTAAATTTTCATAGCGTTCCTGGTCTCGTTCTTGTTCTTCTTCTAAATCAAAGAGGAGCGGGGCGAGAATTCCACCAATATAAGTGGGGTTTTCAATCAGAGTGGGGTCGGCGTAAACAAGTTTAAAAGTGGTATTAGTGGCTAAGGAGTAGGGTTCATCAGAATTGCGATCTTGAATCATGATTTCACCACGACGAGCGGGAATTTCGGTGTAGCCTTGGTTTTTTTCAAAGGCAATTTGTTGGTAGTAGCTAGCCTTGATTACCTGAAGAAAGAAAAGCCTCACAAAAATTATAAAAATCACCATAAAACAAATCGCAATCAGCAAAGTTATCCGATTCATCGGGAGTTCGCGGAAGTGACGACGATATTTAAAGATGGTTTTAGCTTTGTTCATGGAGCTTCATCTTAATCTAAATCAATGCTAGGATTCAATCGTTATTAAAAAATACTTATGAAAAAAGCAATTCTCCCAAGCGGACTTCGTGTTTTAACTCAAAAAATTGAGGGCACAAAATCGGTGACAGTTTTAATCTTAGCTAAGGCTGGCTCCAGGTGTGAAACTGCGGATATTCGGGGTCTTTCACACTTTTTAGAGCATATGTTTTTTAAAGGTGGTGAAAAATATGCGAATACTAAGGCGGTTTCGGAGGCAATTGATTCGGTGGGCGGGGAGTTTAATGCGTTTACTGGAAAAGAATATGTGGGGTATTACGTGAAAGTAGCCAGTGATCATAAAGATTTGGCCATGAATGTTTTGGCTGACATGTTGCTAACCGCGAAATTGGACCAAAAGGAGATTGATAAAGAGCGGGGCGTGATTTTGGAGGAATATAATATGTATCAAGATACGCCGATGTATCAAGTTGGTTGGGATTTTGAAAAGTTGTTGTTTGGGGATCAGCCCATGGGTTGGGATCAGATTGGTTTGCGGGAGGTGATTGGAAAGTTGGGGCATGATGATTTTGTGAATTATAAGGAAAAGTTGTATCGTCCAGACAATTTGGTGATTACCGTAGCTGGCGACCTGGATCATGATGAGATAGTGGCCGCGATTGGAGAACAGTTTGCAATGAAGGCATGTGAGACGGATTTTGCGTGGCAGCCGGTGGGGTCGAATGATTCAGAGGATCGAGTGATTTTACAGAAGAAAAAAACAGAACAGGGGCATGTGGTGGTTGGGGTGCCGGGATATCCGGAATCGCATGACGACAGCATGGCCATGAAATTGCTGGCAATAGTTTTGGGAGGAAATATGAGCTCAAGGATGTTTTTGAATGTGCGCGAGGCAAAGGGGCTGGCTTATTATATTCAATCTTCGACTGATGATTATACTGATGCCGGTGTTATTTCGACGCGTGCTGGAGTTGATTTGAATCGAGTGGATTTGGCAGTGTCAGCGATTTGTGAGCAGTATGCAAAGGTGCGTGACAAAGGCGTTCCCAAAGAGGAATTACAAAAAGCCAAGGATTATTTGAAGGGGAAGATGGTGTTGCGATTAGAAGATTCAGAGGAATATGCGCATTTGTTAGGGAAATACGAAGTTTTGTATGATGAGGCGCGATCGCCAGAAGATGTGATTAAGTTGATTGACCGCGTAACAGCAAAGGATATGGCGCGAGTTGCGACCGAGTTATTTCAAACCGACCGGCTTTATATGGCTGGAATTGGTCCGTGGGAGGATAAGGAGCGGTTTGGGAAATTGTTGAAGGTGTAGTATCTTGTGGGCGAAATTTTAACTAAATATTATGGAACGAACACTTATTTTAATTAAACCAGACGCAATTCAGCGCGGACTTGTTGGCCAAATTGTTCATCGGTTTGAAAGGAAAGGGCTCAAAATTATTGGGCTTAAAATGATGCCTTTAGATGAGGCGGTTTTGCGGGAACATTATTCGCATATTGCCGATAAGGATTTTTATCCGGGAGTGGAAAAGTTCATGATGGGTTCTCCGGTAGTGGCAGTGTGTATTGAGGGGCTTGAGGTGGTGGATGCAGTGCGTCTTATTACAGGCATTACTAATGCGCGAAAAGCAGAGGCTGGTTCGATTCGTGGGGATTTTTCCATGAGTCTTTCTTGTAACGTGATTCATGCTTCGGACACAGTGGAAAATGCCGAGAAAGAAGTGGAGAGATTTTTTAAGGACGAAGAGCTTTATGGGTATCACAAAACCGAGTACGAGCATGTTTACAATGATGAAGAGCGCGTTTAAAATTTGAATATGTTGGCTGAAATCCTCCTAATTTTATCGGGTTTGTACCTGGCGTGGAGCCTAGGGGCGAATGATGCTGGGAATATTATTTCAACAGCGGTTGGTTCGCGGACGATTTCGTATCGGCGTGCGATTTGGTTTTTTATTGTGTGTTTGGCAATTGGAGCAATTTTCTTTTCAGAGGAGGTTATTAAGACAGTAAGTTCTGGTGTTGTGCCGAGTGAGGTGATTGGAATGAGTCAAGCGACGATTGCTTTGTTTGTGGCGGCGGTGTGGGTGCATTTTGCAACGTGGAAAGGGTGGCCAGTTTCAATTAGCCAATCTGTTGTGAGTGCGGTTTTGGGGGTGGGGATTGCTCAAGGTTTGCGTGTGGGAGCGAATGTGATTTTTTGGGAAAAGGTGATGATTTTGGGTGGGATTTGGTTGTTTTCACCAGTAATTGGGTTTTTGGTGGGCTGGATTTTGTTTAAAGTTGTGCACGGGTTTGTGCGTCATCGACATCTTTATTTTAAGGATACGTTGCATGATTTGTTTCATGACCCAATTGAAACGGTGGGAGAAATTATGACCGGCAAGTTACGACGGAGAGAAAAGGTTTTTAAAGGGGTGTTGTTGTTTTCGGCGGGATAT
>CAYYQE010000005.1:0-37868 GCA_964473745.1 uncultured Candidatus Peribacteria bacterium
GGTTTCGGGCGCTGGTTCAGGCTCGGTTTCGGGCGCTGGTTCAGGCTCGGTTTCGGGCGCTGGTTCAGGCTCGGTCTCCGGAACCTCTGGTTCTGGTGCTCTTTCTGGAAATATAAATCCATCAAAACGTTCTGTCCCATCGGCTTTTACTGCTTTCAACTTCCAACGTTCTGCTTCTTTATTATAATAAACAGAAATCTTGTCCCCTTTATCAACAAGATCAATATTTATTCCCTGTGATTGTAAATAATCTAATGAATAAAACATCAGATTTTTTGCTCTTTCTTCAGTCATCCCAGGCTCTTGCTGAAATGCCAAAAGCATAACCATACTAACTGGCATTCCTTTTAACCTAGGATCCGTGGCCTCAAATGGTGGATCTGTTAGGTAAGCCTTGCTTGCTCCAGCAACTTCATCATAAATATTACGCGATAGCTCAGTGCGTGCTTCTCCTCCATATTTCCCAGCAAAAACTTCTTTTAAAGAAGAATAGACTTTGTCGCGTTCCTGCTCATTCATATCTGGCCATCGGCCTGGTTTATCTCCAGCGGGAGATGAGAATTTTTGACCTCCGGGGCCAGTGTTTTCTTGTAAAGGCATGTTAAAGGGGGTTATTTGTTTTTATTTTTTTGAAAGATATCCATGCTTACGATATCATTTAATTATACATTAAATACCCTCTTAAATCAAGGCTTTATCTTTATTTAAACCCATAAAACAATATGCTATAATGCGGCCACTATGTCAGGACACTCGAAATGGCACTCCATCAAACACAAAAAAGGAGCGGCCGACGCAAAACGCGGAAAAGTTTTTACTCAACATGCTAAGTTGATTGTGCTTGCGGCGCAACAAGGCGGCGGAGATCCAGAAATGAACCCGTCCCTGCGGGCGGCGATCGAGCGGGCGAAGATGGATAATTTACCAAACACCAATATTGACCGCGCTATCAAAAAAGGAACTGGCGAATCAAAAGATGGCACTATTATTTCTGAAGTAACGTATGAAGGTTATGGGCCGGGAGGTACTGCTATTTATGTGCAAGCACTTACGGATAATAAAAATCGAACGCTAGCCAATGTGCGTCATTCTTTTACTAAAAATGGAGGAAACTTGGGAGCGACGGGGTGTGTGGCCTGGATGTTTCAAAAAAAAGGACTGATTGTCCTTAACACTGAAGGTTTAGATTTAGAAGAAGTGGAAATGACGGTAATTGAATCCGGAGCAGAAGATATGAGTGCGGATGGCACAACAATGGAAGTTTTTACAGGTTATGAAAATTTAATGGAGGTGAAAAAGGCGCTGGAATCCGGCGGGATGAAAGTAGAAAATGCGGACATTGCCTTTATTCCAAAAGACACGGTAAAAGTGGAAGATGCTGGGGCTGCCAAAAAAATTCTAAAACTTATGGACGCGCTTGAAGAAGATGAAGATGTTAGCAATGTGGCTAGCAACTTTGATATTCCGGAGGCGATTTTGAAAGAGTTGGCTTAAACGTCCCTTCCTCCTAATTTATCCATCATTCCTTGAACCGCCTCTACCATCTCGGGATCAAGTGTGGGGCTGCCTCCACGGTTAAGCTCGGCGTCTAGTTTGGCCACACAATAACGCGGTATATTTAAGGCCCCTGGGTTAGGTGAAAATTCCTCAAGCAGAGCGGCCTGAAAAGCCTTTTTTACAGTGGCTTCGTCTTGGCCGTGAGTTTGAATGGCCGTAACAGCTAAACTAACTGTACTAATAAAAGGGTTTTCGGCTAGTTGCTTGCTTTCTTCTTGGGCAGTTCTTTTTACGTCAGATTTGAATTGTGCTTCGTCAAATTCTGGAGAAGCGTCGTCGCCTTCTGTAACTTGGTTAGGTGGAGTAGTCATGTGTGGGTGGATAATGGAATAAAATTAAGGCCTAAGTCTGTCTCTTAATCTTCGCTTAAGCTCATCTGTAATATCTATGACGTTAGGGCCTCGAGTTGGAGCGGGTTTTGGGCGTCTTTCGCTGAGCTCTTCATCAAGCTTTTGAAGGCAACGATTCACAATGTCTGGACCAAACTCACTTTCTAGAGCTTCTCGATAAGCGGCTCTGATAGCTACTTCCTGATGAGGGGAACATAAAATCGTGTTTGCGCCAAAAGTGGCTGTTCTAAACTCGCCGTCCTCTTTAGCTGTAATAATTAACGAGGCTTTGAATCGGTCCAAATTTACTGACATCTGACTAAGCTTTGTAGTGATAGCTCTATCTATTTCAGCATTTTCTTCCGACGAAAGACTGAAGATGGTTGTTCCCCCCGTCCGTTGAATAACTCGTTGCACTTCTAATTCTCGTGTTAATTTGCCCATGCACAGTCCTGGAATATCAAAATAACGATCTGAAACAGGAGGATAAGCATCCTCTAAAGCCTTTTGAAAAGCACTCTTTATTGTGGCTTCGTCTTGGTCCTCTTCTAGAATGGCCCTAATAGCAACCTCAACCGTCGCAAGATATGGATCTTCAGATAAAATTGTATCCTCCCACTTGGCTGTTGCTACTACGCTTCTTGCGAATTTCTGCATATCAAAATTTGGATTGGCTGTTAGCTGATTAATTCTTTTTGTCCAGTGCTCCATTTTTGCCTCATAAGCTTGATGGGCTGGGATCCTTTCATCGTGGGTAAGCTGATGTGGATATTTTCCGTGCTGTCTGGCAACTTTTTCCATCTCTAAATAATACAATAGTCTTTCCGTGTGCAATCCCAGAGTTCTTTTCCCGGCAGGCTTTGTATCTCTGTCATACTCTTCATCAATTGCCGCGATAAAAGCTTCTATAATAGTCTCTTCATCCTGGCCATCATCTAAAATAGCCTTAACAGCAACACTCGCTGTCATCCTATAAACATTATCCGGACCTGGTCGTACTCCTTCTTCTTGACGAGCCATTTCTTTTACCTCTGATTTAAATTTGTCTATATCAAAGGCTTCTACTTCGCTGTCCTCTGAGAGAGAATTAGAGCTTGTCATGGTGGGGGTGGTTATAAGTGCCCCCATGCTACAATATTTATATATTTTTGTCAACCCTTATTCTTCCATCTGTCCTAAATCGTGGATTTCCAGGTCAAAATCTTGGCCCGGAGAAGACTCTGATGGAGCTTCTTGCGGAGCCTCTTGTGGGGTCTCTTTGGTAAGTCCGTGACGGATGGACTGCTCATTACGAATTGACTGAATTACTTGCTCGGTTGCCTCTTCAAAATTCACATCCTTCATCTTAAAACCAGCGGCTTGTTTATGCCCTCCTCCCCCAAAATTAGCAGCTAAAGCACTGGCGTCTACTTCTGGGTTTATACTGCGTAAACTTCCCGATAAAAGCCCAGGCTGTTTTTCTTTTAACAAGGCTACTATTTCGGCGCCAGGGGCGTTATTAAGAAGTTCATCAATAATTGCACCGGACTCCTCCATATCCGCACCCGTGTCGCGTAAATCTTGTTGAGAAATAGTGGACCAGACAAATTTATGTTTCTTGTCATATTGAATTTTGGAAAGAACCTGCCCCCACAACTTAAGCGTGGTTAAACTCTTGGTCTTATAAATATGTTTGATGATTTCTTGCTGACGCGCGCCTTTATCTAACAATTCAGCGGCCACAATAAACGCCCTTGGAGTAGTATTGGAATGCTGAAAACTTCCGGTATCAGTGATAATCCCAGCCAAAAGTAAGGTAGCTATATCGGCATCTATTAAAGGTTGCCCCACCACTTGCTCGATTTTTTGAAAGAGTGGCGTGAGAATTTCCGTGGCAGCCGAAGCTGTAATATCGATGTGATTAATTGTGCCGTACTCCGCGTTACTAGAATGATGGTCAATATTAATAACCGGTACTTTGTAAAACATTTCTGGGTGATGCTCGTAAAACTTTCCAAGTTGATGAAGTTCAGCGGTATCCACGGTAACAATCAAATCAAAATCATCTAATTGATTGTGAAAAGAAACCTCCGAAGCCGAGATGGCTGCACCTTCTTCTGGAGTGAGCACGATGTTGACCTTTCCGGGAGTGACTTTGTGTTTAATATCTTTTATATGAGCGTGAACCGTAATCACAAAATCATTATTAGATTTGAATTCCTCCCCCACCTTTTCAATCATTGGCAGAAATTTAAGATCGCGAGGAACTGGTTCCGCCGAAATAACAGTCGCTTTTTTCCCAAGTTTAGTGAAAACCTGATAAAGCGCCAGAGCACTACCGAGAGAATCTCCATCCGCAGGAGCAGACGGGAGAATCAGGATGTGGTTACTCCTTTGAAACTGTTTGATGATTTGATCTTCGGTGGAAAGCATAATATAGATGTAATCTTTATATTTTAGACCTTTTTACTTCTTGTGTCAACTCCCTGGGGGTTTAATAAAGGTCCGCATATTAGGCGGTATAGTATGCTTGTTGCGTAATTTTGTCAAGCTATTCCAAGATCAATTACTCTAAGTTGCATTTGTTCTCTTCCTCTCCAAAAGTTTTTATTAAGCTCAAATACGATATCAACTGGTTTCTGATCAAAAAGCGCTTTTTGGAGAATGGCGTAGTGGGGCCCAAATCGAAAAGCAATAGCCGCCACTGACTGCTCTTTGGTTTTAAGCGCAAAACGCAAATGGCTATGCTCGCGACCAACTGTCTGCAAAGCTGTTGGATGGACAGCTCGAACAACAAAACGAGGTTTAGGATTGCCTTCTCCATAAGGTTCCAAGCCCGTTACTTTTTCTAATAAACTCTGATTTATCTCATCTAAATCAACTTCATAATCAATGGTAATAATTGGCTCTAAATCTTCTTCGTTAATATGTTTTTCGGCGTATTTTTCCATGGTCTCTACAAAATTAGTAAGCTGATTGGATTTCAAAGTAAACCCAGCCGCGGCGGCATGCCCCCCAAAAGCTTCGAAAATTTCGGGCATAGCTTGAAGAGCTTTCACAATATTAAAAGTTTCTGGGCTGCGGCAAGAAGCAACAAATTCCCCTTCCCGCTCCTCCATTACTATGGTGGGCCGATGATGTTTTTCGGAAAGACGGGCGGCCACAAGCCCCACAATCCCGGAAAGCCAATCCGAATCCCACAAAATAAGAACCTTCTTATTAAGGAGGTTTTGTTCTTCAATCCGCTCTTCAGCTTTTTGCAAAGCTTCTTCCAAAAAATGTTGGCGCTGGGAGTTGAGTTGTTCCAATTTTTCAGCAAGAGAATGGGCACTGCCGTTTTCGTCTAGCAAAAGTTGCAAAGCAAAATAAGGAGTTTCTAGACGCCCGGCCGCATTGAGCCGTGGGGCGATCCGAAATCCCACCAAATCACTATCATAACCATTGATCATATCAACCCCGGCCTTATTAAGGAGAATTTTTAACCCGGGCCAAGCGGTTTGTTTCATTTGATCAATTCCTTTTTTCGCGATCCACCGATTTTCACCAACCAGCGGAACGCAGTCGGCAATGGTTCCCAAACTGGCAAGGTCGACCAATTTTTCGCGCCAAATTTGAGCCTCTTTATTAGAACGAATATCGCTCATAAGAGCTACGCCTAACTTAAACGCGATGCCGGCTCCGGAAAGATGAGGAAAAGGGTAGTCAGATTTTTTAAGGGCAGGGTGCAAAATAGCGTAAGCATTAGGCATGTTTTCCGGGACAGCGTGATGATCGGTAATAATAACGTCAATCCCATGATTATTCGCTTCTTCAATTTCAGCGCGATTAGAAATCCCGCAATCTACAGTAATTAGCAGGTCTACTTTTTTTTCTTTAAGCTCAGAAATCCAGGCCACATTCAATCCATAACCATCCTGACGATCTGGTAAACGATAAGAAACCTCGCCCCCCAGCTCGCGAAGAACATTGATCAAAATAGCGGTGGCGCTAACTCCATCCACATCATAGTCCCCAAAAACAACAATGCGCTCCTTATTATTAAGAGCAGCTTTTATGCGGTCGATGGCACGATGCATATTAGGCATCAAAAAAGGATCGTGAAACATCACGCTTTCATTATCTAAATCCTGAGTGAGTAGGTCACTGAGCTTTCCTTTGTTCTGGATCCATTTTTTCCCTAAGACTGACATTGTTTATAGTAATTATTTGGTGGTGCGTTTTTTGGCATCTTCTTTAGCCTTGTTTTTGGCCCAGATTTTTAAGGCTTCTTCGGGAGTGGTTGCTTTGTCTTCACCAAAGACCCACGTGTGGCGGCTGATGATTTTTTTAGCAATGTCTTCTAGCACTTCTTTGCCTGTGAATTTTCCTTCTTCTTCTGCAATCACAAGGGCCAACACTATATTAAAAATCAAATCGCCTAATTCTTCGCGCAGATTTTCGTCGTCCTTATTATCTAAAGCCTGTCCCACTTCTTCGGCTTCTTCAAGTAAATCTTCTTTTAAATCTGTTAGTTTTCGTGATCGATCCCAAGGGCAACCCCCGGGAGCACGGAGTTTTTTAGCGATACGAACTAATTCATCAAATTCCTTCATTTAAATTTCGTTAGGATCCTCTTTGATTTGCGCTCCACCCACAGCGTCAGTTTCGGCGAGACCCTTGGTTATTTCTTTGGCTAGCACTTCCCCGTCTACCCAATAAATAGATTGATCACGTTTAAACCATGTGCGTTGCCTCCTCGCATATTCGCGCGTTTCTTTTCTAATAAGGTCAGCGGCCTCCTCGAGTGTTAAATCTCCGTCTAAATATTGAACAATTTGTTTGTAGCCAAGTCCGGTCATGGACGGGAGTTTTTTATCGTAACTTCCGTATAAACGCTGCGTTTCCTCAACTAATCCGTCTTCAATTTGTTCGCCAACACGACGATTGATGCGGTCATACAAAATTTCGTTTGGCCAGTTGATGCCGATTTGAAAAACTTCATACGGACATTTTTTTGTTTTCTTCTGATCTTCAATATTTTTTTGAGTAGTGAGATTTATTTCGAGCGCCCGGATAAGATAGCGATGATTGTTGAGGTGAATTTTACTGGCCGCAAGAGGATCCAATTCCTCGAGCATTTTATGAAGAGCTTCGGCCCCTTCTTTGGCTAATTCTTCTTCTAATTCCTGTCGAATTTTGAGATCGGGCGGGGCAGAAGGTAATTGGTAATTATTTACGATCGAACTAATATAAAGGCCGGTCCCCCCAACAAGCATAGGAACTTTGTGGCGCCGATGAATATCATCAATTATTTTTTTTGCTTCACGCTGAAAATCTGCCAATGAGTAAGGTTGGTCTGGATCGCGAATATCAATCATGTGATGAGGGACTTTGGCGCGAATTTGGGCAGAAATTTTGTCAGTCCCCAGATCCATGTACCGATAAATTTGGCGTGAATCAGTAGAAATAATTTCACCATCAACTTCGAGCGCTAGTTTTAGACTAAAAGCGGTTTTTCCAGATGCAGTAGGACCCAAAACAACTAAAAGTGGTTTTTTGCCGGTCTTCTCGGTCTCCAATAAAAATGTTCGAACACGTTCAATAGTTGGCATAGTGTCGGCATTTTAGCGGTTTCGGGACGCCAGGGCAATCTAAGGTGTGACGGGGAGCCGATAATTAAGCACTTTCTGATCGATCTGCCAGCTACAATGCTCCAATTTATGACATTTTTTGCAAAGTCCAACCATAAAATCTGGATCGTGATCAGGTTTGAGTGCGAACCTTTTGCGGTGATGAAATTCTTCGATTGGATGGTTGCAATTCTGACACTTATCTTCTTGCTGGACTCTAATTAATCTTTTAACGTTTACAGGGATTGCGCGAGTTGTTTTCTTACGCGCGCGCTCTTTAGTACAGTCAGGGCATACTTGAATGGACACTTTTGCCTCCTGTTGTGGTTTCTCGGTGAGTAAGGCCTCTAAGACCTCTCCAAAACTTAATGTTTCTCCACGTTTTTTCTCAATTTTTTGTTTTAACTGACGGAATTTAAGAGCGGTTTTGTCGTTGACTTCAAAAGAAAGACGTTCACGTTTTTCAGGTTGGGATTCACCCCCGGGGGTGAATTGTAACCTGTAATTTTGAACACAATTTTCTAGAGCTGCTTTTGATAATTTTGCCACTTTTTGAGCCCATTCTTTTTCGTTTTTGGGAGTGGCGATATAAGCGACAGCCTGAATTTTACTCCAACCATGTTCACCGCTTTCTAATTGAGCGCGCAAGGTTGGTTTATCTTTCAATTTACGCGATAAATTTAAAACTTTGTCGACGCTGGCATGACTCATCCCTCCTAATTTAGCTGCAAATTCGTGAATTGAGGCGTAGCCGCGACGGCGGTATAGACGACGACGCTTAACTTCGGGTAAAAGTCCGGCAAACTTACGTTTCCATAACTGTGCGTTCTGTCCGTACTCTTGGCAAAGTTGATAAAGTTCGGGGTCTTTTAGTTTTTTAACATCCATTTGGGGTGGGCTTTATTGGTGAGTGTAGCCTCACTTTAACTGATTTAATTTTATTATTCAAGACGAATTAAATGATTACCACATAAAATTAAAACTTGACTTCTCGAGAGCTCTAGGTAAGAATAACGCTTGCTTGAGACAGTAGGCATTCAAATAAGACCTGCCGAGGCATAAAAATTGGATTTTCCGGGTTCCCCTCTAAAGTAGGATGGCCCACCCAATTGTTCTCGTCTCAAGCACGAGAATTTTTTTATCTTTTTATCCCCTAACTATGGCCATTACGCGAGATCAGAAAACCGCGATCCTCGAGGAGCTCAAGCAAAAGTTCCAGGAGGCTAAGGGTGTTGTGTTTGCACAATACCGTGGGCTTTCGGTGGAAGATGCGCAAGAACTGCGTCGAGGTCTTCGCGAATCGAACGTGGACTATAAGGTGGCGAAAAAAACTCTCATCAACTTGGCAGCTAAAGACATGAACTATGACATCCCCGCAGAGGTGATGGATGGTCCAATCGGAGTTGCTTTTGGTTTTGATGACGAGATTGTTGCCGCCCAAAAGGTTCAAGAATTTGCCAAAAAGTTTACATCGCTCAATATTATGGGTGGTTTTATGGACGGAAAAGCAATTGATGCGGCGATGGTTATCCAGCTCGCTTCAATTCCTTCACGCGAGGTGCTTTTGGCAAAAATGATGGGTTCTATAATGAGCCCACTTACCGGCTTTGTTGGTGTTGGGAATGGAGTTACGGGCGGATTTGTCCGTGTGCTTAATGCTTACCGTGAACAACGGGAAGAAGGAGGCGAAACTCCACCAGCAACCGAAGAGCCAAAGGCTGAAGCAAAGGAGGAAGCTCCAGCAGAGGAAGAAAAACCTGCCGCTGAAGAAGCTCCAGCTGAAGAAACTGAGGCTCCGGCCGAGGACGCCCCAGCTGAAGAACCACAATCTGATGATGCACCTGCTGAGGAGGAGGCTGCGTCCTAATTTATTATTTATCAATCAATTTAACCCTACTCAAAAATGTCTGACGAAATAACCCTTTCAAAAGATGCCGAAAAAGTTCTCGACATGGTCGAAAAACTTACTGTTCTTGATCTTGCCAACCTTGTAAAGGCAATGGAAGATAAATTCGGTGTTAGTGCTGCTGCTCCTGTAGCTGCTGCGGCGGCTCCGGCGGCTGGTGGCGATGCTGCTGCTGGTGGTGCTGAAGAAAAAGATGCTTATGACATCGAGCTTAAAGATGCTGGATCACAAAAGATCGCAGTTATCAAAGTTGTTCGTGAAATCACTCAACTTGGTCTTAAAGAATCAAAAGAACTTGTTGATTCCGCTCCAAAAGTTATCAAAGAAGGTGTAAAAACCGAAGAAGCTAATGGCTTCAAAAAACAACTCGAAGAAGCTGGCGCTACTGTTGAATTGGTATAAAGCAGCTCCTAAAAAAGTTATTAAAAGGCGGCCTTTATGGCCGTCTTTTTTTTGGCACTTTAGTGAGGATTTGGCATAACACGTGATAACAGAGTTGCTTTTCCTCCCGTTTTTTGGTAAAATATTAAGATTTAAAAAATAAAAACCAACAGCATGAACGATGCACCTCTCTTCCCAGAGCTCCAAGCAGAGCCGAGTGCTGCGCCCGACGCCCCAGGTGCGCCAACAGTGGTTCCGGTCGTTTCTTTGAACGATGCAACTGCTAGCGCTCCGGTTCCCGACCTGTTCGGACAACCAACTCCTACTCAAACTCCAGCCACAGCCACTGAATCTGGCGTGGTAAACGCGGTTATGTCCCAAAATGACCCTGAAAAAGGCCAAATTCTGGGCCCAAAACCAAAAACTAGTGCTGGACTTGATGTTCGCGCTCGTCAATTTAATTTTGGGGCTTTTCTTTTCAAATTCTCTGTTATTCTTGGAGTTCTTGTTTTTGGATTTTTTCATACTCAACTTTCAGAAACTTTTACTTGGTTTGGGGCCAACCCCACTCAAGAATTAATTAGTTACGAAGCCTCATTTCAGGACCAGCAATCTTCTATCAACCTTTACAACCTGTTGATAACTAAATTTGCTCTAGATGATTTCACGACAGCGGCTGACTCATTCTTAGTTAAAAATTCACAATATGAATCTGATTATACGGCCACCAACGAACTAGCGGCCCTAGATGAAGACCTAGCTGACCTGCAAAAAGACATGAATGAAGCCTTAACAACCGCTCAAGAGAGATTACGTAAAACTTTTTATCCAAGACAACTTTTGACTGGTGATGTTTCGGTTGTGGATCTTGAAGACTCTTACATAAGTTTACTAAAACTACACATCAGTGATGAAAAGCAGGCTCTACGAGGTTTAGAGGATGAAGAATCCCTTCAAGAAGTAAGCAATTTAGAGGGAGCCCTGGCCCTACTTAATGCCAGAGACCTGACTAACGATGTAAAAGCGCTTGATCTCACCGAAGATCTCGCCATTGAAACAGTTGAATCTTTGTTTACGCAAACTACCGCGATCAGCAAAGATCAGACTTCAACAATTTTGGCGATTCGAAATGGTCGCGTAAATTGGGAATCTATTCTGGATGAAGTTGAAAATGTAACGAAAAAAATCGACCCACTTTTTGGGAGCGGAATACCTAGTAATATTGAATATTCAAATCTTTCTTTTAACCTAGCGAGTACGAAAGGAAGTGTCCGAGGAGAAACTCGAACTGATGATACTTTGAACTTTTCACTTATTTCTGATTTGGTAGACCAACTTGAGTTATCTACCTATTTTGCAGATGTAACAACGCGATCGTTTAGTAAGAGTGAAAGCTCTGACGATGATTTTTCAGCCTCCTTTAGTTTGGAAATGACCATGCAAGCAGGTGATGATGATCGCGATGCCGTAGCTACGGTGATTATTGAAGAAGAGGAAGAAGTTGTTGTGGCGGAGGAAGTCGAAGAAGAAGTGGCTGAAGAAGCCGCCGAAGAAGAGACTTTTGATTCTGGTGCGACCAATATGCTTAATGTTTTAAAAGAACTTTTCTTTGGGGATGAAGACAACGAACGCAAACCAGTCCCCCGCTCGTAATTTTTAAACTTTTTGAATTATGTCTACTGACAAACCAAGTAAGATCCCTCTAATCCTAGCGCTGATTGTGTTGGGGGCAGTGGGATACTATAGCTACACTAGCTATTCTGACCTGTCTTCCATCAACACTAAACTGGCGATTGCAGACAACACGCTACTTGAACTTGAACAGGAGAGCAATGAGGTTCTAGATGATTATCAAGATGCAAAAAAGGATTATGTGGAAACTTATGATGCTAATACTGAAAAGATTTCGGCAATTTTACCAAGTGGTGAGGATTTAACTAGTTTGACTCGAATTTTGGATGATTTTGCTTTTGAAAATCATTATGATTCCAATCCGTTTTTTATAAGTCAAATGTCGTACGGATCACTAACTGAGCAAGATACTTATCGGGTTCTGCCGATTAGCATGACAGTTGAAGCTTCGGAACGAAATTTTAGCAAGTTTTTAGAATTCATTGAAACTTCGGGCTCGCTGGAAAGTGGAGTTCGTTTAATGTCTGTTGAGTCGATCAATCTTCAAATGAGTGAAGATGATGTCTTACGGGTTCAATTGTCCCTTAACGCTTACCTACAAAGTGCCTAATCCTGTCCCAACACCAGCTACGGCTACAAATGGACAACCAGCTGCGCAGAGTAGCGGAGATGGAGATGCGCCTTTATTTCCTGGTTTGGCGAACGGGGCTCCAGCCCCAACTGAAGCGGCCCCAAATAAAGCGGCCGTAATGCCAGCTACTCCAGCCCCAGCTCAACCGGCAAAACCGGCGGCAGCAGCAAACGGAGCGGCAGCAAATGGAGCCGCAACGCCAGCGCTGGATGATCAATTAAAAGTACTTCAACAAGCTATAATTGCCGGGAATATTCCCCAATTAGTAATGAGTTCAATGTCACACGCTGTAGTGCTTCGCTCTTCTGATATTCACATTGAACCGGCCCGCAACACGGTGCGCATCCGCTATCGTATTGATGGTGTTTTGCGGCAAGTGGTGGAATATCCAACAAATATTCACCCGGCCGTGGTTTCTCGTATAAAAATTATGTCGAATTTAAAAATTGATGAACAACGCATTCCGCAAGATGGAAGGGCGCAAGTAACAACTCCGGATGGCCGCGAGATGGACCTGCGTGTTTCTACTTTGCCAACTGTAAATGGTGAAAAAGTGGTAATGCGTATTCAAGAAAGAACGCGTGAAATTCCGAACCTGGAAGATTTGGGTTTAAGTGGAGTGGGATTAGAAAATCTCAAAAAATCACTAGCTCTGCCGAATGGGATTATCCTTACTAGTGGTCCAACTGGATCTGGTAAAACGACTACTTTGTACTCTTGTTTACAGATTCTAAATAAAACTGATGTAAATATTTTGACGTTTGAAGATCCCGTAGAAATCCAGATGGATGGGCTTTCACAAAGCCAAATGCATCCCGATATTGAATATGATTTTGCGCGGGGACTCCGCGCCGCCCTGCGTCAGGATCCGGATATCATGATGGTGGGAGAAATCCGTGACCGCGAAACCGTGGATGTGGCCATTGAATCAGCCCTAACCGGACATTTGGTTCTTTCTACAATTCACACGAATAGTGCCGTGGAAACGCTAACTCGAATTGATAATATGGGAGTTCCTCCCTTTTTGCTGACCGCAACAGTTAATACAATTATTGCGCAACGTTTGGTCCGCAAGCTCTGTCCAGATTGCAAAAAACCAACTCAAACAGAAGAAGCTACCAAAATGACAGTCCAAAAAGCCTTGGATAAACTTTCCGAAGAAGAACGTAAAAACTACAAACCTGAACTTCTCCAAAACTTAACTTTTTACGAAGCAGTGGGTTGCGAAAAATGTGACAAAATCGGCTACAAAGGCCGAGTGGGACTTTATGAAGTATTACAAATGAGCAATGACCTTCGTGTTCTTCTTATTAAAAAAGCCTCGGTAATGGAACTAGAAGCCGCGGCTATAAAAGGAGGCATGACCACCCTTGAACAAAGTGGGATTTTAGAAGCTTTACAAGGAGAAACTACGCTCGCGGAAGTTTACCGTGTAGCTCGCCCATCAGATGAATAATTTATTTTAATTATGGAAGAAACTACTACTGAAAACCAGGCTCCAGCCCAAGAAGTCACCAATGAGGTTGATATCCTAGAAATTGGAGCGGCGGCTGACGCCGAACAAGCAGCCACGGAAAAAGAAAAAAATGAACGTGGTGGAGTAATTAGTTCGTACCGAAATTTGAACGATAAGTTTCAGTCGGTAATGACTACTATCAAAACCAAAGATAAGGTGTCGTTTTTCCAATTATTGGCGATTATGATTGGTGCGGGAGTGCCATTGATCCGGGCACTTTATGTGCTTTCGGAACAGTTAAATAATCCGCGTCTTAAAATGACGGTCCGGAGCATGGCTGCTAAAGTAGAAAGTGGCCAGACTCTTTCGACTACGATGGAGGATTTCCCCGGAATTTTTAGTGATGCGCAGATTGGGATGGTCCGAGCGGGTGAAGCATCAGGACGCTTGAATGAGGTGCTTAAACAGATTGCAAGACAGGTTGAAAAAAGTGCGGCGGTTGCTTCGAAAATTAAAGGCGCCATGATTTATCCGATTGTGGTGTTTACGATTATGTTGGGAGCGGTTTTTGTGATTTTGGCCTTTGTGGTGCCGCAAATTATGGAACTGTTTACGCAGTCTAATGCGGAATTACCAACATCAACTAGATTATTGATGGGGTTGAGTGATGCGGTGGTTAATTATTATCAGATGATTTTTGGTGGATTAGTGGTGGTTATTGGCGCGATTTACCTCTGGAAAAGAACGCCGAATGGCAAATACCACTGGCATAATATTTTGTTACATTTGCCAATTTTTGGATTGTTGTTGCGGTATGTGGCAATTTCGCGGTTTACGCGGAGTTTGAGTAGCTTGATTCAGAGTGGAATCCCAATTGTAAAGGGACTCCAGATTGATGCGGATGCCGTGGGGAATGAAGTTTATAAAAAGCGCCTACTTTTGGCAGCAGAAGATGTTTCACGTGGTATTCCATTGGCTGAAAACCTAACGGATAGCAAATTTTTGTTCCCGGAAATGCTGGTTTCGATGCTGGCAATTGGAGAACAAACCGCAGAACTGGCGCCAGTGGCCGATAAAATTGCGGATTATTATGAAGCCGAGGTTGATCAGATGGCTGCGAACATGTCGAAATTACTCGAGCCTTTTATTATGGTGACCATGGGTCTGGTTGTAGGGGGATTGATTGTGGCGGTAATGCAACCGATTTTTGGTTTGCTGGATGTGGTGGGCACGCTTTAATCAACTAGTTCGGGAAAACCAGAGACTAAATAAACTTCGATTGTTTTGGTAAAGGTGCCATCAAAAGTTTGGAGCTCGATTTGTGTTGGGTCGGAAGCTGGGACTGGTACAGGGTCAATGCCCACATCAGCAAGGGGCGCTTCATAAGATATAAAATCTGGGGCCGCAGTGATTAAAATATCTTCGTAAATTTCCACGCTATCTAATTCATAACTAGCATCAGCCGTGCCACAGTCGTCCCCATCGACATCTAAATAAGCGTACAAATAAATAACATCCGGAGTAGAGTCCGTATCAAAACTAACGTAATAATAGGTGGCCTCACAAATCCCGTCAGCTCCTAAATCCATTTCCATACTAGAAAGTGCGTAACTACGAGCGGTTTGGATCATGCCAACAACAGTATTAGTGACGTTTTTAAGACGGGCGTGATTACGAGCGTTCACAATTCCTTCAAAAGAAATCGTCCCCAAAATCGCGAGCAACACCATAACTATCAAGAGCTCTATTAAGGTAAAAGCGCGCGGATTTTTCTTAGGGAGGGTTTTCACAGTTTTATTATAGCTAAAAACATTGCCCAATATAAGAGGTTATTGTAGACTAATGACAACTTAATTCAGTAAACCTCCCAACGTATGAATGTTCCCATTAGAAAAAGAAAGGGTTTTACCCTTATCGAGCTTTTGATCGTAATCACGATCATTGGTATTTTAGCGGTTGCTTTGGTGCCGCGTATTTCACAAGGACCAGCTAGAGCTAGAGATGTACAGAGAAAAGCAGATATGAATAATATTGCTTCAGCGTTGGAGCTTTTCTATGCGGACACGGGATTGTATCCAATAGCAGCAACTGCCGACTTTGAATGTTTAGATGGGGATGGCGACACTGGAGAAGATTTAAAAAATTACCTTGGCGGAACATTTCCTACTCCTCCTGCTGGGGCCTCGGCTGGTGACTGTTCAGGGGCTAATTATATTTATATGTCTACCGATGGTGCCGGTTATACGATTGGGACGGAGACTGAGATTCTTTCCACAACAGCGAGCTATTATTGTCCGGTTGATGACTGGGATCCACTTTCTTTTGATGCTACTGTTTGTGCCGTTGATAGTAGCGCTCCTTATTATTACGTGATCGAAAGATAGATTTTTTGGACTTTCAAAACCCCTTGATATTTGCTATTGAGGGGTTTTTGTTATTTTGTTTATAATGGTTAAGAATAATAACTCCCCTCCCATGAAAAGATTCAAAGCTTTCACTCTAATTGAACTTTTAATAGTTATTACTATTATTGGAATTTTGGCAGTGGCCCTGGTGCCGCGGATTTCGCAAGGGCCGGCAAGAGCGCGCGATGTGCAGCGCAAAGCAGACTTGCAACAGATTTCAACGGCCCTAGAAATGTATTATGCGGATCATGGGGAATATGCGAATAGTGACAGTGGCCTTCCGGAAGAAATTTGTGGAGCAGACCTTGATTCTTATTTGGGTAGTTATTTAGATGTCCCGGCTGACCCTAGCTCAGGCTCACCAATGGTATGCACTAATGATTATTATTATAAAGTTATGCCTTATACGGATGGGGGCTCTACCCCTTCTGCATATGCTCTGGTTGCCCATATGGAAATTGTACCAGGAGATAGTGCTAATTATTTTTGCAATGACACGATTCCTGGAGGAGTAAATAATATGGAGATATTTTCTAATTTTGTTGAAAATGAAAGTTGTGATGGGTCTGAAGATAACGCTTATTATACTATTTATCACTAAAAACTAATACCATGGCCCACCGAAAAGCCTTCACCCTAATCGAACTTCTAATTGTAATTACTATTATTGGGATTTTGGCAGTGGCCCTGGTGCCGCGGATTTCGCAAGGGCCGGCACGAGCGCGCGATGTACAGCGCAAAGCAGACCTGCAACAGGTTGCAACGGCCCTAGAAATGTATTATGCGGATCATGGGGAGTATCCGAATATTGACTTTGATGGAAGCCGATTTGAAGAAGATTGTGTCAGCGATGGAGCTACGGATATTGAGCTTGGTGACACGTTGTCAACATATATGACTGTGCCTTCCGACCCCAGCGACGGAGAACCTACAGATTGTAGTAATGATTATTACTATATGGTAATGACCTATTCAGATGGAGGTTCATCACCTTCATCTTATGCCCTAATAGCTGAAATGGAGATTGTACCAGGAAACCTGCCAGGTTATTTTTGTGATGACGCTATTGATCCTGACATCATCTCTTTATCCGATTTTATATATTTTATTGAAGGTGTAACTTGTAGTGGGGATGATGCTGAAGCTTTTTACACGGTCTACCACTAAACCCTTAAATCACACCTCACCCTTTTAACCTGTCCACACCTTATTTGGTAAAAATAGGGGTTTTAACCTGTTATTTGCTTTATTTTTCAGGAGTGGGGGCGTATAATATTGGTTGAATTTAAATTAGCGTTTTTTGGCTTAAACAAGCCATTTTCTACTGGTTCGACCCCTCATCTGGGTCGGACACTGTGGTATATATCAAAAAATTATGCGCCTCTCCCCTACTGCAAAACGTGTGATCTCCACCTGGATACTGGTCGGCCTACTTGGGACCCAAATGCTCAACATCGATCTTTCTATGGGTCGGAGTGTTAAACAGAACTTGGGAGTGGTTGCGATTTTGGTGGATGAGGACATTTATAGTAATTCTACCGATTATGTCGGTCTTTCGGATGAATACTCTGGGGCGCGCGAAACCACCTTGAAAGCGCGTATCGATCGTTACGCTGAAAATGTTCAGGAAGCGATGCCGCTTACAAAATCACTAATTATAAGAACGAACAACGAAGAAGATCCGGTAAACATTGCCCAAGCTCTGGAAAAACTCTATTTCGAAGGCGATGGCGACCTTGATGCGAACACCAAACTAAGTGGCGTGGTGATTATTGGCGAAATCCCTCTCCCAGTAGTGAATAAAAACGAGAATCGCTATATTAGTTTGTACCCGTACACAGACTTTGAGGACAAAGTTTACCTTTATAATAATGTAACTGGAGATTTTGAGCCGAGCCCTTCCCTAGCAAACCCACAACCAGAAGTATGGCACGGGGTAATCCGGGCTCCACAAGATGGCGAAGATGGTTTGGAACTATTGGCCGAGTATTTTGACAAGAACTATTTGTACCGGATGGGCTATTCGGAATTCGCAGATTTTGACCAAAAATTATTCTACGCTGACACCTTAGCGGAAAAAGATTCGCTGAATGAAACCAGTGTGCAGGCTTATGACCGCTTTATTGAACACTGGGAAGACATTGCTTATAAACGCTATACCAGTGACCTGGCGCGCGACCTTTATTTAGAAATGAATGGCGAGCTAGCCGGTGGTGACGGCAGTGATAATGATAATGACGGCGAAGTGGATGAAGATCCAGAAAACGGATATGACGATGATGATGACGGCTTAATTGATGAAGATGATGGGAATTTTTATTACGGTATAGATAATGACCGGGATTGTTGGGACCAGAGTGAATCGCTCTGGGATTCGAATGGAGATGGGGTGCCGTGTTCCGTGGGTGACAATAACGTGGATGAAGACGGGGTAGATGACAACAACAACGATGGTGACCTATTAACAGACGAAGATGAACCAGGCGATTCTAATGGAGACGGTTGTGTGGGGTCTTGTGAGATTGATGATGATGGTGATAGCCAAGACTGGGATGGTGATGGTTGGCCTAATGGTTGGGAAATTGAGGTGCTAGATTCTGACCATACTAAAAAGCGGAGCCCGTTCTGGAATAAGCCTAGTGAGGAGGAGGCTGAAGAGCTTGCGGCAATGTATGTTGATGAAATTTATCCGACCTATGATCCAAATTGTTTTTCACCCTCCCCTTCTGGGACTGACCCGGATGATTATGATGGGCTGACTTTTAAAGCCAGTAATACTAGGCGTGATGGCTCGCGTTGTATGCCAACGGCTTGTAATGGTGATATGGCGAATGATGATGATGAAGATGGGTTTTGTGATGAGGACACCACCGCAGATAATGATGCGGATGGAGACGGCTTAATTGATGAAGACCGCGCTGGAGATCCAGATGATGGTGGCGATGATTTTACCGATCTTCCGGATATTCAATCAAAAATGGTAGTGGAGAGTTTCTTCAAAAAATATCCGGAAATGTTTAGAAAATTTTTGGGAAATATAAATGTGTGGACTAATTACACGGGACGCTATCTTTTTAGTTATTATGATGAATATGGTTACGCCGTTAGTGATCGGGAAACAATTCCGGGGTTAATTGGCAAACGCGATGAGTACGTGCAACTGGCTTTGTGGGCCGCGAATGAGATTGTCGAAGATGCGGTGGATGATTTTGTTGAGGATAATGATCTGGCAGCAGACATCCCGATGATGACGCGAGTTACTATTGAAGGAACAGTTATCGCCGGTGATGACGCTGCTACAGAAGAAGATTTTACCTTTGAATTTATTAATCACGGGGTGCGACATCGAACTTACTACCCCAATCAAGTTTATATTTACGGACAAACTCCAGACGAAATTAGCTCCCCAGTAGAATGTTCTATGTATCTTGGTTCTTATAATGACGGGGAAGGTAAGCTTGTATATGGCTCACGAGTTTATGATTTTGATACTGTTGGAGTTTGGGGTGAAGAGCCAGAAGGAAGCGACATTAAAGAGGGAGAAGATTACGGGGGTTGTTTTGCAAATTTTTATGAGACGCCAGAGTATTGTTTCCCAGCCCTAGCCTCAGCCCCAGTGCGCAGTCGGGTGGGCACCAAAGATGTCCCAGATGATGAAGCTGAGAGTATTTATGTGGATTATCGCTCCTGTTATAACTTTAAAGAAAGTGAAGAATTCGTGGGAAGTAGCAGGAGTGACAGTGATGATAGTTATGAAGATAGTGTGGAAGGGTACTGGTATTATGCCCGTAATTTTTCGGAAGATTACGCCGATCTTTTGGATGATGTTGATGAAGGACGAAAAGATGATGGGGATGATGTGGATGGGGACGGAGATTATGATGAAGATGATTTTGATTTAGAGGTTGAAGAGATTATTGCGGATCTTAATGACGGGGCGGGACTAGGAAATGATCCGGCTTATGATATTCCGATTAAAGATGTGGATGATATTTACTTGTTTGGAGCGCCGGGAGAAGATGTTTATTACACGCTAGGAGCGTTTTTTGGAGATTTGGCAGCACCGGTAGACAAAGATAGCCAGGAAGAAATTGGTGGATTTTTTATTCGTGGGAATGATAGTTATTCGGTCACTGTGGATGATTTAGACAGTATTGCTTCGGTGACTATGGAAATTGAACGGGAGTATGTAAAAGAAGACACTGCTCCGTTAACGTCAGCGGACACAGATAATATTGATGATGCTTATTTTATTTCGAGTTTATATAAACATGTAGAGCCGACCGCTTACACAATTTCGGAGCAGTTAGATGCCATGTACAGTATGGCCTTGCCCGTAGATAATCCCCGGCATGTAACGTTCCAAAATCAAAACGATCGCTATGAACGAATCGACTACCCAAACCTTTATGACATTGATAGCTGGGCCGAAATGGAAACATTTCTTGAAGAATCACAGGAAGAAATTTTGGATGTCCCGGGGGCGTCTGGTGGCAATGCCACTTTCCTAACTGATTTGCTGGGTGAAGAGATATTCCAGGAACAAATGGACGATGCTTTTGCGTGGAAAGAAATGAATTTGGATCAAAAACATTTATGGGTGATGGAGCAGTATTTAAGCCCGGATAGCGAGCCGTTTGTCGGTAAACCAGAAAACGGTTTTGAAACACTTTATTTAGTGGCTGATGGGGAATCCGATCTGATGAACATGAGTTTTTATGCCAATATAGTGTCGGATGAGTTGGATTTAGAATTTAATTGTCCGGATGGGACTTGTACGGAAGACGATGAGGATGAAGACAATGACGGCTTAGGCGATGATGAGGAAGAAGATTACGATATTAATAATCCTAATAGCAGCCATATTTCGTGGTTCCCGTTTATTTGGATTAAAGACATTATTGATTGGGTTATTGAATTAACGGTTGGAACTGGGATGGATGCAGTGGCTGAAGTTGGGGAATCAATTGACGAAGGATTAACGTTAAGTTGTGGGCCGCCAATAGAAGAAGATTCTGATTCGGATGGTATTCCGGACACAGCTGATGACGCGCCTTATTCGCTGGATGATGATAAAGATGGAATCCCGGATGGTGCCGGGGGAACTACCCAGCTTTCTTTGGAATGGGATGAAGACCGAGTGCTAATGGCTAATGGCGCGGACTGGTCCACATTAACCGTGCGAGCCCTGAATGCCAGGGGTATTACAAATACTTATGACAACTTTTCAGATGTTGAATTGCAGATTACGGATGGCGATGATTACGTTCAAATTATAGATATTAGTGGGTTGGATATTTATCAGGGCGAAGCTGTTTTTAAAATCTCTACCACGCAGGAAGGTGGCACTTTTACGCTGCAAGCCGTGGGGACTAGCGAAAATATTGAAGGGGTTCAATCAAATACCACTTCTTTAACGAGCAAGCTCCGCTATTTAAAACTATCGACTTACGAAAAGAAATACACAACCGAAGACGCGATTTACAGCACCGAGACGCTAGAGGACGTGCTGGTTTTGGATGAAGCCGATAATGTTATTGCTGTGATTCACGCGGCTAACGGTGAAGTGGAATTACAAGATACGCTCAATTATGAATTAACCGCCCTAGAAGGAGCGGCTGGCTTGCCCGCTGGACTAGGAATTACTCACCTAGAAAGTGACTCCGTGGTAGCGGAATTCTTCTTAGTTCCAGATGAAAAAGAAATTATAATTGAATATTTAGGAGGTTTAAGTGGCACGGTTAATAATGTGCGAATTTTGGATGCCAATACTTCAGATGATTGGGAAGCCTTGTTTATTGATGAGCCGGATGGAACAACAGTTGGGCTTTATTATCAAGGCCTTCAAGTTGGGTTGGTAGAGCCGGATGGGCAGATTTATTTAAAGGAAGGCTATGTGGTTGAACTGGGACTTGGCAGCACTTATATAGATGTTACTAATCCTCATTTACATTTTACAGTGGGGGTCGGAGCGAGCGTTTTATTTGATATTGTGATTGGTTCAGAGACTAGCTTGCTAGATATGCTCGGGCTTTCCGAAGACGATCAACTGGTAACGCTTTCATCAGACAGCGAATTTTCGTGGGTTAATTGGGTTCGCTCGCTGCTACCTTTTGCTTACGCGGCGTCGGATTTACTAGATTCAGATGAAGAAGGCTTGGATGATTTGAGTGAATGGACAATTTCAACTGATTTGTATGACGTGGACACAGACGAGGATGGATTTGAGGATTATTCGGAATTAATGAACGGCTATGATCCACGCGAGGCTGGAGAGCGGCTATTTAGTGATATTTTTGTGGATCACGAAGCTTTTTATGATGTTGTAGAATTGTTTACGCGAGGAGTGATTGACGGGTATGCAGACGGGACTTTCCGCCCGGAAAACCCCATCACGCGTGAAGAGTTTACTAAACTAAATCTAGGGGCAATTTGTTTGGATTGTACGGCGTTTATTAGTGCGGCTCAGGAATCAATTGAAGCAACTTATTCCACGCATGCTTTCCCGGATAACAACATTGATCCAACGTTATATTACTGTGTGGCTCATAGTCGCAACGAGGAGCTGGTTTCGGGTTATAAATGGGGTGAATACGAAGGTTATTATCTGCCAACTAACACCATGAGCCGAGCTGAAGCTAGCAAAGTTCTTTTGGAAACAGCGGCTATTTCGGTAGAGGAAATTTCAGACTTTACCCTGCCTTGGTACATAAATTACGTGTTGGCGGCCCAAGAAAAAGGCTTGTATCCAGAGGGACGATACATGGAAATTGATACTTATCCGAGTAGTGATTTTTCAGCGTGGCTAGCAAGTGAACTAGACCCCGCCCAGGGGCAAACCTCGGTTAAAACGTGGTTAGAAGAACCAATTACGCGCGGTGAGTTTGCGATGATGGTTGGGAATTTACTTAGGATTCAAGATTGTCGTGATGACGACACGGATGGCGATGGCCTTTCGGATAATTTTGAAATGTATAATGTCGGGACTTCTCCTTATAACCCAGACACTGATTATGGTGGCGTGAGTGATTTTGTAGAAGTGGTGAACAGTACGAATGCGATTAACGATCCGGATGATGATGCCTTGGCTGGAGACGGCGATGGTGATGGTGATGGGACCGGAGATGCGGATGGGGACGGAGATGGGGACGGAGACGGGACTGGGGATGGTGATGGAGATGTCACTATTATTATCCCGGATGATGCCAATGAAGATTCTGATGGTGATGGGCTCTTGGATTCCGAAGAAGAATTATATGGCACTGACCCGCTGGATCCAGACACAGACAACGGCGGCATAACCGATGGAAGCGAGGTATTAGCTGGCTCTGACCCCAATGACAAATCCGATGAAGAAACTTATTTAGACTATGATGAGGGTGCTTATGTAATGGGGGCGTATTTAACGCGTGATTCAGCGTACCAGGTTATTTCTGATGAAGTTTTGTACCAAACTCTACTATTTACCAAGGAAATGCCAGCGGATGGGACTTCTCAGCTTTTCCTAAAAGCGCAAATTATTGATGAATACGGAATTCCTTTTAAAGACGATAATGAAAGTATTGTAGAGTTTGTAGCGATTGACCCAGACTATCCGTATGCCGCAATTTTGCGTGAACAAATTCAAGTAACAAACGGGGTAGCAGAAACTGAAATCCTATCTAGCACCACGTCTGGTTATTTAGAAATTACAGCGGAAATTTTGCCGGAGGCTCTCCCAATAATGGATACAACTGTACATGTTTACCCTGGAGATCCGTACACCGCTTCGCTTACGCCAACTTCCTATTACCTAAAAACCGGAGGTTTAAGCAAAACAGAAATTTATCTTGTTCTAAATGATTTTTACGGAAATATTGCCAACATGTCGCCGCAACGAGTGACTCTAACAGTTGATGGACCCGGAACACTCGACGAAACTTTAGACGAAGATCCAGACCAAGTGGGCACGCAAGTAACTCTTTATGAAGGGGTTTTGGCGTTTGATTTAACTTCGGGAGACGAAGAAGGAACAGCGACAATTACCGCGACCCTAGAGAATATTGAAACTAGTTTAAATATCGGAATTTCGGATAACATTGAACTGCAATTAATGGCTTCTAATGATGAAATGACTGCAAACGGAGCCACGAGCACGACAATGACTGTTTGGGCGGTTTTGGATGATTCTGGGGCGCCACTTACCGGCTTTAACGGTGAGGTGACGTTCATGATTGTAGATGAAATACTGGGCACGCTTACGGATGAGGAACCCGTGATTACAATGGAAATGACTAACGGACAAGCCGAAGTGGATTTCACAACTTCGACGGTGGCAGGCACGGCCTACATTACGGCGTCGATGATTGGTTTTGACCCGGCGACCGCGGCTATTACTTTGCTCCCAAATGAAACTTATCGTTTGGGCCTTTCTTCGGATTCCAGCTTTATCCCGACCGGCGAATCAGCTGAAGTACTGATCAAAGCGTTTGATGCATATGATAATTTTGTTTATACAGATTCGTCGACAAGTGTCACGATGCGAGTCACGGAAATGGCCGAGCCTTTTGGAGAAGTAGATTCAAGCTCGCTTACTTTAGCGGGTGGAATGGGATCATTTACAGTCACAGCCGATGATTTAACCGGTCCTATTAATATTGTCGCTACCGGCGAAACCGGGGGCGAGCGCACGGCTCTTTCGGGAACGCTGACCCTAGACACGGTGTTGCAGTTAGCTGGGACTTCTTTTGAAGATATTGAGCCGCAGGTGTTGTTTGCGGCCCTGCTGGGGGCTCCGTTTGGCGAAGTAACCCAGGAAGATTACTGGGGTGGTTGGTTTACTTTTTCTGGCAAAACTCAGGCTTCGGTTAGTTTAACTAGTGACCCAAATCCTAATGCCCCGCTGGCGCTCATGGATTCACAAGGCAAGCTGTCGGTTTTAGATGGAAACAAAGTGGATGTGCAATTAGTGCCGGCCAATAGTATGACTTTTCCTTCTCGCTTTTTAGTTAAAGATCTTTTGACGCAAATGACTGTGGCCGAAGGAGCGATTGTTTTGGATTCTTCAGATTTTTATATTGTGGAGAATGATTATGATTTAAGCGCGGCTGAAGATGATGGAATTTATGTTAAACCAATTTCAGAGAACACTCGCTACGAAATTAAACAGTTCCGCGGCAATGTTAGTTTTGTAGAGGACGGCGATGAAATTATTCGTTTTGAACCAGATGGGCAAATTCAGGTTTATGATGCGGATTATTATTTTGAAATAAATGAAGATTACGGATCGTTTGCTTTTGATGTGATGCTGGGCGAAGCGTCTGTTTTACGCGTGATGCTTAAACAAACTTTTGAAAATGATGTGACGCAGTTGGATGAGCATTTTGATTGGGAAGATTGGACTTTGTTAACACCAGGTGTTTACTTCACCGGGATTAACTCTAGCGAATATGGGTACCGCGCTGCTTATAGTGGGAACTCCACCAAGGCCCCCACCGGGATGTTTGTGGTGGATAAAACTTCTACTCTTTCGGGAAGCCAAAAACCAGGGGTTGGAAATAGTTCACTAGAAACAGCTGGTGAGGCGCAAGGAATTGGTTTTGAGGGTGATAACAAGTTTATGTTGCTGCTTTCCGATGGTTCAACTGTGGGTGAAGCTAATCAGTATTATGCCTCGGATATTGGGATTGTTTTAGGTGATCCAACTATTCGATTAACAGATTGGAATCCACAGAGCGTTTCAAATACAGGCTTTACTTCTGGGGTGGGGCGATTGATTTTGGCGGGCAATGAAACCATCCAGGATATGACCATGCTGGATTACAACTCCGATGGTTTAGAGGATCTTTTGGTGGCTTTTGAAAACGGGGCTATTGAGCTCCTGGAAAACAAAGATGCTTATCCGCGTTTTGAAAACAAAGGACTTTTAATGAACCTGACCAACGGGATTATTGACCTGGATGAAGGTGACTTTAATCAAGATGGACAAACTGATTTGGTGGTGGCAACTAACGAGGCTTGTATTGAAGGTGAAATTTGTATTTATCTTTACACTAATTATGAGTCGAATTTTATAAGAGAGAATTTGGAGCTAGAAATTGATGGCTCGCAAATTAAACAAATCGTAGCAGAAGATATGAATTACGATGATTATCCGGATCTAGTGATTTCCGATATTAATGGCGTGATTTATGTTTTTTATAATGATGAGGGCGTGATGCAAACAGAAGGCCAAGAAATTGGCGACGTCGGTCTACAAATGGATGAATCCGCAGATTTAATTGAAGAAGTGCTGATCTATTACGATGGCATGGTAGAAGAGGACCCTACTACTCCAGAAGATGATGGGTGGTACAAAGAATTCCCAGCAGGCACCGGGGAAAGCACACCAGACTTTGATGCTAAATTTGCCGAGGCTCAGTCTGCTTTTTCAACCAGTGGATTTGATTCGGAATTTATTGATGAACTAGCCGCCCTGGTGGACGGCAGCACGGAAACCCTTACTTATGAAATGGATGAACTGGTGGTCACCGAAACCGTGGCCTTCCTTTACGCGGATCTTGATGAGAATTTTTCTACTTCCACAAAAACAGTTTCCGATGTTAATGGTGGCAATTTAGAAGATGGTGACACGATTGAATATACTATTAATTTGATAAACAGTGGCGGAACGCCAGTCACTAACCTTTCAGTAACAGATGTAGTTTCGAGCATGATTGAGTTGGATTGGGATAGTTTTGATTGCACGGGGTCAGAGTGCGCGGGACTTGAAGTGCTTGAATCCGGGCAAAGCTTACGGCCATTTGTGGTAAGTGGATTGAATTTTGGAGCTGGTGACTCAGCTAGTATTTCGTATCAAGGAACCGTGGCCGGAATGGCCATGCCCGTGGTGAATATTTTTGTTGGTGATGATTTAGACACTAGTTATCCGGATGATTATTTACCAGATATTGGAGCAAGCCCCGAGGACAATCCTTCGGGACAGATGATTTTCTTTTATTCGAATGGAACCTATACCGAAGATGGTCTAGCAAAAGTTAATTACACCAAACAAACCTCAGCCGAAGAAGACCCACCCAAAGCTACTGAAAAAATCGATGTCCTAGCCGATTTAGGATTTGATTTTGAACTAGATGAAAATGAAAATGGCATGCCGGACTTTATGGAGCTCGAAAGAGCAGAGGGTGAGGAAGGTGATGATGAGGAATTGAATTTGAGTGATACGCTATATAACGAGGTGACTGGAGCTTTGAATAGCGGATGGGATCAAACAAGTGATTCCGTGTCCCCCGAAGATGTGATGGCAGGAGCCGGAGAAGTTGTGGGGGTAATTGGAGACGTAGCCAATATGGTGGCGGATGGCCTGGAAGCCTTAATGTCACAATTGCTTTGTGGTGGTGGTTGTATTGCAATGCCGGTTAATTACGCGTTTTTGGTGCCAGGACCGATTAATGCGATGGGAATTCCGGTTTCGATGTTTGATCCAGTGCATTTTCCGATTTTTGGGGCGCCGGTGCCAGGGGTCCCACCAATATGGCCGCCTCTTCCTTTCCAAGGCTCGACCGCCGTGCGTATTTATTTCTCTATTACGTTGACCTTAGGCACCACGCTTTCGGTGTGTGTCGGCCCGTATCTGGCCGGTAAGTGTTGGTCGATTGCACTCCCACTGTTTGAGGCGATGGGAGTTTGTGATGCGATAAATGACGCCCTGTCAGCCGTGATGTCAAAGGCTAGTGCTTTTATTCAAGAAGGTATGAATCAAGTAACCTCCCTCGGTGGATCACTTTCGGGTGGCGGGGAGCGGAGTGAAAGTGGAGGGATTATTAACTATAACCTAGGGTCTTATGCCGTAGCCTCGGATTCGGGGGGCAAAATTCGGGTGCCCGGATTCCCGGCTCCGGTCGCGGAATGGTTCCGAAAACAAGGAGAAGAAGTAATCACAAAATTAACTGATTTACCGGATATTTATATAATTTATCCGGATCCACTATCTATTATTGGGGCGTTTACACCAGAAGAAGTTGTTAAAATTGAAAAAGCAGACTTGCGCGGTCTGGATAAAATCTTGGCGCAGCTAGGATCTTTCCCACTACTACGCATCGAAACCGAAGAAGTCACTTTTAAGATACCGTGGATCACCCAAGACGAAATCATGAAACAAAGATTCTACTTTGAACGCTGGGTAGAAGGAATGAAAGATCAAATTAGAACGAAATATGGCATTGATATTGATACCTATGAAAATGAAGAGGGCGAAACCGAAACTGACGTTACTTTTGACAGTGATGCGCTGGATGCCGCTCTAAGAGATCTGCTAGATGAACTTAAGGAGATGCTTGAAAGTGTGGAGCATAACATCGAGGTTCTAGAAGATTATCAAGATTTCCCACGCGAACTGCTGAAATGGCGCAATATTGAAGCTTTCTATATTAAACAAATTATTTGTTACTTAGATGCGATTATTAACCTGTTTGGTGGCTGGATTTTGGTGAATAAAGATCGAATTTTACAGTGGGTTCAAGCGGTTTATGACGTAGCTAAGGCTTTTGAATCCTGGAAGCTTATTTTCCAATTAGTGATTGACTACCAAGCCTCCTGTGATCAGTGTACAAATGATCGCTTTACACTGTATGAACTGCTGGCGAAACTGCTGGCGTTTATTCCGGAGCCGCCAATAATATTGCTCCCTAGCTGGCCAGATATTGTGTTGGATATTTCCGAAATTCAGGCCGGATTAACCGTGGTATGGCCTGAAATTAATTTTGTGGCTGAGCCTCTGCTTATTCCGCAATTACCTTTGATTCCACTACCAGACATCCCGACTGTTTCTTTGGATCTGCCGACAATTCCATTGTTGCCAGCCCCACCTCCTCTTCCTGATCTCCCGATGCTTCCTGGTATTCCAATCCCGGATCTTCCGGATATCCCTCCCCCACCAACAGTCCCGGATTTACCAAATGTCGTCCAAATAGCGCTTAAGGTTTTGAAAGCACTAATGAAGATTATTTGCTTGGTGCAAACCGGCATTATTCCAACAGATGAATTCATGCTTAAGACGCAAATTGAAAATATGACCCAGCGGCCACTAGATGTGGTTTGGCCATTTGATTTAAGTGTGAGCTTCCAGTTGCCAAGTATTGGGATGGATTTTGTGGATACAATTGAAGTGGTTTCTTATGTTAATTTAGGGCTTAGTTTTGATGGCATTGTCACGGTGGTGGAATTAGCGGCTGATGCGGCTAATGACATTGTGACTGACCTGGTAGAACTGGCAAATCAAGGCATGCAAACAGCTATGGATGTCACTGCTGGAGCAGCCGCGGACATGGCCGGCGAAGCTATGGATACTATTGTCCCCGATGAAGTAAGCCTAGACTTAGATGGTAGTGACGGTGAAGCCGGTTTTGATATTTCGTACACCGACGACGCCGCAATAGACGCCCTCCGCAACCATTCCATGGTTCAGCCTTATCTAGCGCAATGGCAAGTAGCAATGCGCGATTTAGAAGAATTAGCAGCCGAGCAAGAAGCGTACGTGGCTTCGATCCCGGAAACCTATCACATAAAAGCAGAAGAACGATTCCTAAGTTTTACAGACGAAGAAATCGAAACTCAATTTGATGATATTCAAAACAATTATTACGCCGGTGATTTAATGAATCTAGATGATGTTTATGTAGATGATATGCGTAATGATTTACTCGCTTATTTTGAAGATGAGCAATTTAAAACAGATTCCCTGGCGGCTAGTTTAAATAATGATAATGATGATGATTGGGGAGAATTCCTAGCGTGGATTGATACTAGTGACTCGCAAGGAGGCTTTGAGCCAACTAACAGCACCTTCTTGGTCTCGCGTAATGAAGATACCGGAGAGGCAGTGTTTAGTACGGAAAGTGCGGTTAAAGCCATGGGTAATTACTTAGTAGAAACTTTCTCTACAGTAGGCACTGACTTGCCTTTTGCGTCTGAACTAGAAGAGTTAGAAAAAGTCAGTCAGCGCTACTTAGTGGATGCCGCTGAAGATGATGCTGGTTCGGGATCTGGTTTTGATTCTCCGATTGTCATGGATAAAGGAATTTTCATTTATAACTCAGCAGAAGGAATAAATGAACGTTTAATTGATAACACGGCTGATGCTGACCAGGAATCACATCTTATTTTTACCGATATTGAAAACGATGATGATGATGATATTTTCTATGCTTATGATTCGGATATTTTCCTTAAAGAAAACTTCACCGAAGATGATGGGTATGATTATGTAACCGAAGATCCTGATATTGTGACGCTGGAAGAATTGTTACCAGAGGCTCCGGTGGTGGATCTTTTCCGGGCCAATGGCTATGACAATGAAGAAGCGGCCACGTCCTGGCTACCAGCGTTCGCAGCTGATGTTGGTTATGAAGTGCGTTATTTTGATGCTATTCCGGATTTTGATTTAGATGAACCAGACCAAACCCACTGGTTCCATCTAATTAATCCCGAAGAAGAAGTTATTCTCGAGGCGGAAACTCTGGAAGGAACCGAAGAAAAAACTGTGGACGAACTTTCTTCTGGAATCGCGCTAACCGCAGAAAATGATGATATTACGGTTGGTTATAGTGCGGCCGAAATTGTCGCTACCGAAGGAACCTTACTATCTCTGCCAGAACTCTCCTACGCCATGGTGCGGGTCACAGACTTTAATGGTGACCCAGAATTAGCTATTGATTTACGAACTCACACCCAAGTAAAATCCTCGGGCGAGATGACGGTAGAAACCGGTGATTTAATCCACGCTATAGAATCTAGCAAGGTGACTGTCACTCTAACGGACCAAGGCGGAGAATTCACAGTAGAGTTGGATGAAAACTTAGTATTTGCCATTCCGTCCCCTTATTATGGAGAAATAACTCTGCGCGTAAATAGCGGTGAAGTAGAAGTTATTAGCGAGGAAGAAGCCGAAGAAACGCAACCTGTTTTTGAAGGAATGATGCTGTTTGAAGATGATTTGATTACTTATGATAATTCATTAACCGTTGAATATTTATCCAGCTTAACCACGGTTGAAACAACGTTTAATGGAGCAGGAGATTTTGGGTGGCACTTATTGATTGATGCTGATAATCCGGCCATGGATTTTGTGCTTGAAAATGGTGATTACTATTCCACGATGCGTTCGATTCAAGCTGATGGCACCCGTGGCACCTGGGGAGAAACTACGCTCCTGGCGCCGCAAGTTTGTGCTGATGATGATGACCCTTATGCCAATATTGGCGCTAGTTCACAACGAGTTTCCGTGTTTAAGACTTTGACTTTGGATGGTAGTGGCTCGTTTGATTCTTCAAGTGACATTGTTAAATACTATTATGACACTGATTTAGAAACTGATTCCGATGGTGATGGCGATCCGGAAAACGATGCTGATTATTATTATGATAATGCTCCGTTAACAGATTCGAATGGCGATAGATTAACTACAAATGATTGGAGTGATCCAACTATGGAAATTGGGCCGTTTGAAGATTTGGCCACACGTAACTACAAACTATGGGTCGCTGATGAAGCTGGTAATACTTCTGGGGCAAAAGTCTCGGTAGAAGTTTATGTGCCAGATGTTAGCTTAACTGCTTCTTCGGGCCGCTCCGGCAGTGTGGATGGCTCGATTGACCCCGAGGATTCGGATATCCCAATTGTCGTGGCGCGAGAACGAGAAGGTGTATTTGAATTAATTGTGACGCCTTCAGCAGACTCAAATAGTAAATACTACACTGATGTCGATGGGGCTTTCACTGTGGATGATTTGGAACTTTCAGAAAGTTGGGTGATTTATAACTCACTTTATGAAGCAGTGGCCGAGGTTGATGCCGAAACTGGTGAATTAACTATTTTGGATGATTCCGTGGAAGTAGAGGTCTACAGTGCCGAGCTACCTTGGCCAACGCGAGTAGCTCTAATTGATGCCGCGACAGACGAACGACTGCTTTATATCTTTATTGTGCCGGATGCGAACGTTGATGTGCAGATTGATGAGTCCACGATTGAATATGACTTGGCTAGCACGGCGGAGATGGTGGGAGTGCACGTCAAAGAAATTAATCTTCCGGACACCCTACACTTAGAACAAATCCCGGCTAATGAACCATTATTCACCGGTGGAGTGACAATTGTGGATGAAAACAACAAACGTTCAGTAATTATTGATACGGATGGAAATATCTATCGATTAACCGATGTTTCGCTAGATGTGAAGAGTTTGGACTCAATTAATGAGGGTGCGGACCAAGAAGGAGCGGAACCAATTGTAATTACTCTGGGTGGTGATTGGATGGAGATTTACCTCGCTCCTCGAGCTGCCTCAGATGATGATTCCGGGTTCGAGTCCATGGACGCTTCGGAACTCGGCTTAGAAGAAGAAAACTCCGATATTACTGATCAGGATGCGGTTTCTGAGGGCTCGGAAAATAGTGAAAGCAGCGAATTCGGCAGTGATACCACAGACACGGATGGCGATGGGATTAGTGATTTGGAAGAATTGCAATCCGGCCTAAATCCATACGATGCGGCGGATGGTGATGATGACGCTGACGACGATGGTCTTACAAATTCCGAAGAAGCGGCCGAAGGCACCAATATTAATGATCCGGACACGGACAATGATGGCTTAACTGACTACGAAGAAGTGCGGGGCGACACAGATGCTTTGGTGGCTGATTCAGATACTTTTGTGGATCTTGATCCTAGTGACCCGTACTATGATGAGATTCTTAATCTAGCGGAACTGGGAATTATTGAAGGATTTTTCATAGATGGCGAATGGTACTTTTTACCAAATCAATTTATTACCCGAGCCGAATTCACCAAAATTTTGTTAGGGGTGCTGTGTATTATCCCGCGTGATGAAGCTTACGAGCTACCAAATGTCTTTTACGATGTTTTGGACACAGAAGAATGGTATTACCCAATTACTAAAGAATCCTTTTTGCAAGAATTTATTTATGGTTATTTAGGAGAATTGAACGAGGAAGGAATGGCGCCGTTTAAACCAAATATTTCGATTAGTCGCGCGGAAGGTTCAAAAATTATTTTGGAGGCGCTAAATGTTCTTGGTGTGATTGATATTAATGACGTCACAGTTGGTGAACCATGGTATCTTCCTTATTTGGAAGTGGCCATGGACTTAGGCCCATATTTGATGTTGGATGAATCACTGGGAGAGGGCGAAGCGTTTGTGATTACCGAAGATGAAGCGCAGTACCACACCGAGGCCTTAACGCGTTATGATTTTATTGTGATGGCGGCGAGGGTGCTTAATTTTTATAATTGTTATGCCACGACCGACACTGATGGGGATGGGGTTTCGGATTATGACGAAGTTTATGTTTACCACACCGACCCTTATGATCCGGACACGGATGATGGTGGGGTCACTGATGGAGAGGAAATAAATGAATTAGGCACTGACCCACTCGACCGCAGTGATGATGACACGGATGGCGATACCTTGGTAAATGCAGATGAAGAGGATATTTATGGCACTGACCCTTATAATCCGGATACTGATTATGGTGGGGTTTATGATGGGGTGGAGGTGGCGGCCGGCACTAATGCGGTTGATGATCCAAGTGATGATTCGGCCGCGGACGGAGATGCGGACGCGGATGCGGATGGAGATGGGGATGCAGATGGCGACGGCGATGCGGATGTCGAAGTCACTAGTGAAGAAGAGCTGGAAGAATCCGTCCTAGAAGAAGAAAGTGCCGTTAATGGGCTGGATCCAGGTATTTATATCATTACTTATGATTGCCTTTCTTGTCCTTGCCCGGCTAGTGTTGAAAACGAAGCTGACTTGATTGCTGGTGATGCAATTTTTGCCGCTATTATGAATACACTTAATACCGAAGTGTTAACGATTAGTAATGAAGTTAATGTAAGTGATATTATCTCTACAGAATAACCCTCCCTCATGCGATTTCTAAAACTCAACACCATAAGCATCCTGCTAATCCTAATAGCAATAGGGTTATGGCTCCGGGTGCCAGTTATGGATTCTAGTTTGGCGCAAGACGACGATAGTGATTCTGAAGTTTCGACAACCTCTATTCCACAGGTTGAGTATACACCGTGCGCCGATGAAATTATTGCCACGGTTCTGGATAAAGAAGGTGAATTGGTTGGCTATATTTCAGAAAAATTCCAAGAAGAAAAATTCAACAGTGAAATTATTGCGGATGTTTACGATGCCTTTGATGAAGCTCTTAATTTTGTTAACCAGAAAAAAGCCGAGAAACTAGATTGCGCTAAAGATGAGAACGGCAATGATGTTGATTGTGAAAAACCCTATTCCTACACCGTGGACCAATACATCGGAGAAAAAAACACTTGTGAATTAATAATTGATCAACATTTCAACACTATAGAATCTCTCATTGCTACCCATAATGCCAAAACAGCCCCAGCCAAGGCTTCTTATGTTTTGGTGCGCAAATTAATAGAGATTAATGATGGCTTGCGAGAAATGAATCGCAGTTTTGGCGAACTTTATGCTGGTTTCAAAACCCTTTCAGATAACTTACCAGGAATAACTGATTAATTTTCTTTTATGACTAAAGCACTCAAAAAAATCCCTCTCAAAATATGGTTTTTTGTGTTTGCAATAATTTTCCTAATGATATCGGTTATTCAACTACCAGCGGTTGGAGCGTATGACGAAGATCATATTAGTAATATTTGGCAGCAATATAACCACGACAATTCTAGTTTACGGGGGGCAATTAAGAGTTATCACAATGACATGAATGATTTGATGAATGATTTTTCCGAAAAATTAATTGATGGCGTAGATGCTGGCGCCCCAACCTGTGGGGAAACACCTTGTGACTCGCTCCAGGCCGAAGCAATTTGTCGGGCATCGGCTCCGGAAAAAAACGTTAGCACTTTCTGTTTAGCGGTAATAATGACTGATCAATATTTGGCCTTTCAAAAAGCCTTAGACAGCTCTGACGAAGGCAGTCATAGCAAGCATGTGGATGATAAAATTAAAGATGAAGAAGAATCCGGGGGGCTAGAAACGCTCATAAGAACCCAAGCCCGAATAGACCAATCCATTGAAGACATGCTTGATCGACAATCCCTAATTAACGAACAAGTAGAAACCGCAAAGCAAGTGCTAGACACGGCGATAGCTACTTACAATCAACTTCTTATGTACTACCGAATTCACGTTGCCTACGAAGGCGTGATTGAAAGCTTAGAAGAGTACCGCGATGAACTTTCAAGCGTACGTAATCAAGTTGAAAAATATCCTGATAAATTCCATAACGTCACCACCACGGAATGTACCTAATCCAAAAACATCTTAATGTTTTGAGCATAATCCTACTCATCCTGGGGGGACTGCTTTTTTCTGGAGTTTTGGTGGCTGGCGCCTCTGATCGAGACGAGGATCCCGCTCCAACCGAAGAATCGGCTAGCAGTGACGACGAAGTTGATATCCAAGTAACCGAAGATTATTGTAATGCTTATAAGTTCAATCGAGCCGCAATGACTGAAGAAATTTTTGAACAAGCCGGAATTAATGTTGATTTCACTTTTGCTAATGTCTTTGGTGGCACGCAAAAAAAACCTAAAGTCGAAGATTTATATTTAAGTATTTATCAAGAATTAAAAGAAGCCCCTTCTGATACAGCGTTAGAAGAGACGGCCGAAGCTAATCAAATGACGCAAACCGAGCTGTGCTCTATTTTGGGTGGAAATTACCAACTTCTTTCCACAATTTATAGTGAAAACTATTCTAATGACGATCTTTTGGAGGTAGTGGAAGGCTTACAAGAGCAATATGATACTGTTCTAGAAAATGAGGCTTTTAAAAAGGATTTGTTTTGGGAAACCTATCCCCAAGAAATTTTTGTGAACGGGGACACTGAAGATTCTGGATTTGATGTTCTTTATGATTTAGAAATTATTGAATACATTTTGTTTGGCGAGGACAGCACTATTGGTTCGGGCGGAAGTTTTGGCATGGGAGACTGGGGTGATGAGGACGAGGAAGAAGAGGCCGAGGATGAGGAATTAGATATCGAACCCGAGGAACCAGACGCAGAACCCGAAGACGAAGACAGTGAACCAACCGAGGATGAGGAAGAGGGCGAAGAAGAATCCGAGGAGACCGCAGCTATTGATCCCTCGGAATGTATTGCGGATTCCGACTTGCAATCCGCTTTTGAATCAGCCGTCCCAGAAGATGAAGAAGATGAGGACGATGGTGATGAGGATTCCGGAGATGGCGGTGATGGAGATGATGATTCAGGATCAGGTGGCGGTGACGACGATGACGATGATGGTGATGATGGCGGAATAACTATTGCTAGTGATCAAACTGAAAACTGGACCACTCCGAAACTCTGTAATGCTGTCTTTTGTTTGGTGATTCGCATGGTGAATAAGGATGACCCAACCTATGAGACATCTTCCAACTGCGTGAAATGCCATGTGGATTACATTATAAAAGCGTTAGAAGAGACTAATTCTGTGGGCCTTAATCCCGGAAAACTTTCTGGGAACTTGTTTGAGCCGGCCATGTGTAAACGTAGTGCTATAAATAATAGACGAATTAGTTTGAATTTTATTCCGATTGCCATGCCAATCCGCACTCCCCCTCCGGATGACATTGTAACTGGTACTAATCCTTGGGACAGCTTTAAAGATTTTGTTCAGGATACTTGGGATATTGATCAATCGGATCAATTTGCCCTAGATGAGGAAGCCGCGGAAACAGTCGAATATGATCGTGATGGTAGTAACCTGACAGATTTTTCGACTGACATTTATGAAGATGCTGTTAAGCAAGAGGCCAACATGAGTGGTTCAACTATTTCTAACGAAGAACTTTTCAGTAATGCCATGGCTAGTTACGAAGAGACGTTAGCGGAAATCAATGATAAATTTGATAATGCTGTGAATTATTCACGAGCATCAGGTTCTCAGAATTTTTACCAAAGCCTCCAAACTGAACTAAATCAGATGGTGTTTTATTTCTCTAGTTACCGAACTTTAATTGGCCTCACCCAGGAGGTGGCCAATGACCTTAAAAATAGCCTTCAAAAAGTTAGCTAATGAAACGTTTTTTAACCATTTTGGTACTGCTTCTCATCGGGTTCTCGCTCGGGGGCCAAGTCGCGTGGGCGGATCGAGATGATGATGAAGCCGAATCTACGACCGAGGACACTGATGGTTCAGAGAATACCTTTGAGGAGAATGTGTCGGCGTGTGCGGAGAATTTTGGGAAATTTGTGATATCGCTCCTGGATACGATGATGTTTGAAGATTATTGGCAGGATTATTTTGTTAGAAATCGCTGCCAACAAGATGATATTTTTGCGCTAGATGATGAAGCAGAAAACCTACTAGAAGAATTGCGAACTGAATACACAAAACAGTGTTCCAGTGAAGAAATCACCGAACTTCAAAACGATATTCGAATGAATAAAATGGAAACTTATTTTGTGCGGCATATTGTGGAATTCAAAGAAAAAAGTACTTATAAAAAAGATGAAGAAGCGGCGCAAGCCGCGGCGGAGCAAAAAAGTGACACCCGTTATGTCGAGACTATTAGTGGTGGAACCGTTGTTGATACAACAAACATCCGCATAGAAATGAAAGAGCGTTATGTAGATAACAAAACTAGAAGTTGGGTCGAAACAGAGGAAGAAATGGACATTTTGATTGATGGTTTTTTATCTGATTATGAGCATCGTATCCCGCAATATTGGGGTTGTTCGGTTTCCCCGTGGGAAGAAGTTGCCGATAAAGCCAAAGAGTTGGCAGACACGATGGTGGCCTTAACTACCATGGGGGATTTGAAAGAGGGAGTAGCGGAAATTGCACAAGAATATAAAGACGAAAAAGCAGAACGCCAAGCAGAAAAAGAGGCTCAGGGAGTCCAATCAGGCGGCGAAAAAGACTCTCCTCCAAAAGGACTAAAAGCGATTGGGGCTTTCTTTAAGAAATTTGTTCAAATTCGA
>CAYYQE010000005.1:37968-60137 GCA_964473745.1 uncultured Candidatus Peribacteria bacterium
GGTTCGGTGATGTTGGCTGATTATTGGAAGTTATACAAAGTAAACTCAGGAGATATAACTACGGATTTGGTGTTTGCAATTGATGAATTATCCGCGGTATTGCAAAATTCATCACAGGTCCCGAGCTTTTTACCAGGGCTCAAACAGGCTGCTAAAGAAATTCACAAAAAACAGGGGTCTGGAAAGGCGGGTGGTTAGACCCGTTGAATGCGTTCTTGGATTTGGGAATTAGTTACTATTTCGGCAATGGTTCCGGGGAAGGCTTTGCGAACTCGATTCACGCGAAAGGTTAGGCGCTTGATGCGAGCAACTTTGCGTTTGGCGGCTAGGGTTACGGGAATTTTTAAGTCCTCGTCATTTAGAGCCATCTCACGAATGGTGTTTTCGGTAGCCACCAAGCAGTACGGGCAGGTGGTGGCCTGTGAAGAGATGGCTTTGCAACAATTGATGCAATTGAAGAGCATAGGGAGAGCGAGGATTTTTAGGTAGAATAGTTGTCGAGAAACGCGTTTAGCGCTGCCTCGGTGATACGGTAGACCCGACCAACTTTGACCGCTTTAAGCTTTTTTTGCTTGATGAGTTTGAGAACCGTAAGGTGGTGGACTTGAAGCATGGTGGCCACCTGTTCGGCTGTGTAGAGTCGTGTGCCCATATCGTTTAGCGTGAGAATGGCGCGTTAGCCTAGTGGCTTTTTGCGCCGTTTAAAAGAGCGGGTCCGTGTTGTGGGTTTGGCGGGCGGGCATCGCGTTGGGCGCGAAGGTCGCGTTGGGTTTGCCGCGAACCAATGCCGGCACGTCTTCTGGATGAGTTAATTCTATTATACTTTAGTTAACTAAATCAAGTTTATTTTTTATTTGTTTTGTTGTGTTATGCGTTGTTTAATTTTATTAAATTCTATTAAATCCTCTTTAATCGTTAAGGGGAAGGGTTTTGTTATAAGTACCAAACGTTTGACATGTCGATTTGAGCCTACCTGGAAAGATGGTATTCCTGTCAAGCTATGGTACGAGGGGTCTATTCAGAGTCATAAAAATGGGTCCTAATAAACGTTTTTTTGCTTTTCGTGCTTTGTGCTTTCTGTGCGAATTTCGGATAAATTTATTTTATAACTTGAGAAAATTAATGTTAACACCACTAAAATCCCTCCTTATCGTACGTTACGTTTGACATGACAATTCCCCGCCAGGTTCAAATGTGTCATACGAGTCAAGCTATTGTACCTATGCAAAAAGACATCCCCCAAAGCTCCCGGCGTTTAGTTTGCGGCGTCTGGGCGCTGGAGTCTGGCGTCTGGCGCCTGGAGTTTGGCGCCTGGAGTTTGGCGCCGGCCTCCGCCCGCCGCGTGCGTTACTCCTCAAAATGCCCTAAGCATGTGCTGTCTTCTACCTGATAAAAATCAACGATCGGGTGAACGTACGGGTGGATTTTACTAATTTCATGAAGAAGGGCTTCTTTGCGCTGGATGGGGATAAATGTCTCGATACGCTCTTCTTCCTGAAGTTCAATTTTGTCGGTTTGGCCAATTAGGGCGCGCGGACCAACTAGAGACCGAGAACGACGGATCCCCTTCATGCTAAAGGAATAAAATTCGTATTTAGCAGTTTGCCCGGCGTAAATATCAGAAAGGATTTCGCGCAGCAAGTAAGAATGATCGCTGGGGACGTAAATTACGACCTTGAGAAATTTCTTAGGATTCATGGAGGTTCGCTAAGGTGGACAGTTTACGTCGCGTACTATTATCCTGCAAAATTCCTCGTGATTTTAAACGAGTTCGTGCTGTTTTTAACCTGTTATTTGTGTTGTTAAAGACTTAACATCACTGGCCAGGCGAGGTGAGGCGAGGGCGAGGCGGCTAGAGCTAGGCTGGGTGGCGGGCTAGGCGGGGCCAGGGGGCCGGGCCGTCTATTTATGATCGAGCGTCCAAGTAGCATCCCAACCCTGTGGTGGATTAGCTTTAAAGTGCTGGCAACGCGTGATGTAGGTTTGAGTGGGGCCGTCGTTTGGCGCCAGCTTTAAAATTTCTTGGAACCGCTTCTCGGCTTCGGCAAACTTTTGATTACGATAATACTCAATAGCCTGGTGAAATTGCTCAACAATGGCACGATGCTGGTCAGTAAGCTGTCCTTTGACAGCGATAAGTTCATAAACATCAACTGGTTCATCCTTCCCTTTTACCCGTAACTTATCAAGGCGACGAAGATCAAAAGCATCGCCTAATCCGGCCACCGTAGCACCTGGAATCATAATATGCGTACCATATTCTTTATTAGCGCTTTCCAAACGTGCTCCCAGGTTCACAATGTCCCCCATCACAGTGTAGTCGAATCGTTCCTGCGATCCCACATTACCAGCAATCACTTCACCGGTGGAAAGGCCCACCCGGAAATTTAAAAGTGGTTTGTTTTCGGCCTGCCATTTCGTATGCAATCCAGTGAGGGCCGCTCGACAGGCGAGGGCACTCTTGGCCGCCATAATCGCATGATCTGGTTGATCAAGTGGTGCTCCCCAAAACGCCATAATTGCATCACCTTCAAATTTATTTAGATTTCCCTCATTCTGCAAAATCACGCCGGCCATCACCTCAAAATATTCATTTAGCTGGGCCACTAACGCCTCTGGTTCAACCTGCTCGGAAAAATGCGTAAAGTCGGCAATATCAGAGAAGAAAACAGTAATAATACGCTTTTCTCCGCCCAATTTAAGGGCCGCGGGATTATCAAGAATCTTGTTAGCGAGATCTTTGTTCACGTATTTCCCAAACGCGCCCTTGATCCGGGTTTTTTCTTTAATTTCAGTCATATATTTAAACAAAGTAGTCCCTAAATACGCGGCCAACAACGCCAGGGTCGGATAAACTAAATTCAAAATCAGTCCGTAATCAAAAAACACTCCACCGGAAAGCTGATGCCCCGTAATTATGACAGCAGTAGCCGCCACTCCCCCCAAAACCGGCAAAAACATCACTCCGGCCACTAGGACAAACGTCAAAAAGGCGATCAACAAAGCCTGCGCAGTTACAGATTGCTCAAGGAGATAGTTTTCCTCGAGAATGGTTTGGATTTCATTGGCACGAATTTCTACACCAGGCATTAAATACAAAGGAGATGTTGGGGTCGAGTAATTATCATTTAAACGGGTGGCTGTCGCCCCAATTAAAACAATTTTACCCTCTAAATCGACTCCTTCTAAATATCCGTTGTAGGCATCTACAAAAGGAACCATCTTATAACTGTATGGAGGAGCGGCGTAATTAATTAATATTTCTTCATCTGTTTCGGGCACAACCCCGTCTTTATATAATTCAACAACTTTTGTCCCAAAATCTCCGCTCCACTCCCCTTCCTCTTCACTATAAAATTTCGTGTAAACCCGTCTCAAAACATCGTCCTCATCTAAATATGCTTTTACCCAAGCCAACTCACTGTTATCTCTAAATTCCTCCAGAGGCAAAATTGAATTAGTAACTATATTTGTTTTTTCGGTCGTTTGTGAATCAGCTATCAAAATAATGTTGTCGTATTGTTCTAGGACTTCACCAAATTCTTGATCATCAGGGTGGGGGGTCTCTATATAATCATAAGTTGCCTTAAAAGCATCCTCGTAAGAAAAATTTTCACTCATTAGCGTTTGAAGATCACCTTCACTTATTCCTTCGGATGGCTCAGAAAAAATAACATCCATTGCAATAACTTTGGCTCCATTTTCCTCTAAATTTTTTATAGCTTCAGAATAATAAGATCTATCCCAATCCTGCCACTTTCCTAACCCTTCCTCCTCATCTAGAGAATTTTCATCAATCGCCACAATCACAATATCCTCACTAGCCTCATTTCGATCATATAAGTGATTGGTAAGTTTAAGCTGCCACTTGTTTAACGGGTTCCACGCCGCCAGGGCCGTAAACAGAATTGTAGTTACGACAGTGATTAGAAGGGCAACTCCTAATTTTTTAATTAGTTTTTGTTTTTTCATCTTATGATTATACCATAAAAGAACCCTTTTAGCTAGACCTCTCCTCCATCAAAGCCATGGTTCTTTCAACTTCTCCACTCATAGCATCACGAGCGGCTTGTAAATCTTCAGCAAGTTTTACCTCGGGACTAACTCGTCGACGTCGGCGTAATCCAGCCACTCCGGCTAGAGCGAAAACTCCGGCTAGCGGTAAGTAAGGATTTCCTTCGCCGTTTGATCCGGTGCTGCAACCTTCGCCACAGGTCCCATTGTTATCGTCGTCATCGTCCGCCGTGTCATTATTGTCATCATCGTCTGTGTCAACGCTCGAATCATCATCGTCACCTCCAGTGTCATATATTTCATCAATCTCATCTTGAATGTCTGGATTGTTAGATGATTCAAATTCACCGGTTTCGTCATTAACAGTTAATTTATCACCAACTCCAAGGGTGATTTCATTTCCTTCTTCATCAGTAACTGTAACTTCATGATCACCTTCTTCGTCGAGAACGGTAATAACAGTGGTTCCATCTACGGTATTCGTTACAAATTCTACACTGGTTCCACTAATCCCTGTAAGAATTCCCGCTTCATTAACCACATTAATAATCGGTCCATCATTTCGGTCGACAACTAAACGACCTACGTCAAATCCTTGTTCAACTAAGTAATTAATCCAGGCTTCTTCATTTTCGTCTTCATCATAATCAATCACAACATTTTCAGTTTCGCCATTTCCTAAAATTTCGTTAACGTCGCCTTCGGCTTCGCCAATTGGAGCGTCATCACAAGCTTCATCCCAGGCTTCTTCGCCCTCGAGGTCGCAAAGAACGAGATTGTCACAATCCATATCCTCGCCTTCGATTCTTTCAACTGCGTCAGGATTGTAGTCAGGGTCGGAATCATTACAATCACCGGCAACTTCCACAACTTCATCGCAAGTTTCGATTTCACTGCCAGCTCCATAGCCATCGCCATCGTTATCGGCGTAACCAGTGTTCATGTCTACGGCGCCCGCTTGAGCATCGTTATCGCAGTTCCAATCTACAGCGTCACAAAGTTCATCGGCTCCAGGATTGATGTCATAATTGGTGTCATCGCAGTCGGTTCCATATGGTTCAGCTTCATACCCATCACCATCATCGTCATATTCACATTCATCAGGCAAAACTTCATCACAATTTAAATCTTCTTCGTCAGATGGATCATTCCAGCAATCAACTTCGTAGGGTGAACCGGGGAAGGCGTAGGGGTCAGTGTCAACGCAGTCGCTATCTACCAGAGCGGTAAAGTAGCCGTCAGGGCCACAAGCAATTTGTGAAAGATTGTCACCGTACCCATCACCGTCGTAATCATAATAATAAGTGGAGAGTGGGAGGCCTTGGTCCGCGTAATCTAGTTCGCAATCTTCTAAGTCGCCATCACAAACTTCGGTAGCCCCGGAATAAACACCGGAGTCACCGTCGTCGCAATCGGTATCAGTATTGGCGTAACCAACAGGAGCGCCAGCTTCACATAATGAAACTGCTATACCAGCTCCTTCGCCGTCACCATCATTGTCTGCGTAATAATCAGCGTAATTCCAAACTCCGCTATCAGCGTCGTTACAGTCGGTGCTGACAGCTGAATAACCAGAAGGTGCAGTTTCGGCACAAACTGAAACCGCGGTTCCAGCTCCACGCCCGTCACCATCTCCATCGACGTAGTAATCATTGTAATCCCAAGCGAATGGGTCGGCGTCATCACAGTCAGTGTCGACATCGGAATAGCCAGAAGGGGCGCTCGCCGCACAAATTGCAACCGCAGCACCCGCACCATAACCCTCGCCATCGGCATCGACGTAGTAGTCGGAGGTAACTTGCACAGAAGGATCAGTATCATCGCAATCATCAGCTTCGCAGGCTCCGTCAGCGTCGGCATCGGTGCAGGCTCCGGTGGCGGGGATGTAGGCTACTGCTGTGGCACCATGGGCGGCACAATAAGAGGACCCATCCCAGGTATAAGCACTTAAATCTAAACCAAAAACTTCACCAGCACCACCATTGGCTACATACATCATAGTTGCGTCTGACGTGTCATCGACAGTCATAACATCGGCTACATTAATAGTGTCGGCGTGAGTTTCGGAACCAAGGGAAGTTAAAGTGTAACCAGAAACATCAAAAAACTCTATTTCGGTGGAATAATAATAACCAGCTACAGCCAACTCTGTATCTCCGGTATAGGAATTGGTATATAAAAGTAAATCAGCTGGGGCTACTGCAAAACTTACTGAATCTACTTCTGATGGAGTAGCGGCATTTATATCTACCACTACCACTTCAAAACCCATGCCATCAGCAATAAAAGCGTACCCATTATCGCGATCAATAACTACGTCTGTAGGATAAGTCATGCTAGCCGAGAACTCTACTGATCCGTCGGATAAATCTATAATTTCATAACCCGTGGACTCTAATAAAACAACTCCACGTCCCGTCCCAGCCTCATCAGTGGCAAAGGCCTGCACATCATAACCAGAATAATCATAGGTAGTACAAGTACCCCCGTCTTCGGGGTCAGCACATAAATCCGCGGCATCTGCTCTAGCTAAAGCCACACTACCGGTATTTGGATCTTGCTTAACTTTTTCGGGATCATTGCCAAGAGCATTAATTGCGCTGGTCGGCGAGCCGCCAGTTGGGTCACTAATACTCAGAATTCCCTCACTACCAGTGTCACCACTAACATCATAATAAGCTAATAATACATTTCCCCCATTCTCATCATAAAGTACTGATCGAGCTGACCCATAAGTTGTTCCGGTCGGGAATAAACTAGAATCTAATAAAGTGGTGGTTCCGTCATCCAAATTTGTTATAGCTGGCCCGTCAACAGATTTCACAAATAAATAATCTGTCGCATTTGCTTCGTGAGCTGCTAGAGCTAAACCACCAATAAAAGTTGCTTTTACTAAAGTCCCGGTGGAGGGTAGAACCCACTCTGCCTCGGACGCTTTTAAAGCGTTACGGAGATTTTCCCGAAATCCTTGCCCTAAGTCTTTAAGAGTTCTTAAACTACCTTCATTAACTTTGCTAGAAATCCATTGCCCAAGACGCTCAAATGTAGTTTGATCATTTTCGGGACGGCTACCTTCTGGTGCTACTTTGCCCATATACTAAAGAATTATACCTAATATAATAAGGCGATTGATTTTAACACGATTTTTTCGCTTCTGTCAATCAGTTCTGCAAGGCGAAGTTAACAATTGATGCGCTTTCTAAGCCCTGAGTGGCTTGAATATTGCGGGTGTAGGTTCCGAGCCTCCCCTCGGAACTCCCGACCGCGGTGTATACTACTTTATCGTCAGAGATAATCTCGTCATCAACGATAATTTGATATTCAAGATAAGGAATTGGAGTAATACCATCAGCGTTATCTACTAGATTACCAATAACAGCTAACTTAAAATAACTACTAGACGCATCTTTTAAAAATTCTTGGATAGATTCTTCTGTTTTGCTGTTATAAGGTAGCCCCTTCGCTATGTAAGTTGCCCCGAAAAAATCCGAGGCTTTAATGACTACATAATCACTAATATAATTTATATTACTAGGATAAATATAGTTTTTTAATGAGTCAAAATTCGGACGCAAATAACAACTTGAACCTCCACAGTCGCCATTAAACTCCCAAGTAGCGATTGTTTCGATACTTGTGGTATCCAAAATCTCCCCATTCGGGGTTCGCATTCTCAAAATAAATTCCTCAGTCCCTGTAAATGGACTGGCATCATCACTCGTAAACAACGGGATATTCACGGTATCCCCATACGCAATCTTGTTCCAGTTGCAGGCGTCGTCTTCGTCAGTATCCCACAATTGATCATCTTCTTCAGGATTTGTAAAATCACAGCTATCACCAGCATCGCCTGTTCCGGGGATGGGGATTACATAACAGGTCCCTATCCCTCCGTTGAATTCCTGGCAATCTGTGCTTCCATCCCCCTGCCAATCCGCCGGCTTGGCCCGTGACCAAATTTCCCAGTCGCCAAAAGTATCTTCAACTCCATCATCGGTTGTGTCCCATTCAATAGCATGGCGTCCCACCGGATAATAATCCTCAGAAGTTATCTCATACCCAATCCCATTGTCATGTGCCTCTTTAAATGCATCTTCTATGGCTGCTCGGCTGGCATAGTACGCTTGGGTGCCGCGGAACATGTCATAGGCGCGTTGGCTGGATCTGATAAAAGAACTGGCCATGGTCCCGGCCACCACCATTAAAATCGCTACCATAATCAAAGCAAAAATTAGGGAGCCGGCGCGTGGATGAGCTGGGCGCAACCTCGTAAACCGCATTGGACGTTTAAAACGCATAATTAATAATTAGTTAGTTCATCAACAAAAGAAATATCTCGTTCTTGACCGTGAGAATTCCAAGAAACCGTGGCTGTGACTAATAATGAGCCACCAATCTGTTCTTCGACATCCACCACTCGACTATACGGACTAGGCGTATCACACCTCCCGTCACACCAGGCCGCGTAATCATGTATATAAATAATTTCACCATCAGAAAGATCTAAATCCACTTCGTATAAAATGGGTTCGTTAACAAAGTCTGTTACGGTCTGAATCTGCCAAGCAAAATTCCTGTAATTATTATCGAAATTTAACGAAATTATATAAGGAGGCTCATCCCCTAATTTAAAACCAACAGCGCCACAAGTCGCGGGATCGGTCACATCCGGTAACGCACTCCAACAATTCGTCCGATCACTTGGAAATCGGAGCCAGTTACTATCCCGGATCGTGCGCACGGCCTCCACACCCTCGCGAGCTAAATTATAAGCCATGAGGCGCTCCTTGACCTCGGTATTAGCCCGCATCGAGGTAACCACCAAAGTAAGTGCTCCCCCGGCCCCCACCGAAATAACAATCAAAGCAATCAAAACCTCGGCCAATGTCTCGGCCGCAGAACTTTTTAGGTTCGTCCAAATCAGGGAGGGTGAGCTCAGGAAGGGGGTCTTCATGAGATTAGTCTAGCACAAGCTCCCCGCCACCCTCAAGCATCCGTGCTTTTTTAAACCTATTTAGAGCCCCATCTTCTTTAACCAAATGCCGGTATATGATTTTTTGTGCTTGGCCACTTCTTCGGGAGTGCCGCTTACAACGACTAATCCGCCGGTGTCTCCTCCACCCGGACCCATGTCGATTACATGGTCGACGGACTTTATCACATCTAAATTATGTTCAATGGTTAGCACGGTGTTGCCTTTTTCGACGAGTCTCTTCAAAACCTCTAATAACTTTTTAACATCATCAAAATGAAGGCCAGTAGTTGGCTCGTCCAAAACGTATAATGTTTTGCCAGTTGATCGCTTGGAAAGCTCGGTGGCAAGCTTGATGCGTTGCGCTTCACCGCCAGAGAGTGTGGTAGCTGATTGGCCTAAATGAATGTACCCCAATCCAACCGCCGCTAGTGTTTCTAGTTTGGTTTTCACAGTGGGAATAGCACTAAAAAATTCCAAAGCTTCGTCAACTGTCATATCCAAAACATCAGCAATATTTTTGCCACGATAACTGATTTCCAAGGCCTCTTTATTATAGCGACGACCCTTACAAACTTCACACATCACATAAACATCTGGCAAAAAGTGCATTTCAATTCTTTTCATTCCATCGCCCTGACACGCTTCGCAGCGTCCACCTTTGACATTAAAACTGAATCGCCCGGCTTTGTATCCACGAGTGCGAGCATCCGGAGTGCTGGCAAATAAGTCACGGATGTCCGTGAAGACACGTGTATAGGTGGCGGGGTTGGAACGAGGAGTTCGGCCAATTGGGGCTTGATCAATGCTGATGATTTTATCGAGATGCTCAATGCCTTCGATTGCTTTGTGTTTACCAGGACGCACTTTTGAGCGGTTGATTTTGGCGCTGACGGTTTTAACAAGAATGTCGTTAATAAGTGTGGATTTCCCGGAACCAGAAACGCCAGTAACTCCTACAAAAGTCCCCAGTGGAAGTTCCACGGTTAGATCTTTTAGATTGTGTTGCTTAGCGCCAATAATGCGGATTTTTTTACCGTTTCCTTTGCGCCTTTTTTTAGGAATTGGGATTTTGAGTTCGCCGGATAAATACTTTCCGGTGATGGAGTTTTTGTCTTTCATTAATTGGGCGGGAGTGCCGGCCCCCACAATATTTCCACCATATTTCCCAGCCCCCGGCCCAACGTCAAAAATATAATCCGCAGCCAACATAGTATCGATGTCATGTTCCACAATAATTACGGTATTTCCTAAATCACGAAGCGCGGTAATGGCTTTAATAAGTTTTTCATTATCGTTCTGGTGAAGGCCAATAGTTGGCTCATCCAAAACATATAAAACACCAGTTAGCTGTGAACCAATTTGGGTGGCCAGTCGAATGCGCTGCGCCTCTCCGCCAGACAAAGTATTAGCGGCTCGATCTAAAGAAAGATACGAAATCCCAACGTTATTTAAGAACCGCAAACGATGACGAATTTCCCGCAAAATAGGATCAGCAATAACTTTTTCTCGATCGGTTAGGGTGATGCTTTCAAAAAATTCATAGGTTTTATCAATGGAGTGCTTTGTCACATCAACAATGGATTTGTTTTCAATTGTAACGCTTAAGATTTCCTTTTTTAAGCGCTGCCCCAAGCATTCCGGACATTTTATAATCCGCATAAATTGCTCGATTTTTGTGCGCACATAATCAGAGTCAGTTTCTAAATAACGCCGTTCTAAATTAGGGATAACTCCTTCGAATTTAGTGGTGTAGCCCTTGTCCCAATTCACTTTGTATTCTTCGTCGCCAGTTCCATAAAGCACCATTTTCATCACTTCTTCGGAAAGATCTTCAACTGGAATATCTAATGAAAATCCTTTTTTTCGAGCTACTTCGTGCAAAATCCGCGTGTACCAATCAAGGTGCGAAGTTGTTGTGGACCAGGGCATAATAGCCCCCTCAGCAATACTGAGTCGCTTGTTGGAAATAATTAAATCACTATCAATTTCGAGCTTGGTCCCGAGCCCGTGACATTCCTCGCAAGCCCCATGTGGGCTATTAAAAGAAAAATTGCGTGGCTCGATTTCCGGTAAATTAATACCGCAATCAGCGCACGAAAAGTTTTCGGAAAAAATGTCTGTTTCGCCAGTTTCGTGATCCATAACCATCATTAAACCATCGCCGTATTTAAGAGCGGTTTCGACGGAGTCGGCCAGCCGAGTTCGGCTTTCATTGGCAAGAGGGATTTCCTGGCCGGACTTCATTTTCTGAACCTTTTCTTCTAAGTCTTTTATAACCAATCGATCAACCACGATTTCTATGGAGTGTTTCTTTTTTTCGTTTAATTCTGGGATGTCTAGAACGCTCATTACTTCGCCATCGATACGGACTCTTACAAATCCATCCTTTTTTATGTTTTCAAAAATTTTGGCGTGCAAACCCTTTCTATCCCGAACAACTGGCGCCAAAAGCAAAACCCGTTTGCCCTCGCCCAATTTACCAATATGATCCACTATTTGAGAAACACTTTGCCGGGAAATCGGTTCTCCACAATCTGGGCAGTGTGGTTTTCCAATTTTAGCAAATAATAACCTTAAATAATCGTAAATTTCCGTCACGGTGCCAACAGTTGATCGCGGATTGCGACTAGCTGTTTTTTGGTCAATCGAAATAGCTGGTGAAAGCCCTTCAATTGATTCGACATCAGGCTTTTCCATGAGTTGTAAAAACTGCCGAGCATAAGTAGAAAGACTTTCCACATATCGCCGTTGGCCTTCGGCGTAAATAGTATCAAAAGCCAGCGATGATTTTCCAGAACCAGAAAGCCCGGTTATAACAGTCAGCTTGTCGCGCGGTATTTTTACGTCGATGTCTTTGAGATTGTGAATCTTCGCTCCCTTAACGCTAATGTGTTTTAATCCCATAAAATATAATAAAGGTCAAATCAAAGTCGAAGATCACTTTATCATGGTTTCTTCTTTTCTTCAAGAGCTAACCTTTATTTTAGGCGATCGTATTGTTTGTGGTTTTCCTTTTTCTTGAACAAATAAGACAAGATGCTATACCCCACAAACAGATAAGGAACTATCACAAATGTCCAACCAATTTCCAAGAAAATGTTAAAGAAAGCGTGTAAAAGAACAGCCAGAACGAGACCTTCCAGGATTTTTTCCTCTTTAAAGATACGAGTGGCCGTTCTTAAATGAAATACTTTGTGGAAAGCGCGCAAAATCCAATGTCGCTTTTCGCGGATTTCTTCCTGAAAAATAGGAGCAGCAAAATGAGCAATCCCATAGTAATATCCATAAATTCCCGAGAAGAAAATATGAGCAAAAGTAGAAAAAATTGATCTAAAAATAAACGACAAAAAGAGACTTTCAAACCCCTGATAGGACCAAATATAAAAGAAATACATAATGTTCTCGATAAAAGCGAATCCCAGGGCAGCGATAATACAAAATTCAATCGCATCATCAATGTTTCTTAGATGTTTCCGATCACTAATACGAACCACTATATTCTTCATATACTCCTCTAAAACTCCCACAAACATAAAGGCAAAAACCACTCCAAGTGGAATATAAGCAATACTGGAAAATCCCAAAACATCCTGATCAAACTGATCTGTATAAAAGAACACATTCAGTTTGGGGAAAATTTGCCAGCTAAACTTGTAAAGCATAATCGGCAAAACCGCTAACATCCCCCCGATAAAAGTTATGGCAATCCACTTACGAGGTTCAGGTTGTTTCTTGTAGAAAATATACCCCCAGATATACGCCGGGATACAAGCCAGGAGGAAACAAATAATGATTTGAATAATTTCTGAAGCCATTTACAGGGTATTTTTTATTTTCATTTCGTTTATTATATCATAGTTTTACTGTTTTAGCAACCCTTCTCCAGGGTAGAGTTGACAATCACCACAAAAACTCTATCCTCTAATTGTTGATCTGCTTGATTTAAAGGACGCGCAAATTAGTCTCACGTTTTACCAGAGAGGGGAACCTGTTGGCTGAAAGTTTCCTAAAACACCTCTGATTTGTACCACCTTTAAGAGGATCATCCCAAAAACAAGAGAGCCTGCGGATACCCGAAAGGGTAAACCAAGGGAAGCTCGGTGGAACCGCCTAATTGACCAGATTGGTCACGTTGGGTCCGAGCACAGCTTAATCGCTGTGTTGTTTATTTAATTTCACTTTATTATGACTACTTCCGAAGACCTAGATAAAATGCGCCACTCCCTAGCCCATATTATGGCGCAAGCCGTATTGGAAATGTTTCCTGAGGCAAATTTGGCTATTGGCCCGACCATTGAAGATGGGTTTTATTATGACTTTGATTTGCCGCGAACCCTAATCCCGGAAGACTTAAAACTGATTGAAAAAAGAATGAAAAAAATCATTGGCCAAGCGCAACCTTTTGAGCGCCAAGAAGTCGACACCAAAGAGGCCAAAAAAATGCTTAAAAAAGCTGGTCAAACCTACAAAATGGAACTCGTTGAAGATCTAGAAGAAGAGGGTGAAAAAGAAGTGTCTTTTTATACAAATAAATTAAATGACAAAGTGACTTTTGTAGATCTTTGTCGCGGGCCGCATTTGAATCATTCTGGCGAGGCCGGGGTGTTTAAATTGATGAAAATTTCCGGGGCGTACTGGCGAGGCGATGAAAAAAGACCAATGCTCCAACGAATTTACGGAGTGGCTTTCTCTAACAAAAAAGAACTAGCAGAATATTTGCACCAATTAGAAGAAGCGAAAAAACGCGATCACCGCAAGTTGGGTATGGATTTGGATCTTTATCAATTCCACGATGTTTCGCCGGGAGCAGCTTTTTATCATCCCAAAGGCGCGACTGTTTTTAATGAATTAACGGCTTTTATGCGCCGCCAATATCGAGAACGGGATTATCAGGAAGTGGTGACCCCTCTGGTTTATGACAAAGAATTATGGGAGCAAAGTGGACACTGGGAGCATTATCGCGAGAACATGTTTTGTATGGAGGTGGATGGGCTTGATTGTTCGTTGAAACCTATGAATTGCCCGTCGCACATGTTGATGTTTAAGATGAGAACGCGCAGTTATCGTGATTTACCACTTCGCATCGCGGACTTTGCGATGTTGCACCGCAACGAAGTACGCGGGGCGCTCGGGGGCCTAACACGAGTCCGTAAATTTTCTATGGATGACGCGCATATTTTTGTTGCCCTAGACCAATTAAGTGACGAAATTGTTCGTTGTATTGAATTCACGCAACATGTTTATGACTTATTTGGTTTTGAATACGAAGTGGTGCTTTCCACTAAGCCAGAAAAATCTATGGGCACAAAGGAACAATGGAAAATCTCGGAAGATGCGCTCGAAGGCGCCCTAAAAAAAGCCAAAATTAAATATGAATTTAACCCTGGTGATGGGGCTTTTTATGGGCCTAAAATCGACTTTCGAATTCGTGATTGTTTAAAACGAGAATGGCAGTGCGCCACCATCCAAATCGACTTTCAAATGCCGTTGCGGTTCGAGCTCAAATACGAGGGCCAAGACGGAAAACTGCATACTCCAGTAGTTGTGCATCGCGCTTTACTCGGTTCCTTGGAACGATTTTTGGCGATCTTGGTGGAGCACTATGCGGGTGCTTTCCCATTCTGGTTGGCGCCAGTCCAAATGCGGGTGCTTTCGCTAAGTGATAAATTCAATAAATACGCCGAAGAAGTTCGCACGCAGTTGTTTGACGCAGGCTATCGCGTAGACGTGGATACAGATGACCAAACTCTAGGCAAAAAAATCCGTGAAGCTGAAACATCCAAAATCCCAGTCATGTTAATCGTGGGCGAAAAAGAGCAAAAAGACGGCACTGTCACGGCACGCTACTATGGCCAACGCGAACAGGACACGTTTAAAATCGATAAACTCATCGCAAAATACGCTGGGGCGCGACCATAATGGGCAACGGCCATAACGCCTTAAGCCAACAACCTATTAGAAGTAGCAATCCCACGTAAAGCATTAGGGTTTTCCCGATTGTTCCCGCCGATGGCAGCATTCTTTTTTCGGGCTACAATCTCAAAAACTTGTGCTCCTTGATCTTGCTGAAAAGCCTCTCTTAAGACAATTTTTAAGAATTTATCCACCTGGTTAGCAATATCTCCTTGCAGTTGTCTCTCAGAACGTTCGGCACGGCTATAAAGTAAATATTCTTCCATATCAATATTATAGGCACGACAAACATCCTGAATAAGATTATCTAGCTGCGCTTTGTGATCACCAACTGTAAATCCAGTATTGGGATCAATCACACACTCATCATTATAATGTGCTCTATCCAAACGGGCCCGACGATCATTGGTTTGATCGCGACGTCCATCCAGGTAAGAATCAAAAGAAAAATACCCTTGCAAAGCGCCTAGCATTTGCTCTTCTACGGTTCGCAAGTTCTCATCGTCAACTCTTAAACCTTGGTTATCTCTCATATCCAATAGATCCTCGTAACGATTACTTAAACTCACAATATATTGATTGTAACCAGCGTAACCATTCTTATAACCTTCCAAAGTAAAGAACAGCTGATTACCAGTTTGTGAACCCGTAAATTTTTCGATTTCCTCCATGGAAGCAGGAGGAATAAACATATGCGCATCATCATGATCCATGTTTTCGGCGCGACGCAGACCTTTGGTAAGACGTTTTTTAAAGTTTGGATCCACAATCATCCACTCCCACAAAAATCGAGAGAAATCTTTGTCTGCTTTCCCTTCTCGTGATTCTTCCTTAAAATATTGATCTCTAAATTGCTCAAAATCTTCAACTTTGTACCCACCTTGGGGCGGTTCATCAACGTCCCCACTAGTATAGTCTGGATGAAGTGGTTTAGGATTTTTGTTAGTAAAAAAGTCGAGCATTGGGAACTGATTCAAGTAAACTCCATCCAGCTCACCAATACGATCTAGGTGAAGCAGGGTCATGTCTTTCATGGGCCCAGAAGGACATCTAGCGGTAATTCCCTCCATCAGGAAGAATAATTTTTGCTCAGCACTCATTTTCCCGTATTTAATCCCAAAATCTATTAATTCTTCGAACTCATGAGGATTAACGTAATTCCCGGCTTTCCATAAATTTAAGAGGCGAGTTAATTCACCAGACAAACCTTCGGTTCCTTTTGGATCGTGCTCTAGCATCTTACCTTTGTACTCGTAAGCACTCTTGTTACTATTATAAGCGTTAATGTTTTTACTAAACCAGTCAGCCCAGTTTCCTTCTCCCCAAAGCTCATCAATAGCGTCTTTGGTGCGGTCTTCTCCGGAAGTTAGGACCCCAGTATCTGGGTGAGGTTGAGGTTCGTGAGTTAAAGGAATAAATAAATGAGCTCCTCTAAAAGTGAATTTTGAGGTTAATCGGTTAAGGGCGTTCCACATATCCATATCATCCCAACGAAGTTCTCCTTTTTCCGTTAAAGTAATAAAACAAGCCTTAGCTTCATCTTTACTACCTGTGCTGTGCAGTTTTGCCAAAACTTCCCAAGTACCCCACATATCCATGGCCTCTTTGTATTGATTTACCTCTTCGTTTTCCGCGGACTGGGTAATACGATTCATTTCCGTTCCCAGATAGGAAGGGAGTTTTTTCCCAACTCCTCCATAACGCATTTTTGATCTGCGCTGGTGTTTACGTTTGATAAACTCCACAATTTCCTTACCCATGTTGTATAAATCCATAAGGGAAAGGAATGTGGTTTGCGCATAAACCTCCTGGAAATAACCGTAAGGATTGTTCTTTTTCGGAATGTAAGGGCTCATTTTTTCAAAAAGAGTTTTGCCGTCATCGTCCTTTTTTATGCTTTTAAACATATCGGCAACGGCTTTCCCCATACCTTTTTTGCGAGCTACTTCGCGCGGCGTATCATCCAGGTTGCTAGCGGCATCAGCGGCGCGCTCCCCTTCGACTTCGGGCATGGCACTTTCCACACCATTGTTACGGGCCCAAACTAGAAAAGAAGGTAAAGTCATCGTGGTCCCATCCGCAAAAGTTACTTCATCATCGTTAGCGTCTCTAATTTGCAGGCGGGTACGATCATCATCCCCAAACCTAACAACTTCTTCGGGTTCAACTCTAACAGCCGGGTAAGCCGCGGGGTTGCGACTCATTACTTGATTACGAAAATTACTCATGCTGCCTAAATGTTCGCGCAGAGCTTGCAGGTTTGGAACATCGGGCATGGCATCGTTGCGACGAGCCCATTTAGCAAATTCCCCCAGGTTCATTTCGCGGCACATGCGCGGGGATGTTAAGCCAACATGTGGAGCCTGTTCCGGGGTCAAAGTCGTAACCGGACGTTCTAACTGAACGCCATTATCACTAATTGAAACTAAACGCACGGTCTCACGTTCCGGGATTATATTTCCCTGACCATCAACGTGATAACCCGTATCGAATTCTAAATTCTGGCCGGCTTGCAAAGTCATCCCAAGCGGCGACAGATTCAAAGCTTGTTCTAATTGATTCTGATCGGCAATCACCTGGTAAACATCGGTTGCATCAACCCATTTTATAAATCGACCTAGGGAATAGCTTTCGCCACTATCCAAATGAATACGTAGACTGGTTGGATAACTTCCCATCACCGTGCCATCACGATTCAGAATGGGCGAAATCACGGGTTCCACTTCACTAATTGTCACGGTTCTTATATTTCCTTGTGGAGAAAAAGGTTGCACATATTCAATTTGCGTTCCGGCTTGCAGATCAATCCCCGTGGTTTTGGAGGCTTCTTCCACCATTTGGCGACGGCGATTTTCATGACAAATAATATTGTCGACGGCCTGCAAAATGTCATTAAAAACTCTATTTTCATTCAAAAATCTTGTTTCAATATTCCACTCCTCTTTTTTGAGGCGAAGAATGTTTTTGCGTTGACTACTAGTTAAATCTAATTGCTCTAAATATTCTTTGAACTCTCTAAGTTCCTCCTTGGTGTTCGCTGTAAAATTCCAAATAAGACCAACATCTTCCTCGGAAAGATGCTCCTCCTCTTCGTTAACTTGGCGCAAAAGTCCGGAAAGAGCGGTGCGATTGCGACGATCGCTATTGTTAATTGCTTCCAGATTATTTCTAAGCCGGAGAAGGGGTCTGGTGCGCTCCCGTTCGGGCAGTGTTTCGATCAGCACATTGGCTTGCAAAAGCAGTTCCACAATCTGATCGTGGGTGCGACGTTGCTGAGCGTTAATTGGTGATTCGTCTTCCTCCACCCGAACCTCGGCCTCAGTGCGTTGACGCTCGGCCATGTTCATTTGAGCGCGGAATTGCTGGGGGGTAAGACTACCCAAAGCCAGCATTTGTGAGGCGCGTGAAATGTCGATATCAGGATCTTGTAAACCTATTCGAGCTCGCGCGTATTCTTCGCCATCAATGCGGCGCATAGCTAAACGTCGAGCCAAGCGTGATTCATATTGATCACCACCATCTAAATCAGACAAAGCATCCCGAAAAACATCTTGATTGATGCGATTAGTTAATAAACTACGCGCTAAAGCTTTTTCGCTGTTAGTGCCGTCTTCCAGACACTCATAAGATAAATCAAATAAATCGCCGTTAATACGTCTGGTCGCCAGCAAGCGAGCCGCACTTTGGCGGTAGCGATCATGACCACGAAGGGCATCGATAGCCTGGGCGTGGGTTTCAGCGCTAATAGCATCCCGCCCCACTAATTGATCGAGCTGACGAATATATTCTTGGTTGCGACGTTGCTGAGCCGCGGCGTCTCCATCCCGGGTTTCTGGTTGATTAGGTTGGTTTTGATCATCCACCGTCCCATCTTCGGTGGGGGCTCCACCCCGCCCGGGGCCTTGTCCCTGCGTAAACACAAAACGGTGGCCTCCCGCCAGCGGGTTGTCTTCGAGCCAATCTAGTTTTAGTGTTTTGGGATTGAACATGAAATTTTTTTATTTTTTCTATTTTCTCACTTTATTTGAATTTGTCAAGGGGTAAATTTAAGCTATTGCACTTCCACCATCTCCACCTAGGCCACCCCTTAGTCCAGGATCACCAGAATCATCATCAAGTTCCTCACCAGGCAAAGCCTCACCTCCTGTCTCAGGAAGTCCTCTGGTGCCACTTAAATCAGCTACGGCGTCTCCTGGGTCTGGAACAGTCGTGCCCCCTGGAATTGGGGGTGGCACTGGGCCTGCGGCAGCAACTGGACCCGGGTTTGGATTTGGGGTTGGATTTGGGTCTGGAGGATCCGGGGCGTTTGTAACAGCTCTAGTAAATTCGCCCGCATCTAGCTCTCCTCCATTTACCGATAAATCATCTAATATGGTATTTAATGCGGCGAGATTGTCGTTACCGATAGCCTGTGCCCGTGTAAGGGTGTCACCCGAAACACTCCCCTCAAACATAGTATCTAGTGTGGCATCTGTAGTACTAGTAGCTCCCATAACAACACCGGCGGCCGCATCCCTAGCGGCAGTATTTGTTGAAAGATTGCCACCATTAGCCGCTTGCAGCGTAACGTTAATGTTGGTGGTGTCATCAGTTCCATCATTGGTCGTACTTGTGTCATCAGTCCCATCCCCCGTGGCATCATCACCATTGCCCTCTGTAGAAGGCTCGTCAGCTGGGGTGTCATCGCCTAGGGATGCTTCGCCCCATCCATCTGAATCACCATATCTACTAAGCAGCCCTGTGTCATACATTCGTTCTAATGCAGCTTTAGGACTTCCTTCAGTATCTTTTAATCTCTCATACTCCTGATGTATTGCGCTATCCGCCGCAAACGCTTTGCTCATTAATTTATCTATATCTTCTTTTGAGCCTGGAGCCCCTTTATAATGCATGACTTCATTAATAGTTCTGGCATTATGTTCGTCATTACCCTTTGCCAGCAAATCATCACTAGCCTCCCTAAACCGTCTCCCCAAAGGATCACCCAAGCCCATTCTCTCTAAAATCTTTTCTCGTCCCTTGTTAACACCCATTTTCTTTTTAAAGGCGCCTTCTAAATTCTGGGCCGCGGCAAAAGCACTCATAAGTGGGGCCTTATCTTCGGTTCCAGGAATAGGAATAGTAGTCATGTAAAGTGGTAATTTGGCAGCGAATTTTCCGATTCCTTCACCAGCACTCTTGATGCTAGAAGTGAAGCTGCTAGCCACGGTTTGATCTGCAGCTGCAAAAACCCCAATCCAAATAATAAGCACCGCCCCAATCGCAATTAATAAGCTTTGGAAATCACTAACATTGGTCCCAAACATGGCTTGCATTTCTGCTACATCATCAGAACTCATATTTAAATTCGTAAATTTTCCAAATTTTGCGCCATCACCACCCAGTGCGGTCATCCAACTTCCTGAATTTGAATCATAAAGAACACTAAGCATGGTAAATCCAATAGAAAAAACCACTCCAATCACCAGTGGCACAAAGAGATGTTTAAAGAATTTATCCTTCAAATCCACTTCTCCCCCACCAGCGTTGGCTAAGTCTGGGAATACAAAAAACAGGACAATTAGCGGCGATAAGGCTAAACAAATCCACAAAATAATTAATCGAGCAATTAAAACTACAATTAAAGCGGCGTACGCAAACCCAAACAGTAAAAACATAAACACCCCAAACAAGGCGTGTAAGGCCATTTCCGAAAGAGCATCTACCCCACTATCTGCCTGTAGGGCTACCATATCTGCATCATTAATTAACCCCATATTGATCATTATCGAAGCCGTGGCATTGTGCTCGCCAAAGTGGCTAAAATATAGACTCCCGGCATTGTTAAATTCGCCGGTGAGCATAGGGTCAGTTGTTGCTCCATCGGATTCACAAAAAATAACGGACATGACGCTGGCATCTTTAACAGCTTTACTATTTTCTCCATTATCTTCTAACCTCCCAGTTTCTTCATTAGCATAAGTAGTTCTGCACAATCTTTTTTCCAGGTCATCTTTGTATCCATCCCAATTCGTAAAACTAGTTGGCAAAGCATAGACGGCCTCGGTTAAAACTCCCACCGAATCAATCATAACTTTACCAGCTAGAAACGAGAAATTAATGGCTACCAACCCAATCACAATCTTAGGCAAGATGGCTTTTAAGGCGTAATTACTACCATCACCGGCAATCCCCATAACGTTGTAAAGGGCAATCCCAACCAATACCAGCACAAAAATAATGTTTACCCAGTTTCGAATTTGCACCCAAATCTCCAGAATGGAGGCTTCCATTTCGGGGCCCAACAGAATGTTATTGTCCATTAGGGCGCTGGCAATCATTACCATAGGGTAGAGTAAGGCCTGAATAAAGGCGTGAAAAACTACTATTGCCCCTACTAATCCTTGTTTCATTTCGTCAATTTTGCTTGCGGCAGTTTCTGTTGCTTCGGCTCCAACAATGTTCGGCAGCACGACTAGGGCCAACACAAGAATTAGGGCTGGGGCCAAGACTTTAATTAGTCCCTTGTTATCGATCCACTGTTTGATTTTTGTAAGCCACTTTTTCATTGGGAAAATTTAAGTAAATATGGAAATTAAGGCCAAAACATTGTCTACGGCGTGAGCGGAAGCCTGAACAGCGGCGTGGGCCGCGGCCGGGATGTCAGCCTGTGCTGCAGCTTGCCCGGAGGCTCCGAGTACACCGGCGGTACATCCACCGGCTCCGGCGGTTGCTCCCACTGCTCCGCCCACAGCCCCGATCCCTTTCTTCTTTTTTGGGGCTGGCTTGGCATCGGTTTTGCGATTGGGTTTTTCTTGCTCTTCCTGTTCAGCGGCTTGCAGGGCGCGCTCCGCTTGTTCAGCCGCATTTTCTTGGAAGCCTTCTCCAACCTCTTTTTCTTGCTCTTCAAAAGCTTTTGTGGGGTCTGGTTGTTTTTGTTGTTGCTGCCCAGGAGCGCCTGTTGGCGGCATTTTCGGGGCCGGATCAGTAACAGGCATATCGGCCTGCTCTTCTTGTTCTCGTACTACTATTTGCTCAGGGGCTCCTTGCTGGTCAGTTACCACGGTGTCTTGAGGTGGAGCTTCTTTTTCTTGCTCGCCCTCTACTTCTGTTTTTTGTTCAATTTCAATTGTTCCTCCTGGTCCCACAGCAGAAATCGGCGGCAAGTCCCCAGCCAAATCTTTTAAGCCTTCCGAAGGAACAAAATCATCGGGAAGGTCTACTTGGGGATTTTCATCAACTAATCCTTGTGTTTCGGCTGGTGGCTTATCCTCGTCAGCGACGGGTT
>CAYYQE010000005.1:60237-79930 GCA_964473745.1 uncultured Candidatus Peribacteria bacterium
CATCATGCTTTTTAAATCTTCTAATTTTGCTTTTTCTCCTTCGTGTTCTCCGTTAGCAGTAATTAAAATTTCAACTTCTAAACTGGTGTCTCGGCCTTGATTTTCAAGCCATTCAATATCTTCTTTTGATAAATACTGCGGCGTCCCCGCAACATTCACGTACATTAAATTTTCTTCACTGGCGAGGCGGATGTATTCATCACGTTGCGCCTCATCAAAACGTCCTTCTTCGAAATCTTTGTTGATTTGTTGAATGAGTTTGTTGTCAGGTTCGAGGGTAGTGGAAGGGGTAATGGTCTCGAGAGGTGTCGCCTCAAGTTGGCCAACATCCTCTGTTGCCGGGGTTTCCTCACTAATCAAATTTTCATTAACTACTTCGGTTTCGGCAATCGTTGTTGGCTCGCTTGCTTCTGTCACTACCTCTGCATCAGTCGGGAGTTGGTTGGAGACCGCAGGGGGTTTCTCAACAACCGAAAACATCTCATCTTTTGTCCAATTGTAATTTTCAGAGCTACCATCCTTGTTTTGCATTGTGATTACTAATCGATCACCCTTTGCTTCGATGGAAGCTGTTTCTGTTTCATCGTTAAATACTAAATTATTGTGAGTATCCGGAGTATCAATTGAAGTCCCATTAAAACTACATCCCCAGCTTGTTAGTAAAGTTTGAGCTTCGAGACTAATTGAAATGTTTAGAGGAGTCGCCTCTCCAACAACCGAAAACATCTCATCTTTTGTCCATTTATAATCTTCGGAACTTCCATCTTTATTTATGATTGCGATTACTAATTGATCACGCTTTGTTGAGATGGAAGCTGTTTCTGTTTCATCGTTAAATACTAAATTATTATGAGTGTCCGGAGTATCAATCAAAGTCCCATTAAAACTACATCCCCAGCTTGTTAGTAAAGCTTGAGCGTCGGTAGTAATTAAAATGTTTGAAGGTTCTTGTGTCATAGTTTTTAGTCAGTAGATGAAGTTAAACCGCGTCTTTCGTCAGATTCATCAAAAATATCTTGAGCTTCGGCAACAGTTTGGACGCCCATAACTCGGAAAAGTTGATCGGAAATCGGGCCAATGCCTTCCATGGCAGTGGGAGCTTTTAGTCCGGATGGTTCGTCAGAATCTAATTCTGCTCCATAACGGTTAGCTAAATTTTCCAAAGCAACTTCTTCGGGATTTTCTAAACTAGGATCATTCCCAACCAATCTTTCGACTTCTATTCCAAGCTGATAATCAACAAATTCATCAAATGAAAAATCATAATCAGCGGCGTTTTCCACCACATCAGGATCAGTGGCCATCTCAATTACTCCGGCTAGCACTTCTGGATTAGTTTCTAATAAATATTCTTGTGTTTCGTAATGATCTCCAGCTACACGGCAGAATCCACCCCACGCATAACGTTCGCGGGCTTGATCAGGATCTTCGTCCTCAGCACCAATCCCAGCCAAAAGCCGTGAGGTGCTACCGCTACCAATCCCACCGGTCACATGATCAAGAGTTATTCCGGAAACCGCCACACAACCAATCCAAAATGGGTTAGTAACAATTTGATCCCAATTTTGTGGATCCTTGATGTTAAAAACAAATGGCAAAACTGCGCCAAGAGCCGCAAAGCGAAACACTAATTCATAAAGTAACAGGTTGGAGGCTGTAAAATCCTCGATGGCTAAATTGCCACCTAGACCCTCCTTCATACTTTTTGCGCAGTGCTCGCGGAGTTCTTCCAACTCATCACGAACGCGTTGAATTTCTTCTACTTCTTCACTGTCAAAAATAGCGTAACCATTAATTCCTTCTCTAATCAGGGTTTGAGCCTGGCCAATATCCAAAGCTCCAACCGCGGTTAAAAACTGAATTCCTCCTCTGGCTTGCGTTTCATTAGCCCCGTATTTTTCTATGAGGGTCTGACCCAATTCATAACGCTGCGCCTGATTCATAGAATAAACAGTAGTCATCATCCCGGTATCTTCTACAGCGCGCATAGACACTTCCAAAGAAGACATGTTCGTGGTGTCGAATTCGTGTTCAAAAAATCCTTCAATCCCCTCTAAAACAGTATTGTAATCATCTGGCGTAAGTGGCGTACCACCATAAATTTTTTCAATAATTCCAGTGCTTTCGGCACAAATACCTCCCATAGTTTCTATTTGAAAATCATCCGGCTCGTAATCTGGATTAGCCATAGCCCGAGCAATAAGATCATCCGGCAGACTCATTTTTTCTATTAACTCCCGACCATTGCGATTGAATTCATTTAATTCATCCCATTCTGAACCAGCATCAATATGCTCGTCAGCTCCACTTTGACTACCAGATACACGAACTAAAATTCGAACTGTGCTGTCATAATCTTCGGCTATTGCTTCCGAAATCTGGGTAAGGCGCATAAACCTATCCAACATTTCCTCGTGATCTCCTCCAGCCCGATCCTGCTGCGCTAATTCACGCTGAAATTGAACACCAATTTTATCAATAAACAGGTTGTAGTGTTCAGTAGTAGCCTCATGAATCATCTCTCCTTTTTCGTACATATTAATGCGACTATCCATTAGCACTTTCTTTAAATCTGCGCCAAAAGTTTCTTTTAACCCATTGGCATAAGTTTCAAAACCATCTAAATACGGTTTGGCTTCTTCGCTTAAACTGTCGCGACTAATGTCGATTTTATCTTCCGGGACAGCGCTAGGGGTCGCAGTTGGCTCGGGAGCTCCCAGAACATCTGCGGCAATCTCATCAACTAATTCAGCTTCGGCGGTGCGAGTTTCTTCGGCCACCTCAACTTGGTAGGCTAATTCTTTTCTGGCCTGCTTTTTTTCAGCGCGTTTTCTTTTTCGTTCTAAGCGCCGACTAGATTGCTCTTCCGTATTTTCTTGAGATTTTTCAAACATCTTTAAAATTACAGTTTAGTAACACGAATCAAAGCATCCACAAACGACTCATCCTTCCCTTCGTACTCGGGGACGTGCTTTGTCAATAAGGCACGCACTGGACCAGGCTCCTGACCATCTAACTGAATGGTCACTTCTGTCATTACCTTGTCAGTTGTTAAAAGTTTGAGTGTTTTTACATGTGGTGGTTTATACACAATCCAAAAAGCCTTGATCTGGTTATACGGGAGCTGTCGCTTCCCAATTTTTATACCAAAATGGCTTAGGCTTATAGTAACCTGATTAGGTTCTCGATGATGAGAAATATAATAAACTCCAGCTAAGACAATAAAAGCAATCGCCATGGTCCAAGATCCAGTCCATAAGGCATACATCACTAGAAGTACGACCAATAGGCCGGCGCCATAAAACCATTTTTTTCCCTTGGAATGCTTGATGAATTCCGGGGCTTCCCAGGTAAGCAAAGGTTTTGCTTTGGCTGAATTTTCGTCAGGTATTTCTTTCAAGGTGTTTGTTTTTATTTTTAAATCTTAATATTTTACCAAAAAATACCAATTTTAGCAACCAGATTAGAGTAATTGAATTATCCCTGTACCACCATGTTGTCGCGATGGATGGCTTCTTCATCCAAAATATAGCCCAACACACCCTCTATTTCAGCGGATTTTTTCCCTTTAATTTTTTGCAATTCCGCGGAGTCATAATTTACCTGGCCAAAGCCAATTTTTTCTTGATTTGGGCCTAAAATAACAACTACCTGTCCGCGCTCAAACTCACCTTCTACTCCTGTAATCCCAGAGGTCAACAAACTTTTTCCACGATCTAGGAGCGCTTTTTGAGCACCTTCATCTAAACTAATAGAAGCTCCGGCTACTTGCTTTGTTTGGAGCCATTTGCGGCGTGTTTCTTTAGCGCCAAATTGTTTTTTGAAATGGGTCCCGTGGTGATTTTTTCCTTCAACTAACTCAGTAATAACATTTTCATCAATTCCATTGGCCACCCAAACATCTACGCCGGCTTCACTAGCAAATTGAGCGGATTTGAGCTTACTTTCCATCCCTCCCACACCTTTGGAAGAGCCCCCCTGGGCCATTTTTAGAATAGTTTCATCTACTTTTTCGACGGTACGCAAACATTTAGCGTTTTGATTTTCTTTGGGATTGCTATCACAAACCCCATCAACATCAGTTAACAAAATTAAGGTTTCAGCGTTAAGCAAACTGGCAATATGCGCCGAAAGATTGTCATTGTCCCCAAATTTAATTTCATCAAAAGTAGTGACATCATTTTCGTTAAGGATCGGAATAACACGCATTTTCAGAAGAAGTTCCATGGTGTTGCGCGTACTCAAAAAATTCCGGTGATGCTCCAAATCCACCATAGTCAACAAAACTTGCCCAATCACAATGTCGTATTTTTTGAAACTGTTTTGATAAGTGTCCAAAAGGTAAGTTTGCCCAATAGCCGCTAAAGCTTGTCGATAAGGAATGTTTTTGGACTCTTTTTTGAGCGTGATGCTTTGGCGACCAGCCGCGACAGCTCCAGAGGTAACAATGATGGGCTCGTGGCCTTTTTGATGAAGTTCAGCTATCTGCGCGGCAACACGCTCTATAAACGTGGTATTTAATGAATTATCTTCGTTAGTAAGAAGATTTGTTCCAATTTTGACTACAAATCGCATGGAAAAGTGTTTAAATCAACATCCGCTAGAGAAGATAATACCTTATGTGCCCCAGTAAAGTCTTGCCCTTTTGTATAAGGACTGGGAATCACGATGCATTTCATGCCAGCCGCGACCCCGGAATGCATTCCAATATCTGAATTTTCAAAAACTAGGCAATTTTCAGGCACCACTCCCAATTCGCTCACAACTTTCAAGAAAATATCTGGGGCTGGTTTGTTTTTGGGAACATCATCACCACCCACAAAAACTTCGACATATTCCCCTAGCCCACATTCTTCTCGAATAAATTCGTATTCTTTTGTGTGCCCGCCAGTTCCCACTCCACACCTTATCCCAGACCTTCCTAATTCTTTTAAAAAATCTGCGGCCCCGGGCATGAGATCAAGTTTTCCGGTCGCAATTTCTATAAATTTGTCTGATTTTTCGTTGCGAATTTCGTTGACTTTTTCAGGATCAACGATTCCGACTTTTTCTAAATGATAGGTGGTTCCGTAGTGTTTTCCTGAAAGCCACCCCGAAATAAACATTTCTTTGGTAAGGTCGATTCCGTATTTTCCCAAAACTTCCTTATACGCCACAAAATGTAGTGGTTCACTATCCACTAATAACCCATCCAAATCGCAGATAGCTGCGATATTTGCTTTCGTCATAATTAAAATTATTTAGTAAAGGGAATGAGGCCCATGATGCGCGCATTTTTGAGAGCACGCGCGAGTGACTTCTGGACCACCATTGGCACCTTGGTGTAGTAGCGAGGTTTAATTCGTCCGTAAATCGTGACGTATTTTTTGATCGCTGGATTTTTGTAGTCGACCCAAGTGGTGTCTGGGTGACAAAGATGAGCAAAGCTTTTGCGATTTTTCTTAGGCATTTTTAAGGTTTAGTTAAAGATTAAGGTCGTCGTCTCCACTCAAAAGTTCTTCGAGTTTTTCGTCGAGCTTGGAGAGGCGCTCGGAACTTACTTTGTCACTGACAATTTCTTCTTTGGTTTCTTTCTCCTCTTTGGCAGGAGCCTCTTCTTTGGCGACTTCTTCGACTACTTCCTCTTCAACGACTTCCTCTTCTTTGGCGGCCTCTTCTTCGACTACTTCCTCCTCTTTGGCGTCCTCTTCTTCAACTACTTCTTCTTTGGCAACTTCTTCTTCCACGACCTCCTCCTTGGCAACTTCTTCAACTGGTTCTTCGGCAACTTCCTCCTTGGCGACTTCTTCAACTGGTTCTTCGACTTCTTCAACTGGTTCTTCGACTACTTCCTCCTCTTTGGCGGCTTCTTCAACTGGTTCTTCGACTACTTCCTCCTCTTTCACGACCTCTTCTTTGACGACCTCGGCTTTTTTGGCTTTTACTGGTTCTGGAGCAACTTTTGGCTTTTCCTCTACTCTTTCCTCTAATTCAGCGTCCCAATCATATTCAACTGGTTGGTAACCGTCTGGAGTTTTGATAATTAGATGACGAAGGACAAATGGCGTAATACGAAGTTGATTTTCAAGTTCGAGAATAGCGGACGGGTCGCCTTTAAAATTAAGAACAACATAGAACCCGCTGTCCTGTTTTTTTATAATATAGGCAAAATCGCGCTTTCCCCACTCCTGTTCGTTCCAGATTTCGGCACCACCTTTTTTTAGAAGGGTTTTTAGAGCGTCTACATGTTTTTTGTACTGAGCCTCGGTAATGTCCGGCTCAATAATGGCCATAATCTCGTAGTTTACGAGGTCAGTGGCCTCGGCTTTGTCAGCCGTAGTTGTTTTAGTTGTCATGGTTTTGAATATGGTTAAGGTAACTTTTCTGTGGATATTAACTTGCGAGGGCCTTCTCGCAAGTAGAAAAGCTTCTTATTTCTAAGAAGGCGAAAAGAGGATAGCAGGGGTTTTTGGCGAGAGCAAGGGAATTTTTACTCTTCAATCATGGCAAAAACACGATCCAACGTTTCATCCGTAGCGGCCGCCTCCAAAATCATTTGCTTGCGTCTTCTGAGCTCGGTATCAAGCTTGCGAGCCACTAATCTGTAATAGCGGGGATGGGTCATTATCATTTCATCATCGGCGTCTAAAACAATCTCCGCTGCTTCATCAATCGTCATTTTATCCATCCCGTATTGAAAATAAATTTTGCCGTCGATTCTATTAATAGGTCGGATGTGACTAGTCATCTTTAAAATGCGTTTAGCGGCGTTGAAAAACCCCCGTCTCTCGCTGGCTGAAGCGGTTGTTGCTGGACTGGATTGTTCATCTGGTTGTGTGTCTTGCTCAACTGGTACCGGCTCTTCGTTTTGTGACCCTCCCCACGGACCCACAATAACTTTTCCACCCATAAATAAATTTGTTAAATGTCTATTTTTAGGGTGGTTTTTAATTTTACTCCTTTTTCTTTAATTCTTCCAGCGCTTGCAACGCCTCCAGGGGTGTCAGGCGGTTAACATCAATTTCTTTGAGTCGTTCGAGAGCTGGATGAGTTAATTTGCCGTGCTCGCGTTCGGTCAATTGGGTGGCTTCGGTCGTGCCATCGAATAATCCGATTTGGGATTTGTCTTGAGCCCCTTTCATTTGTTCGCGAATGCCTTTTTCAACTACTCCTTCTTCTAGATTTTGTAAAATGTGTTCGGATTTTTTGATAACTTCGGGGGGGAGGCCGGCCAGTTTGGCAACTTCAATACCGTAACTACGGGCGGTGCCCCCGGCCTGTATTTTGTGAAGAAACACAACTCCTTTGTCCTCTTCGTGAACCGCAACGCAAAAATTCTGGGCGCGGGCTAAGCGGTCTGCCACGGCGATTAGCTCGTGGTAGTGCGTGGCAAACAATGTCTTGGCCTGGATTTTGTCGTGGATGTGTTCAAGAATTGACCAGGCAATGCTGACCCCATCATAAGTAGAAGTGCCGCGGCCAATCTCATCGAGAATGATCAAACTTTTGGAGGTGGCATTATTTAAGATGTTGGCGGCTTCCTGCATTTCGACCATAAAAGTAGATTGGCCGCGAACCAGGTTATCGCTGGCGCCAACGCGCGTAAAAATTCGATCGCAAACACCAACCGTGGCCGAGGCGGCCGGCACAAAACTGCCCATCTGCGCCATCAAAGTAATGAGCGCAACTTGACGCAACAAGGTCGATTTACCACTCATGTTGGGCCCAGTGAGTAAGATGATTTGTTGATCTTCGGTGCCAAGAATGGTGTTATTTGGCACAAAATCCGAGGCCGCATTCATGTGTTCCACGACCGGATGACGCCCGTCCTTAATTTCAAGAATCCCATCGCGCGTCAGCTCTGGTTTAACGTATCGATTCCGGCGGGCAACTTCCGCAAAAGTCAGTAGCACATCTAAGTTCGCAATTCCTTCGGCGTTTTGTTGAATCGCTCGAATTTCTTGCATTACTACGTTCCGAACTTCCTTAAATAACTCTATTTCCAGGGCCTTACTTTTCTCATCCGCCGACAAAACTTTTTCTTCATATTCTTTTAATTCGGGAGTAACAAATCGCTCGGCATTTACCAAAGTCTGTTTACGAACATAATCGCTTGGCACGTGGTCTAAATTGGACTTAGAAACCTCGATGTAATAACCAAAAACCTTGTTGTATTTAACCTTGAGCGAACTAATCCCCGTACGCTTAATTTCGCGCTCTTGTAGATTTTTAATAAACCCTTTTCCTTCGCGGGCTAGGGTCCGAAGTTCGTATAAATCACTGTTAAAACTGTCGTGAATGTAACCACCTTCTTTTAAATTAATTGGCGGCTCCTCAATAATCGCCTTATGCAATAACGAGACCAAATCTGGCAACAATTGTAGTCGATTATAAATTTCTGTTAGCACGCGCGACTTGCTCTTTTTTAGCATTTTTTTGATGGCTGGGATTCGCATTAATGAAACTTTCAAAGCCACCAAATCACGAGGATTCCCACGATCCAAACTAAGACGACCCAGCACTCTTTCTAAATCTAAAATTTCGGAAATTTCTTCTGTTAAATCACTATGAAGACTCTCATCTTTATACAAAATTTCAACCGCTTCTTGGCGCCCTTCAATTCTAACTAAATCAGTCAACGGACGAATAAGCCAGTTTTTTAATAGACGCCCACCCATAGCCGTTTGAGTGTGATCCAAAACACCTAAAAGCGATCCTTTTTTCTGGCCCTCGCGCAAATTGCTGAGTAATTCTAAATTTCGCAATGTTGCCTCATCTAAAATCATATGATCGCCGGGAGCGTATGGTCGCAAACTTTTCAAATGTGATAAATCTTGTTTTTGCGTGTCTTTTAAATAATTCAAAAGTTGTCCCGCGGCCTGGATTGCGAACGGCCATTTTTCAATTCCAAAAGCCTCTAAACTGTGCACCTTAAACTGCTGACGCAAGGTGTCCTGTGCATCTTTGTAAGTGTCGTAAGGATAGACATGAACAGACTCAAAAGCCTCCAGTAAAGTCACTAAATTCTCGTCATTTAAATCAGTTGGCAAAATTACTTCCCGCGGTTGGAGTCTCTGAATTTCGGTAGCTAATTGATCGTAGCCATGCAATTCCGTTACCAAAAACTCGCCAGTTGTTAAGTCAATGGCGGCCAACCCAAAATAGTCCCGCTTTGGATAAATTGCGACCGCATAATTGTTAGATTTTCCATCCAAAAGATTATCGCTAAAAGTTGTTCCCGGCGTTACCACTCGAACAACCTCACGCTTCACAATCCCAGGCAAACTAGGATCACTCACCTGTTCGCAAATCGCTACTTTCATCCCAGCAGCGGTAAGGCGCGCTAAGTACTGCTCCACCGCGTGATAAGGGACACCACACATCGGGGTACCGTGTCTTTTGGTAAGCACAATATCAAGAACCTTGGCAGCGCGCTCCGCATCCTCTTCAAACATTTCATAAAAATCTCCGAGACGGAAAAACAGAATGCAGTCAGCATGCCCGTCCTTGATCTCCTTATACTGCCGCATCATGGGAGTAAGCTTGGTCATGGCCGTATTTTAGCTCCCTAGAGCGGTTTTTCAAGCTCTTCAGGTGGCGTTTCATCAACTTTTATGGGGTCACCTATCATTTGACACCTAGCTCTAAATCGCCGTGCCTGAGCAAGTGCAGCTCTATAAAAAGGCACTATTGATTCTTTATCCCCATTATAGGGTAAAGGCTTAAATTGGGGCCCGAATATTCTTTCTAATTCAATATTAGTTTGATTGAAAAACGAATCCAAAGTGCTAAATTTAAGGACGCTTGGACTTGTCATTCTTCTCACCATTTCCTGAACAAGCTCTCTAACCACCACTTCTGGCATGCGACAAAGATGTGTTTTAGCGTCCCTAAGATTGCAAGATCCTGTCCCATCAGTTTTAGTGGCTATACAGCCAGTGGGGATCGTCAAATCTTCCGGCAGCCTACTACCTAACGGCTTCCAAGGGATTGGCCCGCCCCCTATTACGTCATGATTATCAAACACTCCTCCAGAAGGGCATTCTACTAAGCCTGGTGTGGGCATCTTTGGGGTGAGTTAAAAAGGATGGAGATCATCCTATCACCTCTTTTTGTTTTTTGTCAACCCTTAACTCTTCAGCTCCTCCCTAATTAAGGGCCACAAATATTCGTGCCTTTCCACTACAAATTCTTTTATCCCTTCTACTCCTCGTAAAAAAGCAAAATATTCGTCTTCTGACCAAAAGCTGCGTTCTTCATTTTCTTCGAGCAAAAATTCCGCTAATTCATCAATGCGGGTGGTCATTTTTTCAGTATCAAATTCATCTTCTAATAAAGAAATTATGGCTTCTAAATATTGTTCGTTTAATTCTTCGGTATCAAAAACCCAAGCCATCAAAGGTGATAGTTCCGAAAGATCCATATCTTCTTCAAACACTAATGGTGCTGAAGGCCACTGATCCTTGTCAGGCCTTGGCGGGCGCACTCGCGGTTCATCCCCTTGGGTTGGGAATGATTGGTCTTGAACAAGCTCGGCGCGCGGATGGTTGTCATGTACCGCGGCGTAGGCTGTCTCAAAAAATAGTTTGGCAATTTCAAAGTCGTCCCAAATTGGCTGTCCATTTTCATCAAGTGGCGGTTTTGTCATCTCGCCGTCCAGCGGCATCATCTGGCCATTTGGCGGAAACATCATTTCGCCCCCTTCAGGAGGAAGCATCCCGTCTGGCGGAGGGCCCATCATTCCACCACCACCCTGACCACCACCCTGATTCATACTTTGCCTAACTTTATATTCTTCAAAATAAAGTCCAAATTGCCATTTATCTCCTCCCCCTTGCATCCCAAACTGACCAAACGCTTCATTTACATCCCACGGAATAATTACAAACTGCTCAGTGTCAGGATATTGATAAATATAATAATTGTTTCCATTCCCAGCATACGAATCCAAATTCACCAACACATTACAAAACGCTAGGTAATCGAGATAAATTTCCATGTCCATGTACTCATCTATTTGTTCCAAAAACTCGTCTTCATCGGCCTCACTGAAAAACTGAAACATTTCAATTAAATCATAAAGGTCAGATTCGCCTTCGTTAGTTTGGAGCTCGTAAGTGTCATAGTTGGTTGGATCATCGTCGTAATACATCATGTGGCCGTTACCACTCGCCTTGAATAAGTCACCTTCGGAGCCGTTAGTCGCCCCCATGTAATTTACTAAAAACTCATCATTAACAACTTCACAAATCATATACAATTGCTCCCCTTCGCCATTTAAATCCACCGTTGTGTAAACAATCCGGGGCGCTTCAATTCCCATATCATCCAAAATTTCATAAGAAAGAACTTCTTGCATCGCGGTAAGGTCATTAAACTGAGCGCGCAAGGCGATTTGGATGTGTCCCATAAAATCCTGATCCACATATTCATCAAACTTAATCATAAAAGGAGTGTCGTACATCTCGCTCGCAGCCCCTGGCAGGGCTTTCCCTTGGCCCTCCGGTCCCATCCCCATTGCCAGCGCTCCTCGCAGCGAAGAATTCCCCTTAAGACGAATTCCAACACTTTCATAAAGAACGCCATCAATCGTAATATCCGCCTCAAAATAATCTTTTTCCGTGGTCTCCTCGTAAGTCAAAATCATCATATCGTAATCATCCGGATCCATGTCGAGTTGAATCTCGTGCATGACATCAATTTCATCAAAAAGATCAGACGTATTCGCCCGACCCAAAAGGTCAAAACTGTCATCTTCATTTGTAATGTCCTGCTCGTAAGTGTCCGCATTCACGGTATACGGAATAACGCGAATCTCCCCAAAAATCGAAATCGAAATTACAAATACTGCTACTACTGCCACCAGCAGTTTATAATGCCGCCGAAGTTTCATGGGGATACGCATTTTCTAAAGGTCAGTGGTGTTATAACCTGTAATTAGCGTCACTTTGTTGTTGCCATTGAGCTTCTTAATTTCATTTAAAAACTCATTGGATTTGGTCGTCTTTTTGAGATCAACGTTATAAACCAATTCCGTCAGCATCCCGGAACGAACCGAATCCACACTAACTAAATCAGACATTTTGGTGTGCTTGGCAAAAGTGTCGTCAAAAATATGATCGTAGTCGGTTTTGCTAGTAACATAGACTTTTAAAATCTTGCTAGTGAGATCTTTTTTGTAAAAATCAAACCGGTTCATAATAAGGACAATGAGACAAATTAGAATCGTAGATATAATCGCGAGGGAATAAAATCTCGTTCCATTGGCCATACCAATTGCCATGGCAAAAAATATAAAACCAACATCACGCGTCTCTTTAACCGCATTACGAAAACGGATAATAGAGAGAGCACCAACTAATGAAAAGGCTCGGGCGATGTTCGAACCAACAATCAGCATAATAATCGCCACAATCATACCCATCAAAACCAGGGTGTGAACGTAACTTTGAGTATAAGAAGCCCCTTTATGGGTAATCTTATAAACGTAACCGATGATGGCGGTAAGCACGAAACTCAAAGTAATCGTGAGCACCACGTCGGTGATAGAGAAAACTCCGGTCAGATCTTCAAAAGTAAAGATGGTCTGAAGGAATTCGGCAGTAGAAGGATCCATAATAAAAAGATTAAAGATTTATTTGGTAGGATAATCATAGGCTAGCGACGGAACAAGTTCCGCCTTTTCTAACCCGGTGCAATATTTAGAAATACGAACAAGTGAAAGGCTGGCGTCAGCGGCAAATTCAGTGAGCCAGTATGGGATGCGATCGTTGACTTTAATTTCTAGAACGCATTGGTTGGGGCCGAGCATGTAGGGGCCGGGCTTTTTAGAGGCGAGATCGAGATCTTGGCGGCGATAACGGAGGTTGGTGTCGAAAGTAACGCGGAGGCCGGGGTCTAGCTCCGAGCCAACTAAGGCCATGCGTTGGTAACTGGTGATGCATTGCGGTTTTAAGTTGTACTGGTAGATCATGCCCATAATTTCATCGATCACGATTTGGTCTTTTTCGTCTTTGATGTTGCTGGGTGGAATGCGTTCATCGCAGAGTTTTAAAGCTTGCTCGTAAGGTAAAATTACGCGACGTTTTTGCGTGACGCGGTCGAGTCGTTGTTTGATTTCTACGAAGACTTTTGATTTGGGAGTGAGGGGTTTGGCGGTTTCGTAGTGGCGAATTCTTAGTTTGCGGCGAAATTTAAGTCCTTCAACTTTTTCCCAATAAAAAGTAAAATCATCGTTATCGTAATAAAGACTCGACAGGTTGTAATTACCGTATTTATCCCCGTATTTATCCGGGAGCAAATAAGCTTTTAGTCCCTCTTGAACCTGACGCATATGGTCGGTGTCGAGAATAAATTTTAGCTCATAGCGGTTGAAACTGCGGATTGGAGCTGAGGCCATAGTGGCTTGTTTTTTAATTTACGAGGAGAAAAACGACAAACAGACTTTATTATTACAAAAGTTCCTTGGAATATTTATGATTAAGTAATGGGTAGACGTCGATGGCTGGTTCTTCGTAGGGATGAGCTGCGATTACGGCTTTAATTACTGTAGTGATTTTTTCTTCGGGAGCAATAGTTTCGATGCGTTCTTCTTCGACTTTTTCTAGTTGTCCGGGCTTACCCACGGCAGGATTTGTGCCCTCTTCTCCCCGAAAACATCCTGTGCCGCGACTAGAAAACGAACAAGAATCGTAGTTACCAATGTGCCCGGCCCCAGCATCAGCCAAAGTTTGGCGAACGAGGTCAGCGTGTGTAACAGGTGTAAAAACTACGATTTTTACAAGTTGGGAGGTCATTTATTTTAGTTTAGCATAGTGGAGCCGGGAATGGGATTCGAACCCACGACCTACGCGTTACGAGTGCGCCGCTCTACCCCTGAGCTATCCCGGCTTATTCGGAAGGGGGCACCGAAGGTTCCCCCTTCCGGAATCCCCCTCCTAGCTGTTGTTCGGTAATTTAATCTTCGCTAAGCTTTGAAATTTTTTCTCGGGACCCACGAGACCCGTAGAAAAAATTTATCTGCGCGCGCTCAAATTAAATTACCTCACGCTTTTTTAAAAATTTGAAAGAACGCGTTTATTTTACGCGCCCGCTTCCAGCTGTGCAATTTAAATAATTTTTAAACCATACTTTTGGCGCAATTGATCCAGCGACTGCTCAAGGCGTTGGTTTTTGGTGGCGCGGCCAAAGAGTTCAAGCTGAACTTGGCTTTGGAGGTTCGAGAGCCCCACCCCGATGAGACGAACGCGACGTTTTGGGTCGCGCTTTTTAAAAAGCTGTTTTAAGGGCTTTAAAAAATCTTGAGGGATATTAGATGCTTTTTCGAGAGTTATACGGTGAGTGTGAGTCGCAAAATCGCTGTAACGAATTTTTAAGGCTAAAGTTTTGGCATAAAGTGGTTTTTCACGAAGGCGAAAACAAAGTTTTTTGAGCATTCTTTGCGCTTCATCGATAAGAAGATCCTGATTATCTAAATCAATTGAAAAAGTTTTGTCCTCGGAAATAGATTTGCGTTCCGGGGCACGCGGGGAAACCGGGCGATGATCAATGCCATTGGAACGTTCCCACAAAACAATCCCGTAACCACCAAACATTTGCCACATAGTCTCGAAATGAAGCTCAGCCAAATCGCCAATAGTTTGCAGGCCAAGGCGATTAAATTTTGGAAGACCTTGGGGCCCGATACCGGGCATGGCCTTGAGCGGAAGAGAGCTAAGAAATTGTTTTTCGCGACCAAGGTGAATCCAACTTAAGCGGCGCGGCTTAAATTTAGATGAAGCGATTTTAGAAACCAATTTACAGGAGGAAAGTCCGCCAGAAATGGTAATCCCAAGCGATTTTTCAACCTCGCAAAGGAGGCGAGAAGCAATGCCGGGATAAGTAGATTTATGGAGCTTTTCGGTGCCGGTTAAGTCTAAATAAGCCTCATCAATCGAGGTCATTTCAATGGTGGGAGTGTATTTCCGAAAAATTTGGAACATGGCCTGAGAAAATTCACCATACATGCCATGCCGACCTTTGATGAAAACCCCGTGCGGGCAGAGCTTGCGAGCCTTAAATATAGGCATCGCGGAATGGATCCCTTCCTTCCGGGCTTCGTAACTAGCGCTACTAACCACTCCGCGATGACTTCCTCCCACAATCACTGGTCTGCCTCGATATTTAGGCTCGAGTCGCTGCTCAACAGATGCGAAAAATGCGTCTGCATCGACATGCAAAATAGGGGTATCCATAGCGTTTAAGGAAGTTTGGCGTGGCGCGACGAGGCGTTAGCGCGCCGCAACCTTTTAATAATTCCGAATGAGTCCGGTAACCACTCCCTGAATCTGAAGTTCTTCGGTAGGGTAAATGTTTTCGTATTCAGGGTTTTCGGCTTGCAAATAAACTTTGCCTTTTTCTTTGATGTAGCGTTTGACAGTATTCTCGCCATCAATAAGCGCTACTACAATGTCGCCGGAACGAACAGTCTGACCGGGAACAACCATGACCATGTCACTTTCGTAAATGCCGGCATCGATCATGCTGTTGCCGGTTACGCGAAGTAAAAAGGCTCCTTTATTACTGGGCATAAGCCCACGACCGATTTCATAAGTTTCGATGGTGTTTTCTTCTGCTACGACGGGGCCGCCGGCTGGAATTGTTCCGACCAGAGGCACGCGGATAATATCGGCGGCCGCATCCATCTTTTCGCGGATGCTAGAGAGCATTTTAATTCCGCGAGGGGTGTCATCTTTTTGAATGTGCCCCTTCTTTTTTAAGGCGGTGAGATGCTTAAGGATACTGTTATCGGAATTTACACCGAATTTTTCCTTCATTTCGCGGATAGTTGGCGAAGAGCCGTTTTCCCACTGATATTTTTCAATAAATTTAAGGAGTTTTTGCTGTTTCTTGGTTAGTTCTTCCATAAAAAAGATGGGTTAGGAATTAAAAAGACCATCTGGGACATGCCATTGCAATTGATAAAATCATAAATTTTATGTTCTTGCGAGGCAGACCGACGAAAGCCTATCCGAGATAAGATGAGGAGGTCTAACGAATCAAGAGCGGAAAAGAATGATTTTAGCATTGTGAGGGTATTTTCAGATGGTCTTAAAAAGCTTTAACTGAGGACGACCATTTAGCCGAGCTACTTGAGCCCGATGACGTTCGGCATAGCGATGTCGCTGGATATGGTGACGGTGATATTTTTTATAAGAACGGGCCGCCAACCACCCGATCCCAAAAATGGTCCAATAGATGATAAAAAATGTTTTCATAATTTACTTAGGTGAGTGTGCTCACACTATAGGTGAGTGTTAACTCACCGTCAACCACCTTGCTATTGACGTGTTTAGCCATAAATTGTATAGTAAATCCCCTCCTTCAAGAAACGTGTAAGTAACCCCCATGAAAAACCTACGCCAGCAAACAATTCGCTTTTATTTAAAACACTTGTCTCGTTACAAGTTGCTAACCGCTGTTTCTACTTTTTCGATTGTTTTGGCGATTACGCTTAGTATGGTTTTCCCGGTTATTTACAAAGAATTTATTGATACGATTGTAGAAGCTGAAGTTGTAAATGATGCGGTCCGGACACTTCTTGTTTTACTCGCGATAATTGTTGGAGTGGATTTTGTTAATATGCTTGCTTGGCGCGTGCTTTTGTACACAATGGCCACGCTCGAAACAAACGTGATGCGCAATATTTTGAACGAATGTTTTGAGCACCTTCATAAGCATTCCTACAATTTTTTTAATAACAGTTTTACAGGAGGCCTCGTTAAAAAAGTGAACCGGATCAGTTACGCGTTTGAAGGAATTTTTGACATTATTATTTTTGAATTTATTCCGATTGCAATCCGAACTTTGATTGCGAATGGGGTGCTGCTTTATTTAAGTTGGCAGCTAGGTGTGCCGCTACTTATTTGGAGTGTGATGTTTATAGTTTTGAACTATTACATCACTCTTTATAAGATTAAACACTACGATCTTAAATCGGTTCGCGCGGATACAAAAGTGACGGCTACTCTCGCTGATACGATTATGAACAACATTAATATTAAGCTGTTTGCCAACCTTACTAAGGAGACAACTAAATTTAAGCGAGTTTCGGAAGATTGGCGTAAAAAGAAGAAGGCGGCCTGGTTTTTTGGGACGCACGTGGAAACTGTTCAAGGAGTGTTGGCGTTGGCGCTTAATACTCTTTTGTTGTTTGTGGCGATTAAGTTGTGGCAGCAAGGAGAAATTACAGTTGGAGACTTTGTTTTGATTCAGTTTTATTTGTATGAATTGTTCCGACAGCTCTGGCATTTTGGCCATAATTTACAGCGACTTTATGAACGTTTTGCAGATGCTGAAGAGATGACCAAAGTTTTGAATACTGATTGGGAAATTCAGGATGCGCCTAACGCGACTCCAATTAAAATCCTTCATGGTCGCGTTGAATTTAAAAATATTCGTTTTGCGTATGAAGATGGCACTGGCGTTATTAAAGGTCTTTCACTAAAAATTAAGCCTAGTGAAAAAGTGGCTCTGATTGGTCCGTCGGGAGGAGGAAAATCTACGATTACCAAATTGCTTTTGCGTTTGTTTGATGCTCAGAAAGGTAAGGTTTTGGTTGATGGCCAGGATATTTCGAAAATGACGCAGGATAGTTTGCGTAAACAGATTGCCTTGGTGCCGCAAGATCCAATCTTGTTCCATCGTTCAATTATGGAAAATATTCGTTATGGACGTTTGGGGGCCTCGGACAAGGAGGTAAGGGCCGCGGCAAAGCTCGCGCGTTGTCATGATTTTATCAAAAAATTCCCTAAAAAATATAAAACTCTTGTTGGGGAACGAGGAGTTAAACTATCTGGTGGTGAACGTCAGCGAGTAGCAATTGCGCGTGCGATTTTGAGTAATACTAAGATTTTGATTCTGGATGAAGCGACCTCGAGTTTGGATTCTGAATCTGAAAAATTGATTCAAGAGGCTTTACATAATTTGATGAAAAATAAGACAACTTTTATTATTGCGCACCGCTTATCAACAATTGTAGGGATGGATCGAATTGTTGTTTTGGATGAAGGAAAGATTGTGGAAGAGGGCACGCACCATGAACTAATTCGTCAAAAAAATAGTCTTTACGAAAGGTTGTGGGGGCTGCAAGTTGGTGGATATTTGGAATAGAAAAAATCATTCCTAAAGAAAAATAATTAGTACTGTGGGGTTGACATTGACTCTTTTTAGTGTTTAAATTGAGGCCAATTTTAATCCACCCACCCAAAGATGAATAGTCCTTCAAAAGAGCCCTCGTTTCGTCGTGTGGCAGTTACTTTTGCGCTCGCTGCCGCTGTGGCGGTGGCGTGGGGGACTTATCGCTGCAAACTTTTAGGGACATCCGGTCTAGGGCCGGAGCAAAACGAGGAGCCGACGGCGCTCGTGGCTAAACCTGATGAGGAGCCGGCGGAGGGTTCGGAAGGGCCTTTGCCGCCTGAGCCGTTAGAGCCTCCCCCATGGCCAGATGTTTTGAATACAGATGGGTGTCATGTTGAAAACCCAGAGGTACAGGCTTGGCTGGAGCAATTGCAGGCTTTCCCGGATACGGAAGCAGCGGCCCTGACCCGTATTGACGATGCCTGCCGCATGGCTAGGGCTATCGAAGATTCCTTAAATCAAGAAAAAGTTGAATCTATTAATTATGTAGTTGAAAATTTAAGCGCTGATTTAGCTAGTCATGGGTTTGATGTTTATATGGTTGAAAATCCCGGATTTACGGCAACTTTTGAATTCTATTATCCAAATACTCCCAAAACTCTTACTCAAGAATTTGGCGACGAGGCAGCCGAAGCAATCTGGTCTTTTGGAATTGGTCGAACTCGCGTGACTATTTATGGCCCAGAATATGATGATAACGGAACACCTATATTTAAGGGGGGGATTACGGCTCCAGGTGCTCCGCAAATACTCTTTTTTGGAGATACTCCAGAACACCTCCGAAATATATTGTTTGAGGTAATTATGAATGGATAAGCCTGTTTTTAAGTGGTGTCCCCGGTAGGAGTCGAACCTACATCTAAACCTTAGGAGGGTCTTGTTCTATCCATTGAACTACGGGGACTCGCATCGTGTTTAAGATAGCGAGTAGGCCTGATTTAGTCTACCTCTAATTGAGCCAGAATTGATTCGAACTCGGCTCGAATATGAGGCGCGGAGGCCATTAATTCTAACTTTTGGCCACAAACCAGGGCAGCAGCCTCCCCTTCCATCTGAATTTGCACCTTGCCGCACTCCATGGCCAGCTCAAAAACATGACTATTTACCTCGCCCCGAAGAGTGCCGCTGGGGCAATGAAGCTCGTGATAATCGCTATGATGACCACCACTAAGTACCGCCTGACAACGGTTTTGATTGAATTCTTGTACAATTCGGAGGGCGGCATCGTAATTTTGTTCTAAGCATTCATCGCGACAGCCGAGATGCCCGACTAAAAAACTCGTGGCAATAAGGGTCGAGATTGTGTTTGAGATTTTTTTCATATCTCCACTCTGCCACATCACCCATTACAAAAATCTAACAAAAAAATGAATAAAACATGAACGCGGGCACGAGGCGGCGGGTGAGGCGGGTGAGGCGGGTGAGGCGGGTGAGGCGGGTGGCGACATTTTATAATTTAAGAAAATCAATCTTAACACCTCAAAAATCCCTCCTTATCGTACGTTACGTTTGACGTGACAACTTTCCGCCAGGTTCA
>CAYYQE010000006.1:0-68222 GCA_964473745.1 uncultured Candidatus Peribacteria bacterium
AGAAGCGGTTGTTCGGCGGGCGCAGGAAATGGTTACGGAAGGAGCTGATATTTTGGATATTGGCGGGGAATCTACTGGGCCAGGATCAAAGGATGTGAATTTGGAGGAGGAATTGAAACGCGTGGTGCCTGTGATTGAGGCGGTGCGGGCCGAGTTGTCAGATGTTTGGATTTCCGTGGATACATGGAAGGCAGAGGTGGCGCGGTTAGCGCTCGAGGCTGGGGCGAATATGATAAACGACGTAACTGCTTTGCGGGGCGATCCCAAAATGGCGCGCGTGGCAGAGAAGGCTGGTGTTCCAATTTGTTTGATGTATTCCAAAGATCCAAATGCACGAACTACAACGGACGTTACGGAATACGATGATGTTATTGCTACGATCAAAGATTTTTTAGGCAAACAGGTTGCGGCAGCGCAACAAGCCGGGATTTCGCAAATTATTGTGGATCCGGGCATGGGTGCTTTTGTGAGTATGAACCCGAAATACAGTTACGAGATTTTGGAGCGGCTTTGCGAGTTTGAGGAACTAGGCTATCCGATTTTAGTAGGCACGTCACGCAAGAGTTTTTTGACAGCGCGTTTTGGCGAGGCATCACCAAAAGAGCGTTTAAAAGGCTCGTTAATGACAGCACTTCAAGCTTCGTTAAATGGCGCAAATATTTTGCGTGTGCATGATGTGCAAGAGACGCGAGAAATGCTTAGTTAGTCTTTTGTTCGTGCCACTTAATTTTCCAAGCCGCGAGATTAGCGAGGCGTAGTTTTCGTAAAGGAGCACATATTTTAGTAAGTGAAAATTCGCCCTTTTTTAGGTCAGCAGCAGTGTTTTTAACACTAGAAAGAGTTTGTTTTTTGATGGAAGGGAATTTTTTGAATAATTTAAGAAGTGCTTGGCCCTCGATAATCAAAGTAATCACCAAAAGTAGTATGAAAAGCCACGGAGTTAGGGTCATTCCTTTGAACCAAATTGCCGAAACATCGTGCCGAAAATTGTAAATAATATGTTCGAATGTGACCCAGCCAAATGTTGCGAGCGGTACAATCCACCACCAAGTTTTGGCCGCGGTAAATCGTTTTTTTAAATAAAATCCCAGCCCCAGCCCCATGCCAGCAAACCCAGTAGCAGCGGCATGTCCAATGTAACCAACAGTTTCACCACTCATGTTCACACCCAGCGCGTCACTAAAAAAGTAGGTATCGCCGAGATGCGGGCCATAAGTAAAACTAAAATTAATCCCTTCCCAAAAGTATTTTTCGAGCATACTAAACCCAGCGCCACTCATCACGGACAACAGAAGAAAATCCGAAATATTAAAGATGGTTTTATTTCGTTTAATAGTTAAGTAAGCAGCAATTAAAACCGGTAAAAATTTAGCAACTTCTTCGATAATCGGCATAAAAACTGCCCCAAAAAATCCTCCAGACACTTCAAACCCAACAAGATTAACAAGGCTGCCAACAAGCAGGGTAAATCCAGCCCCAATCACCAATCCCTGAGTGTAAATAAAAAGTCCATATTTAGCACTCACTGTGCGCGTAATCATAGTGATCACTAAAATTTCCAACATAAACCACGCCTCAATCCAAAAACTTTCTGCGCCTCCCGAAATATATTTAATGAGAATGTAAATAACACCAACAATCGCGGCTAGTTCGAGATATTTTTTAAATGGTGAAGTTTTTTTCATGGAAGGGGTTAACCGCCAATAACATCCGATAAAGTGATTTGTTCGTTACCTCCAAGGACATCGGCAAGAGTAGTTGATTCGCTAGGCGATAATTCGAATTCACTACCAAATACTTCCGAAAAATCAGGTGCGCTACCAGCATTCCCACCACGGGCGCCACTCGAAGCTCCGCCCCCAAGAGTAGACTCATAATAGGGCGTCATAATGCTGTGAACAGCTCCTAGTAAACCAGCTCCAAACAGGTCGCCAAAATGTCCAAATAGGCCATTTCCACTGTTTAGCATTGCTTCGGTTAGGTTTCTTAAAATTTCCATATAATAGAGTTAACAAAGTAAGGTTAGCATTTCAAGGGGGACTCTGACAAATATGCCACCTTTGCCAGCCTCCCCCTATAACGTGTTGGAAAGTTTTTAATTACAGCAGTTTTTAGTTCTAAATTGACTTTTTAAGGAGTGATCTCTAATCTGTAGGCGCTTTGTGGTGGTTTTTTAACTAAATTCTAATATGCCTGATTCAGAAATTCGTCCGTTTGTGATTGGAATGGGAGGAGATAGTGGATGTGGCAAGAAAACTATGTCTGAAAATCTTGCGTCTTTGGTTGGTGAAGAAAATTTGCTGGTAATTAGTATGGATGCTTACCATAAATGGGATCGTGAAGAGATGAAAACTAAGGAGATTACGCATTTGAATCCGGAATGTAATCATCTGTCGTTGGCTCTGGATCATGCTAAACAATTCAAGGCTGGCAAAACTGTTTGGAAAGTTATTTATGATCACTCCACTGGTAAATTTACTGAGCCTCAAAAAACTGAGCCACGTAAATTTGTTTTGATCATGGGTCTTCATCCTTATCACTTACGCGAGATGCGTGACGTGTTTGATTTTAAGATTTTCTTAAGTCCCGATGAAGATATTCGTAAACGGTGGAAAATTTATCGTGATGTTAAAAAACGTGGCTACACCCCGGATGAAGTAGTGAAAATTCTAGCGGCCCGAAAACCAGATTCCGTGGGTTATATCAAGGCGCAGGAGCAATATTCAGATTTGGTTATTAATTATTTTGCACTTCGAGATTTAAAAGATCGAGTTACGGACAAGGATATGGGAGTTAGTTTTATTTATCACGAGGATCCTAAAGCGGATTTAAAATTAATGAGAAAATTATTTGAAGATCGCGATATGTACGCAGCCCTGCAAGGTGGAACACTCACTGTAACAGGAGGAAATACCAAAAAAGACGTCCAAGAAATGGCTAATGTTTTGTTTGATGAAGACTCCTGTATTTTGCAAGAAAAAGTTAAATGGAAGTCTGGAGTTTCGGGAGTTTGTCAGTTGCTACTCGCCTTAGAACTTGATCGACGCGTATGTTAGTTACCAAGATTTTCACTTTTGATTCAGCGCACAAGCTTACTGATTATTATGGAAAATGTGAGCGCTTGCATGGGCATACTTATAAATTGGAAGTGACGGTTGAAGGACCGGTTCATGAGAATGGTATGGTCGTAGATTTTGTTTTACTGAAAAAAATTGTAGGGCGGCGTGTTTTGGAAAAATTGGATCATCAATATTTGAATGATGTTGTGGAAAATCCATCTTCGGAGCGGTTGGCGGAATGGATTTGGGGAGAGTTGGCTGGCTTGGAAGAATTATTGGCCGAGGAAATTGATAATCCTAATTTAGGTGATGATTTAAAGGCGTATTTGGAAGATACGAAAGGGCTGAAACGAGAAGCGTACAAAGGAGTTCGGCTGGCAGAAATAAAACTTTGGGAGAGTCCGACAAGTTTTGTTACTTATAGTGGTGATTGATTTTGTGGTAAAGTAGTTGGCGATGTTTGAACTTGGTTTTAATGAAGGGTGGTTTTTGTTGCAGGCGCTAGTTGCGCTTAGTTTTGTGTTGATTTGTTTTCGATTGGGGCGCAGCTGGTTGATTGCTTATATTGCGATTTCGGTTGTTTTGCTTAATTTAGTGGTAATGAAGCAGGTGAATGTTTTTACGTTAGAGGCGACGCTGGGAAATGTGATTTATGCGTCATTGTTTTTTGCGACAGATTTACTTTCCGAGCATTACGGGAGGAAAGCGGCGTTTAAGGCGGTGCGAATTGGATTTTTTGCGGGGATTTTTGGGATGATAATGCTGCAGTTTGCCATGAAATATGTGCCGAGTGAGTTTGATTTTGCACAAGAATCTTTTGTGACTTTGTATACTTTGGCGCCACGGATTGTAGGGGCTTCTCTTTTTAGTTATTTGTTAACGCAGAATTTGGATGTGTGGATTTATCATAAGATTAAAGGTAAAACCGGTGAAAAGTTTTTGTGGCTTCGAAATATTGGGTCTACCACGGTTTCGCAGTTAATAGATTCATTTGTGTTTACTTATTTGGCGTTTTACGGGCATTTTCAGGTGCTTCACGAGATTGCACTCTTTACCTTTGTGATTAAGATGGTCGTGGCGTTAATAGATACGCCGTTTATTTATTTGTCGCGGATTCCGGCTTTGGAGCCAGAGAATGTTCGAAAAAGGGAACATACGCGGTTAGGTCGATTGATTTCACGAATTTCCGGCGAACATGTAGACTAAAGCTGTATTTTTAAGCAGCCTCGCATGAACGAGATTGAAGTAAAAATTATTGGGATAGACGTGGATAAGCTGATTGTTCGGCTTAAAGAACTTAAAGCAGAACCTATTTTTTCGGGAATTGTGCGGTGTTTACATTTTGATTTTCCAGATGGGCGTTTGCGAAAAGCAGGACGATTGATGAGATTGCGTCGTTGGGAGGCCGAAGAAGGGTTTAAAGATAAATTTGAAATTTGCACTAAGGGTCCCAAGGAAATTGTGGATGGTTGCAAATCGCGTGAGGAGCTGGAAACATATGTCGAAGATGCCGATAAATTTGAGGCGTTGATGGATCGACTGGGATTTGAAGTGACATTAAATAATGACAAGCACCGACAGTCTTATGTCTTGGGTGGAGCACACATTGATATTGATGCTTATCCGGGGGTTCCGGTTTATATGGAAATCGAGGCTCTGAGTTCGCACGTGATTGACGACACAATTGAGGCGCTTGAATTACAGGAATACGAGCGTAGCACTGAGACGGCGAATGAAATGTTTAAAAGACTTTATCCAGAGGTGGATTTTGATAATTTAAAGATTTAACAAGGGGTTGACTTGAATTGGTTTTGTTTGGTAGGTTTTTAGCCAAACTTTAAATTATTAAAAATGGGTTTAGATCGAAGAATTGTTGGTATTAATAATGGGTTAGAGCCTTCGCCTGGGGGTTCTTTGTTGTTGTCCTCTGGTGTTGATGATCAGATTCTTTTAGAATGTATGGTGCAAGATAGAAGTGATTTGACTTTAACAGAGGCTTTGAATGATGTAATTGCGCAGCAGTTTTTGGAGGCGGGATTTATTACTGATGGCCCACGTTTGGTTTTGGCTTTATCAGGGATAATTAGACGATATATGAGGAAGGCTGGGATAAAGAAGGAGGTGGATTTTCAGGATAGGTATTTGTATGAATTGGCGGCAACTCTTAATGAGACCAGTTTGCCAGTAGAGCGAGTTGATAAAGGGATTGAATTGGGGGATCGAGCTGTTCATTTAGCTTCTGGTTGGATTGGATCTCGCGATATGGTGCGTCGTTGGAGTTCGAGTGATTTACGTGGATATGGAGAAAAAATGGCGTTCCGAGGTTACGGGACAGCTGTTGATACCGCCAGTAAGCTAGAAGTTGAAGGTCGAAGAGTGGCCTCTTCGCGAGTATCATCAATAGAGTTTTTAATGCGTAGCACAGATTTTAGAGAGCGAATGGGAAAAATTATTGCAGTTTTAAGTTCTTTGAAGCCTAAGAAAGATGATTTGGAGTCTTTATTGGAGCGTATGAGGAATTCTGATATGGTTTTAGGTGAAAATTAAGTAACCTTTTAAACATGGCAGAATATACATTAGCGGCGAATCCGTTTCCTCTTGGGGCAAGTGCGCCTGATTTTGAAATGCTTGGTGCTGATGGTGAGACATATACATTAGCTAGTTTTGCGGATAAGGATGTTTTGGTAGTGGCTTTTGTTTGTAATCATTGTCCGTACGTGATCGCATATTGGGATCGGCTGGAAGCATTGCGAGCGGAATTTGAAGAGGTGCAGTTTGTCGGGGTTAATTCAAATGATGACGTGAATTATCCAGATGATTCTTATGAAAAAATGGTGGAGTTAATGGAGCGCGAAGAGATTGGATTTCCTTATTTGCGTGATGAAACGCAGAATATTGCAAAGGCTTATCACGCCGAAAGAACACCCCAGGTTTTTGTGTTTAATAAGGAGCGAAAGTTGGTTTATACGGGTGGAATTGATGATAGTTGTCGCGATCCAGAACAGGTTGGGGAACAGATGTTGAGAGATGCTTTATTGGCTTTGCGAGAGGGTCACGAAATCCAGAAGCCCGAGGCTCCTTCGATTGGTTGTTCTATTAAATGGAAGTATTAACCTTTTTAAAAATGAAAAAAATAATTTTAGGAGTAGTGATAGTGGTGATGATGGCTTTTGGATATCAGGCTTGGATGCATCACGTGGTGCGGAGCGAATTATCGCTTCAGAATTTGGATGGTTTAGAGGCGCCGTTACTTAAACAAACAGTTAGTGATTCAGAATTTGAGATTGTTAGTTCGATTCAAGGATGGAATGAGATTTCATTTCAATTTCCCTTTGCTGTAGAAGAGATTATTTCGAAGGAAGAAAAAGGAGACACAATTAAAACTATTCAATATGATTTTGTAGATCAATCTAGTTTTAGGATTTGGGACTGGGAGGACAATGGTTTGGAAGTATTATTTATAATGGGGAATTGGATTGATTTTGATGTGGAAGCTTTTGATGGAGAATATGAGGTTTTGGAATTTATTTTTCAGCAAACACCATCAGATGTTCCGTTTTGGGCAGGGAAAGATAGGCTGGCGGAAGAATATGCGGTTTTAATGATGAAGAAGATGGCGATGCTTTCTGGGGGAGATGAATATATTGGGGATTTGCAGGGATTGGATATTTTGGGTTTTCAGTATTGTACTCCGGATTTGTGTGATACGACGCGGGTGCAGCTTTTTAATAAAAATAGTTATTTAATTTTTAGTTTCGAAAAATTTACTCAAAAAGAGATCGATTATGTCCTTCGTTCTATAGAATTTAGTTAGCGAATCTCGAGCAGTTCCACCTCAAAAATAAGAGTTGAATTAGCCGGGATAGATCCAACTGATCTTGAACCATAAGCCATTTCTGCGGGGATGGTTAGTTGACGTTTGCCGCCAGCTTTCATTCCCGGAACTCCTTCATCCCAACCTTGAATAACGCTTCCAATGCCAAGTCTAAATTCAAAAGGAGTGCCTCTGGTAACTGAACTATCAAAAACAGTGCCATCGATTAAAGTGCCAGTGTAGTGAACCGAGACAGTGTCGCCAGCTTTGGCGGCAGCGCCGTCACCAACAACGAGATCTTCGATAATAAGTCCATCGGCTGTGGTGGTGGTTTCCTTTTTGCAGCCTGTAGCGAATATTGCTATGCTACCAATCACTAAGATTATAGCGAGGAAAAGTAAAGTGTGTTTCATTTGAAAGGGGTTAAAGTTCGAGGACTATCTTAACTTTAAATTATGGCGACCGCAATTGTTCATTATCACGAAATTGCCCTAAAAGGAGGAAATCGGTCTTTTTTTGAAGCGAAATTAAAGGAGAATTTGGGGCGTGTGCTGGAGGAGGTGGCAAAAGTTGAGAAAAAATATGATCATTTTCGAGTTCATTTTGAGGAGAGGGATGAGGAGAAAGTGCGCGAGAAGTTAGGGATGGTGTGTGGCGTGGAGAATTTTTCGTTTGTTTCGAGTTGTGAGACGAATTTTGAGGAAGTTGTGGCGCGTGGATTAGAGATGGTGAAAGCTGAGGTTGGTGAGCGTGAGAATGTGACTTTTCGAGTGACTGTGCATCGTAGTGATAAGGATTTTGAGATGAATTCTATGGAAATTGCAAAGAAAATTTCGGCGGGAATTTTGCCAAAAGTGGATTCGCTTCGGGTTGATTTGAAGAACGCCACGGTGGTGTTGTATGTGGACTGGGGGAAGAGTGAGGTGAAATTATCAGTGAAGAAAGAGGCAGGGTTGGGAGGCCTCCCGGTGGGAGCGAGCGGGAAGGTTGTGTCACTCATTTCTTCGGGGTTTGATTCGCCGGTGGCTAGTTTTATGATGATGAGGAGGGGGGCGACCGTCTGCTATGTGCATTTTCACAGTTATCCAGCAACGGGCATGGAATCTATGGAGAATGTAAAGAAGATTGTGGAGCGTTTGAATGAATTTCAAGGGAAAAGCAAGTTATACATGATTCCGCTGATTGATTTTCAGAAAAAGGTTGTGAAGGGGGCGCCAGCCGCCCTGAGGGTTTTGCTTTACAGAAGGATGATGATTCGGCTGGCGCAACGAGTACAACGCCGGGAAAAAGCAAAAGCTTTAATTACTGGCGAAAGTTTGGCGCAAGTAGCTTCGCAAACCCTAGAAAACATGAATACGGTAAATGCTTTGGCGGATCGGCCAGTTTTGCGGCCGTTAATTGGCATGAATAAAAATGAGATAATTAAGATGGCTGAACAGATTGGAACCGCGGAAATCTCAAAACAACCTTATGATGATTGTTGTTCGCTTTATATTCCAAAAGCGCCGGCACTCGCCGCGCACGTTTCCGAGCTTGAAGAGGCTGAAAAAGACCTCGAGATTGAACAGTTTGAGGAAGAATTGTGGAAGGCACGAGAAGTCGTAAAGTTTGGCTAGATTTTTTTACCAAATTTTTTCCAGATTCGGCAGGTGTTGAAGAGTTTTTTTCCTCGTGCGAAAAAAGCAGCAAATTGTTGTTTGTTGGGCAGGGAATAATAGCGTGGTTTGCCTTTGATTTTGAGTGGCTTGAGCTTAACGCCTTGCTTCATTTTTTGAAGGGTTTTGACTAGGAGTTTACTGCCGTGGTGAGCTGATTTTAAGGAGAGGGAAACCTTGGAGTCTTGTTTTTTGATAGGGAAACGCATTTGGGCGATGATGTCGCCGGCGTCTACCTCTTCGGCGATGTGATGAATGGTAACTCCGGCGTATTTTTCGCGGTTATGGAGTTTCCAAAAATTAGGCCAAATCCCACGGTATTTAGGTAGCAAACCAGGATGCATATTTAAGGCCGCGATTTTAGGAATTTTAATAACTTCTTTTTTGAGAATTTGGTCAAAAGAAAGTGAAACAATGACGTCTGGTTTCCAGGATTTTAAGGTTTGAATAGATTTTTTAGAATTAATATTATCAGTGTCGTAAAGTTTTAAATTATAAATTTTGGCGAGTTTGGAACTAGTGCGCCAGCTGCGTTTGCGGTGCCAGTAAAAAAGCCCGGCTAGAGCTACTCCAATAAATTCAAAATAAACCATTAGTCCGATCACGATGGCATAAAAAAGTCCGGATCGGCGGACGCCATAGCGGGCATATTTCCAATATTTTTTGGAAAAAACGGAAATATCAGATCTGATAAGACCGACAATTTTGAGATCAGGGCGACGTATTAGTTTGTTGAGAGCTAATTCGGCCCCAGCATGCATTTTTGGCAGAAGAATCACGATTTTCATACCGTGAGTATATCTGCTATAACAAGAGTATGGAAGAAAAAGAAAGATATTTTTTTGCAATTAATATTCCAGCGGAAATGGAGCCACCTTTACGACTGGTCCAGGACCATCTTCCGCAAAAAGGAATTCGTTATAGTTTGACTAATTATTTTCACGTGACACTTAAATATTTAGGAGAGCTTGATGATTTGAAAGCAATGGAAGTTCGTTTAAAAGGAAAAGAATTAGCGCAAAAAATGTTATTTTCTATCGAGGACTTAGAAGTTAAATTTACAAAAGTGGGAGTGTTTTTTCGGAATGGATTGCCAAATGTGGTGTGGGCCGGGGCATATATTTCACAAAAATTGTTAGATTTTCAAAGGAATTTAGATGAAGGCCTTCTTCAAGGAGGATTTCGAATGGAAAAGAAACGCTTTCAGCCGCACATTACGCTTGCTCGGGTTCGTGATGTTAAGACTTCAACAACACAAATAACGGAGAAACTGCGTACTTTGGGGGTGCAGCGAAAATCATTTAAAATCACCAGTTTTTATCTGATGAAAAGCCATTTAGTGCCTCACCAGTCGCCAACCTATGAAGTGATTGAAGAGTACAAGTTTCACATCAGGTAAGATTAGCTTGACAATTTCTTTGACAGATTTTAAAATAACGTCTTAATTTAGAACAGTTGTGTTTTTTATTATGAATTCTGCTAATACTACAAAATTAGGTTTGGCAAAAGAAGCTCAGAGAATTTTGAAGGGAGCTCCTTCAACTGCTGAGGAAATGCAAGAAGCTGTTCGGAAAACAAATATCCCACAAGAGGTGTTTAGTAAGTTGGCTGGAATCCGTAATTTGGCTTATGAAGCCGGGTTTATTGGAGATCGTGATTTTAGCTTCGAAGACCCAGATGGAACCCAAATAGAAAACATAAAACCACCTATTATTTCTGATGCGCTAGAGGTTTTGGATGAGGCCTTAGATGCTCCGGAATTAGTCGAAGCTTATCGTAAATTCAAAGCCCTTTATCGAGATTGTATTCGTTTAGATATTCATCGGATAAAAACGCAACTAGCGTGTTTGGTTAGAAATCTTCCTCAAACTAAGGAAGAGGCTGAAAAAGATAAAAGTAGTAATCCTGGAAAAGAGAGAAAGTTGAACCCTGCTGAGCAGTTTGAATTTTTTAGAGGTGTTTTTTGTCAAATAAGGAGTTGGTGTTGGCGATATTTAGTCGTTCTTCAGGAAAGGGATCCAGATGGCGATAAAGAAGAAGTAGAAAGTTTTAGTTGGCTGAAAATTGCGCGTGGTCAAGAACCACGAGTTAACGCGATTTTGGGTGAACTTGAAAATGGAGAAGATTTAATTGAGAAACTAGATGGTTTTCAAAGGGTGTATATTGAGTGTGGTGGGCATTAAAGACCTTAAGTTTTATGACAACTGCTTATTTAGGTTTAGGTTCTAATTTGGGGAACCGATTGGGGAATCTTAAAAAAGCGAGAGAGCAACTCTCTAAGCTAGAAGTTAATTTGTTAAAAAAATCTGCTATTTATGAGTCAGAGCCGGTTTTTGATCGCTCCAAAGATGCGACTGAGCCCTGGTTTTTGAATCAAGTTTTAAGAGTGGAAACAGATTTGGGCGCGCATGAGTTGTTAAAAGTTTGCAAAAAAATTGAAGCTGATTTAGGTCGTGACCCAGATGAATTTTCTCGTCCAATTGATATTGATATTTTGTTTTATGGGGACGAAAAAATAAATGAGTCGGGTCTTGAAATCCCGCATCCCCGTCTTTATGAACGAAGATTTGTTTTGGAACCTTTGGTGGAAATTGCGCCACAATTTGCCCCCCTCTTGAAGGAGTGCCCTGATTCCGCTAGAGTGCGATTACTATGAGCACCACCTTTTGTTTAGACATTTTAAAAATGATTCATAGCGCTAAAGCGGGAGACATTAGCTTGTCTTTGGCTTATGCGGATTTGGTGGAAGCTATTTATTTGGGGGAGGCTAAAATCGATCCCCAAAAACCACAGTGGGAAGAGCGTGATTATGTGTTGTTGTCTAACCCTTTAGCTTGGCCGGCTTTTTATGTGGCTTTAAAGCAGGCGGGATTCCCAGTAGAAGCGTTTTTGCAGGAGGGAATGTCGCTTAAAGTGCCAGGCGTGGAGGCTGCTTTTAAGTCTCCGGGGCAAGGGCTAACCGTGGCTTATGGGATGGCGCGATCTTTACAAATTAGTAAGCGTAAAAATCGGGTTTTTGTGTTTTTGGATGATGAAGATTTAAAAAATGGGCAGATTTGGGAGGCCGCTATGGGAATCGCTCATGATCGTCTAGATCGAGTAATGGTGGTTTGTAGCCACACCGGCACTGCTAAATTAGGTTCAATCCAAGATAAATTTGAAGCCTTTGGGTGGAAAGTTTTTAAATTATTAGATGGTCATGGTACAGACGAATTTTTGGACACTTTAATGAAGGCCAAGCAGGTTGAACGTCAGCCAATTTTGTTTTTGGCTCCCACAATTTTAGGAAAAGGAATTCCTTTTATGGAAGGCAAGCAGCAGTACCGTGGGTCGCTGTTTTCAGAAGCGGAAATGCAAGAAGCTTTAAAAGTTTTTAAATATGAAAAAAGTTTGGATTCCAAGTATAATTCTTAGTGTTTTTTTAGGTGGTTGTTTTGTAAACCCAAGTAATTTGCAAGTTTCGGTTATAACTGGTGCGGAAGAACACGATTTTAAAGTTCAAATAGCGGATAGTCTTGAAGAACGCACTAAAGGTTTGCAGCAGGTGGCTGAGCTTTCGGATGAGGAGGGGATGTGGTTTGTTTTTGATCATCCCCAAAATTTGAGTTTTTGGATGAAAGATACTTTGATTGCGCTGGATATTATTTTTGTGAGTGCGGAGATGAAAGTGATTAACGTGGCGCATAATGTGCCGCCGTGTTCCGAGGCGGATCCGGAACAGGTTTTTTGTAAAACTTATGTCGCGACCGAGCCGGCGCAGTATGTTTTGGAAATTAGAGGTGGTTTAGCGGAGGAATTGGGAATTTCGAGTGGTGATGTGGTGAAGTTTGAAGATTCTTAACAGGATTTTGAAATGATTGAAAAATTTATTGATGAATTAGTTCGGGTTGGGATGCGATCAAAAAATTGGGTGATTTTGGATGGGCGTGATTCTTTTTATGGTCAAAATGATTTTAAAAGAGTGTTTGGTGATCGGTATATAAAAGTGGATTTGAAAGGAACAGCCGTGAATCAAGCGGCGGGCTTTGCTTTGACCGGGAAAATTCCGATTGTTTTGGGGGCGGCTGATATGTTTTTAAAGGCGCTTTCCGAAATAAAAGATAATCTTTCGGATTCGTGTTTAAATGTGAAATTGGTGGGGATAGGAGATTCGGATATTTTGGTTCATATGAAAAATATTTCTTATATGAATATTATTGAGCCTAAAAATGAAGAAGAAGCAAAAACAACAGTACTTTCGATGATAGAAGGGTATGGGCCGATTTACGTAGGGCTCTCCAGCAACATGTGATATAGTTTGGTCGAAATTTGACCCCTTCTAAATGCCTCCAAAAAAATCTAAGCTAAAAATCTTTTCGGGTAATTCACACCCGGCTTTGGCCAAAGAAATTGCCAAAGCACTTAAGGTGAAACTTTCCAAAATGGATATTCGACGTTTTGCGAATGGTGAAATTTACGCTAAACCGGTGGATACTGTGCGTGGTTGTGATGTTTTTGTGGTGCAATCTGCCTCACGCAATGTGAATGAAGATATGATGGAATTATTTGTGATGTTGGATTCTTTTAAGAGATCTTTTGCGAGAAGTATTCACGTTATTTTGCCATCTTATCCATACGCACGGCAGGATAGAGTTGCTACTCCTCGAGAGCCAATTTCTGCCAAATTAATGGCAGATTTGATTTCTGCAGCGGGAGCAACGCACGTTATTACTTTGTCACTTCACTCGGGCCAAACACAAGGATTTTTTAATTCTCCAGTGGATAATATTCATACGCATCATTTGTTTGTAAATTATTTAAAAAAGAAAAAGCTCAAAGATTTAGTAGTTGTTTCACCAGATGCTGGTGGTGGTAAGGCGGCTAAGCGCTTGGCAGAGCCCCTCGGAGCAAATTTAGCGATTGTGAACAAGATGCGACCAAAACATAATAAAGCTGTGGCTCACTCAATTGTGGGTGATGTGAAAGGCAAAACCTGTATTTTGTTTGATGACATGATTGATACGGGTGGTTCGATTATTGCGGCGCGGGAGGCTTTGATTAAAGCGGGCGCAAAAAAAGAAATTTATGTTGCGGCGACACATGCAGTGTTTTCACCGCCATGCGTGGATCGGTTTAAGAAAGCAGGGTTTAAGGAGATTGTGGTAACAAATTCTTTGCCAATTCCTGAAGAAAAAAAGCTTAAGAATTTGAAAAAGATTTCCGTGGCACCATTGGTGGCCAAGGTGGTAAAAAATGTTCATGAAGATCGGTCGGTGACTGGGATTTGGAAGTAAGGCTCTTAATAATTTAATTTTAAAAACATGCTTATTTATATTGGTTCAGATCACGCCGGGTATCATTTTAAGGGCGTGTTAAAAGATTATTTGAAATCAGGTCATGAGGTGGTGGATTTGGGGGTGTTTGATGAAAGTAGTGTTGATTATCCGGATATCGCGCGTGAGGTGGCCGAAAAAGTATATGAAAATGATCATTCTTTTGGAATTTTGGTTTGTGGGACTGGGACGGGGATGAGTATTGCGGCTAATAAACATATTGGAATTCGAGCGGCTTCTTGTACCACTGAAGTTATGGCGCAATACGCGCGTAGTCATAACAACGCTAATGTTCTTTGTTTAGGGGAGCGAATTTTAGAAAGTGAGGACGAAGCAAAAAAGATTGTGGATGCGTTTTTGGGAGCCTCTTTTGAAGGTGGCCGTCATGAAAAACGCGTAAAAAAGATGATGGATATGGAGAAGGAGGGGCGGTAGTGGAGGCGTTTTAGCGTAAGAACTCGATTTTTAAATGAGGTTCGTTTTTGGCGATAATTTCTAGCTCGTGACGGTCAGAAGTTAGAAAAGTAGTATCCATAAATCTGCTTAGAGCAAGGCCAATGCTGTCGGCGATGGAAAGTTTATGCTTTGTTTTTAAATAGCGAGCGTAATCTGTAATTTCCGGTGTAAAAAGTTCAGCTACTGTTAAGGGAAAACTTTCTAGTATTTTGCGGAGGTCTTGGTAAATTTTCTTGGGGTGAGTTTTTTTGAGAATATAGTCTACTTCCAAAAAATTAATGGCGTGTATGAATGGCTTAGGGGTGGTAGCTAAAGCCTTTTCAACAATTTGGTGACCAGATTCTTGGCCCAAGAGTGCGATTATAGCAGAGGAGTCTAAAGTGTATGTCATTTTTAAAGTTTATTGTTTTCGAGTTTAATCTCGGTGCGTTTCTCCTTTAAATAAGCGGCCTTTAGGTTAGATTGTTTAGCTAAACGTTGCGCGCGTTTAATTTTTTCCTGAAGAGATTCTTTGGATTGTTTTTGTGGTGATTTGGGATAAAGGACAATAACATTATCTTCGAAATTTATTTCCCAACTCATTTTAGTGCCGCTTTTTATAGAAAATTCATTCCGGATTGTTTTTGGGATAGTGACTTGCCCCTTAGGTGAAACTGAAGTATTCATAATAAATAAGTATTACATTCTGTAACTATTGTAATACTTTTGGCCGAGAAAGTAAAGAGCAGTTATTCAACAATCTTTAGGTATTGGTCGATTTCTGTCTCGGTGAGACCGGTTTTTTCGAGTTTAGTGCGAATTTGAGCGGCAATAGTGTCAAATTTTGTATGTTTTCTTACTTCAATTCCGACAGCTGCAGCAACTTGCCGAAGGCGGTCGCCACGGTTTCCTTTTGGTTTTTCGGCGCCAATTAATTCTCCATAAAGACCAGCCAAGGCGGTCCGAAATTGATTGGCTTCTTCAAGTTGTACAAGTTGAGTGCAGGCTTCTGTGCCCGGACGAACCGAAGGGGTTCTTTTTGAGGTAACGGTGCTGGGGACGGCTCCTTGTTTTTGTCCCATAATGAGGTGGGTTAGGGTGGATATATAGTGGGAGGTAGATTTTAGCTTTGGTAAGGCGTTAAAGCAAGTTTAGTATCTTTCTAAATAGGCAAATTCAGCGGGATTGGCGGTCCGAATTGTTTCTTGATGTTTCTGAAGAGGGGTTACTAAGTGCGTGGTGATTAAATCTCTAACGGCGGCTTCAAGTTCTGGGTGTTTATTCCCTTCTTCAGCGATTTCGCGGATCATGGCTTCGTGGTTTTCAACTGCGTCATCGTAGGTGTGAGCTTGATAAACCCACCGTGCTTGTTGGATAGTTTCAAAAAGGCTATGTTCGTTGACTAAATGACCTTCGAGAAGTTTTAGGAAATGGTAACTGTACTGTTGCATGGCGGCAGCAAATGGTCCTTTGAATTGTTGGTGAGTTGCGAAAGTTCCTAAAATTTGTACCCAATCCAAATCAATTAAATCTTTTCGGCCCACAATATCGGTGCGGCCTTCAATACTGTCAAATTGGAAGGGAAGTCTTTTTTTGAGTACGCCATAGTCATAGAGCATCATTCGGGCGCCGGTGAAATAATCGTGTCCAGCAGTTTGCCAAGCGCCTTCGGGATAATCATGGTGGGTGTAGCTAGCAAGGATTAAAGAAGCTCCTACGATGCTGGCTAGTTTGTTGCTCCAACGTCCGGCCATGGTGGTTTGAATTTGGGGATTTTTAAGATCAACTACTCCAAAAAGTTGAGAAATTAGATGCAAAAATTTTGCCTCAAAGGCACTAGGTAATGGTGGTTGAGTGAGTGATTTTCCGGCGTGTTTTAAAACAAAAGGCGTAGTGCGAATGTTTCCTAATCCTCCAAGATCTAAAACAAAACGCACATCGCGCGGATCAACAGATTGTAAGGTTTCAGTTTTGGCTCCAATCGGGAGTAATCCGGCTAAACGGGTTCGTTCAGCTTGAATAGCGTCGGCAACAAGAGGCATGGCGCAACCCATGTTGTGTTTGAGCGTATCGCCTAAATTTCGTTCGATGACAGCATCAAGGATGTCGCGAAAACGTCCTTCTTCGGCCAGAGTCATAATTTTGTCATCAAGAGGCAAGGGTTTGACGGCATCTGGTGGCACATACTCGCGTAGTTCAGGGAGGCTGTCTTTTAGAGTTTCTTGCAGGCCGAGCGAAGCGATGAGCGCGGCAGAAGTAGCAGCCATTTGAGTGGCAGGATTAGCCTTAAGGAGCCAAGAATCAGGATGAAGACCTCCTTCGCGCGGCCTGATAATAGCCGGTCCGGTTCGTTTTAAGTTAAGAGACTTTTTCCAGAAACCGAGTTTAATTGCTTGTTCCATTTGTTCTAAAACATATTGGCCGGAATCTCCAATGGGGCCTTCTTTTTCGGCTAATTGGACAACCATTGGTTTGAAGCCTTCCAATAAAGAGAGATCTTTTTCTAAAGAAGGGTTGCTTGGGTTGAGGCCAAAGCTGAGGCCAAGCCCCCTGACGTGAAGGACCATGGTATAAAGAGTTGCTAAAAAGTCAGCGGCACATAGGTGGCTAGCAGAGGGTTCTCCATCGTTAATAACAATTGTTAAATCATTGAGTTGGCTAGAGGCTTCTAAAGCATAAGGTCCAAAAATTGTTGGCCAGACGAGATTTTTATTTTTAATTTGATTTATTATGTGTTCATCTCGGGCAGCTTCACTGGCGTGCATGGCTTTTCCTCGGAGGCGGCTTAAGATGCAATGAGCGGATACGATATTTGGCCATCCGAGTTTTGCAAAGAGAGTTTCATCTGAGGTAGGAAAAGCTTTAGCAAAAGCAGCAATCTCACATTCCTGGATTGCTTCTTCTTGTTTGCGAAATTCTTCTGGGGTTTCCTCTATTTGTCTAATGGCATGATCGTGAATAACATCTAAGGCGCTTACAAATTGTTCGAATTCAGGGTGTCCCCAGTTTTTCAAGTAAGATTCGAAAACTTGAACGGCACAGCCTACTGTAGGACGCGCTGATATAATATGAAAATGAAAAGCAAAGTTTTTGGCTTCTTTAATTACCGCGCGGAATTCGTCGGGAGTTTCTTCGAGGAGTTGCATTAGTTTAGGGTTGGCAGCAGCAGCAGTGAAATAAGGAAGCCCGTGGCTTCGGAGGTAAGTTGTTACTTCTTTTCCAGCTTCCAAAAACACGTCGAGATTTTTTTCAGGGAGAGTGGCGGTTGGGACACGATCGTATCTTTGAGGAAGTGAGGCTTCTTGGCCGGCAAAAGTTTTTATAAGAGAATCAGCAATGGTTAGATCGTGTGGGATATATGGGTAGACTTCATCAATCCATTTTTCTAAGGCTTCAACTCCTCCAGGGCAGGAATTTTCAATGGCAGGGTAATTGAGAGTGATCTCTAAGCAGCGAACTCTAAATCCAGCTTCTACTAAACGTTGTTCCATCCCATAAGGGTTGCTGATAGCGTAACCAAGTTTTTCGTCGTCATCGGGGATGGCAGCCTTCATTTTGGTGTAGTAAGTATGAAGGTTGAAATGGCCAGGCTCTTCTTTGCCTGGAATAAAAGTAATGCCGTAACCATGTTGAATCAATAATCTTGCTAGTTCGGTCATGGGGCTGCGGACTTCTCCGTAGCCATCGTTTAGGGCTTGTAGTTCAGGGAGTATTTTTTCGGGATCAAAAATAGGGAATTGCGGACAGGTAAAAGCCCCGTTCCCATCGCGATCCTTAACTCCTGGGCCGATAAATGGTCTGCCTTTAACAAGCCTAAAATAAGCATTAACCATGTGTGGGTTGCCGTGCTCTAACAGAATTTTTACTACTGGGCCAATGTGGTTTAAAAGAATCGCACCATCAGATATGTTGTAGTACGTAGAAGCCCCATCATATAAGTCGTCGATGTGTTGTTCGGGGAGAGAAGCAAGATCAGATGGGTCCCAAAGGTCGCTGTCGGTGGCCACGCCGGCGCCAATCATTAAAGCAAAACAACTAACAGCGGTGCTGCCTTGGGAGAGGTAAATTTCTATAAAATCACCGTTTTCAACATCAAAAAAATTACCAATATCTGTAATAAGGACCGGCGGGGTGTAACCTTTTCTTATATTGGGGGTTAAAAAGGCAAAGATGCAGTCAATGGCCAATTCTGCTATTTGTTGGTAATCTTCTTCTGCACTGGCGGCTATTTTTTCTACAACTGGTTGAATATAAATATTAAAAAAAGGCTCCGAAAAAACAATGAGACCTAAAGGATGTTCCTCGACTTCTTTTTTGTAATTTAAAAGCAGAGCGCGAACACGAAGCGCGACCATTTCTTGAGATTGCGGAACTTCGATGTTTTTACCAAGGGCATAAGAGGTAACAACATCGGTTGGCTCTTCTTCAAGAGGTCCGGCAAGGATAGGGGGTGGTGAATTTTTCATGGGGTGGTAAAAGGTGTCGAATTATAGTGTGGAACAGGGGTTTTGGCAAGGCTTTGCGCAATTCTTCATAATCAAGTATTTTTTAAGCAATGAATAATTCCATACAAATTGGACCTTCGATTCTCTCCGCTGATTTTGGGAGATTGAATGAGGAGATTGCGACCGTGGATGAGCACGCGGATTTTATTCATGCGGATGTGATGGATGGGCATTTTGTGCCGAATTTGACTTTTGGGGCGCCAGTAGTAACTAAGCTTAAGAGTAAATTGCCGATTGAATGTCATTTGATGATCGCGGAGCCAGAAAAATATTTGGAAGATTTTGTGAAGGCTGGGGCGTGGATGATTACGATTCACGTTGAGGCTTGTGGCGAAAAGACAGGTGAGGTTTTAGGGAAAATTCGAGAATTAGGGGTGAAGGCGGGAATTTCTTTGAATCCGCCAACTGATATAGAGGCAATTGAACCTTATTTGGATATGGTAGATATGGTTTTGGTGATGACGGTGAATCCGGGCTTTGGTGGGCAATCGTTTATTCATGAGTGTTTAGATAAGATTAAATGGGTGCATGAAAAAAGATCGGATTTAGCGATTTGTGTAGATGGGGGAGTAAAAGATGATACGGCAAAATTATGTGTGGAGGCTGGGGCAAATATGTTGGTGGCCGGGTCTTATGTGTTTGGTGCCGAGGATCGAAAGGCGGCAATTGAGTCGCTGCGAGGTTGAAAGGGGTTGATTTTATAGGTGCTTTTCTATAGATTAGGCGCGTTGAGTTTAGTGTGTCCTCGTAGCGTTCGCTTCGCGAGGGCTACAAAGAACTCCACTCGAGTCATTTGAAAATTTGAACGAATGCGGGGCTACGCCCCTTGACTCCTCCGTAAGAAGTCTTCGAGAAAGTAAACTTTCTCTTTGCCTTTTACTTCGGAATCTGACCGACCTGCGGTCGTCCATTCGTTCAAATTACTAGCTAATGACCCTCATTACGTCCCCGTAGCTCAGCTGGATAGAGCGCAAGCTTGCGGAGCTTGAGGCCACAGGTTCGAATCCTGTCGGGGACACCAGATTAAAAACAATTTCAATTAGTTTATGCCAGGAACTTTATCTACAAGCGCAGATTTACGTGATTTGAATCCATTTGTTAGGTTTGACGGAGGAGTGAATACGGCTCATCCGGAAGGGAAAACGACATTTAAGGATCGCCGGAATCAGCAAAATGTTTATTTGCGAAAAGAGCATTTGAGAGCTAGCAAGAGGGAGGTGGAGGTTTTTATTAGAGGGGTGAGAGATTTTTTGGGATCGTTAGGTTTTGTAGAGGAGCGTCATGATAGTGAGGCAACTGTTTTTAGAAATGTTCAGCATGGGTTTGAAGTTTTATTGCATCATTGGCAAGGGGCTCTGAAAAAGGGAGAAGGTCTTCCAGATTGTCCACGGTTTGTGCCGGCAAATAAGGTGGCACAAGAAGATGTTGATACGGCTGGTTGGGCAATTGCTATGCGTGGAGGTGGGCCATTTTCTCGAGGAATTACCAGTTTTGTTGATAGATTTTTCCCAGAAATGACTCCGGTTGAAACAGATCAGGGGAGCACGGTTTATAGTCTTGGTCATCCGGTTTTCCAGGAGTGCTTGGAGACAACACCTATACATGAGGAAGATCAGGATAGGTTTTTGCATGATTCGCCGCCGCCAATGTAAAGCATGATTTAGCCAGATTTCGGCGTGCTTGGGAAGCGCGTTTTTTTGCTTAAACAAGCCATTTATTGGTTTAATTAGGAGCCTTTTGTATAGTGAGAGTGATTCGATATTAAGTCGTGATCCTCTCCTTAAAGGGAATTCTTTCAACGAAGTCTTTTTTCGATTTATGTTGAGGGATATGATCATTGACAAGCAGTTCGTTATATTTGAGAGATTGCGAAGAGTTTTTAAATTTTCTTAAAGATTTTTTGCAATCTCTCATCTGTTTACAACCAACCTTCAACTACAATTATAATTTCAGTTTTGAGCTCTCCTCATAGTGGGGCGTTTGGATGACCGGGAAGGAGGAAATTTCCAAGGTCCAATAACGGCCCGCTGGGCATGCTCATTTCGAAGGGGGGAACCCCGCAGCGACACGACACAACCCGTAAACGGTTTCCTGGAGGAACCAACATGTCTGAACAAGAAAGCGCGGCGGGGAGCAACCCCGTCATTGAGTACCTGAAGGACTTCGCGGTCCTGAAGGACTGTCCCCTCAGGTTCTGGGGCGTTCAGGTGGTCAACATCTTCGACGCTCTGGCCTACTTCACCCTCTTCGCCGTCATCACCATCTTCCTGTCCGACGAGTTCGGTCTCAGCGACGAGTGGGCGGGCTACGTGTACACCATCATCGGTGGTACCATCAGCGTGTCCGTTCTCATCGGTGGCCCCATCACGGACTGGCTGGGCACCCGGAAGTCGCTCCACGTGGCGCTGCTGCTCCGTGGCCTGACCACCCTCGGTGTGGGCTGGATGGCGTGGGACAAGGAGTTCGCGAGCCAGGATGTCTTCGCCTTCGGCGAGATGATGTTCACCGGTCGCGTGCTTCTGATGGTGCTCCTGTTCGTGTTCATGGGCTTCTCCATGTCCATGATGCGCACTACGTTCCAGGCGGCCAACAAGCGTTTCTCGTCCAAGGCGGCGCAGGGCCCGGCGTTCAACCTGTGGTACCTGTTCATGAACCTGGGTGCCGTCTTCGCCGGCCTGGTGGTCAGCCTGCTGATGAAGCAGATGGGCCTGTCCACCACCTACGTGGTCTTCGTGGGTATCGTTACCTCGGCCCTCGGTGTCCTCGCCACCCTGGCTCTCATCCGCTCGGACGAGGCCGTGGAAGAGGCGCAGAAGCTCGAGAAGCGCGAGAGTCCCTGGAAGAACGTCGGCCTGATGCTGCAGGCCTCCGCGTTCTGGAAGACCCTCCTGCTCGTCATCCTCCTGCTGGGCGTTCGTTCGGTGTTCCTCTACATCCACGCCATCATGACCAAGTACTGGGTCCGCGTCATCGGCAACGGCGTCAAGGAAGACGTGGATATGGGCATGCTCCTCACCATCAACCCCATCCTCATCGTGATCGGCCTGATCGTGTTGATCCCGCTGCTCAAGCGGGTGACCCAGATCGACAAGGTGTTCAACATGCTGATCATCGGTGCGTTCATCACCGTGGCGAGCATGTTGATCTTGGCCATTCCGGGAACCTGGTTCTCGGCGGACGTCAAGACCGGTTACTACACCACGTCGATCCTGTTCATGATCCTGCTGTCGGTGGGTGAGGTGTTGTGGTCCCCCCGGCTCGAGCACTACATCGCGGCCGTGGCCCCCAAGGGTCAGGAGGGTGCCTATTTCTCGCTGTCGGCCATCACCTGGTTCGGCGCGAAGATGGTCATCGGCCTGTTCAGCGGCCACATGCTCGAGAAGTGGTGCCCCGAGGGCATCGGCGAGCAGATCCGCGATGGCGCGGTCGGCTACTGGGATTCCCCGGAGGCCATGTACCTGATCCTGGCGCTGGCGGCCATCCCGGGCCTGGTGGTCGTGTGGTGGAAGAAGTCGTGGTTCACCGAGGGCGTGACGCTCGACAGCGACGACGAGGCCGAGGAAGGCGCCCCGGCCTAGACATCCCTGCAACCGCATAGGAGGCGGTCAAAAATGCTAAATAGCGGGTTGGCAACCCACAAGAAGGTGATCCTTTGGCGCCTTTGCAGGAGGTGTCAACTGGCGAGCGGAATTGAGCACTCCAAAACGTAAACAATCATAGCGAACTGTTTGTCATCTTCTTTGTGTTTTTCATTTCGATGAAAAATGTAGAAAAGATTAATACCTTGACTTATTCCTCAAATCTGTTAAAGTTTTAACCTGTCTTAATTATTCACTATGACCCCTGCACACTACCGTTATATGGCTTTGATTGATCTGCGATTACGCGCGGAAATGACTATGAGCGCTTTGAATTTGGTGTGTACGACTGCTTCTCCGAAAAATTTCCTTGAAAAATCGCGTTATTTACGGCTTAATTTATTCAATGAAATCGTTGACCATTTAATCTGTAAATACCGAACAAAATAAATGTCTGGTTCGAATGTTGTGAATATTGGAGTGGCGCGAAGGGGGCTAGAAGGAAGGCCGCCGAATTTTGTTTTTAGACCAGAGGAATTAAGAAGTTTAGAGCAAATTTCAGATCGGCGACTGCAAACTTGTTTGCAGGCTTGGCATCAGCAAATGGGGAGTGACATGATGATGCATTTAGAGGCGGAAGCGAACGCTCATCCGGATGGAGTTTTTCAGCAAACTTTTTATTGGCCAGATTCAAATGTTAACCCTGGGGCATATTCTTTTCAGGGGAAGTTTGAGGTAATGGTGGTTTTTGATGGTCAGCAGTTTCTTTTTTATTTTAGAGATTTAGAAATTAGTGGAGTTGAGCAACAAAACAAGCATTTAAAGTGGGCCCAGCTTTGGGCCAGAAGAGCAATTGAGGACGCTGGTTTGGGAATTGAGTTATATGGTTTGGGGAGACAGGAAGTTGTTTCTTTACGACATAAAAATCCTTTTTTGGATGCTGACGAAGATCGTTTAAGGCGGATAGTAATTAATCATATAAAAGACGCGCTTCAACAACGAATTTTGGAGTTTATGGCGCAGCTTGATGAGACTGGGAGTTTGTCTAGTTCACGTGTAAGGTTTGATGAAAGCGGGGATTTGCAGGCGGTGCATCGGTCTCTTTTAATGAATCCGATGGGGTCAACAACTCATGGGACTTCACCACCAATTGGGATTTTTCAGATGGTGCGACATTCTACTCCTCAGGAACTTTCTGACGATAATGGGGAAATGGTGCATCCCTTAACTTTTGACACCCCAAGAAAAGGGTTTTTAGATAGATGGATTAAAGGACGTAAGAGTCAACGCGTTACAGTTTGCGGAGTACCAAATACGTCCCAAGGAGATCGGTTAGTTGTTTGGAGTGATTAATCTGGTAGAATTGATATATTATGTCACAGGAATTTCAACTTATTTCGGATTTTAAGCCGCAGGGTGATCAGCCCGAAGCGATTAAAGCTTTGGTTAAAGGGGTTAAGGATGGCAAGAAATTTCAGACACTTTTGGGAGCCACGGGGACCGGGAAGAGTGTGACGGCGGACACAAAAGTTTGGTTATATCGTTTTCGGAAAGGGCAGTATGAGCCTTTTGAGGCTGTAATTGGTGGAATTGTTGATCATATGTTGAATCAAGTGGCACATATTAATTATGACTCTAATGGAACGGAAATAGCTTTTAGAAAGTTCTGTCCAGAAAATTTATATGTAGCAAGTATTGACCCTAAAAATGGGAAGTCTCAAATGAAAAAAATTACAGCTTATCAACGACATGAATCTCCAAAATTTCTTTATAAGGTTAAAACTAAATGTGGACGATCGGTAGAGGTGACTGGAGATCATAATTTTTGGATTCTTAGAAATGGCAAAATGGTTTTAACTCGAACGGATAAGTTAAGAGCTACGGATTATATCCCTCTACCTAGAAATTTAGAAAATATTTGCGCGCAGAAGGAATTAAAATCAATTAATTTGTTGCGTTATATAGCCAGGAAAGATATTGCAGTTAGGGACGCAAAGCCTTATTTGAAAAAAATGATGGCTGTTGTTGGTGAAAAAGCAACAAAACATAATTTGGATATAGCTTCAAACCCCTATCAGAAGGGCAAGTTTTGGCGCGTAATGAATGATAGCCAAAGACTTGATGCCGCCACTTACTCTAGATTGTCTCGACGGGATTCGGAGGGAATAAATCTTTGTTCTCGGCTTAGTAAAAATAGTTATCCGGCGGATTATCCAGTTACGAATAATTTTTTGAAGTTGATGGGGTTATATATTGCTGAAGGTTGTGTTACTCCTAGTTATTTTTGTTTGTCGGTTCGGGAAAAAGAATTGCAAAAAGAGGTTGAAAATATTTTAAGAAAACTAGATTTGTCATACGGGCGCCGCTCTGATGGTGATTTTCAAATAAATGAAAAATTGATGACAGTTTTATTAACTTTTTTGTGTGGCAAAGGAGCTTTTAATAAAAAATTGCCTGATTTTTGGACAAAATTATCTTTACCCCAATTAAGGGAAATGTTGGCTATGTATTTTGCCGGGGATGGCTGGGTAGATAGAAATGATATTAAATGTACGACCGCTAGTAAGGAGTTAGCTTCGCAGATTTTATATGCCCTTAATCGATTTGGGATTTGGGCGAGAATGAAAAAAAGGTTTCAAAAAGCTACAAATTCAGATAATCCGGGTAATTGGTTTTATCAGATTACAATTTCAGGAAAATCAAATTTAAAAATTTTTAGTAAAAATATTGGGTTTGCGTTGAAAAGGAAGCAAGATCAATTGCGAGAACTGATTGATGGTTTGCCTTTTGAAAATACAAATGTTGATTTGGCTCCTGGGGCTGGGGTTTATTTTAGAAAACTTAGGGATAGATATGGATTGTATCAAAGAAATATAGGGGAGTATGCAGGTCTTTGTCGGTCGGCGATTGGTTTTATTGAGACTGGGAAACGTCAAATTTCTCAGCAGGCTTTGGAACGATTTTTGAATAATTGGCCATATGGCGACTCTGAGGAAATACAAGCTTTGAGAGCTTTGACAAAAGCGTATTGGACCCCTGTTTTTGAAGTAGAAAAACATCAATCAAAAGAAGAATTTGTGTATGATTTTTCAGTAGAAGATAACGAAACTTTTTTAGCAGGATTTGGGGGTATGTATGTGCATAACACTTTTGTGATTTCTAATTTAATTCAACAAGTCCAAAAACCCACATTGGTGATTGCGCATAATAAGACTTTAGCAGCGCAACTTTGTACGGAGTTTCGGGAATTTTTTCCGAATAACGCGGTGCATTATTTTGTTTCTTATTATGATTATTATCAGCCCGAGGCTTACAATCCCACTACTGACACTTACATTGAAAAGGACGCTTCAATTAATGAGGAAATCAATCAATTTAGACACGCTGCTACCACTAATTTGTTAACGCGGAAGGATGTGATTATTGTGGCTTCGGTGTCGTGTATTTATGGATTGGGTTCACCCAAGGAATATTTGGAAATGAGTGTAAAGATAAAAGTAGGAGAGGAAATTGAGCGTGATGTTTTGCTTCGAAAATTAGTAAATATTCAATACACGCGGTCGCAAAATGATTTTAAGCAGGGGATGTTTCACGTACTCGGGGACATGGTAGAAATTTATCCGCCGAGTATGGATTCGATTTATCGAGTGGAATTTTTTGGGGAAGAAATTGAGCGAATAACAGAAGTGGATTCGTTTACTGGGGAGCTGATCGAAGAAATGGAGGAGGTGTTTATTTTTCCGGCAAAACATGATGTAACTACCGCAGATAAGATCGAAAAGGCCACGGCTGGGATCGAGGCAGAGCTGAAAGAACGGTATGATCAATTGTTGAAAATGGGGAAATCTTTTGAGGCGCACCGGCTCAAAACTAAAACCGAATATGACTTGGAATTAATGCGAGAGACTGGTTATGTGCAGGGGATTGAAAACTACACGCGCTATTTGCATGATATGAAACCAGGCGAGCCAACGTCTGTTTTGTTAGATTTTTTCCCGGATGATTTTTTGATGGTGATTGATGAATCACACATGACCGTACCGCAGATTGGAGCTATGCATAGTGGAAATTACAGTCGTAAAAATACGTTGGTGGAATATGGATTTCGATTGCCGTCGGCGCAAGATAATCGGCCACTTAAATTTGAAGAGTTTGAAAAATATATGAAGCAAGCGATTTTTGTTTCCGCTACTCCGGGGAAATATGAATATGAAAACACTAAAAAGAAGGACATTGTGCAGCAAATTATTCGTCCTACTGGCTTGCTTGATCCTGAGATTTCGGTACGACCAACAAAGGGGCAGGTTTTGGATTTGATGGCTGAAATTAAAAAGCGAACCGCGAACAAGGAACGCACTTTAGTTACGACGTTAACAAAAAGGTCGGCCGAGGATTTAACCGATTTTATGACGGAAAAAGGAATAAGGGTTCGATATTTGCATTCTGATGTAGACACCATGGAGCGGATTGAGATTTTGCGAGATTTGCGGTTGGGGGAGTTTGATGTACTTATTGGAATTAATTTGCTTCGGGAGGGACTGGATCTGCCGGAGGTGTCACTTATTGCGATTTTGGATGCTGATAAGCCGGGATTTTTGCGGTCAGACACGGCGCTTATTCAGACTACTGGGCGCGCCGCCCGTAATGTGAATGGCCTGGTGATTATGTATGGCGACAAAGAAACTGAGGCCATGAAAGCGGCCATATCCGAAACCAATCGGCGGCGCGCAATTCAGCTTGCTCATAACAAAAAGCATGGCATTACGCCCGAAACAATTATTAAAGCTGTGAAAGATTTGGGCTTACGCAAAAAAGAAGAAGCCAAGAAGCAAGTTCGCCATTACGACACCAAAAAAGTTCCCAAAGAAGAGATGGAACGCCTTATTCGTTCACTGGAAATGGATATGGATATTGCGTCCCAAAATATGGAATTTGAAAAAGCGGCCGAACTCCGAGATGAGATCGACCGCATGAAAGATTCTGTGTAGGGATTGTTGTTAGCCTATTCTAAGCCAACGTTTAAGCTTGTCTTTGAGGGTTTCGTGTTCAAATTCTACTTCCTCAGAGTCGTCTTCCCCATCTTCTCCTGCCCAACCTGAAGGTGATTCTAATAATTCGCCATCGATTGGAGTCGCGTGAAACATAGCTTCATATTCTGCGAGAGTCATTTGAAGAGCTCTGGCAGCCCCCTCATCGTCTCCTTCGTTAGCACAGATAACAGCGGCACTGTAATCTAGGGTGTGTACGTCATGGCCTTCTGCTTGTAATCGTGCTGCCGCTTCACTATCTCTAGCTCTTCTTCTTAGATAGGCCTCGGTTAAATCTGGTCTTTTTTCTTTCATACCAGGAGCATCAGCTCTAACTGGTGATTTTTTAGTTCTCATTACAATTAAGATTAAGTAAATAAATTTTGGAGTGGAGATGAACGTTATCGTGAATTATGTTGTTATGTCAATAGTTTTATTGATTGATAGGGGGGAATGTTTTATAATTTCCTCCTATATTTAATCTGTTTTTTTGGAACGCTCTGAGGGACCTAATTTGGAATTAATGGCTCAGGAGCCTTATTTGAAACCACGAGTGGTGTCAGCGCCTCTTTCTCATCCCCAAGCCTCTATTTTGGATTTGGTTCCGGATAATATGCGGCCTATTTTAGGTCCAATAATTTCTGATGTTGATGTTGTTAGACCGGACATTGGTCAGTTAAATGTAGCTTTGAAATCCGCGGGAGTAGATTCCGAATCAGGTATTTCGGGTTGTTTAGGAGAGGGGATGGCTGGCGGGAAATTAGCTTTACAGTATTTATTATCGAGATCTTCGGGATTAGGGGATTTGGTGCGTTTTTCGGAACAAGATGAGGAACAAACATTTTTGGAACAAGAATTATTTTCACGCTATGGTTCGGCGCCAGTAATGTCGATGGTGGGGACTGGTGATTATGTGGCTAAGCAACTGATAGAGTTATTGCAAAAACACAGTATGGCTGCGCATGCCGCTAGATATCATCCGACTGTTGCTGGCGAGGCGCGTCAGCTTGAGTGGGATTCAACTAGTCAACAGCGAGTTTTATCAGTAATAGTTCCTTTCCCAAAAGTGCAGCCTTTAATGGAGCAAGTTGAAACGCCAGAAGCTCTTTTGGAGCGGGCGCATGTGTTTTTTACAGATGAGACTTATGTTGTTGATCTCGAACAGGCGTTAGCTGATCAGCGTCATGGCTTAGATTTAGTTACCGAAAATGATGATGATGATTTGAAAGGAATTATTGAGGTTTTAGAGAATGACGATGACTTAACTCCTTGGACGTTATTAGCTGTTAATCTTGTTAGTGAAAAAGTTGATCTAGGTTCTCTTGCTAAGTATCTTCAGGAAAATGAGTTATTTAAGGGGTTAGTTGCTAGTTCGGTTATAAATGTGGCTTTTTTGAAAGTGGATAATCATATTGAACCAGAGCAGTTATATGAGGTGTGTCGTGAATGGCAGTTACCCAATGAGGACGCTACTTATTTAGCGCGTTTAATTATTGGGTTAGAGAGAGCATCAATAAAGTTTTAGGAAATGCTGATATTGATGTTGCTCGAACAAAGCCAATGCTTTTAAAAATCGCGCAGTCTCTTTTAGAGGAAAGAGCGGCTAAGCGTCGGGGAAGTGGTTTTTCTAGATTTTCAGCTGATGGGGTTGAGCCACCAACGCTTTATCATGAGCGTCGAAGTTTTAGTGATGTTGAAATCTTTAATTTAAAAGAAGGGATTGGACCCATTTTTAGAAAAATGTTTGGACAAGTGGGGATAGATATACGATCAGCGAAAGAACAATTAGAAGATTTAGATCTTACGATTTTGCCGCGATTGCAAAGATGGGGTGCTTGGAGAGAAGATCAGTTAGGGTCATTTAATGTAGTTTCTTTGCAAGATTTAAAAGCATTGGCAGCTCCGCCTTGGAATTTGTCAGCGGAGGCTCGGGAAGTGATTTTTTACTGGGTTAATGGACGAGGTTTTGATCAAGACTTGCTGCAAGCTGTTTTATTAGATTTGTATGCCCGCTATGAAGATATTATGGGGCATCCGGCTATTGTGGTTTTGGATGTGCATCGTGATCGAGGGATGGATGCGGAGAGTTTGGATTTTTGGGAGAAAGTAGTTAGTAATAGGCGAGTAGCTTCTCAGCCGATGTTATATACAGCGGTGCCTTTTCCTGGAGAAGAAGCGGAAATTGGTTTGGATGTTTTAATGGCTAAATTGGTTGAATCTTTGTCAGGAGAATGGGAAGATGAGAAGCTTGAAAAAGCAAGTAAGTGGGCTAAGATTATTGGCCGACATCCTGAATATCGAGAATCGCTTAAAGTTTTAAAACAAGTTATAAGAGATATTTCGAAATCTCCAAGGGAAGATTTTATTTTGAATGAAGCGCATTGTGCGGCGCATGAAAGGGAGCAGTCTGGCTCGCCAGTAGCAATATCATCAAGCGAATTTCTTTTGCTAGCGCTTTTGCCGGGATTTTTGGAACAGGGGCGGCGGGCGGCGGCTGACACTAATATGGAGCAGGCGGAATTTTCATTTAATATAGCGGAACATGTTCGTGATTATCTTTTGGCGGCTATTTCTGACGAGGGATTTGATCAAGAAGATGATTTAGCAATACGATTTGCTGAATACAATGATGATATTTTGTTATTAGCCGCTGATTACCATATTGGGGAGTCTCGTCGTAAAGGGAAAGGGGCTCCTCTACAATCAATTTATGAGGCAATAAAAATATATTTAAAATTGGTTGGCGCGCATAAAATGGCTGTTTCGCCAAAGGATAAACAAAGTTCGTCGGAAGGAGGTCAAGAAGTATTTAAAGTTGAAGGGCAACAACCACCGCGGTTAGAAGTTGCTCAGCAAGGAGTTTTGAATCGGTTGGGGGCAACTTGGGTTGGGAAATTATTTCCTAACTTGCGAAAGCGCGCTGAATCTCCGCCAAAAGTAGCCGATTCTGCTCCAGTGCTAACCGCTGAATTTAGAGTTTCAGGCCCCCCTCCTACATTAGCGCCAAAAGGACTTTCCGAAAGAGCTTTTTTTGAAGTTTGTTCTTTGCTTGAGGAGCGTAGGAGTTTGCATAGAATTGCAACGGTTTCACCTTTAGCGGCAACTCCCGCAATGTTATATGCCTTGGCCGAAAGATATTATTTAAAAGGAGACGAAGAAAGTTACGAGGCGGTGGTAGATATTTGTTATCGTGTGCAATATGGGTATGCAAACCAAGCCTATGGAGAAAAGTATTGGGGGACGGTTACTCAAAGTGCCCCGCAAGGCTTTGACCCTGGAATTAGTGGCGCCCCCGGCTATGCTCCAATTTTGCGTTTTGGAGATCGTTATTATTTAGAAATTCTTCGGTTAGGAGTGCAGGCCGCCCATCAAGTTTTCAAAAAAAGATACGGATCCCTTACCCCAGGTGTAGCTGAGAAAGCAGAAAGTATTTATCGTGAAATTGTTCGGAAGTTTAGATTGGTGCACGATAAATTCCCAGGAGAAATGTCTCCATTTCGTCAGTACAACGCAGAGCTTGTGCAGGGACAGGTGGCACTTGAAATTGATCGTAATTTTGATTTAGCGGTTCATCATTTTAGGAAAGCGGCTCGTTTAGCAGTAGATAGAGATGGGAAGCCCCTACCAGGCCAAGCCATAAATGCCAGACGTTCGAAACATTTATCAGTCGAAAGCATGCGGCAGTGGGTTGATTGTCATTTTTGGGAGCAGGAACAAGAAGAACCTTCAGAAGAAATGCTAGAAAGTGCTTTGAATAGTTTATATCAAACATTTTTAGCTGAAAGTCAGGTTATCGAAGAAGAAAAATTATCGGAGAAGCAAAGCAAACCGCATTTGGCTGAATATCAAATGACTTTGATGCAGGGATTAGCGAGTTTAATAGCTTTAAAAGAGCAATATGGCGAAGCCGCAACTTGGGACCGTTATCCAGACCTGATGGCGCAATGTAGTTTTGATGATAAAGAAAGAATTATGAATTATGATCAAAATACAGAAATAAACCTTCGTGAAATACATGATGAGCTTTTACCAAGCTTTTTAGATCTATTTGAATTGTCTCCGCCAATGTGGACCGCGATTGCTGGACAAATATCAAACTACGTAAAAATGTTATCTGAAAAAGCGCCGGATTCAGTTTTATTAGCGGAAATGGGTCATCAGTGGAAAGGACTAACTGAAAAACTTGAGCGTCAACTTAAAGAAAGACCAGTTCTTGATTAGCGCATAATCCCACTCGGAATAATAATTTGTTCCTGAGTTTGATAACCGCTCGGGATGATGATGTTTTGGCCACCTTCAATTCCACTTGGAATGATGATTTCTTCTTGGGTTTCAAATCCACTCGGGATAATGATGTTATTCCGAAGGAAACCATCTTGAAGATTTTCTGCTGGAATAAGTTTGTAGACGCCTAAAATTAATAGTGCGCCGGCAAGAGTTCCGAGCAAAAAGACAATAACTGGATGTGGTTTTTTGACCATTTTGAATGGCTTAAAGAATACTTCATTAAATAATACCATATTTTTAGGTTTGAGGCAACCCCAAGCTAGTAAATATGGCTTATTAAGCTTCGGTCTTAGCTTTTACAATCATAGACACGATTCGCTCGGCTCGGGCGCGTTCTTCGAGGTTTTGGCTGATGAATTTGATCGTATCCTCAACATTGGGGATCATGACGTGTTCAAGGGCGTTGACCCGGCGGCGAGTTTTTTCCAGCTCGTCAGCCATGCGTTCAGCCTTTTTTTCGCTTTCCGCTAGTTGAATAAGAAGCGGTAAAATTTCGCGCAAGGAAGTTAGGGCAGTATCCAATTCTCCAGAAGTTTCTGTGAACCCGTAACTCAAGACATCTCCTTTAACATCAGCTTTGATGTCAGCTAGTTTAACGCTCATGACGTTCTTGGTCTCGATATCCAGCTCAATTTTGGTTGTGGGGGCCAGTAAAGCGGTTTCTAGGTATTCTGGGTGAGGAATGACCGCCGAAGCCAGGAGAAGGTTTTGGAAAACTAAACCAAGCTCTTTTTCGACCTCTTTGCGAAGTTTTTGCACCTCACGGATTATATCCATGAAAGCTTTCATCAAACCTTCTTGCTTGTCTTTAAGTAGTTTGTGACCTTTTTTGGCGCGTTTGAGCTTATTTTTAAGCTCCAGGAGCGCCATTTTCGTTGGTTTGTAGCCAGTTAGAATTGCCATATAAATTAGGTTTAGTCCCCGCTAAGCGCGGGACAAGCAGTTAGGATTAAACTTAAGCTTTTTCGCCAGTTTGGGCGACTGCGTCGCCTTTCATATATTTCTCCATGTATTCCTTTTTCACACGTTTGAGTTCAGTTTTTGGAATGGCTTTTAGAAGTTCCCAGCCAAGATTGAGTGAATCCTCAATTTCGCGGTTGGTTTCTCCTTGAGAAATAAACTGATCTTCGAATTTATCAGCAAACTTAAGGTGAGCACGGTCAGAATCAGAAAGTGAACTTTCACCAAGAATAACCGCCAGCTCACGCATTTCTACACCATAAGCGTAAGAAGCAAAGAGCTGAGCAATTACATTAGAGTGATCATCACGAGTTTTGCCTTCACCTTGTCCTTTACCCATCAAACGAGAAAGAGAAGGAAGAACAGCCACAGATGGATAGAGACCTTTTTTGTGAAGATCACGTCCAAGTACAATCTGTCCCTCGGTAATATAACCAGTAAGGTCAATAATTGGGTGTGTAATATCATCATTCGGCATAGTCATAATTGGGAGCTGAGTAACAGACCCGCCCTTGCCTTTGATGCGACCAGCTCTTTCGTAGAGAGTTGAAAGATCGGTGTACATATAACCTGGGAAACCACCACGACCGGGCACTTCTTTACGAGCAGCAGATACCTCACGCAAGGCTTCACAATAGTTAGTAACATCAGTGTAAACAACCAAAACATGTTTACCTTTTTCAAAAGCTAGATATTCAGCAGTGGTAAGCGCTAGCCGAGGAGTGGCAATACGCTCAATCACGGGATTGTCAGCAGTGTTAATAAACAGCACAGAACGTTCAATGGCACCGGTTTTTTTAAACTCGTTAATAAAGTATTGAGCTTCTTCAAATGGCACACCCATGGCGGCAAACACAATTGAGAACTCTTCACCGCCGCCACCGTCTCCGGAGCGTACTTTAGCTTGGCGAGCGATTTGTGCGGCAAGTTTGTTGTGAGGAAGACCAGAACCCGAGAAAATTGGGAGTTTTTGGCCACGCACCAGTGTATTTAAAGCATCAATTGTTGAAACACCGGTTTGAAAGTAGTCGTTAGGCATTTCACGAGAAGCAGGATTGATTGGCGCACCATTAATATCGATGCGTTTATCCGCAATAATTTTGGGGCCACCATCGATTGGTTGTCCGCGACCATCAAAGGTGCGGCCAAGCATGTCTTCGGAGACATCAATACGGAAGGTTTCTCCGAGAAAGCGGGCTTTTGACCCTTCGGTAGAAATACCTTGTGGTGACTCAAAAAGCTGGACAACAGCCATACCTTTTTGGGCATCGAGGACTTTACCAAGACGTTCTTTACCATCGGCGAGTGTAAGGATAACCAACTCCTCAAAGGTTACCTTTTCACCTTCTGGCAGTTCAATGAAAGCCAGAGGGCCGACGATGTCGCGAACGGTTTTAAATTCTTTTTGCATGGATATAATGGGTTAATACTTGGCGACTAGCGCCATTCCCGAATGGGAAGTGTATAGAGTTATAAATTAGATAATGTGCATACGGTGAGCCTCGCTCCGCTCGGCTCTATTAAGCAAGTTTCTGAACTTCACTAGTGATTTTGTCGATTAGCGCTTGGAATTTGTCTTCATCCTCGGGCGCGATTTCTTTCACACGAGCTACTTCTTGGATTAAAGGATGGTTTTTAAGTCCATCAATATCAAAGCTTTCGTTCTTAACTAGATCACGAGCCGCATAATAAAGAGTCATAATACATTTGAGCATCCAATATTGCTTTTTAAGTGGAGTGCGCGCGTCCTCAGCGTCAAAAGCGTTTTGGAACAAAAAGTCTTCACGAATAGATTTAGAAACTAAAAGTAGAAGTTGTTCACGAGCCGACAAGGAATCAGCTCCAACCAAACGAACAAGCTCTTGAAGTTTTGCTTCTTGCTGAAGGATGTCCATAGCTTCGTTTCGGATTGATGGGTAGTCTTCAGCAATTTCAGTTTTTAAATAACTTTCAATATTATCGGTATAAAGAGTGTAAGAAGTAAGCCAGTTAATCGCGGGATAGTGACGAGCGTAAGCAAGCTTAGAATCTAGACCCCAGAACGTTTTGGTAACACGAAGAGTGTTCTGCGTAACTGGCTCGGAAAAGTCACCACCAGGAGGCGAAACCGCTCCAATAACAGATAGAGAACCATCACGGTCTTCATTACCAAGACAAGCCACGTAACCAGCTCTTTCGTAAAAAGCGGCAATACGAGAAGCCAAATAAGCCGGATAACCTTCCTCACCAGGCATCTCTTCTAAACGACCACCCATTTCACGCATGGCCTCTGCCCAACGAGAAGTGGAGTCAGCCATCAAAGCTACGTCGTAACCCATATCACGGTAATACTCCGCAATAGTAATTCCAACATAAACCGACGCTTCACGAGCCGCCACCGGCATATTAGAAGTGTTGGCAATCAAAATAGTTCGTTTCATAAGTGGTTCACCAGAGTTTGGATCTTCTAAGTGAGGGAATTCAACTAGCACCTCAGTCATTTCGTTACCACGTTCTCCACATCCAATATAAACAATAATTTGCGCATCACAGAATTTGGCCAAAGCCTGTTGAGTAACAGTTTTACCAGCTCCAAATGGTCCGGGAATACAAGCGGCACCACCCTTGGCTAAGGTAAAGAAAGTATCTACCGAACGACCACCAGTTTTTAGTGGCATGTAAGGAACTTTTTTGGCCTTAGTCGGGCGTGGAATACGAATTGGCCATTCTTGAATCATGTTAATGGCGTGAACTTTGCCATTAGCATCTTCAATTTCGGCGACAATCTCTTTAATACTTAATTTGCCACTCTTGATTGATTTAACAGTTCCTTCGATGTGTGGTGGGACCATTACTTTGTGCTCAATTAGAGTTGTTTCTTGAATTGTTCCTAGCACGTCACCACCAATCACTTTATCGCCATTTTTAACCACAGCTTTAAGATCCCATTTTTTGTCGTAATCAAGTCCCGGAACTTCAACTCCACGCGTAATAAAAGGTCCAACTTTGGATTCGATTCCGGAAAGTGGACGTTGAATCCCGTCGTAAATGGAGGTGAGAAGACCAGGGCCAAGTTCAACGGTCATAGTTTCACCAGTAAGCTCAACAGGTTCGCCGGGGCCGATTCCAGCAGTTTCTTCGTAAACTTGAATCGCGGCTTCGTCACCGTTTAAGCGAATGATTTCTCCCATTAAGCGTTCGTCACCAACACGGGTAACTTCGAACATTTTGGCATTTTTCATACCATTGGCAATTACGAGCGGCCCAGCCACACGGAGGATTACTCCGGATTTTGTATTGGTGGTTGTTTGGGGGGGCGCTTCAGCCGTTTGAGTATTCATGAGGGTTAGGTTATTTAAGTTTTTTTATGAAATTAATCTTTTAGGATGTTGGAACCAATGGCTTTTTCAACAATCGCTCCTAGGCGATCTAAGCCAAATCCGGTGGCTCCTTCGGGGCCGGGTAAGGCAATAATTGCCGGCAAAGCATCAGCCGTAATCTTTTTGTATTCATCGGTGGGAATTGCTTTGGCATCTGATTCTAAAATAAAAATAATCGCATAACGACAAAGGTCGCTATCTCCTAAAGTCTCGGTTTTTAAGTCCTGAAGTATAGAGAGAGTTTGCTCGGCGTTTTCTGAAAAGCGAGTGTGGACACCAATAGCTTTGAACCCCAAGATAACGTCTTTGGGGCCAACAATGGCAATGTCATGTTCAGTAGTTTTACTCATAATTAAACGTAAAGTTTATGAATTCGGTCACGTAGCATGTCTTCTGAAATGCCACGAAGTTTGCCCACCATAATCATGCGAATAATGCGGGCGTTGTTTTGTTTAGCAAAAAAGTAAGCCAGAACTGATTCTGGTCCAGAGTCGATATAGCGGGAACCGCGCGCTAAGTTGATCAAAAGTTCTTCAGCGTATTTTTCTAAATAAAGGAAGGATTTGAATTTTTCGTAAGCCTCGAGTCCACGACTTACTACGGATTCATAGTCAGTTCCTTTGAAGATTCCGTTAAGTGAGTTTTTGTCAGCTTCTATATTGTCTTTGAATTTGTAAGTAGGAAGGGTGCCGCCTTTTAGGAAAACCCCATCTAACATGTTGTTTTCAATGAAAAATTCTTCTTGCCCGATAAGTTTGATGCGTAAGAAGCCTTTGATATTAGTTAGATCGATCCATTGTTTAACAAATTTCTCCACAAAAGAATTTCCAGTTTTTTTGGAAATTCCAGAAATCATTTCAAATAGAACGCGGTCCAAAATAAGGTCAATAAAGCGTGGATCTTTGGTTCTTTCATAAGTGACCTGTGCTTTTTTGATTCCTTCTTTGATTTTTTCAGTGTGGGCTTCATCAAGCGGTAAAAATTCGTGATCTTTTTCAAAAAAGAAAGCTTCGATAGCTTCTAAAGGAACGCGGCCCATAGGCATTAATTGTTGACGGATTTCTTCTTGTCCTTTGTCACCAGCTAAGCCTTTTAAGACGGTTTTGAAATTGTGAAAATCAAAAGATAGGAAAAGAATATCTAAAAGTAGTGGGTCGGGGACAATGTAATCTAAAAGTAATTTGGCATCGTATAAACCAGCATCAATTACTTCCTGAAAGTCTTCAACTTTTTCAATATCGCCAACGTGCGTTGAGTAGGCAGTGTCGTTTAGGATTTTGTAAGCTTCTTTGGCAGAGTTTGCACCAAGCATTCGTTCGACGTCAGTCATGTCGAGTAACATTGGTTCGAGTGCGCGAACGCGAGCAGTGGCGTAGGAAAATTGACCCATAGTTTATGGAAAAAGAAGTTGATTAAGTTGCATTTCAAGATCGCCCCAGAGTTCTTTTAGAAGAAGTGATTCAATGGAAAAGTCGACTTCGACTTTGCCCGACACTAAAATAAAACCACCCTTGATTGGAGCTGAGTTGGGGCTGAGTTTAAAAGAAACTCCAGCAGAATTAATAGCTTTTTGAGTTTCTGCTTCTTTGCCTTTGGCTGGGATAACAGTTCCTTCATTAAATTCTTTGGCCGCTTTTTTAAGGAGGGTTGCTACCATATCGACGTATTGATCAGAGGCTAATATATTTTTGATGGATTCATTAAAGACGGCTTCTAAGATTTCTCGTTTTTTACGAAGCATTAAATTGCGGGTTTCCATTTTGGCAAAAATTTTGGCACGTTCTTTTACTTTTACACAGTTGTCTTCGATTTTATCGTGCATTTCAATTTTACGAGTTTTTCGTTTTTCAGCGTATTCGGCTGTGATTTTAGCGATTGATTCATCGCGTTCAGTATCGAGTTTAGCAATTTCTGCTTCAGCAGTTTTTTTGATTTGATCGAGGATGTCTTGGAGAGCCATTTTTTAATTAATTAATAGTAATTTTTGAAACAAAATCTGTAAAGGGTGTATAAATCTGGTGTTTCGTCTGCCACCGGCAGGATAAGCTTTTGGTTTTTAATATTAGTTTTCCGGCTGAGGGAGGGAGCCTCCGGTCGGAACCTCCCTCCGGCTCTGCCGTCAAATTCCAAATTTAAACTTCGATGAAAGCCCAGAGAAGTAGGGTGATCAAAAGACCAATAACCGCGTAAGTTTCTACCATGGCCGCCATGATAACGGCTTTACCAACATTGGCTTGATCCTTGGCAACAGCGTGAAGACCAGCGGCCGCAACCTTACCTTGGTAAATACCAGAAACAAGACCAGTAATAGCCACCGGCAAACAAGCAAAGAAAAGAAGCCAGCCAGTTTCCATAGAAATAGAAGCAACTGTTCCACCAAATAAACCAAGCTTAAAGATAACAAGAAGACCTCCTAGGAAGCCGTAAATACCTTGTGTACCAGGTAGTGCTTGGATAAGAAGAACTTTACCAAAAAGTTCAGGTTTTTCACTGATTACTCCAGCACCGGAAAGACCAGCAAGTCCAACTCCAATGGCGGACCCAGCTCCTCCGAGGAAAACAGAGATGGTTGCTCCAGCGATGGCAATAGCAATAGCAGTCATAAAAATAAGGGTTAAAGATTTTTTAAGTGATAACAATGTATTTGCAGGTGCGTTTGAATGGTTTGAAACCAATTCCACCACCTTCCATAAATTTACTAAAGAACTCTACAAACTGAAGACGTGCAGAGTGAATAAAGGCACCAAGAGCAGAAAGAACCAGATTCATCGTGTGACCCAGAATCAAAACAATAATCGCGACAACAATTCCAACATAAGGAATAAGATCATAAGCAAGAGCAGCAATAATATTCATAGCAAAGGCGATAATCCCGGTTCCAAGACCGAGCGCCATAATACGAGAGTAAGAAAGAATATCTCCTAAGTAACCAACTAGGCCGTACAAAGAGAGCACCCCAATCCCAAATTTAGCGGGGATGCCTTTTTGTTTGCGTCCTTGGGTAAGGATCATAGCGATCACTCCACCAATAACGCACCATTTTAATATTCCGGCATATTCAAGAGGGATTAAGGCTCCACTGGAAGCAAGACCAAAGCCAATAATCGCGAGAAGGAAATAAATCCAAAGAAAACTATCAAGCACAGCATCCAGGTATTGTTTTTGCTTAATTTTCCACCAACCATCAATTCCTTTACCGATCAAAACTTGAACAATCCCCAGCACAAGAGCGAGCACTAAAAAGATAAGTGGTCCGGACCCAGCGGCAGGGTTTAGGATTTGGCCTTTGAAAGAGCCATTTTCAATCATAAATGAAGGCGCTTGATCGACTGTGAGTCCAAAATAGCCACCAAAGAAATATCCAGCCACCATAGTAAGGACTCCACCCCACATTAATAGACGGATTAAGCCGGTGCTTTCTTTGGGAAGGTTAAAAAAGCGGAGCATTAGGAACATAATCACAAAGAGCATGAGTCCGTAACCCGCGTCAGTTAAACAGAGGGCAAAGAACACAATAAAGAAGGTGGCCAAGAAGGGGGTTGGGTCTACCTCGTTAGCGAGTGGGAAGCCGTATAAACGAGTAACCGATTCGAACGGCCAACTAGTGCGTTTGTTATGAAGGAGGATCGGTGGAGTTTCGTCTTTTGCCGGTTTGATTTTTTCGATAGCAGTTGATGGGAATTTTTCAAAAAATTCTTTTTGGATTTTTTTAAGGTCTAACTTGGCGATCCAGCCAGTGACCACAAAACTATATGTGGTTCCTTTTAGTTTTTCGCGGACTCGTTGCTCTTCTTGCTGCCAAGCGAAAACATCATGCACGATTTGAAGGTTTTCAGAATGCTTAGCTAAGTTGGTGAATGCTTTTTCATTTTTTTGAATTTCTTTGAGGAGTTTTTTTTGTTCAGCGGCGATTTCTTGAAGTCTTTCTGAAACAGTTAAGTGGAATTCTGGGAGTTCAATTTCTTGGAATTTCATTTTGGAAAGTAATTGTTTGCTTTCGTCTTGGTATTCCTTGGAAATAGTTAAAACTACAAAAGCCGATGAGCCTTGTTCATTAACTTTGGTAATGGCAGTGTGTTTGCCTAATCCGTGAAGGGCTTTTTTTAGAGTTTCGTATTCAAGGATTGGAACTTCTCCGAGATGAAGGCGAACATGTTTAGTGTCACGCGCGGTGTCTAATTTAAATTCTAGTGGTTTCCATGGTTTAAGGAGCGCTTCTTCGGTTTCTAGGGCAGCTAGCTTGTTTTGATCAGCATTATGTTTTTCTTCTGCAGATTGGCATTCTTTAATAATAGCTTCATAATCAAAGCCACCTTTTACAGTGCCAATAGCACTTTCGGTGGTGAGGGTGGGTTTGCCGGCCCAAATAGGGCGTTTTTTGGCATATGGGGCCAGTAATTTAATCGCAAAATCAGTGTTAGCCACAATGTAGTCAATGTCGTGATCTTCTTTTTCAATATTTTCTAATTCAAACTCAGTGTTTTCACTGATTTCTTCAACCTGCATAACACCTCTTTTTTGGAGGAAAATTAAGATTTTTTCGAGGTCGGTTTTCATGCCCAGGATCTGGACCTTTTCCATGGCAAGAACAGCCATTGGGTTGGGTTAGGAAACAAATTCTTGAAAAGCTTTTACAGCTTGGCGGACAGCCTGCTCTTTACGCATGGTGGCTTCCCGCTCTAGGGATTTGACGTCACGTTCTCCACCTGATAAAGCGTCTTTACAGATTTGGCTAGCTTCAGTTTTGGCGGCAGCGATTTTTTCGTTGCCAGCTGTTTTTTCGGTTTGGACAAATTCGTCAAATTCTTTTTGAGCTTTTTCTTTTGCCTCAATCGTCATTTTATCGTTTCGTTTTTTGGCCTCTTCGATCATTTTTTGAGCTTCCTTTTCAGTGTCATGGATATCTGTAATTGGGTGCTTAGTCATAGTTTAGGATTATTTTAGATCGCGCGTTAGTTTAGTTAGCTCCTGTAAAAAAATCAAGGGTCTAGAGGCGGTTTTTGCGGTAATTTAAGCGAAAAAGCTTGACGTCTTTGCTTTAACCCTTTTGGCATACATTTTTTACAGATTTACGGAATTTTTGATCATAATCGTCGAATCTGGGATCTAAAATGTGAATTTCGTGGACAGAGGTTTTGGTTGTGGCCAAATAAAGGAATCTTTTTAATCTTAAAATTGCTTGAGGAAGGCTGTAGTCATACCAACTATTAGAAAGTCCTTCGCATTCTTTTTGGTGAACTGGATGTGATGGGGGAAGGAAAGGTAGCCGGTGAATAAGTAGGGTTTCGATTTTTTTGGCGGAATTAGGGGTGTTTTTTAAGATCGATCGATATAGCCTTTCGTTGCCAATAATAAGAACGTTTTCTTGGGCTTTTTTAAAGCGTTGGCCAATTTTTCCCATGCCTCCGGAAATTCCCTGGGAAAGAAGCATGACTTCGGCTTTTTTTAAGGGTTCAGCTAGTTTTTGATGAAGGCTGTCAACGGCTGAAATTGAGTTTGCGAGGAGAAAAGTGTTGTTTTTCAAACCTTCTTTTTTAATAAATTCAATAGTTGCCTGAAGATTATTTGGTTTGCGAGGGTGGGGGAGTTCAGGATGTGGATAAATCTCTAGAGTCTGGTTTTGAGTTTCGGGTGGAAAGAAGATTTCAGGAAGATCTTGGGGGAGCAGCAGGCGGTTTTTAAGAAAGGCAAAAGAGCTTTCTAAACTGCCGTAGTGACTCAGAAAAATCAGGCTACCTTCGGTCTTGTCCCAAAGTTCTTGTTTAAGGAGTGGGGCCAGGCGTTTGGGACAGGTGCGAATCACGGGTTCGTTGTCGTAGCTGAGCATGATCCAGGTTAGGACCTCGGGGCTGCCCGCAAAGGCTTTTTGGAGGATCTCAAGATCTTTTTTGAGGAGTTTTTGATTAGGGGAATCAGGGATTTTTGAAATGTTTTCTTCGAGATTGCTTAGGGTTCCTAAGATTTTTTTTGCTTCGGGCGTGGCAAGGAGAGTTGGATCTAAGATAACTTGTTTTTGATAGGCATCTGGAGCGGCGTATTTATCAATAAACATTCCAAGTAGCCCAAAGAAAATTTCAAAACGGGGACCGAGCTGTTCATCTAAGCGGTTGGCAATATTAGCTAAGCGGCTTAGGGCGTAGTATTTGGTAAGGGCGAGTAGGGCGGTTTCTTCGATAAGCTCTAGACCTTCTATTAAATGATGAGGTTTTTTAGGAATAAGGGTGCCGCGACGAGTGAAATTGTCTATATAAAGGTGTTGAGATATTACGAGGAGCGGCGCATAAGTCGCGTTTTGAAAGGCTTTTTGGTAATAACAATCTGGGTTGCCGCAGGATTCATATAGATGGGGAAGAGCAGATATTTGTTCCCAAACTGGATGTTCGTCATCGCCAACTATAATTTCGTTTTTTTCACCAGTGCCACCTCTTGCTAGCCAGAGAAAAATCTTCACTAAAAGGCGGGTTTCATGGATATCGAAATGATCTTTTTGGAGAAACTCATTAAAACGGGTTTGGCATAAATAGCGGGCCGGGTGTTGTAAATGAGCAACGCGGGCATCACGCGCAATGTTTTGTGGCTCAGAGGTAACAAGTAGGCATTTTTCGCCAGATTGTTCCGCGAAATTGATAGCCGCGATGGCCAAGTCTTCGGCGGTTCCTTGTGGGGCTTCAAAAATGGCATTTTGGTTGTTAGTAAGTGTGGTTTGAACTTTTTGTTGTAATTCGGGAAGTGTTCCTTGGTGGGGAGGCGGGTTTGTGATTGAAGGAGGGGTTTGGGTCTTTTCTTTTGTTTCGAGATGGTTTAGAAAAGTTTTTTCCCAGCCCCAGTCAGATTTTTTTAATAAATCACGGATTTGTTCAGCGGCGGCAAAGGGGATTTCTTGGATTTTTTTTACAAGTAATTCATAAAGAGCAATGGCAACCTTGGTGTCGTCGAGAGCGCGGTGTTTACTTTCATGAGTAAGATCGAATTTTTCACTAAGAATTTCAAGGCTGTAAGAGGCTTCATTAATAAGGAGAGTTTGCGAAAGGTGAAAAGTATCTAAAACAGCGCCTTTTAATGGAATGTCATTTGCTGCTAGAAAATCGATGTCGAATTGGACAGAGTGTCCCAGAATAGGGGCATCGCCAATAAAATTAATAATTTCGGCGCGGACCTCATCGATGGTTGGGGCATCTTTTAAATCATCGTCAGTTAAGCCAGTTAAATGGCGAATTATTTCTGGGAGAGCAACTTTGGGATTTATTAAAGTCTGGAACTCATCTTGAATAGTCCCATCCTCATTTAAGCGAACAGCAGCAACTTCGATAATTTGGTCTTTTTCGGGGCTTAAGCCGGTGGTTTCTAGATCAAGAGCGATATACATGGGTTCTTAGAATAGCGGAGAGGCCAGAGATCGCAAGATTAAAAAAGCGGCGCCAAAATTTTGGCGCCGCTCCTTAAATGGTCTGCAGAAAATTATCTTTGTTCAGTGTACGTTTGTAGCTCTGGTACATCTGCAACATCTCTAGGAGGATCTAAGAGAGATCTGTCTTCGCAAATATCGTTGATGTTAAAAGGAGTAAGAATTATCGGTCTAAAAATAAAACTTCCTTTATTATTTTTTTCATCCACTTCCGATACGCGATTTTCTGGATCAACATTAATCACGGCATAATGAAGAGTGCGGTATTCAAATTTTTCGTCAAATTCCTTGGTTGGCACTTCAAGTTTTGTGCAAAGACTGTTATTGCTTAAACCTGTAACAGTATAAGTGTTTTTGAAAATTTCAGATTTTGTTTCTGAATTAACAATTATTAGATCAACTCCCATCTCGCCATTAGCGCTGGATGGAACATAGTTTGTACAAACTTCAACTACAAAAATTTCTTGATGATCGCCCCCGAAACCGGCTTTTTGAGGATAAAGATCAAGATCTTTTTGATCGTCGTTGGCTGGATCGTCAACTGGATCCTTGGCTGGGTCGTCGACAGGGTCTTTAGCTGGGTCATCCGCAACTGGATCTTCATCAACTTTTGAATCACGACAGTTGTTTTCTTCGTTTAATTCATCAACAACATTATTTGGGTCAACGCAAACAGTAATTACTGCGTCTTCTTCGGCTACAGTTAGATTAAGAGCACTATATTTAGCCGGGATGATTTTGGAAGATTCACCCTTTAGCATAAAAGTTTTATCAGAAAGCCATTCCCAACTGTAAGTGTATTTTTTGTCTGGGTCATCTGGGTCACCAACGTAAATATAGGTGTGCCCAAGAGCGTCAGAAGGAACATCAGCCTTACCAAGATTGGTTATTTCGGCCGTGATATAGCCACTATCGTCAATCCCAGCATAAGTTACGACGAGGTCTGGGGCGTCAGTGTTACCGGAAACAGCAGCCATCCCTAGAAAATCAGCACTCGCACCGAGGGTAACGGCTACGAAAAGAACCTCCACCACCAGGATTGGGATGAGGTATTTTAGGTTTTTGTGTTTTTGTTTTCCCATGTTTTTATTTTGGTTAGGAAATAAGGGAATTAAAGAATACTTCCCTTAATTATACCAAGATTTATTACTTAAGTCAACCCCAGAAACAGGAGTGTTTACCTGTAAAGGCGTGGTGGCTTTTAAATCTGAGCCAAAAGCTCCACAATAACCTTACAAACTTGGGCTCTGGTCATATTATCACCAGGACCAAAATTACCATCATCATAGCCACTGATAATGCCCATGCTGTAAGCCGTCGCTACATATGAGGCATACCAGGCATCACTATCCACATCTGGGAAATCAATCAATGATTCAGTAACATCAACACCAGCCGCTGCTAGGAAGATTTTGACTGCTTCGGCACGGTTGATATAGCTGGCCGAACCAAAAGTCCCATCATCATAACCTTCGACAATTCCTTCGTCGTAAGCGGTTTGGGTATATGGTGTGTACCAAGTGTCGGCCGGGGCATCTGAGAAAGAGCTTGTACTAACAGAATCAGGGATGTCATAGCCTAAGGCGCCCATAACCATTTTCAAAAATTCAGCGCGATTTACTGGATTGTCAGGGAGAAAAGTCCCATCATCATACCCTTCAACAACGCCGTCGGTGATTAGTTGAATGATGTAGTCTTCAGCCCAGTGGCCAGAGATGTCGCCTACGAGAATCACAACGGTTTCGCTGGCGGTATCTTCGTCTTCGACTGGATCGTCTTGATCGGTTTCGTCATCCACAGGGGTATCTTCTTCGTCAGCCTCTTCCTCAATTTCGATTCGAGTGCTGGCACTAATATTCCCAGCGGCATCTTGTAAAATAAAGTTAAAGGTGTTGTCAGCGTCCTGTTCTAAATCAAGAGTTATTTCAAAATAACCATCAGAATCAACGGAGGCGCTTTCTTCGGAATAAGTATCAGTAATGGTAGTGTTAGCTTCGCCGTAACCAGTAAAAGTGTAAGTGTCAGCATCAATTGTTTCTGGCACTTCATCAACATCCGGGGCCCCGGGAGCGGTGTGGTCACCTCCGCCAGAAATTTCGGCGGCTGCGGCCTCTTCTTCACCTTCAATAATAATTATTTGAGTGAGGTCGCTGGAATTTCCATCAGTATCTTCGACCTTGATAGAAAAAGTGTTTGTGGATTCTTGGATTAAGGCGACCGTGACTTCAAAATAGCCACTGGAATCAGCGTAAACAGGAGAAATTTGATAAGATCCACCAGTTACAACTACTTTATAGTCAGCACCAGTAGTCCCGGAAATAACTGCTTTGGTGGCATCTATTGGGGAAACAATTTCATCTAAATCTGGGGAATCGACCGCGAAAACCGTGGGAATAAAAATTCCTAAACAAAAAATTAGGAGGGCGACTTTTGATAAAATTCGCATGTTAAGGGAGGGTTAAAGGCCGGAGGGCCGATTTATAAGAGATCGACAAATTTGTCGAAAAGATAATTAGTGTCAGTGGGGCCGGGAGTGGCCTCGGGATGGAATTGCACGGAAAAGAAGGGGAGTGTTTTGTGTTTAACTCCTTCGACCGTGTTGTCATTAGCGTTTTTAAACCAAACTTCCCAGTCTTTATTAAGAGATTTAGCGTCCACGGCGTAGCCATGGTTTTGCGAAGTGATGTGGCAGCGACCGGTTTCTAAATCAGTGCAGGGTTGGTTTTGGGAGCGGTGGCCGAATTTGAGTTTGTAAGTTGTGCCGCCACCAGCAATACCCATGATTTGGGAGCCTAAGCAGATTCCAAAAGTGGGGATTTTACGTTCAAAACCTTTTTGCATGATTGCGAGAGTTTCTTTCATGAGAGCGGGATCACCAGGGCCGTTGGAAAAGAAAACTCCATCAAATTTTTGGTCCATTTCCCAGATGTCGTAGTTCCAAGGGACGCGCGTTACCGAAATGTCGCGACTCAAAAAGCTGCGCAAAATGTTGAGCTTCATGCCGCAGTCGATGATGGCCACGTGTTTGCGGCCAGCCTTGTAAGTTTCTGGTTTTTTGATGGATACTTTGGCTACGAGGTTTTCTTGGTTGGGGTCGTAAAAATCTGTTTTGTGGCCCTCGCGGGTGAGAGTACCAAGCATCGCGCCTTTAGTTCGGATTTTTTGGGTGAGCGCGCGCGTATCTACTCCTGTAATGGCCGGGATGTTGTGTTTTTTCAGCCATTCTCCTAACGATTGGATTGATTGGTGGTGACTGTGATTTTCGGAATATTCAGTGACAATAACTCCTTTTATATGTAGGCCTTCACTTTCAAAACTTTCTTCTACTTTGTGATCTGATGTGGCGGAATTTGGAACGCCATAATTTCCAACGAGCGGATAAGTTAAAATAATAATCTGTCCTTTATAAGAAGGGTCAGTAAAAGTTTCTGGATAACCAACCATTCCAGTATTAAAAACCACCTCACCGGCGGACTCCGTATGGGCTCCAAAAGATTTGCCTTTGAGCTTGGTTCCGTCTTCGAGGGTGAGAATGAGTTGATTGTCAGTCATCGGGGGGTATTTTAGGGGTTATTGTGGGGGAGGGCAAGGTTTGATATAATGTATAGGTCAAATTATGCAACCTTACTGCTTGAAAAGAGCCACCTAAGATTAGGAGGCCCTTTTCATAGTGCTCAACTGGTGGAGGCAAGGGGAGTTGAACCCCTGCTGCGATAATGTCAAATTATGCAACGTAACCCTACTGCCCCCATAGTTGAACAACTTGACGCTAGCAAAAAGGTGATTACGAAAATCTAAACAAAAGATGAATAAAAAATGAACGGGTAAAAAACCTTTAAAAAAGAGTTTTTAGATCTTGTTTTTCCCATGTTGCTGTGCTTTATTGTGGGGGCTTATTGTTAACCCATAAAATTTCAAATGGCTCATCGTATTGAAGTTGGCTCTTTGGTCCCAGACACCCGCGCTCATGTCCGCCTCAATAATTTCCGCCAGCAAGCTTTTGGCGATCAAATTAAAGAAGTTAAAGTGGTTGATGTTTATACAATTAACCGCAGTTTTTCGGGTGAGGAATTAGATAAAATTGCGAGTTCGTTAACAAATCCAGTAACGCAGGCTTATGCAGTGGATAAATCGTATGAGATTCAAGATTTTGACTATGCGATTGAAGTCGGCTTTCAGCCAGGGGTGACTGATAATATTGGGAACACCGCGCGTGAAATTGTGGAAGATTTATTGAAAATTAAATTTGAAAATGAAGAGGCGGTTTATACGTCGCAGGTGACGTTTGTAAAAGGCGAAATTACGGAAGAGCAAGCGCGGGAATTAGGTGGATCTATGGCAAATGAACTGATTCAAAGAATTTTAGTAAAATCGCACACAAAATATGAAAGTGATGGCGGCATGGATGTGGTTGTCCCAAAAGTTGATCTGCATCATGAGCCGCAAGTTATTGAGGTTGATTTAGAAATTTCGGATGAAGAATTACAAAAACTTGGAAAGCAGGGAATTGCCAATGAAGATGGCACACGTCGAGGTCCGCTCGCGCTAGATATGGATTATTTACGAACAATCCAGGAACATTTTCGCAAGCTTGGTCGCAAGCCAACTGACGTAGAATTAGAATCACTCGCGCAAACCTGGTCTGAGCATTGTAAGCATACGATTTTTGCGGCGACCATGGACGATATTAAAGAAGGAATTTATAAGCACTACATCAAGCGGGCAACCAATGAAATTCGAGCCACCAAAGGCGATAAAGATTTTTGTGTTTCGGTGTTTAAAGATAATTCTGGTGGGATTGTTTTTGATGATAAGTGGATTGTGACGGATAAAGCCGAGACGCATAATAGTCCCTCAGCACTTGATCCGTTTGGGGGTTCGATTACTGGGATTGTGGGAGTGAATCGCGATACTATTGGGTTTGGGAAAGCGGCTAAGCCGGTGATTAATCGATATGGTTTTTGTTTGGCCAATCCGGATGACAAAAGTCCGTTATATAAAGGTGCCAATAACACGCAAAAGATGTTGTCTCCCCGCCGAATAATGGATGGGGTGATTGACGGTGTTAACGTCGGCGGGAACTGCTCGGGTATTCCAACGCCACAAGGATTTTTGTATTTTGATGATCGTTATAAAGGTAAGCCACTTATTTTTGTGGGAACCGTTGGGCTTATGCCGCGCGAATTAAATGGCAAGCCAAGTTGGGAAAAGAGTGCGCAACCAGGGGATAAAGTTGTGGTTGCGGGGGGAAAAGTAGGCCAGGATGGGATTCATGGGGCGACTTTTTCGTCGGAGGCAATGGACTCTGGAAGTCCCTCTACAGCCGTGCAAATCGGAGACCCAATTACGCAGAAAAAAATGAGTGACGCGATTGTGAAGGAAGCCCGTGATATGGGGCTTTATAGTAGTATTACAGATTGTGGCGCGGGCGGGATTTCTTGCTCGGTTGCTGAAATGGCCAGAGAATGTGGCGGATGTTATGTAGAGCTTGATAAAGTGCCACTTAAATATCCTGGACTTGATCCGTGGCAAACTTGGATTAGTGAATCGCAAGAGCGAATGACGATGGCAATTCCGCCAGATAAAGTTGATCAGTTTTTGGAACTAATGGAACGGCGTGGGGTGGATGCTTGGGTGATTGGCGAATTTAATGATTCTGGAAAATGCGAGGTGGTTTCAAAGGGCGAGAAAATTATGGATTTGGAATTGAGTTTTCTTCATGATGGTTTGCCTCACAAAACACTTACAACAACTTATACAAAGGAGACTTATGATGAGCCGGATATGGAATGCCCAACTGATCTTACCGAAACTTTAAACACCATGATGGCGCGACTCAATTTAGCTAGTTTTGATTTTATTTCGCACCAGTATGATCATGTGGTGCAGGGTGAAACTATTGTTGGACCGTTGCATGGTAAGGGTCGCGTAAATGGTCATGCTTCGGTGATGGCGCCGGTTTTGAATTCCACGAAGGGTGTGGTTGTTTCACAGGCGATTAATGCCAAATATAGTGATATTGATACTTATCATATGGCGGCTTGTGCGATTGATTCCGCAATTCGAAATATTATTTCGATTGGTGGGCCGCTCGATCATATGGCGTTGATGGATAATTTCTGTTGGTGTTCTTCCAATGAAGAAGAAAGGCTTGGTCAATTAAAAGAAGCAGCCCGTGGTTGTTACGAATATTCAACGGCTTACGGAACACCGTTTATATCTGGGAAAGACAGTATGTTTAATGATTTTAAAGGATATGATGAAGATGGGAAGGCGATAAAGATTTCGGTTCCGCCAACACTTCTTATATCTTCACTGGCGGTAATGGATGATTATCGAAAAAGTGTGACTCTGGACGTTAAATTGCCCGGAGATTTGGTTTATGTTGTAGGAGAAACAAGTGATGAATTAGGTGCTAGCGAATATTTTGAAGAGCTTGGATTTATTGGAAATAACATTCCAAAAGTTGATGCCGATAAGAATATGAAAGTTTATCAGGCGACTGAAAAAGCAATTCAAGAAGGATTGGTTGCTTCGTGTGAAAGTGTGTTACTTGGTGGACTTGGGGTTGCGCTGGCGCGTAAGGCCGTGGCCGGACAATTGGGAATGGATATTTCACTTAAGGATTTGCCGCTTCAAGGAAATGTGACGCGGCCGGATTATATGCTCTTTTCCGAAAGCCAAGGACGACTTGTAATGAGCATCAATCCCGCCAAAAAAGCAGAATTTGAAGCGATCTTTGAAGGACTTCCTCTAGCTCAAATTGGAACAGTTCGTGAGGATCAAAAATTTGTATTAACAGATTTGAATGATCAAATTGTTATTGATACTGATGTTTCCACCCTCGATAAAAACTATCGTTTAACTTTTAAAGGATTTTAAATGACTAAACCCAAAGTAATTATAATGGCCGGCTATGGAATTAACTGCGAAGAAGAAACTTCGTTTGTATTTGAAAAAGCCGGAGCTGACACCGAAATTGTTCATGTAAATGATTTGATTGATGGTCGCAAAAGTATGAAGGATTTTCAAATTATGGCTTTCCCAGGAGGATTTTCTTATGGGGATGATACTGGTTCTGGAAATGCTTATGCTAATAAAGTGCGTAATCAGTTGTGGGAGCAAGTACACGAATTTGTTAAGGAAGATAAATTAGTGATTGGGATCTGTAATGGATGCCAAATTATGGCGAATTTAGGGTTGGTGCCGGGTTATGAGTTTGGGAAACGCGAACTTGCTTTAATGCATAATAAAACCGCCCGTTATGAGTGTCGTTGGATAGATATTAAAGTGACGAGTGAAAAATGTGTTTGGACCAAAGGAATGGATGTTTTGCGTTGTCCAGTTTCACATGGTGAAGGTAATTTTTATGCTGAATCAGATGTGGTGGCAAAATTAAATGAAGGCGATCAAGTGGTATTTCGTTATGTTAAAGAGGATGGGTCACTTGCTGACGGAGAATTCCCGCATAATCCAAATGGTGCGCTTGAAGATATGGCCGCAGTTTGTGATCCAAGTGGTCGAATTATGGCAATTATGCCGCACCCCGAACGTAACTGGACTTTTTACAACCAGGACAATTGGCCTTTGATTAAGGAAAAAGCAGAACGTGAAGGAATTGCTTTGCCGGAAGAAGGCCAAGGAATGAAGGTTTTCCAAAATGGAGTGGAGTATTTTGGGTAGATTGGTATAATTACATCCAAATTTAACTTTTTAGGATGAAATTAGGACAAATTCCAGCGGCTCTTTTGACCACGACTTTGGCGGCCCAACCAGGTTGTGCGACGCTTCAACAAGCTCTTCCGTGGACGGTTGATCTAGCAAGCGGTGATGCCGCGACCGAGATCGTTCTTGATCCGCAAGATATTGAAGCAGCGCCCGCACTTTTGCCTCGAACTGTTTGGTCTGAAGATTTGCCAATTGCCGAGATTCCACGGGCTTTAGGTGATTTAGAGGCTCGCTGTGATTTTGTGCTTTTTCGGCCCGAGCATGTCCATGTGATTGGGAAAACGGAAATTGGTTTTCATATAGAATTTTTTCGAGCGAGAGTTAGATGTTCTGTTGGTGCCGAAAATGGAGTTTTTGTGGTAACGGCTGGTCCAGTAGAGGGAGAGGAGAGGGCTTTAGCTGGGACTCATCAATCATTGGTGATTAATAAAAATTCATTGGTAGCAGAACTTGGAGAACAAGCTTATGAAAAAGGAGAGATTGCGGGGCCAATTCAAGTGGTCCGAGTACAAGCCGGGAGGGAAGGTGAACAAGCTTTGTTTTTGGGATTAACTGAAACAATGCAGCAAGTAACGGATGATTTAGGAGTGTTTTTTGAAAAATGGCAGCAAACTTGTGGGAGTGAAGATATTATTCCGCCGTTTACTTTAGAAACGGATGAGGAATGGCTAGATGATGTTCATTGCTTAAAGCCTTAACCATAAGGTATAGTTTTAAAGATGAAATTTTTAGGAGAACATTTATTGTCAGCGCGAACGCTTTCCAAAAAGGCGATAGAGAGAATTTTGGAAGTAGCAAAAGAGATGGAACCGTATGCCCAGAAGAAGGAATCGTCGGATTTGCTTCGCGGCAAGGTTTTGGCGACTTTGTTTTTTGAACCTTCAACGCGGACGCGGTTTAGTTTTGAAACGGCTATGTTGCGGCTAGGCGGAAGTGTGATTTCGAACTACACGATGGATGAGAGTTCATCGATTAAAAAGCGAGAAAGCTTGTATGACACCGGTAAAACCGTGAGTCAATTTGCCGATGTGATTGCGATGCGGCATCCGGCTTCTGGGTCGGTTAAAGAGCTGGCTGATGGGTCAGATGTCCCGGTTTTGAATGCTGGGGATGGAGCTTCGAGTCACCCAACGCAGGGTCTACTGGATATTTATACGATTCATAAGAAATTTGGACATTTTGGAGGTTTGACTTACGGGTTGGTAGGGGATTTAAAAAACAGTCGGGTAGTGCATTCGCAGTGTCGGTTGATTAAGAATTTTGGGCCAGTTGAAGCGCGGCCAAAGTTTGTTTGTGTGGCGCCGCATGGTTTGGAATTGCCCGCAGAATTGAAGGCAGAGCTCGAGGAAACAGGGTGTGAAATACGGGAAACAACAGATTTGGAAGAGGCGATTGGTGGGTTTGATGTTTTATCAAATACAAGAATTCAAGAGGAGCGATTTGCCAGTCCAGAGGAGTTTGAAAAATATCGTGGGGTTTATAAAATTACGCCAAAATTGTTGAAAGGAGCGAAAAAGGAAATGATTGTGCTGGATCCTTTGCCGCGCGTGGACGATCAGCTGGCCGTAGCCGTGGATTCTGATCCACGCGCGAAATATTTTGAGCAGGTGGGGAATGGCGTGGCTGTTCGGATGGCTTTGCTGGCGTTGGTTTTGGGAAAAGCGTAAAATAAGGTTAATGAATTCACTACTTTTTAAAAACGGAACCCTAGTGACGCCTAAGGGTAAACAGCGAGAGGATCTTTTGGTGAAGGATGGGAAAATTGTAGAAATGGGGGAAGGGATTTCGGAAGAAGGAGCTAAAGTTGTGGATTGCACGGGGAAATTTGTGTTGCCAGGGTTAATTGATGTGCATGTGCATTTGCGAGAGCCGGGTGGAGAAGAGAAAGAGGATTTTGCAAGTGGGACGGCTGCGGCAAAGGCCGGCGGCGTGACGTTTGTGTTAGATATGCCAAATAATTCGCCGGCCACAATTAGTTGCACTGCTCTTAATAGAAAGCGCGAGTTGGTGGCTGATAAGGCGCAGGTTGGTTTTGACCTTTATATGGGAGCGACTATTAATGACGATGGCACCACTAATGTTGATGAGTTTTTAGAATCTGAGGCGATTGCTTATAAAATTTATGTAGGAAGTTCAACGGGTAATTTATTGGTGTCGCAAAAGGAAGCTTTGGAAGAAATTTTTGAAAAAGTAGCGGCTGAAGGGCGACTAATTTGTGTGCATGCCGAGGATGAGGCGATTATTCAGGCAAATATGAAGCAATTTAAAGGCGAAAATGATCCGATGATTCATGGTCGAATTCGAAGTGAGGCGGCGGCTTATGAGGCCACAAAAATGGTTTTACACCTGGCTAGAAAGTATGAAGCAAGGCTGCATATTTGTCATTTAAGTACTAAGCGTGAGTTAGATGAGTTTGCGGCTTTTAAATCAGACCGGATTTCTTGTGAAGTAGCGCCACATCATTTGTTTTTAACGGAAATGGAGCTAGGAAAACAGGGTAATTTTGCCAAAATGAACCCTCCACTTAGAAAAGAAAAAGATAACAAAGCTCTTTTGGAAGGTTTACGGAATGGTTTGGTGAATATTGTGGCTACTGATCACGCGCCACATTTAAAATCTGAAAAAGAACAAGATTATGGGGACGCCCCAGCTGGTGTTCCTGGCTTAGAAACAATGCTGCCGCTTTTATTAAACGCAGTAAATCAAGGTGAGCTTACCTTAGAAGATATAGTGCGCCTGACTGGTGAAGAACCAGCACGTTTATTTGAATTAACAGGTAAGGGGCGATTAGAAATTGGTGCTGATGCGGATTTGGTGGTGGTGGATATGGATGAAGAACGCGTGGTGGAAAATGGTGGGCCCGGCGCTGAATTTACAAAATGTGGTTGGACTCCTTTTGCGGGGCAGAAGTTAAAAGGTTGGCCAATTATGACTATTGTTAAGGGTGAGCTTTAGTTGAGGTAAATGTTTTCGCATAGGCTTGCTAACTTGACCTGGTGGTTGTTTTGTGTTATTATTCTACAATAGAATTTAATCAAATTAGCTATGACACAAATGCCTGGGGAAATTCCTGGTGGACCCCCACCATTCTCTACTACTCCTGGAATGCCTGGTTACGTTGGGCCACCTCCTGGTTGGGATACCCCGGGAATGCCTAATTATTTTGGGCCACCAATGGATGTGCCACAGGCCCCAGATCTTTCTGGGCCGACCTCGTTACCTGCTTTTTTAGCAGCAGCCGGGATTGTAGATGAAAATCCTCCTGAAATGCCGAACCCTGATGATCCGTTTGTTATTTGGCAGGATCCTTTTGAGGAGGAAAGAAAGGAGGAAGCGCGTCTTCGTCGAGATTCGATGAATACGGCGATGGTGGTAGAGAATTTGAAAGGAGTTGAATATGTGCAGGGAAAAGTAGCGGAATGGGATCAAATGAGTTTAGCGCAGCAAAAAGAAATGTTACAAATTCCAGCTGTTTCTTTTGTGGATTTACCGAAAAGTCTTCCTTTGCCAGGTAATTTAGAAAAAGCTTTTTTTGCTTCGTTGTTGTTTTATGGAATTACGCAGTTTAATTTGGATCCTGCTGGTGTTTCAGCTGAACAAAGTGAACAAGTCGTAGCGGAGATCAGAGAATTAAAAGGCGATAGTGGTTATGACCCATCTGAAGCGGAATTTAAGTTTTATATGAATGAAAAATTAATGAGAGAATTAGCTCCTGACCTTCAAGCCCGAAAAGTAATAGTGAAAACAATTGCTTTGGTTGCCAAATTAGCCGGTATTGAAGGGGAAATTGTTAACGATGTTTTGAATCTTGGTTTTCAATATGGAGATTATACGGAAAGAGTTGCGGCGGAAGTTCGGCATATTCAGAATGATCCAGACGATAAATATCGACAAATTCACGAAAAAGTACAGGCCATGAAAGTCCCGATTGTAGACTGGAAAGAGGCTTTGAAAAAAGCAGGTAGAATTGGTTTGCCGCCGGATTGGGAACCTCCTGTTCCCGGGAATATATAGACCTAATTTATTCGAATTATCTTGAATCCTTGACTTTTTAGCAAGGTTATGCTATATTATAAATGAAATAAAATTTAATCCATTTTACTATGTCACCAGGAACACCGGCCGAAGACACCCCAATAGAGGAACCTCAAGTTGCGGGTTCGCCAGATGCTCCAACTGCGGAGGCGCCCGATCAAACTGAAGTCCCAGCTCCAGCCCCAGAAGGAGAGCCTTCTCAAGATGGAGGCGTACTTGTGGAAGGCCCGTGGCCACCAATAGATGCACAAGATGTCCAAGATAAGCTGGATAGAGTTACAACAGAGATAGAAAGACCGGGCTCAACTCGCGAAAATGCTATTAGAGTAGCTAATCTTTCGGGGCAGTTAGAAGTTAGTGAAAGTATTGGTGGGCAATTTGTTCAGGGAAGAATGGCAGAGTGGAACGGCATGAGTCTGGCTGATCAACGTAGTAAGCTACGTTTAGACAGAAGTTTGCCAGGAAAGATTGTGGCATTTTTGGCCGGAAGTTGTTTGGCAACAAAGCTTCCTTATATTTGGGGAGATATTCAAGAAACTATGTATGCCACTTTGCTTTATGCCGGGATGGTACAGTTTAAATTAGATGAAGTTCCGGAAGCGGAATGGACAGCTTTGCGTGATGAACTTACCCAAGATGGACAGGCACCAACCGAGGAAGCCTTGCGCTTTGCAATGAATGAAAAGATGATTCAAGAAGGCCCTTATGCTAGTGATGCCGAGCGTGAATATATTGCGGGGGTTTTGATATTTATTTGTGAGTGGTTTGGAAAAGCAGATTCTAAATTATTGCTTTTGCTTCAGATGTTTAAGCCAGTAATTGCTGGTAAAGCGTATAGCCGAGACGTTGCTACGGAATCACGAAATATTCGTCATAATCCTTCAGAGGAATATGATCAAGTTCGCCAGGAGATAGCAGCAAAAGATGCGGCTGAAGCTCAACAAAAGTTGGATCCTCCACAACCAATAGTTGGAGAGGAGTCTGCCTAAGAAGTCAGTTAACTAAAAAGAGGCGCCGTGCTATAATGCCGGCGCTTCTTTAGTACGCAAAATATGGACCTTTCGATAACTTACGCCAATGTTCACTTCCCAAATCCAATTGTTTTGGCTTCTGGGGTTTTGGGAGTGACTGGGAATTCATTAAAAAATGTAGTTGAAAATGGAGCGGGTGGCGTGACCACTAAATCGATTTGGTTAGAAGAGCATTTGGGTCATCCGAATCCTACAATGATGGGGAATGAGCATTTTTTTGTGAATGCCGTTGGATTGCCTGACGCTGGAATTGATAAGGCGCATGAAGAGGTTGGAACATATTTGGATTGGCATGGTTCACAAGAGGTGAAAGCACCATTAATTGCCAGTATTGTGGCTGGGAAAATCACGGATTTTGGGGAAATAAGTGAGAAAATCGCGGAACTTAAACCACATTTAATTGAAGTTAATATTTCTTGTCCGAATGTGGAGGATGAACTAGGAAAACCGTTTGCCTGCGATATGAATCAGGCCGCTGAAGTGACGAAAATTGTTAAAAAACGCACGAATGGTGAATATCCGGTGGTGGTGAAATTGTCGCCAAATGTAAATAATTTAGCTGAGATTGCGAAGAGTGTGGAGGATGCGGGCGCGGATGGATTAACCGCGTTTAATACTTTTGGGCCGGGCATGGTGATAGACGTAGATACAGCGCAGCCTGTGTTGGCGAATAAAGTTGGTGGTGTATCTGGGCCAGGTTTGAAACCGTTGGTTGTGAAAGGAATTTATGATTTGTATGAGGCCGTTAAAATTCCAATTATTGGGACGGGAAGTGTGTTAACTGGGCGTGATGCGATTGAATTAATGATGGCTGGAGCCACGTTGATTGGCGTGGGGACAGCGGTTTATTATCGTGGGAATGAGGTGTTTGGTAAAATCGCGCGTGAGATGAAAGAGTGGTGTGAGGAGAATGATGTGGTTGATATTTCTGAAATCGTGGGGCGCGCCCACAAAGTTTAATTTTAAAAAAATAATTATGACTTGTTCTCGTGACGATATCCCCAAAACAGTAAAAATTCTGGACATTAAATCCGAGAATCCATTTGTGAAAACTTTTACTTTGGATATTTCGGTGGGGGCGGTTCCGGGGCAGTTTGTGATGATTTGGATTCCGCGTTTAAATGAAAAACCTTTTTCCGTGGCTTTTGATGATGGGAATGAATTACAGATTGCAATTGCGGCGGTGGGGGAGTTTTCTAATGCGATGCATAAGTTAAAAGTGGGTGATAAAGTTGGAGTTCGGGGACCATATGGAAAATTGTTTGAATATGAAGATGGCGAGCATTTAGCTGTGATTGGAGGTGGTTATGGGGCGGCGCCGCTTTATTTCCTCGCACACGAGGCTGTAAATCGTGGTTGTAAGGTGGAATTTGTGGTTGGCGCGCGTAATGCCGAGAATTTGTTATTTTTGGATCGGGCCGGGATGCTGGCGGATACCAATGTTCACGTCGCTACTGACGATGGTAGTGAAGGTTATAAAGGTTATAATGTGCCACTCCTCGAAAAATTAATGGATGAGGGCCTAAAAGTTGATCGAATGTTAACCGTGGGGCCAGAAATGATGATGATAGCGGTTTCGGAATTGTGCTTGAAAAACGATATCACGTGTCAGGTGAGCGTGGAGCGCTACATGAAATGCGGATTTGGAGTTTGTGGCCAATGTGCGATTGATGACAGTGGCATGCCAACTTGTTTAAAAGGCCCGGTTATGGATCATAAATTAGCTAGAGAACAGGTTGAATTTGGCAAATACCATCGGGATAGAGTGGGGAGAAAGCAGGAGTTTTAGAGCAGATGTGACATTTAAGTTTGACTTTATTTAAAAAACAAGTATAGTTCTTTCCAAAACAAAAATATTTGCATCCGCCCCAAATGTATTTATTTGTATTTTTAAACCATATTTATTATGAATACACCAAGGGCGGCACTGACCGCATTAGTAGTGGCCGCAACCCCCATGACTGCCGAAGCGGCAGATGTTACAGGGCGCGATCTTTTGAGCGCTCAATGTGATTTTCCGGAAGGGGCTAACTTGCGTCAGTTGGATGCTTGGGCGCAAGAGTTAGATGGTAATTTAGATGCGGTTGAAGCGACTCCGGAAGCAGAAAATGATTCATATCAAAGGTATGCTGAAGCGCGGGCCGAAGGGAACAGAAAGATTTTTTTGGAAGAATTAGGAGTGGTTCAGATAGAATTAGGATCGATTGTTGCTGGTGCGAATAAATTACTTGAAGGCATTTCTGTTGATGAGCAGATAGAGGCTTTTGCTGAGGGTGGTGACCTAAGGGGGACACTAAGCGGTTTAATGGGAAAACTAGTAGCGCAAGAGGCAGAGATAATTGCTTTAGAAAGAAGTCGACAATCTTTGAATTCAAGTTTAATTATTTCAACTGCGGACCTTATGGCTGTTCAAATGGGGGCGGCCTACACTCGTTGGAGTGAAAAAAACAATATTACTTGTCCGGGTGATGCTCAGCTAAGTTTAATGCATCATGGGACTGTAACTCCGCCGGATGGATGGGATGCTCCTACGGGTTTTGCTATTGCCGAGTCAAGTCCGGCCAGAGATGGATACTCGGTGCGAAGTATGGAAATATCATTGGATGGAATTCTTATTGAAGAGGCTGCAAGTGAAGCGGCTGCTGAACGGAAAAGAATAAGAGCTATGATGCTTTTTCAAGAAATGGTGGGGTATGTAAATACAGGTGTGTTAGAGCTTTCGGCACGAGCACAAACGCTAGAAGAGGAGGTTAGCGCTTATGAAATAAGACAGGCTCAATAATTTTTTTTAGTTATGCCAGCAGATTTACCAAGGCAAGACAGGACAAATGATTTAGTTGTTCGTTATAGTAACGAAACAGATAGTTTTTCTGAAGTTCAAGGCTCAAGAGAGGCAGAGACAGTTTGGGGTCTTATTGAGCGGTTGAGTGCCGCAATTCAACACATTGAAAAGAAATATCATTTGGATCTTAAGAGAGGACTTGGAGTAGCGGATGGCGATTTAAGGGAAGAGCATGTCCAAGTTCAGGAAGAGCACATTGTAGCAGACCTTGAAGTGCAAGATTTGCTTACCTTTAGAGAGGATTTGTCTGAAGGTCACGTTAGACAGCATTTAGTAAATGCCATGTGGTGTTATCGATATAATGGAGAAAAAATGAAAAGTCAGGCTGATTGGGATGATTTTTATAGAAATGGAGTAAGAGGAGAAGAACCTAATCTCAGTAAGGCCGAACGGGCTTTAATCGATGCACTTACTCGAGCGGCCTCTACAGCGCGCGGTAGGAATACATTTGCTCATAATGTGCGAGCTAAAAGAGCTGAGTTATTAGAGGCATTGTTGGTATTGGATAAGGAGCATAAATGGGGAGGTTTAACAGCTCTAGTGGAGGGAGTGGAGAGGAATCTTTCTGCCTTAATTGATGATTTGAATTAATATGAACACACCACAAGAACGCGGCCCAGATCCAGATGACGCAGTTTTTACTCGGCTTCAGTTAGACAGGGACGAGCGATTTGTGGATCATGTTGGAGAGCGCGGCGGAAATGCGGCAGGGAGTTATGAGGAAAGGAAGGGAATATTGGAGAGACTTTTGTGGTGGATGGAGAGTTTTATGCGCGAGTATTTAGAGGCTCCATTGCCAAAAAAAACTTTAGAAAAATGGTTGGAAAATGGATTTTCGAATAATCCGGAAATTCATAAATTTTTAAGTTTTAGTAAGATTGATCCGGAGGTCATGCTTTCTTATATTGAGCAGGCGGCCGTATGTGCTGATCTGCTTTTGGGGGATAAAGGGCCAAAGGCGATTGATAATGTTGCGGAGGCTTTTTTGCGTGAAGGGGTGAAACAGGAGGTGCCTGAGTATTGGAAAGGGACAGTGAAGTTTATGGAAAAGACGGTAGCGCGTGCTTGTGCTATAAATCGTGAAGCGCACGCTGCTAGGATGCGAGGAGTCATTGATCAAGTAACAGAACCTGATGAAACTTAGTAATCTTCCAGTTAGGCCAGCTGATGAAAGCGGTGACGATCCAATTCAGGTGTTTGATTTAGAGAAAGGGAGTTTTTGTGAAGCGCCTCCTGTGCGCCGTACTCAAACTGCTGCCCTGCAATTGGAGGGAGTTAAATTAAGAGTGAAGCAGGTGATTGTTTATTTGCAGCAGCGTTTGGGTAGTGTGACAGATGCTAAATTGCATCAGATGTTAACTTTTGGAACGCCTTTTGATGATGACGATGTTTTAAGACAAGTTTTTGAGGAGGTTTTGGAGGGGCAGGAACCGGCTTTAGTTGATTTTTTGATGTTAATTGCCATAAGAGGGGAGGTTCTTTCGACGCAAGCTAAGATGGCTCAGATATTAATGCCCAAAGCTGGTGATTTATCGGCGCTTACTTTAGATCCAGAAAATTTGGCAATCTTGCCGGATGATATTACGCAAATTTTGAGTGTGGCGGCCATGGATATAGAGGCGGCCACCAAGCCAGTGACTTCTCTAACAGGTCGTGAGTTTGATCCAGACACTCCTTTGCCAGCTGATATAGCGGCTGGGTTACAAACTTTGACTGTTCTACAAGGAGGCACTGATCCTCAAGGCGACGAAAGCTAAGTTGTCTTTTTAGGTAAATCTCGCTATTATCGAGCCGAAATTTAACCTAAAAAAAATGACAGATTTTTCTCGAGCAATTGCGGAGCGACTACTTGATATTGAGGCGGTGAAGGTCAAAATGGACCCGCCTTTTAACTGGACTTCGGGGATTCAATCTCCGGTTTATTGTGATAATCGTCGGCTTATTTCGTATCCAGATCATCGGAAAGCAGTAGTTATGGCCTGGAAAGAGTTGATTGAATCTAAGGTGGCGGCAGGAGAGATGGCAATGCCCGATGTTTTAGGAGGAACCGCGACCGCGGCGATTCCGTGGGCGGCGTTTTTGGCTTATGAAATGAATTTGCCAATGGTTTATATTCGTCCACAGAAAAAAGAGCACGGCGCTGGAAAACAGATTGAAGGAGACTTAAAACCAGGACAAAAAGTTTTGATTGTAGAAGATTTGATTTCGACCGGAGGAAGTAGTGTGGCGGCGGCTGAGGCGGTTCGTGAAGAAGGTCAGTGTGAAGTAACGGATATTTTTGCGATTGTTTCTTGGGAGCTAGCTAAGTCTGAGGCGCGGTTTGAGGAGGCGAAACTTAAGCTTACGAATTTGACGGGATTTACGGCCTTGATTGCTTTGGCGGCCGAGATCGGTTCAATTAAACCAGAAGAAGAGGAAGTGGTGATGGAATTCAAAAAAGACCCGCCAACTTGGGCGGAGCGCGTGGGGATTTAATTTTTAAACGTATAAACTATGAATCAGGAAATAGATATTTCACTCGAGGCTGTCCCCGTAAAAAAAGGCCATTTTGGAGATCGGTTGATTGGCGCGATTAAGGAGAAAGGGAATCCGGTGTGTGTAGGATTGGATCCGCGATTGGAGCAAATTCCGGAATTTATTAAGAAAAAACAGGTTGAAAAATTTGGGGAAACTTTTGAGGCGGCGGCTAATGCTTTTTTGGAATTTAATGTCGGGATTATTGATGCTGTGAGTGATATTGTGCCAGTGGTGAAGCCGCAGATTGCTTTTTATGAGCAGTATGGGTTTGCTGGGATTTGGGCTTATGAAGAAACTTGTAAATACGCGCAAGAAAAAGGGCTAATTGTGGTGGCTGATGCCAAAAGAAATGATATTGGGTCCACGGCTGAAGGATATGCGGGAGCTTTTTTGGGTGAGGTGGAGTTGTTTGGTGAAAAAATGGCTAGTTTAGATGCGGATGCGCTGACCGTGACGCCGTATTTGGGTTATGACGGGATTAAGCCGTTTGTGAAGGCTTGTGATGAATATGGGAAAGGAATTTTTGTGCTAGTGAAGACTTCGAATCCTTCATCTGGGGATTTGCAGGATCAGATGGTGAAAGATGGCCAGATGACGAATTACGCGCTAATGTCGCATTTAGTGGAAAGTTGGGGGTCAGATTTGGTAGGGGAATTAGGTTATAGTTCAGTGGGGGCTGTGGTAGGAGCCACGCATCCTAAACAAGCAGCGGAAATTCGTGAGATGTTGCCGCAGGCGATATTTCTTGTGCCTGGATATGGGGCGCAAGGGGGCGGCGCCCAAGATGTTCGTGCTTGCTTCAATAAGGACGGCCTCGGCGCGATTGTGAATTCATCGCGGGGCATAATTTTTGCCGGAGAGGATCAGGGGTATGCCGAGGCGGCGCGCGCCGCTACCTTAGAAATGATTGCTGATTTGAAGACGATTTTTTAGACGTAACAGGGTAGTTAATCTTGACTTAGAGTGATTTTTTGGTATTGTTTCTTCTTAGAATTAAATTTTTTAAATGGGCGCTGAAGAGGGATCTACAGAATTAATGCATACAAGTGTAACAGAAGGCTTTACGGGAGATTTAGAAGTGTGTGTAGTCGAGGATGATCCTGCTGCGGAGGCCGTGGTCGTGGGTTTTTTAAAACATTTTTATAGTGATCGAATTAGAGCAGTTTTTACAGCTGGTTCGAGGGAGAGTTTTGATGAGTTAATACAAACGGAAGAGCGTAGATTGTGGCTGACAGATGTTTGTTTTGGATCTTATCAAACTGGAGAAAAACTACCTTTTCAGGAAATGCTTGCTTATTTGCAGCGGCAGGAAGGTAGCACCGGCTGGGTAATAATGAGTGGTGTTGGAGTTGATGAATATGTTACGGCCTTAGGCGATCCGGGTGATGATATGCTGATTTCTGCCTTAGGAAAACCTTATGATATGAATGATTTTACTAGAGTTTTAGGCCCAATTTTTGATCATCTTGGAGGCATTCCATCATTAGATGATGATGACATCCCAGCCGAGGATATTGATTTGCCAGAAAATGTGCGATTTGCGGCCTTGATTGGGAGTTTTAGATTTTTTCCCGATTTAATAAAGCAATTACCAAAAGATCCAAGCCAAGTTGTTTCCGAAAATGCAGCTTATGATTTGTCTGGGAAGATTGCGCAAGAGTTAAAATATTTGCATCGATTGTTAGAGCAAGGTTTAAATATTCAGTTTGTTGATCGTTGGAATAGGAGTTTTTCGCATGATGAAAATAGTCGGGATGATTGTTTGTTTGGCATATTAGAAGAGGTTGAGGGGGCGAGGTTTGTTTTGGAAGTTTGTCTGCATGATGTTAGAAATATTCTAAATCGGGGTGGTAATGAGAATTGTCCTTCCGAAGTGAAAGGCGAGGTAATGGAGCTTTTGGCAGTAGCGCGTGATTCTTTTGAAGATTATTATGCTACTTGTGAGCCACAATATTGGGTTTCACAATCATTGCAAGCTGCGATTGCAAGCAATGACCATAATTTTCCACAACGCACGGTAGAATTGCAGGATGAAGATGTGATGATTAATTGTCCGGCCGGGGCTTTGCGAAGTATTCTTCGTACTTTTTATTCAAATTTTGCCAAGGTGCGTCGAGTGACTGGCCAAGACGATGCGGTTTTGAATTTAGAGATACGACAAAATGGGGATGAAGTTGTTTTTCAAGTTTCTGATAATTTGAAAGCCTTTGACCAAGATCAATTAAAGCAACTTTTTGAGGAAGGAATTCGTAGTGAGAAAGGTGCGTTTGGAATGGGTACGGGTTTAGCGCGGACTGCGGAAATTATTCAGGCTGCTGGTGGACGAATTACCTCTTATCATCATCGCCAACGGGATCATGAAATGGGAATGTGGGTCCAAAAATCACCCGGAGGTGAACCGCAAGAGCGCGTCCCGCGTGAGATTCCGATGGCCCCAGCAGGCACAACTAAGTTTTTTGAGTTTAGGCTCCCGATATTATCGTATAAATAGTAGTGGCGGCTTGAACTTGGCAGTCTTGAATAGTAGAGGGACGGCTAGTAATCATTCCGAGCGCTATTTTTATTCGATAAGGACGCATTCCTATTAGTTTAGCCAATTTGTTGATAGCTTGATCTATTGGCGCGTAATGAGTGGAAATAGAAGTCCCTTTATCTAGGATTCCTTTTTGAACAATTTGTCCTCTGTCGTAGATTTGCATAACTAGTAAAACGCAGGCTAAACCATAGCGATTAATACCTAAATGATCATCTTGATCTGGGATGGGGCCTAATTGATCGCGAGCCTCACGAAGAGCGGCAATGGCTTGTTGGCGGATTTCGGCTTCTGGGGCCTCCGCGGAAGTAGTTGCACCAGCTAGGTCCATTTGTTTTGCGGTTGCAAGTCTTTGAATAAGCAGAGCAAGTTCTTCGATAAATTCACTACAGGCTCGGTAATAATTACCAGATTCTGTTAAGGGGTCTGTTAGTTTGTTTAATACTCCTAGTAGCGGAGCCATTAGTTGGGGGTCGCATAAAAGTTTCAGTGTTTTTTGTTTTTCGGGGCCGGCCGCTAAAATATCAGTTGAAAGCTTTAATAAAGCACTGGAAATTGCCTCTTTTTGATCAGGAGTTAAGCTGTTTAAATAAGTTCGTTCTTCATCGGTGAAAATTGGAGCGTCTAAAGTTTGAAGGCTTTGTTTTATTAGGGGGCAAGTAGGAACGATTTCGGTGGGGTGGCCAAGTTCTTGTTGGCCGGGTTGCATAATGATTAATTAAAGGAGCGCATTATAGCGTTTTTTGTAAATTAAGCCAATTTTTTATGGTGAGCGCCTCGGCACGAATGTTTTCGGAAAGTTTGAGGCGCGCAAATGTTTCGGGGGAGGCATCTAAATTGCGGATTAATTTTTTGCGTTTGTGAGCAAAGCCGCGGTGGATTAGATCGAATAATTTTGATAAGTCAGAGTCTTTGATAAGTGGTTTTTTGAAGAGGTTGATTTGAAGAATGGCGGAATCGATTTTTGGTTTTGGTGAAAAGTGTGAAGCAGGAACTTTGCTAATGATTTTGGGGGTTCCAAAGAGCTGAGCTTGTAGAGCGAGGACGTTTAGTTTTCCAGGTTTGGCGCAGATTTTTTGAGCGACTTCTTTTTGGACGAGTAAGGTGAGGGTTTGCGGACGCTTTGAGTGTGGTTGGGCGCGCAAAAAATGGTTAATTATGGGGGAAGTGATGTAGTATGGAATGTTGGCAACTAATTTGTAGGGTGTTTTGGGTGGCGTGAACTCAAGGGCATCTTGATGATGGATTTTTAAGTTGGGTTGATTAATGAATTTTTCGTTGAGTAAGGGAATGAGGCGATCGTCTAATTCTATTGTTTCAACTTGCGCCGCACGTTCAACTAGTTCCGCGGTGAGGACTCCTTTCCCCGGCCCAATTTCGATGATGTGGTCGGTTGGTTTAATATTGGCCGCGGCTAAGATTTTATTAAGAGTGCCACGGTGTGTGAGAAAATTTTGGCCGAGAGATTTTTTGGCGAGTATTTTGTTCATCCTATTTTGATTAATTTAAGCGGTTCGGTTTTGCCGCTGATTATTGTGATTTGATTTTTGGGAAGGTCGAAGTGTTTGCTTAAAAATTTAATGAGTTCAGTGTTGGCTTTGCCTTTTTCTGGGGGAGCGGCAATACGAATTTTAAGTGTTCCATCAGCCATTTTATCAACTATTTTTGACTTTGGACTTTTTGGAATTACTTTGACTCTGATGTACTTAGGATCAGTTTGCGGCATTCTTCAAGAATTAAAATTAAAAGAGATAAAGCGGCGAGAATAAGCCATTCCGTGAATGTTAAATGAATGGTGTGTAAGAAGTTTTGGAAGAAAGGAAGTTCAACAAATAGAATGAGCGTGATAAGGGAAATCCCAATGGCGCCAAGAAGCCAGCGGTTAGTGAAAAGGCCTAATTTGAAAATGGATTGTTTAAGACTGCGGGAGTTAAAAGCATTAGCCATTTGGATCATAACTAAAATGGCAAAGGCGCTGGTGGAAGCTTTGAGGTAGGTGAGATTGTCAGAATCAAGTTCGTTGCCCCAGCTCCAGCCGTAGCGGTGCAGCATCCAAAAATAAGCAGTGGTAACAATGACGCCGATGGCTAAGCCAAGATAAACAAAGTGAAGTACAAAACCACGACGCATGAGGTGCTCATTGCGGGGGCGAGGAGGCTTGTCCATAATCCCGGGTTCGGGCGGGTCTACGCCAAGGGCAATAGCTGGTAAAACATCTGTTCCTAAGTCCACGGCGAGAATTAGGATGGCGGTAAGCGGGGCCGGGATCCCAAGTAGAATGGCGGTAAAAACAGTTACTAATTCACCGATATTACAGGAGAAAATATAGAAAACGAATTTGCGTAGGTTTTCGTAAATTGTGCGACCTTCGTGAACTGCTTTTACAATAGTTCCAAAGCTGTCGTCAGCTAGAATCATGTCCGCAGCTTCTTTGGAAACGTCAGTGCCAGTGATGCCCATTGCTACTCCAATATCAGCTCGTTTGAGGGCGGGAGCGTCGTTGACGCCATCTCCGGTCATGGCCACGATTTCACCACGATGTTTTAGGGCCCGGACGATCTTGAGTTTGTGTTCAGGGCTTACGCGAGCAAAAACAATATTGCCTTGGTGTTTGCGGAAAAGTTTTTGAAGTTTTTTGTCAGTCATGCGTCCCAGTTCAAAGCCAGAGACTATAAGGGCGTCGTCTTGAGTCATGCCTATTTCTTTGGCAATAGCGGCCGCGGTAATACCGTAATCGCCGGTGATCATGTACATTTCAATGCCGGCTTTTTTGGCTGTGGCAACAGCGGAATAGACCTCTTTGCGAGCTGGGTCGATCATCCCGGTTAGGCCAATAAAAGTCATGTTTTTTTCAATGAGGGCCTTGGAGTATTGTTTTTTTCCACGAGGAATGCCGTGGCCGTCTAAGGGTCGTTCAGCAAAGGCTAAAACGCGAAGTGCTTTTTCCGCCATTTGTTTGTTGTGAGCGAGGATTTCTCGGCGTTTTTTTGGAGTGAGTTTTAGGCGGCGGCCATTTTCGTAAATATGAGTGCAGATTTTAAGAACTTCGTCGGGAGCTCCTTTTAAGTGGGCATGAATTTCTTTGGTGGTTTTGTTTTGGTCAATGGTGGTCATCATTTTGCGAGTGGAATCGAAGGGAAGTTCATGAAGCCTCCTAAAGTTTTTGAGGATGTCTCTGGGTTTGAATTTAGTTTTGGAAGCGGCAACAAGCAGGCAGCCCTCGGTTGGATCACCAATTATGCGCCATGATTTACGGGTGTGGGAGAGTTTGGCGTTATTACATAAACAGGCCACTTCACATAGCTTTTCGATTTCGGGAATCGGGCGGGTGGTTTGCCATTCTCCTTTTGGTTCGTAACCTTTGCCTGTGACTTTAAAGGCGTGATTGTCAGTAAGAATTTCAACCACTGTCATTTCGTTGCGCGTTAAGGTTCCGGTTTTATCTGAACAAATAACTGTGGTAGAGCCCAGTGTTTCGACCGACGAAAGTTTTTTTACAATGGAACGCTTTTTAGCGAGGCGTTGCACACCAATGGCTAGGGCAATCGTAATGGTGGCTGGTAAGCCTTCTGGTACAGCGGCAACGGCCACAGACGTCGCAAAAAGAAAAGTTTCGGCAAAAGGTTTTTCTTGCCAAATCCAACCAGCTAACAGGAGAAATCCGGAGATTACTAAGGTGATTTTCCCAACAAAAATGCCGATTTTATTAAGCTCTTTTTGGAGAGGGCTTTTGTCTTTTTGGGTGGTGCGGGTGAGATTGGCAATTTTACCAAATTCAGTTTCTTCACCAGTGCGAATGACTAGGGCTTTCCCGTTTCCATGAGTAACAGCTGTACCCATGAACGCGATATTTTCATGCTCATCTAAGTTTAGTTCTTTTTTGTTGATGGGGTCAGTTACTTTGAGCACTGGCACGGATTCACCAGTTAAGGCTGATTCATCAATATAAAGTTCATTTACTTCTAGTAGTCGGGCATCGGCTGGGACTGAATCGCCTTCGGATAGAATAATAATGTCGCCTGGGACGAGGCTGGAGGCTGGTATTTCTAGAGTTTCGCCGTTGCGAATAACTTTGGCGTGTGGGGCGAGCATGTTTTTAAGAGCTTCGAGCGCTTTTTCGGCTTTGTATTTTTGAAAAAA
>CAYYQE010000007.1:0-24632 GCA_964473745.1 uncultured Candidatus Peribacteria bacterium
TGTATGTTTGGATTATGACGTGGCCTTTTTTTTGCGCACGCCCGGCGCGCCCCGCGACTTGCATTATTAATTGAAAATTTCTTTCTGCCGCGCGAAAGTCCGGAATGTGCAGACCAATATCTGCTAAAACCACTCCTACTAAAGTTACATTAGCTAAATCTAAACCTTTTCCAATCATTTGGGTTCCTACCAGCACGTCAATTTCGTGATTTTTAAGAGCTTTATATAGTTTTTCAAAACTGTCTTTTTGAGTAGTAGTGTCTTTGTCTGCTCGAGCAATGCGCATCGTTGGAAATCGTTTTTGAAGTTCGGTTTCAACCTGTTGAGTCCCAATCCCAATTGATTTAATAGCAGCCCCATTACAGTTTGGGCAAATGTTAGGAATGTTTTGTTTTTCACCGCAGTGATGACAAGTTAACCATTCATATCCGGTTTTGGTGCGATGATGGGTAACGCTGACATCACATTGCGAACACTGGGCTGTATAACCACAATCACGACATAGCAACGAAGAAGCATGACCTCTTCTATTCAAAAACAAAATTGCTTGCTCTTTTCTTGCAAAAATTTCTTGTAACTTGATATATAGAGAGTCACTAAAAATACTAAAGTTCTTTTTATGTAGTTCTTCGCGCATATCAATAACTTCAACCTCTGGCAACGAACTACCTGGCAAAATTCGGTGATCTAGTTTAAATAGATTTATTTTTTTATTTTCCGCGGCAAAGCGAGTTTCTATATCTGGCGTCGCGCTTCCCAAAACCACTCGTGCTCCGGTTAGGCTGGAAATCTTAAGAGCTACTTTTCGGGCGTGATAATGAGGTGTTTGATCTTGTTTATAACTCCATTCGTGCTCTTCGTCTAAAATTATTAGTCCTAGGTTTTTGGTTGGGGCAAAAATAGCAGATCGGGATCCAATTATAACCTGGGCTGTTCCTTCGTGAATTCGCCACCATTCCCGTTCTCGTTCGCCTAGTGAAAGACGACTGTGTAAAATAGCGATTTTTTCCTTAAATTCATGCGCAAAGTATTCAATAAATTGCGGTGTTAAAGAGATTTCCGGAACCATCAAAATAACTTGTTTTCCGGATTTCACCATTTTTTGGGCTAATTGAAAATAAATCTCAGTTTTCCCAGAACCAGTAATCCCATGAATTAGCGAAACTTTTTTATCGCTTTCTAAAATCCCATCATAAATTTTTTGTTGTTCCGGGGTTAATTGTTTGGGTTTGCAGTTTTTGGTGGAATCTAAGGCGATCCCAGCAATTTCACCAATTGTTTCTTTCAGTAATCCACGCTTTTCTAAGCTGCGTAGTGTTGCTAGTGAAAATGCTTCAAGTTTTTTGCGCGAAAGTGGTTGCTTATCTTTAAACATTTCTAAGACCTCTTGTTGTTTAACTCCTAATTTTTTTGGGGCCTCCATCTCCGTCCTTATAAAAGCGACCTCATGTGGCGTTCCACGACTTGGTTGCCACATTTTTTTGGGAAGCATCATTTTTAACACCTTATATAAAGGAGCAAAATAGTAATCAGTTACCCAATCAGCTAGTTCTAGCTGCCACGGTGCTAAAATTTCATTCCCTTCCTTTATAGAAAGCACGTCTTTGGGCGTAAATTTAAGTTCACGTTGATGCAGCTCGCGCACTAAACCTGTTTTAATTTGATTCCGGAGTGGTACCCGCACCGCACTACCAACTTGCACCTTGTTTATCAGCTCTTCTGGAAGTTGATAAGTTAAACTTGCATTCTTTTTCCCGATTTTTACTGGCAATAAGATTTCTGCGAGCATTTGTTGAATTTGTAAAGTCTTTTTGGAGCTTTATTATCTAACGTTGTAATAAATTTAAGCAAGTCTCGTTTTTCTGAACTGCAAACTATGCTAGCCTCATTCTTGAGGTAAAAATACCCTTTAACCCTTTATAACATGGTTTTCAAAAAATTCATTAGCGGATTGGTGATTACAACGCTTTTTGCAACGCTTTTCCCAAGTATGGCCCTGGCCGCAGTATCAGAAAGCTCCACTTATGATTTAGAAATGTACGGAGTTTATCTTGACGATTCAGGATATCTGAGTGTTTTCATGGGAAACGAAGGCACCGAGGATGTCCCGGACGACACTGAGGGGATAACAACAATCTATATTGATGATATGGATGATCCCGCCTGGACTTATTCTTGGTCAACTTTAGGTGACCTAGAGTTTTTAGTAGCCGGAAGCGGAACAGTTCTTCGTCCTGAACTTTTAGAAGGCACTCACACCGTAATGGCTTGTATTGATGCTACTGATGTGGTGGATGAGACGGATGAGGACAATAATTGTGTAACCGAAGAACTTACTGACGGTCTCTCAAACCTTGTTTTACAGAGTATTTATCTAGAGGATGATTATTTAAAGATTCAAGTCGGAAATGAAGGCTCTGTAGATATAGAAGCCACAACTGCTGGCGTAACTTATATTTGGATTGATGATATGGATAGTGCGGCCAAGACTTATACTTGGACCACTTTGAGTGATAAAGATTTTCTTCAGGTTGATGGTTCTTCAGTGCTCACCCCACAAACTCTAGAAGGCACCCACGAAGTAAAAGCCTGTATTGATTATTTTGGCATTGTTGAAGAATCTGATGAGGAAGACAACTGTATGACCGTAACATTTGAGTCTGGTTTAGCTGATTTAGAAGTCTCAGAGATTTCTTTGGATGAAAGTTCTTATTTGGATGTTGTAGTCACGAATACGGGTGATATCGATGTGGAATCTACGACGGCTGGTTATACCTATATTTATATTGATGACGAACTTCAATACACTTATTCTTGGTCTACGCTTTCTGATAAGAGCTTTATGCAAGTAGATGGCACTTCGACTTTAAGTCCGGGGATGCTAACTGGAGCCCACACCGTGGAGGCTTGTGTTGATGCTCAGGACATTGTGGAAGAATTAAGTGAAGATAATAACTGTTTAGAAGTTGCCTTTGATGTTGGATTGCCTGATTTGGTTCTTCAAGATCTTTATTTAGATGGAGATACTTTGACGATTCAAATTGGCAATGAAGGAGACGCTCCAGCCGAGATTACAACCGGAGGAGTAACTTATATTTGGGTGAATGGTGAGCTTGATAAAACTTATTCTTGGAAAACACTATCTGATCAGAATTTTGTAGAAGTTGGTGGTTCTTCTCTTTTACAACCGTTTGGTATGGAAGAGACTGCCACAATTGAGGTTTGTGTGGATTATTTAGACTCGGTTGAAGAATCTAATGAAGATAATAACTGCATGGAAGAGGAAATTTATATTTCGGTAGAAACAGTTGAAGATCCGGTAGAGGACCCCGTAGAAGATCCAATTGATGATACAGACCCTGAGCCACAAGACGACGAGGATTATGTTGATCTTGTTCTTCAAGATATTTATATCGACGAAAGTAATCGTTTAAGCATTCAAGTTGGTAACGAAGGATCTGTCGATGCCGACACTGATGTGGGAGTTTATATTTATGTTGATGATCTAGATAATCCGCAATACACTTATAATTCCTCAACGTTATCTGATCGATCTTTTTTGGAAGCTGATGGTTCTTCAACTATTCAACCATTAATTTTGGATGAAGACGAAAGCTATGATGTAAAAGCTTGTGTGGACGCTAGTAACCTTGTAGAGGAACTAGACGAAGATAATAACTGTATGACAATTGAAAATCTTGTAATGGAAATTGTTTACGAATATGTAGCGGATGAAGTTGATGATACCGAAACAACCGACGATGTTGATGACGAAGAAGTTTTTGATGATTTTGCCTCTCTTTGGACGGATTCAGATTATCCCGATGTTTTGTATATGAGTGTTAACTGGGGATATACCGACCCGGATGATGCGATGGATACTACGGAATGGGATGGGAATGTTAGTTTTGAGGGATCTGTAGTGGGTCGCCCCATGCAAACAATTGAGTTTGAAGATGGTGAAGACTGGCTTGATGTGGAAAACACTAACCCAACCATGACCAGCTTTATTTCAGATATTCATTCTGGTAAAGATGGGATTTTGTTTAAGATAAAAGCGGATTTGGATGATGATGATGGTTCAGAATGGGGTGGCCCATTTGTTGATTTTCATTCAAGTTATCAAAACACCAGCCTAGAGGTGTTTTTGGATGAATTAGTCGAAGACGGTGAATATGTGTACGAATACGGTGATGGTTATGTGGTGAGTTTTAATCTTGTTACTCAAGAAGATTGGATTAACAAGTTTAAAGAGAAAGCACTGCTTAGTGTTCGAATTGGGAATTTAGATGGCGAAGGGTCAGAGGCTGGTGAAGCTCATCTTTATACTGTGAATATGGAGGTAAGCGAAGGATCAGTAATTCCAGCTTATATGCCAGTTATGCTCGAAAATCACGCCGACTACACTGGTTATGATGCTTTGACTCGTGGCAGTGATATGACTAGTTTGGTGCTAGATGCTGGAATTTTTGGTCACCAAGATGGTTTTATGACGTTACTTAGCTTGGTTGATTCTAAAGTTGATCGTTATGTGACTTTGGTAGTTGAAACCGAGGATGGTGACGTTGTTTTTGAGCAAACATTTACTGAAGATGTTGATCTCGGCATGTTTGAACTTGATGACGATACTGGGAATAAGATAGAAATTGTAAATTTATTGGCGAATCGTAGTGATTTGGTTGCGCGTGCTGAAGAAATTTTTGAAGATTTGTTCTCTTGGGAAAGCCAAGTTTCTCGGTTTGCATCCGTAGTTTCAGATTTGATTGATACTGGTGCGTTGGATAGCACTTTAGAAGATGAGATGAATGCAGTGCTTACCGATTTGTTAGCCCTGGTTCCTGGAGAAGATGACGATACGGTTCTTCCTCATATGCATAAAGACATAATTATTTTGACTGCGAGTTTGCGTTCTCAATTAAATTCTTATGATGAAGGGGATTTGACTGGTGATGAACTTAATACTGCGGTTGCTGAGATTTTTGATGTCGCTTTAGTTAAATTAGAAACTCAGTTAGCCGATGCTGATGCAGCGGCGGGTTATATGCAGGACGTGGACTATGACGCTTGGTATGCCAAGTATATGGATATGGCGTTGGCCCATTCTTTCTTTGCTGGTTACAAGGATGCTTTTGGTAATTTAACCGGGTTTATGGGTCCAGCTAATCAACTCACGCGCTTACAGCTTATTAAAATTATGTCTGAGCTAGCTTATGAGCTAGAAATGGGCTTAGGTGAAACTTCTTGTGATCCAGATAGCATAGATCTAAGTAGTGACGTCGATTGGATGGGTGATCATTGGGCGACAGGTTATGTGCAGTGTATTTACGATTCGGGAATGGATTTAACAATCCTTTCTGATGTTATTGCCGGAGATCTTTCTGTCGGAACTAGCCCAGCTAGTCGTTGGGAGGTAGTTCAGCTTGGTTTTGAGATTTTAGGGGCTGAATACACTGACTATGATACTTTTAGCTTCCCAGATATTGGTGATGACTCTGGTATTTATGATGAGACTTCTGATATGATTCAAACAGCGTATGAGCTTGGCATTGTTTCTGGATATCCAGACGGCACCTTTGGTCCGTATAACACGGTTAATAGAGCCGAAATGTTTAAGATTATTACCATGTTTAATTCAGTCTTCTCACAAGTAGAGGAGGCGGTTTAAACCCTTTGCCCCTCTCTTATCTTTAACGGTTTATTATTATGAAGTTCCTTCCAACTTCCAGATCATTTATGTCTAATTTCCTGGCCCCCACTTTGGGGGCCTTTGGTTTGCTGTTTTTACTATTTTTGCCGCAAACTGCTTTTGCTTTTTCGTTTGATTCTAGTATTTATACTGGGACTCACAAGCTTAATGCGATTGATACCGAGCATTTTATGATTGAATTTAGTCGCGCGGTTAAGGAAAGTCCGGACTTGGATTATGATGGAGTTGCTGATTTATTAGAAGAAATAGCCGAATATGCGGAGTATAGTTGGGATAAGGAAGTGGAGGAATTAGGGTTACCTTCTCCTTTGGATGATCAGGACAAAGTTTATTTGATTCTTGATGATCGAGATTTTTATATAAGCGAAGGAACGCTTGGGGTGACTGGACTTTTGCCTAATGGCGAGATTTATATAGCGATTGATCCAGCGCTTAGTGATGAGTATTTACAAGTCACAGTTGCTCATGAGTTTTTTCATGCAATTCAGTTTGGTTATCAAGGATATTTTGCTGGTTATGATCAAGATATTAATTTTGCTGAAGCCACAGCTACCTGGTCTGAAGATTATGTATATGACGACGTGAATGATTATCATAATTATCTTTATCATTATTTTGATCATACGGATTACTCAATTTTTACTGGAGTTATCCCAGATGGCAGTTTGTTTGAATATGCACTTTCAATTTGGCCAGTTTTTTTGAGTGAATATTATGCGGATTGGTCTTTGATTGGCGATGTGGTGAATGCTTATTTTTATGAGGAAATACCAGATGTTTGGGATGCTTATGAGGCTTATAGAGAGGTAATTGCAGATCAAGGAGATGATCTTCGAGATGTTTATATGTCGTTTGCATATTGGAATTATTTAACTAGTTTTTATGAAGAAGGAGATCAATATCCTTATGTTGATATTCATAGTTTTCACTTTTCAGATGAGTATCCAATAGAAGAGTATTCTGTTTGGTCTTCGGAATGGCCGGCTTTGTTTGGGGTGAATTATTTACAGTTTTTAATTGACTCGGATCAAGTGGGAAGTGATTTGAAATTCACTTTTTTCAAAGACGCTGAAATTGATTTGGGAGTGGTTGTTTTACCTGAATCAGATGATTTTTATTTAACTGAAGATGAGATTTGGACCATAATTGAGGCTGGCGATGTGGAAGGAACGATTACGTTACCGATTGAAGATGACCATGTGATGTATACAGTCATGGTGATGCCTCTTTCGAGTGATGTGCCGTCCATTGAATCTGATTTAGAGGCGTTTGGTTATGGTTATGAATATTATTATTCAGCGGAAATTGGGGATTATTTAGGAGGAGATACTTACGAAGTGGACACCTCGGAAACAAGTGAAGTTGAGGTGACTGAAGATGATTCGGATAAAGAAGGGGATGAGGCCGGTGAAAATTTAGGTGTAGATTGGACTGAAGAGGCTCCGTTTGATGAGCTTACCGTGACTGAATTAGAAATTACCTCAGTTACGGATGATTCCGTGCTGTTAAATTGGACCCGCGTTGAGGCGGAAAATGCCGCTGGATATTATGTTAATTATGGAACACAGAGTGGTTATTACGATTTTTATGAAATGATAGAAGGAGCACATGTTACGCATGCTACGATCTCGGATTTACCAGAGGGGACTTATTATTTTATGGTAACTGGTTATGACGAGGATTATTATGAGAGCGGATATAATAGTAATGAAGTTGAGGCCAATGTGGCTGGAGTGAATTTTACTGATATTTATCAGAGTCATCGTAATTATGAGGCGATTAAGTTTATGGTGTATTTAGGTGTTATAGAAGGTTATGAAGATGGAACTTTTAAGCCAAATAAGGAGATTAATCGAGCGGAATTAATGAAATTAATGGTTTATGGCTGGTTAGGCGAAGCTCCTGATGTGGAAGACTATAATAACTGTTTTCCAGATGTGACGGATGAGTGGTTTGCGCCGTACGTGTGTTATGCCCAAGAAGAAGAGTGGGTGCAGGGTTATACGGATGGGAATTTTTATCCGGCCAACATAGTTAGCAAAGTAGAAGCCTTAAAAATGATTTTGGAATCTTATGGTATTGAGGTGCCGGAGACAGCTATATTGCGTGATTTGCCCTATGATGATGTTTATTCGAGTGCTTGGTATGCGCCTTATTTAAAAACTGCTTATGATATGGGGCTGCTCGAAGAAACGGGGAATAGTTTTAATCCTAATGATGGTCGTACTCGGGCTGAAGTTTCTGAAGAAATTTTCCGTTTATTAGTGTTGGATACGATGTGGGCAGATGTTTTTAATGAGGATATTTTGGATGTGTTTTTGGAGATATGGGGAGAGGAGTTTCTTTAGGGACTAGGGTTGACAGGAAGCGCTTTGTTTGGGTATGTTTTTCTCCTATTCATTCACCCCAATTAGAATGTCTACATCTAATATTGAAAGTGCCTATTTTGATGTTGCCCAAGGAGTAGAAGGTTCTCCGGTTATTAGGCAAAGAGTTTATCCTTGTTCGGATTGTCAGGTGATAGGACGTGAGATAAGAGGTAGTCGCAGCCCAATAAGAGGGATTTCTTCGCCTGGTTATGCGGTTAGGTTTAGTCCTAATGAGGGGGTCACATGTCCAAATTTTGATAGAGGATTTTATACTTCTCCGGGATTTAAAAGAGGGCGAGCTGAATTTAAATGTCGTTTATTGGATGCGCTTAGATCTTGTCCTGAAAAAGAGTTAGAAGATCCAAGGGGAATAAAGGATTTTTTGGCTTTAAGTGAAGCAAGAGAGCAAGTGATGAAAGAGCCTTTGAGTGTGGCCTTAGATACTTGTCGGTTGCGACGTTTAATACCCTTTTTGAGGCAAGTAGGTTTTTTGTCGTCGGATGATGTGTTAAGTAAATGCCCAGAGTTAGTAAGTTATGCTATGGCTGGTAATTTGGGAGAGACGTTGTTTGTGGTGGATGGTCATAAATTAATAATTGGTGAGGAGAAATGGTTTAATTGGGTAAATTTGAAGAATCCGAAGTTGCCAGTTCAAGAAACCCCACGCATGCAGCAAATTAGAGAGATTGTGTGTATGGAGACGTGGAGGAAAGATTAATGCCCCGCAAAATTAGCGGTGAGTAGTAAAAACTGTAATCCAACATTAAACAGTGTCACCATTACAAAAATCGTAATTGCTAAACAGCGGAAAGCGATACGTTTGCGGCGCTGATTTTTTTTATTGTAAAAGAAGAGAGAAAGTAATCCCCAGTAATACGGAAATGAGATAAAAGTTCCAATCATATAAAAACTAATATTGGCGGGGAGAGGGAAGGGGAGAATTTGTTCAATAACCATTACTAGAGGCCACATGGGTGCAGCTAAAATAATGATGAGTGAGGCGATAATCCCTACGTTCATGCGAACCGCGGCGAGGAGTAACAGTAAGAGGATGCCGGTTAAGGTAATGCCGAGGCTTAGGTAGAGTGGTTTTTTCATGATGATTTTGGTGCGCCCGGAAGGGCTCGAACCCTCAGCCTTCCGGTCCGAAGCCGGACGCTCTATCCAATTGAGCTACGGGCGCATAATATGAAAGGGAGCCTTATTCAGGCTCCCTTGTATTATACGGATTCTAACTTTCAAGTCTACTTCTTGTTAGCGCGCTTGTGCCAAGCAACAAGTAACGGGGTGGCGGTAAAGATTGAAGAATAGGTTCCAGCGATTAATCCAACGATAAGAGCTAGTAAGAAATAATGGATGGAAGCGGCGCCTAAGAAGAAGAGGGCAGCCACGGTAAATAATGTGGAAAGAGAAGTGTTAAAGGATCGAGCTAAAGTTTCATTGACTGCTCGTTCCGCTACGTCTTCGAATTCTTCACCAGCTTTTTGATTCTTTAAATTTTCACGAACACGGTCAAAAGTTACAATCGTGTCATGCACCGAGAATCCCATAATGGTTAAGAGGGCGGTCACAAACAAAGCATCAATTTCAATACCGAGAATACTTCCCAGAACAACAAATATTCCGAGCGTAATAACCACATCATGTACCAAAGCCGCAATCGCAGTCATACCAAAGCGCCAAGGGCTAGTGTGTTTAGGTACGTGTCGGAAGGCAAAGGCGATATAGAAAACAATCATAACCAGAGCCATAACAAGGGCCATAACAGCTTTGCTCTTCATGGTAGATCCAATGGTTGGGCCAATAGTGTTAAAGCGATTTTCTTCGATTTCTCCAAAGGAATCCGTGAAGGCTGCAATAAGGGCTTCGTGGGATTCGTTAGAAATGTGTTTCATGCGGATCATGTAGCTGTTTTCGCCGGTAGAAACTACTACTGGTTCACCAAAGTCAATCGGGATTTCTTGGTCTTCTTCTAGCGGGGCAAGGCTAATTTCTCCTAGAGTATCAACATCTTCTGTTTCAGTGGTTGTTGAAGCGGTGTCTTTTGTGGCGAGAAGATTTTCTTCTGTTTCGGAAATTTTAGTAGAGACTTCATCGGTGGTGGGGACAGTTTCATTAAATTGAATTTCCAGAAGAGTTCCTCCCGTAAAATCAAGTCCGAAATTAAGACCATTTAACGGAATAACAATAATTGATGCTAGAATTAATATTCCTGAAAATCCAAACCAAAGTTTGCGCATTTTAACAATTGGCAATTTTGGGTGAGGTTTTTTTGGAACACCAAGTAAGAATTTGTTTTTACCGAATTTAGTGTGGACCATTGCTCGAAGTAAAGTTCGAGTAATAATAATGGCGGTGAACATAGAGATCAAAATGCCAAGGGCCAAGTTAACCGCAAATCCTCGAATAATCGAAGTCCCAAAATAAATCAAAATCGCACAAGTAATAAGCGAGGAAAAGTTGGAATCACGAATAGAACTCCAAGCACGGTCAAAACCAACTTCAATTGCTCCGGAGAGCGGGCGACCATTGCGTAATTCTTCACGCACACGTTCAAAAATAAGAATGTTGGCGTCCACAGCCATACCAATAGAAAGAACCACACCAGCCACACCAGCTAGAGTGAGAACCACGGCGCTGGACAGTAGATAAGTAAGGAAAAACAGGACAAAACAAGCCAGTAAGAACGAAAGCAGTTTTTCCCAGCCAGAATCACGATTGCGCATGATAACGGCCACTAGCACCGCAAAAATAATAAGTGAGATAACCAGAGCTAGCGCGAGCGGCATAGCGACTTTAATGAAGAAAATAAGCAGAATTGCGTATAAACCAAGCGCGATGTTGGCGAGAAGGCCCGGAAGGCGGTAATAGAGCATCATGTATAGCACGAGCAAGACAAGGCCGATAAGACCGGCTTTTAAGCTCGTATCAAGGGCGTTCTGTCCGAGTGAAGCACCAATGGTGTATTGGCCGACTAGAATGACTGGAGCCGGAATAGCACCAGTGTTTAAGTCCCGAGCTAATTCCGAGGCTTCTTCGACAGTGAAGTCGCCAGTAATTTGAGCTCGTCCACCAGTTATTTTTTCATTTACGTTGGGAGCGGAAATTAGTTCTCCTCCCACAAAAATAGCGATTCTTTTGCCAACATTTGTCTCGGTTAGTTCTTCAAACATTTTGGCACCTTCAGAATTAAATTCAATGGTGACATAAGGAGTATAAGTTTGGGAAAAGGCCACATCAGCGTGCACAAAATGTTCACCGGTTAAGCCGGTGTCTTTCCAGGGGTCTGGAGCGGTGGAGTAGTATAGTTTTTCGAGTTTGTACTCTGTTTCTGGGATTAATTCCGAGGTGGCTTCTTTGACGTCAGTAACTTCAATAACATGATAACCAAAGTCAGTTTCTACTACTTCTGAAATTTCGCCGGGGTCCATGGCAAAAGCAGCGTCTTCAAATGGTTTAACCATGTCGCCAGGCCCAAAAAAGCCAAGATGTCCGCCAGAATTAGCAGCTCCACCTTCATCAGAGTATTCTTTGGCTAAGTCCTCGACACTGGCGCCATCCAGGGCTTGGTCGCGTACTTCCTCAGCTAGTGCGGCCGCTTCTTCTTTTGTGCGGGTAATGGTTTCAGCGGCGCTTTGTGATCCTTCGTAAGCAATAAGTACGTGGCGCGCTTCAACTTCTTTGTCTTCAGTAATTTCTTTTTCTCCTTCGCGGGAGTCTAGTAGTTTTACAATATAATAGCCTTCGAGAGCGGTGAGGTTTCCGTAAGTATCAAAAGTGTAGCCATCACTGGTTTGAACCAGTTCAGGAATGATTTCATCCGGTCCTAAGTTAGTAAGAAATTCAAGATATCCAGTAGCTAATTCACTTTCTAGAGTGTAGGAGTCTTCCTCGTTGGCAAAATAAATGGCAACTCCAGGGTTGGCTAATTCTTCTTCTCCGGCCACAAATGAAAACTCTTCTCCTTCTAAAATGCGGCTTAAGGCGTTTTCAGCCAGGGCTTCTACTTCTCGTAGATTTTCGGCGGTCATGGCCGCGCCACCTTCTTCTTTAAATTCTAGTTGAATGGTTTTTCCAACAATGGCTTTGGCTTCGTCGATGTCTTTGATTCCAGCGAGTTCAATAATGATGTGTTGTTCATCCGCGATTTCGGAGCGATAGATATTTGGTTCAGAAACTCCTAATCCGTTAACGCGGCGTGTGAGCACTTCAAGTACTCCTTCGATGATAGATTCTTGATCATCATCACTCACTTTTCGTAAATCTACTTTGTAATCGAGTTGAGTCCCTCCCTGAAGATCTAATCCTAGTTGGATTTTTTGATCTACAAAACTGTCTGGAGTAGAAGGGAAAACGTCGGTTTGTGTGTTGTAGGGAAGGTTAAAAAAACCAAGCGTTACAATGGCGAGCGCGATTAACGTTAAATGCGTAATGGTGCGTTTATTCATGAGAGTTTTTAAGATTAAAAGTTAATTTTGTTGGTCCGCGATTTGGCGATCTAGGTCTTCGTTGTTGCCTTTTCCAGAACGACCGTAGTCATCAGTGATTTTGACAACATCGTCTAGTTCCGGAGTAGAAACTTCGAAAATCTGTGAATCTTCGAGCGCCTCGGCGCGGTGAATCATGCCTGGTGTAATGTCTAGTTTATCACCAGGTTCAAGAATAATGTCTGTTAAGTTATCTTTGTCGGTTCCGTAAGTGAATCGAACTTTCCCAGAGTAAAGATACTGGGTTTCTTCTTTGATTTCGTGAAATTGAAGGGAAAAACGATGGCCTTTGGTAAGTTCCAAAATTTTCCCGGCATATTTATCGTTATGCGCGAACCAGATTTCTCTTCCCCAGGGTTTAATCTTAATTTGAGTTTCCATCAAAGGAGGGTTTTTGATAACGGCGATAGTTTAGCGGATTTCAGGGGTAAAAGGAAGGGATGAAGAGGGGGAGTTTGGCTTGACTAAATAGGTTAAGAATGTTGTTTGTATTTGTAGATGAGATGTTGGCGGTTTAGGTTAAATTTTCTCGTTCCTCTTTTAGTTTTTCCACGGCTTTTTTAACATCCTGTGATTTGTTTTTGTCCACGATAAGGAGGGCATCTGGAGTATTAATGATGGCCAGGTTTTCGAGGCCGACAGTTACAATGGTTTTATTGGGGTCGTCGTTATAGATGATGGAGCCGGTTGTTTCGATTTCGAGGGTTTGGCCGCGGGTGAGGTTGGCATCAGAGGATCCGGCGAGCTCTTCGTGTAGGGAGTGCCAAGTCCCAATGTCGCTCCAACCTAGGTCAGCGGGAATGATGCGGACGCTATTGGGGTCGACTTTTTCCATGATGGCGTAGTCGATTGAGATTTTTTGGCATTCCGGGTATTCGGTGTTGAGGACAGTGTTTGCTTCGGGAGTGTCGAGGGCGTCTTGAATGCGCATTAAACGTTCATAGGTATCTGGGAGGTGATTTTTGTAGGCTTCTAGGATTATATCTACGCGCCAAACATAATAGCCAGTGTTCCAGAGGTAATCTCCAGATTCCAGGAATTGCTCGGCCGTGGCTAGGTCTGGTTTTTCAGTGAATTTTTTAAAGGAAAGAATGGGAGTGTCGTCGATTTTGTCTATTTGATCGCCAACTTGAACGTAACCTAAATGTACGTTGGGAAATTTGGCGTTAACCTCGATGATGTTGAGTGATTTTTGGTCATGAGCCACTTTTTCAGCGATTTTTAGCTTTTGAACGAACTCGTCGTGGTCTTGAATTAAGTGGTCAGCATAAATTATAGCCATGACTTCTTCGGGGTGTTTTTTGGCGATTACGGCCGCGGCCAGTCCGATGCAGGATGCTGTGTCACGCAGGGCGGGTTCTTCGATGATATTTTCGGCTGGTACATCTGGGGCTTGATCCTTAACAAGTTGAACAAAATTTTTGTTCGTAGCCACGTAAATATCCTCAGGATTTAAAAAATTTATTCGTTCCATGGTCTCTTCGAACATGGTTTTTTCGGAGGTCAGTTTTTGGAATTGTTTAGGTTTGGTAGTTCGACTAAGTGGCCAAAGGCGAGTGCCGGTTCCGCCGGCGAGTACAACAGCTTTCATTAAGATTTTTTGATTAGGGATTCACCCGTCATAATAGCGGGTTTTGGGATTTTTAGAAGTTCAAGAATGGTGGGGGCAATGTCTTGTAAGCCACCTTTTTTCTTGAGTTTATATTTTTGATCTGAGATTAAAAGGCAGTGAACGGGATTTAAGGTGTGGGAAGGCTTTGGGTCACCGTTTTTGTAGAGCATTTCATCACAGTTGCCGTGGTCAGCGGTTAGGATGGTTTTGTAACCTCTTTTTAGGGCTTCGGGAATGATTTTTTCTAAGCATTCATCGAGAACTTGGCAACATTTGATGGCGGCCTTGAGATTGCCTGAGTGGCCGACTAAGTCGCCGTTGGCGTAGTTGATGATAATCACGTCGTAATCTTCACTTTTTAGAGCTTTTAGAATTTTTTGAGTGACTGGACGGGCGCTCATTTCGGGTTTTTTGGCGTAAGAAGGACATTTTGGTGAAGCGACTAGAATGCGATCTTCTCCGGGGTAGGGTTTTTCGATTTGAGAATTAAAAAAGAACGTGACGTGGGCGTATTTTTCAGTTTCTGCTACGCGGAGTTCGCGTAAGCCTTTGTTGCTCAAAATTTCGGCGAGATTTTTTTTGATAAGGGGCGTGGGGAATAAAACTGGTGCTTTTTCAGAGTACGGGCCCATGGCTACAAAATAGGGGCGAACCCGTTTTTTGGGAGTGAATCCGAGTTTTTTTACACCACTGTCTTTGGGTGGTTTTTCTCCTGTTATGGCCCAGGTAATTTGGCGGGCGCGATCTGTGCGATAGTTCCAAAAAACCACGGCATCCTTGGATTTGATCGTGGCTTTGGGGTTTAGAATAATTGGTTCAACATAGTAGTCGCTTTTGACCTTGGTGGCATAAGCAGCTTTGAGGCCTTGAAGGGGAGTTTTGGCTGGGGTTCCTTCGCCCAGGACAAATAAATTGTAGGCTTTTTCGGTGCGATCCCAGTTTTTATCTCGGTCCATGGCGTAGTAGCGCCCAATCATCGAGACAATGCTGGCTTTGGGAGGGCCGCCGGCTGAGATGGGTTTGTTTAAGCCGAGTTTTTTGATCCGGCGGTTAATCATTTTTAAATATTTGGAGGCGCTTTTTTCAGGAACATCGCGTCCGTCTAAAATAGCGTGAATATAGATAGGAAAAGCTTTTTCACGCTTAGCTGTTTCGAGTAAGGCAAATAAATGCTGGATGTGCGCGTGCAAGGCTTGATCCGAGATCATTCCCATTAAATGTAGGGCAGATTTGTTTTTTTTGACGCGCTTGGCAGCTTCTTTAAGAGGTTTCATTTTATAAAAATCTTTGTTTTTGATGGAACGGTTGATTTCTTCGAGTGATTGCCAAGTTATACGGCCTGAGCCCATGGTGAAATGGCCAACTTCGGAGCCACCTTGAGACTTTTTGGGAAGCCCAACAGCCTGGCTATCGGTTTTAAGAAAAGTTGTGGGGTATTTGCGGCGCAGAGATTTATAATATTTCATATCAGCTCGAACAGGAGCATTTCCAGGATCACGTGGTTTTCCTTCGCCAAACCCATCCAAAATCACCAACATCACAGGATTTTTAGTTTTCATAACAAAATTAGATTTAAGTACCAATCAAGAACTTGGTGTCCATAAAACAATGTAACTAGTGTTCCTAAAATAAGAAAGGGTCCAAAAGCGATCATGCTTTTGCGGGTTGCCTTGCCGGTTATAAGCAGTCCAACACTAATGACGGCGCCAATTAAGTAACTAAAGAAAACCGCCGCAATTGTGGCTTGAAATCCTAAAACAAAGCCCATAAAAGCGCCAATTCGCAAATCACCACCACCGAGCCATTTTCCACGAGAAATAACAATTTGTAATAAGAAGAAAATGACAATGGCGAGAGCGCCATAGAGTCCGTCTAAAAAAGTTACGGTTTCAGGAGCTAAAGTCCCTAAAACAGCCAAAATTATGGCCGGGATCATGACTATGTCTGGGATTTCTTGATATAAAAAGTCGTAAAAGAAAATAAATACAAAAATTAAGCTATAGGCGAGGAAAAGTGGTAATGGTGCTAAACCAATTAAGCCCATTACTACAAAAAGCAATCCGGTGGAAAGTTCCAAAACTGGATAATGCCAAGCAATATGTTTTTTACATTTTTTGCATTTTCCTTTCTGTAAAACATAGCTTAGGAGGGGGATTAATTCGAGGGGTCCTAATTTTTTGTTACAATTTGGACAGAGTGAGGCCCCAAAAACGATTCCTTTTTCACCGGTATGAAGGCGGTGGATAAGGACGCTTAAGAAACTACCAAGCAGCAAACCAAGAATGAACAATAAGACGTAAAAACCGATTATCATAGGGAAGGGGAGTTAGTTTAAAATTTCATTATAGCGGTTGGCGGCTAAGTTGCCGACTGACCCCGAAGGGTCCAGGGTGTAGCAGCGTTTGTAATGCTCTTTGGCTTGTTCGAAGTTTTCTTTTTTTTGTTCTAACCAACCTAGATTAAGGTAGGCAGCGGCTAAGTCGGAATCTAGGATTAGAGCGTAGTTTAAATTTTGTTCAGCGTTGGATAAGTCGTTTTGGGCAACTTGTACCCAGCCTAGTAAGTTGTAGCTCATGGCGTTATTGGGATGTTCTTGGATAGCTTGTTCAGCTAGTTCTTTGGCACGGTCTGCGTTGTTGAGTTTATCTAAATAAAGCCAAATGGGACGGATATATAAAGTAACATCCGATGAGTTTAAGATAAGGACGGTTTCATAGGCTTTGACCGCGATATCAAATTGTTCAGCCAAAACAGCGACGTCAGCTAGTTTTTGGTAAGCTTGAACGCGTGGTTCATAGCCACTTTCTACAGCTAATTGTAGTTGCGTTACCGCGGCGGCGTATTGGTCTTCTCCAAAATAAGAAAGTCCTAAAAAGTAACGAGTTTCAGGTTTGGCAGGGTCTAATTCCAGGGCTTTTAAAAGTGCGTCTTGGGCATCGCGATAGTGTTCTTGTGTTAAATAAGCATAACCCAAAATAATCCAGGCATCACGATAAGTAGGCTCTTCACGCAAGATTTCGTATAAGCTCGCCATGGCTAATTCAACTTCTTCAGTTTCGGTGTAGCCTTGCGCAATTAGAGTTTGCAGATAAAGAGGGGAGCCTTCTTCGGCTAGAGCGGCATCTTCTATGGCGGCGAGATAGGTTTGGGAGTTGCTTGATAAAGCCCCGTCTGCACCGCTTTCAATTACAAAATTAAAGTTAATTTCAGCGTTTTCGTAATCTTTAAAAAAAGCGTTTAAGAGTCCCTGATAGTATTCAACTTGAGCTACGCCACGTCCGAGGGAATCAAAGTGAGTTTTGGCGGTTTCGAATTGTTCGATAGTCAAATAGACTCTACCTAAAAGTACTTGGGCATCTAAGTTGCTGGGGTTGTTTTGAATAGCGATATTTAGGGCTTCGCGAGCGTTTTCGTAGCTATAATCATAGAAATAAGCTTGGCCAAGTTTGTAATATGGTTCGGATAAAGTTGGCTCAAATTCCGCGGCATATTCATATTCGGTAATAGCAAGAGGATAATAGCCGCCTTCAAATAGAGTGTTGCCTTTTTGGAGTCGTTCTAAATAAGAGGGATTAATGGATTTTTCTTCAGTTATTGTTGTATCCGCTGTTTCAATAATTTCGTCTTGCGATTCGGAAGTATCAAAAATATTGGTCATTAAACTGGGATTCACAACTGTTCCGTAAACCACCGTAAACATGAGTAGGGTGGAGAAAACGAAGCCAATAAGGAAGTTTTTCATAGGGAGGGAGCGTGAATCATGGTGTGCGCATGACAGAGGGCAATGGCGAGAGCATCAGCGGCATCATCTGGGCGCGGGATTTCTTTCAGTTTTAAGATAAGAGTGATCATTTTTTGGACCTCTGGTTTAGTGGCTTTGCCATGACCAGTGACCGCGATTTTGATTTGTCCTGGATTGTATTCGTGTACAGAATACCCTGCCCGGTTTAAGGTTTGCAAGATAACTCCGCGCGCTTCGGCTACTTTTAAGGCCGAGGTTGTGTTTTTGCTAAAAAAAAGTTCTTCGATAGCGCAGACATCAGGTTGCCATTTTTTACAAATTTCCTCGAGATCAGTGGCGATTTGGTTCAGGCGCGAGGCACTGCTAAGAGTTTTTTTTGTGGAAATATGCCCAAAATCTAAGGGCTGACAATTTGGGCCGTTTGATTCAATTACACCAAAACCAATTGTGGCTAAGCCGGGATCAATACCTAAAATTCGCATGAGCGAATTATATCATAACTTTATGGACCCTCTGAAAAACACCCTAAATGCAACGGCATTTTTCAGAGGGTCCTTGAGTCTAAGCAGCCCTTTCTGATGGAGCTTCGGGTTCTGCGGTGCGTTCGGTAATTATAGGGACGCAACAGATAGTATGTTCTTCTCCGTCGAACTCAAAAGTGAAAGAAGGAGGAATGGTTTGCGGGTCGTTTTCTTGCACGTTACTGATTTTGTCTGGCTTACCAAACATTTCTTTAATCCCAGCACATTGCATTATGATATGGGGCTGGCAGTGAAGCTTGTCTGGCCCTTCAAAGCCAATTGCCTCACGATCAAGGTATGGGAATTGCTCTCGGGTAGCCTCATCAAAAAAATAGCCTTCAGCGATTTCGATGGAGTCAAAAAGACTTCCTTCAGCGCCTGTTTCAGCTGCTTCAGGGAGAGTTTCCGCTGTGTTGTCTGGTTGTGGGGGAACTTCAAAGTCACTCATAGGAAAAAATTAAATAATAATGGTTGATATGAAATTGTTCTGATGACTAGCGTTTACAATTACTAATTCCTGACCTTTTTTAGCTAATTTAAGTTTGGAAAGTACTCGGGGGACAATTTTGTCAGCCAGGCGATCGGTTTTGATTTCGGTATTTGTAATAGCAACGTGATTTATTCCCCAAACAAGTTTGAGCTGGCATTCGATTTTTGGGTCATAAGTGATGGCCACAACCGGAATGTTAGGGCGGTGTTTCATGACTTGGCGGGCCGTATAACCAGATTTGGTAATCACTACAATGGCTTTGGCTTTGATGTCTTCAGCCAGCATGGCCGCGCTTAATGAGATAGCGTCACTAACCATGGTTAATTCGTCTTTATGTGAATAAGTTAAGAGATGTTCTTTTTCTTGAAGTTCTTTTTCTACGGCGTGAGCCACTTTGGCCAGGGTACTAACGGCTCGTAAAGGATATTTACCAACCGAAGTTTCGCCGGAGAGCATAAAAGCATCCGCGTGATCGAAAATAGCAGTAGCCGCGTCACTAATTTCGGCACGAGTGGCGCGCGGGTTATTAATCATTGATTCTAAGATTTGGGTCGCGATGATAGTTGGTTTTCCGTGAATTAAGCCGAGGCGCACAATCTCTTTTTGAGCAATTGGGACTCTTTCGGCTGGTATTTCCAAGCCTAAGTCCCCGCGCGCCACCATAATTCCATCAGCGGCCTTTACAATTGATTCTAAGTTTTGCAAAGCTTCGTGACGTTCGATTTTTGCAATGATTTGGACCTCCGAGTGACCCCGTTTTACTAATTCGGCGCGGAGGGTCTGGATATCTTTAGCTGATTTAACAAACGATAGCGAAACATAATCTACTCCTTGTTGAAGACCAAAATCCAAGTCTTCTAAATCTTTTTTAGTGATTGCTTTGGCGCGCAATGAAGCCGTGGGGCAGTTAATGCCTTTGTTAGTTTTTAGAATGCCTCCGGTTTTAACGCGGCAATTAATTTCGCGTCCATTTTTTTGTTGAACAATAAGTTCTAAATATCCGTCATCCAAAAGAATGATGTCATTTCTTTTAACGTCTTTATGTAGATTGGGATACGGCACCGGGATGTTTCCAGCTTTAGTGGTTTTTCGTCCGGTAACTAAGGTGACAATTTGTCCGCGTTTAAGCGTTAACCCTTGTTCGGGAAGTTGGCCAACCCTAATTTTTGGCCCCTGCAAATCTTGCATAATAGCTACTTTGTGCCCAGTTTTCTTGCTGGCGGCGCGTAGATTTTGGCAAATTTTCTTCATATGATCATAAGAACCATGCGAAAAATTAAGCCGGGCAACGTTCATGCCAGCCTTTAACATTTGTTCGATGATTTTTTTTGAATCCGAGGCCGGGCCCAGAGTACAAACGATTTTTGTATTCTTTTTTAGTTTCATAGGGAGGGTTTAAGTGAATTCATTATAGCATTTAAAGTTTAGGCAAACAGCATATTTTCTAAAGAGGGAATAATAGATGTTTCCAGACCTTCTAGGAAAGATTCGTAAAATTGTTGGTGTTCAGCAGTGTTGTTTTTATCAGAAATTTTTCTTGGTAAAATTTTATTAACTAGTTTATAGCTTTGTCCTAAGGCTGCCTCGGCGTGCATTTTGTGAGGTTGAATATCAGCTCTTTTTATATAGGTGGTAGCCATCTTTTCAAGCCCTGAATAGGTTCTGGAAATGGCGTCGAAGTTTTGTAGTTTTTCATTGTTTATAACTTCTGTTTGCCGCATTAGATGACGTTGTAATTGGTTGTCGCAAGTATTACTAAAATTATAGTCTCCAAATACAATTACAAATCTTTCCATGCTTCCCATGTCAAAGATGCGTTGTTCAGGGTGTCCGACTGGCGTTCTGCTAAGAGTTGCATATAGAGAGCTTACGTTACTGTGCTTGCCTGTAAAGGTGGCGTCAGTAGTTATTGTTCCTCCTGTTGTTTGAAGGCAATTATCAGCGTACCAAAAGGGGTCGGAGACGGTGACTCTTTCTCCTTGTGCAAAGGCTACCGTAGCATGAGCCATGGAAGGAAGAGTGTTTTCGAAGGCAACCATGTTTTCTAAAGAATGATTACCTTCTCGTATGGCAAGAATTTGGGTTTGTTCAAATAAGGTAGTAACAGCTGCGGTGAAATGACGACAACAAATCGGTAAAGATTTGTCTTTTGTCATCAGCAATAAGTCGATTGGTTCTTTGTCAGCGTCTAAACCACCTGTTGCGAGGGCTTCCTCATTTGAAGCGAAGTTTGTTAAATGTTTTTTGGAGATTTCAATTACTAAATTATAGGCTTGTTCGGGGCTTATTTGGGCTGCGTTATAACCTTGTTCAGTCATTTCATTTAGAATAAATTGTTGAAATGCATATGGGTCTGAGACTTCATAAGTTACACGTGGAACACGGTATGCGTCGCGATTTTGTCTTATGCGTGTAGTTAGATCCGGGGTTGCTGGGTTTTTCTCTCCTTCATCTTTATGAGGACCAAAAAATGTGCTTTTGCTTTCTACGGTCATCGTGATGGGCGTACTCCCGGGAGTACTTTCTGTGTAGGTCAAAGTGAGAGATTGTACGGCTCCACCAGTTTGTTGAGATGTGAATTCAAACTTTGCATTATTATCTGTTTCTCTAGCATATTCTACCCCTGGTTGGGCGAACTCTCTTTCTCTATATTCAAATAGTCTATGAAGTTGTTTTTTTGCTTTAATAACATCTTCGGCTTCGCGAACGGTCCCAACTTCACTGGCCACTTGGGCCGTGAATTGATCCATGCGTTTAGTGATTATTCTCATGATTTGCCCTCGCTTTTCAGGAGAGAGGTTATTTACATTTACTAGATTGCGAGCACTCGTGTCAATTAGTTCATCAAGGGCTTGTTTAAAAGCGATGCTAAACTTTTCATCGCCTCCTAAAGGGCTTATTCCTTGATCAAAGTTATTGATAAGATTATCTCGGGTTTCACGAATATATGAATCACCGATGATTGATTTCTCAGCCCATTCATCGGCCTGTTCAGACACCTCGACGTCGTGTTGTGGTCCTTCGGAATGTTCCATAGTTAAAGGTTGTCTAGTTCTTGTTCTAGAGCGGATAGTTTGGCCTTCTTGTTTTGTTTATCTTGAGTCTCTATTTTTTTGCGAGCGTTGTTTAGGTGTTCGTGGAGTAAGTCATTCATCTCCTCAAGTAATTTGGCATAAATCGGCGCATTTTTTTTAGCTACCTCTTCTCCGAGCATTTCTTGTTCTTTTTGGAGGATTTCTAAGAGTTTTGTTTTTTGCTCTTTGTTTAGTTTGGGTAATTGTTTGCGCAAAGAATTTTTCATGTCGTCATCGACAAGTGATTTTTTGAGCAGCTGACTTAATTCAGGTTCTGTCATGGCCATTTTGATTTTTGTTTTTAAATCTAATTATTTTACAGGAAAAGAACACTTTTGGGAATAAAGTGAAACTTGCCTTATTTAGGGATTATCTTTTACTTAACAGTCACACTTTTGGCCAAATTACGGGGCATGTCGGGATTGTTTTGGCGTCCAATGGCCAAGTGGTAGGCCAAAATTTGAATAGGAATGATATTAACGATCGGGGAAGCATTGCCAGCATCTGGGACCTTGATCCAGTAGTCAAAGATTTCGGAATTGTCAGGGGAAACACCGATGATGTAACCACCACGAGCTTTAACCTCCATGGCGTTGCTTAGAATATCAGCGCGAGTTTCGTCGTTAGCAACAATGGCGAGGCAGGGGACTCCTTCTGAAATAAGGGCAATTGGTCCGTGTTTTAGTTCACCACCAGCAAATCCTTCGGCGTGAATATAAGAAACTTCCTGAAGCTTGATAGCAGCCTCCAGGGCCATCGGGTAGTTAAGTCCTTTCCCAATAATATACATGCTTTCTACATCAATGATTTTGTCGGCTAGGGCCTTGATGTGATCTTCATAGCGAGGGTTTAACATATCATTGATTTTCCCGGCGGTAGCCGCGAGTAATTGTTGCCCTTCGTTTAGTTTTCCGGCGCAAGCATAGGCAAGTAGCGTAAGAATAGCCATCTGTGAAGTAGTGGCTTTAGTAGAAGCCACTGCTTTTTCTGGGCCAGCTTTAATTGGGATAACTAAATCTGATATACGGGCCATGGTAGAGCTTTCTACATTTACAATAGAGGCGATTTTAACTCCCATTTTTTTGGCAACTTCAATTGCTTCTAAGGTGTCTGCAGTTTCGCCACTTTGTGAAATACACACCAACAACGTTTTTTCCGTCAAAAAGTCTTGATAACTGGCAAATTCAGAACCAAAAGTAAAATTAACATGCTCTCTAGCAATACGGGAAAATAGATAAGATCCGGTGAGGGCAACTTTCCCAGCGGTCCCACAACCTATTAAAAATGTTCCACGGGCTTCTTTGATAGCTTTGGCCATGGTTTCGATTAATTCGGATTCTTGATTGATAGCGCGACTTAAAGTGTCTTTTTGTTCCATTATTTCTTTAAGCATAAAATGGGCGTAATCACCTTTTTCCGCATTTTCGATGTCTAATTCGAGTTCAACGATACGTTTTTCGATTGGTTCATCGGTTTTAGTGTTAAAAAACCGTGCTCCGTCTTTGTTAATCACCACCATTTGTTCGTCATCTAAATACATGACGCGTTTGGTGTGTTTATAAAAAGCCGGTACATCTGACCCCAGGAAATATTCATTATCTAAGGGGCCAACTCCAACGATTAGCGGTGAGCCAGTCCGAGCGGCAATCATGGCATTTTCTTGTCTGTTAATAGCCAAAAATCCATATCTTCCTTCTAATCGTTTAACTGCTTTTTTCACCCCTTCTTCAAAGCCAAGTTCACGAGCGTATTTTTCGATGAGATGAACAATGGTTTCAGTGTCAGTTTCTGATTTAAATTCAAAACCTTCCGCTTTTAGTTCTTCGCGGAGTTCAACGTAGTTTTCAACAATTCCGTTGTGAACAAGGGCAATATCGCCACTATGACTTAAATGGGGATGGGCGTTTAAGTCCGTCACTCCACCGTGTGTAGCCCAGCGGGAATGACCAATAGCTAGGTGATTGATGGAATTTAGAATGGCTGGTTTGAGATCATCGGCTTCAGAAATTTTCCCCACGTGTTTTTCTATAAGAAGGTCGCCGTCTTCGTTTTTACAGGCTACTCCCCAGGAGTCATAGCCTCGGTATTCGAGATTTTTGAGGCCGTCGATGGCCATTTGACTGGCGTTGTTTTGAGGACCTAAATAACCAAAAATGCCACACATAAAAACTTGGAGTTAAAACGGAGGTGATTTTAGCGAATTTTAGGGCAAAAGGCAATGCTTTATGGTCTTTGGGGTTTTGGTAAGATTGCGAGCGCCTTTGGCGGTGATAACCAGCAAGTCTTCGATGCGAATACCAAATTTGTTTGGGAAATAGAGGCCAGGTTCTATTGTGACCACCATTCCAGGTTTAAGACGGGTTTTGCTTTTGGGGGCGAGATTAGGGAGTTCGTGCACTTCTAGGCCCAGTCCATGTCCGAGAGAGTGGAGGAAATCTTCCTTATGGCCGGCTTTTTGGAAAGTTTGGCGGGCGATTTTGTCGATTCTCTCTCCTGTTATACCGGGCTTTAGGGCTTTGATAGCGTTTTCTTGGGCCGCCAGAACTAGATTATAGGTTTTTTCCTGTTCTTTGGTGGGGGACTTGGTGAAAAGCATCCGGGTCATATCTGAAGCGTAATTGTTTAATGTA
>CAYYQE010000007.1:24651-67980 GCA_964473745.1 uncultured Candidatus Peribacteria bacterium
CATGTCAATTAAAATAAGGTCACCTTTTTTGAGTTTGCGTTTGGTTGGAGTGTGGTGTGGAGTGGATGTATTTTTGCCAAAAGCCACGATGGGGTCGAATGATTTTTGGCCGTTTTTGCGAAGGATTTCGATTTGAATTTTTTGAGCAATTTCAAGTTCAGTCACTCCTGTTTTTAGCCACTTTTTAGTTGTTCTAAAAATTTGTTCATTAAGGCGTTGTGATGCACTTATTTTGCGCAACTCAGTGGGGGATTTAATGGCGCGCTTTAATTCGATTTTTTTGGCATTGTCTTGCCATTTTGTTTTGGGGAAACGTTTTTTCCATGCTCGTAGGCTATTTACTCTTATACTGTGTCCTTCGTATTCAATTAATTCAATGTTGTGCTTTTTTTTGAGTTTCATCCAAAGGTCTTTTTGTTTGATATCGAGAGCAGTTATTCCCTTTATTTTTTGCGCTTTTTCTAAGTAGCGCCCATCTGTTATTAGGTAGGTTTTATTTCTAGTTTGAAAAACTCCGGCATTAGAACTTTTGAACTCGGTTAAGTAAAAAACGTTGGTAGGGTCGGTTATAAGGGAGGCTTTGGCCATATGAAGTTCCTTAAACGTTTTTGAGGAAATATTTGATTAAGTCTTCAGCTTGAGTAATTGGTTCTTTAAGGCTTCTAAAGACGCGGTTAATGTCACCACGTTTGTAGCCTAGTCCAAGAAGGGCGTGAATTGTTTCTTCGGGTACTTCTTTTGGTAAATTAGCCTTTTCCAGGGTGAGATCTTTGGCCAGAGGGGCGATTTTTTCTTTGAGTTCCAAAATAATTCTTTCTGCGGTTTTTTTGCCAATTCCCGGTATTTGGGTGAGGGCGTAAACGTTTTCTGATAGGATAGCGGCTTGGATTTCCTCTAGAGGTGAGGTGAATAATTCTAGGGCTAGTTTTGGGCCGACACCATTTACCGAGATTAAAGTTTCGAATAAATGAAGTTCTTCGGCTGTTTGAAATCCATAAAGACTTAAATCATCTTCGCGGACAACAGTGTGGATGTGTAGTTTTAAAGGAAGATGGACTTCGGTTTTTTCGACAAATATGGCTGGCGCAAAAACGCGATAACCAACACCCTGAACATCGATAATTAGTGATTTTTCGGACTTGGAGAGACATTTACCAGAAAGGTGTGCGATCATGATTCGTTATTTAAGAATTGAGAGATAAAGGATTTGTGGAAGGACGCAAAAGTTCCTTTTTGAATGTGCTTGCGCATGGTTCGCATTAAGTCTAACAAAAAGTGGAGATTATGAATAGTTAGCAGCCTGAGCGCGGTGATTTCGTTTTCCATATGAAGGTGGCGAATATAAGAGATAGTGGTTGTTTTACAGGTTGAGCATGAGCAATTTTTTTGGAGGGGAGTGAGGTCTTGTTCAAATTTTTTGTTCTTGATGTTGTGGCGGCCAGTGGGAGTCCAAAAAGCGCCGTGGCGCGCGAGTCTGGTGGGTAGGACGCAGTCAAAAATGTCTATGCCGCGCGCCACTCCTTCCACCAAATCCTCGGGGCTACCAACCCCCATTAAATATCTGATTTTATCGTCAGGAAGGTGCGGATGAATTACATCGAGAGTGCGGTACATATCTTCTTTGCTTTCACCAACACTTAATCCACCAATAGCAATTCCTGGCAGATCTAGGGCGGCCATAAATTTGGCTGATTCCTCCCGTAAATCATCATAAACTACGCCTTGAATAATCGGAAAAAGTGCTTGCTCCGGGCGACCGTCTTTTTGGCGTATTTTTTGGAGTTTTTCATGCTCTTTTTTGCAGCGCAGGGCCCAATTATGAGTGCGTTGCATGGCCTCTTTGGCATATTTATGATCACTGTCTCCTGGCGCGCATTCATCAAAAGCCATAATAATATCTGCTCCTAATTTTTCTTGAATTTGCATGGCTATTTCAGGAGTGAAATAGTGTTTATCTCCATTTAAATGAGAATGGAATTCTACGCCATCATCATCAATTTTGCGTTTATCACTTAACGAAAAAACTTGAAATCCACCGGAATCAGTGAGCAGTGGTTTGTCCCAGCCAATCCATTTATGAAGTCCACCAAATTTTTCAACCTGTTCTGCTCCTGGGCGCAAGGAAAGATGATAAGTATTGGCCAGGATTATTTCGGCTCCTAAGTCTTTAACATCACACATTTCTAGGGTTTTAACTCCGCCCTTGGTTCCACAAGCCATAAAGTTTGGTGTTTGGAAGCTCCCATGAGGAGTTTCGTAAGTCCCAATTCGGGCCTTCCCATCTTGTTTTGTTAGTGTGAATTTAAACATGGATTTATGTTATCAGTTTTTTTGTTAGTCAGTCCTGTTTTATTAGGTTGTTTGGGCTTGCACCAGTTCCCGGAAAATGTTATAATATTTTAATGTCTAATGTCGTGTTTAAAAACTAGTCAAGACTATGTTCGATAAACCAAAACAAACCTTAAAATTCAAAAATAAATCTCCCTGCTGAGCAGGAGTAATGATACCTATCTGGGTAAAACCAGAGACTTTTTATTTCTTTATTTCTATTTAAAAAATCTTAACTCAAAACAAAATGAAAAATCACATTAAAAATTTCGTTCAGTTCGCCCCTTTGAAAAAAGTAATGGCTTGGGCAGCCATGCTTTCTCTTATGAGCACGATGTTGGTGAGTATACCGCTAATGGCTCAAGCGGCCCCAACCGCGGTAGGAAATGGTACTTATTTTGCGAATAACGGTGGTGGGCAATCAGATATTGTTCTGCAATTTAGCGAAGCTTTGAATGCAGGTGATGGAGTGGTAGATTGTGGCGCATCAGGTCTTACAGTTTGTTTCGAAAAAACTAGTGTAATTAAAGCTGATGGTGGCGGTGGTGCTTGGACCGGAGGTTCGACTATTGATGCTGTGGGTAAAATGCCAGGGGATGGGACTAATACGCAAATGGTGGTAAGATTTATCGGTCCGGATGTGATTGTTAATATGGGGGCTGGTCCAACGATTACTATACCATCCGGGATTGCTGGAGTTACCGCTCCGCAAGTTTTTAATGTGGTCCCTCCTCCTACAAAAGGTGGAGATGCTCAATATACAGATGATGCTGGAGGAAATTCTATTATTACAGCAAGTTTTAATGCGCCTCTTAACCCAGGTGATGGAGCAGAAGCTTGTGCAGAAGGATCATCTTTTACAAATTGTTTTGACAAAACTAAAGTTACGGCAACAGGTGGTGGATGGAATGGGACGCCGACTATTATTGATGTGGGCCAAGATCCCCAATTAGATAATATGTTAGTGATAGTTTATGCCGGAACCGGCGTTATAAGTAATATGGGTGCTGGACCAACGCTTACGGTTGCTTCGGGGATTGGTGGAGTTGCTATGCAGCAAGTTTTTGATGTAGTTCTTCCTCCTCCAGCAGTTCCTGAAAAATTCGGGAATGCTAATTACTTAGCTGATGTTGGAGGTGTATCGGCAATCCCGGCAACTTTTACTAGTAATTTAAATCAAAGTGAAGGGACAGTAGCTTGTTCCGAAGGATCGCCTTTTGCTACTTGTTACGATAAAAGTAGTGTGGTTTTAGGTGGCGGTGGCTGGAATGGGACGCCGACTATTGGTGATGTGGGCCAAGATGCTCAGAATTTGAAAGGATTAATTGTCGAATTTACAACGGCGGGGGTGATTTCTAATATTGGTGCTAGTCCAACAATTAGCTTTCCAGCGGGAATTGCGGGGATTGCGGCACCGCAGGTTTTTGATGTAGTTGCTGCTCCTCCGCCCGCTCCTGTGAAACAGGGAGATGCGAGTTATTTTGGTGATGATGGCAGTGGAAACTCTGTAGTTTTTGCGACTTTTAGCATAGCTCTGAATGTGGATGATGGTTCAGAAGCTTGTGACGCAACTGGTTTAGATAATTGTTTTGACGAAACTAAAGTTACGGCAACTGGTGATGGATGGGATGGAGTACCAGTAATTCTTGATGTCGGAATAAGTGACGAAAATCCTGATTTATTAGTGGTAGCTTATGAAGGGACTGATCCAATAAGCAATCTTGGTGCGGGGCCAACTCTTACAGTTGCTGCGGGGATTGGTGGGGTTGTTGTACCGCAAGTTTTTGATATAGTTTTGCCTGCTCCTCCGTCAGGTCCTGAAAAACTGGGAGATGCTCAATATACAGCGGATACAGATGGGAGGTCTTCACTTTTGGCAATTTTTGATGCCGTTTTAGATGGAGTTAAGGGGGTGGTAGCTTGTCCGGAAGGATCACCATTTACAGTTTGTTACGATAAAACTGGCGTAGTTTTGGGTGGTGGTGGCTGGGATGGGACGCCTGCTATTGATGTAATGGCTAAAAATCCAGGGAACGGTCAACAGATGTTTATAGTGTTTACAGTCGCTGATGTAATTTCTAATATTGGTGCTAATCCAACGATTAGTATCCCGACGTCCATTGCTGGGATTGTTGATCCGCAAGTTTTTGATATAGGATTACCTCCAGCAGCAGCACCGATTGTTTGTGAAAATGATGATCCATCCGCAATTTGTGAGCATAATGATGGAGATGCTGCTAGTCAATTGCCTTTGTATATTGATGGGGATGTTGATACTGGTTCTCACATTCAGGGGCCGAATCATCCAATTATTTTTACGCGGACGTTTGATGCGGATACAGCTATTCGTGAAGTAACTATTACTCACAACAATAATGGTGGTAATAATATGAAAACTGGGTTGATTGAATGGTGGAATGCTGCCGCTCAAGGAGGGCCAGCATGGGTCGGCTTTGGAGATGCGATTGATGATGATGGAGTAGATAAGGTTATTACAGTAGCGTTGCCTGCTGAATCGCCTGATATAATTACGAACAAGATTCGTATAACTAATACTGCGAACTGGAATCCTCCAGCTGGTTGGCATCCTACAGAATTTTCTTTTAGAGGGTCAGCCCCCAGCGCTATTGTTGGTGATATTGAATACTATGAATTGAACAAGTCATATCTTGAAGTGACGCTTGATGAACCGCTTAGTCAGAAGATTAATAAAGTAGTTTGTCCAGGGATAAATCCTGGTGGTAGTATTTGTTGGGATAAAGGCTCGGTTATTATTAGTGGGACTAGTCTTAGCAATGGTGTTTCAACCGCTAGTATTGTTAAAGTTGTTCGGACTCCAAATATGCCCGCTAATAAAGTTCGAGTCGTTTTTAATACAAACAAACTTTTTGATAATTATGATGACCTTGAGCTTTCTTTAAATGGTTTTGGAAACATTACGGGAGGGCCCTTAACTAGTGGGGATTTTGTGACGCCTGCCACTACAAAAGCTAGTGATGCCAAGGCTGAATATACTGCTTCTACTGGTGGTGGTGAATCATTGGTTGATCTTAATTTTAGAGCTCAATTAACTAACGCTGGTGGTGATAATGCCACTTATTGTCCAGAATTAGATGGACTGATAGCAGAAGGGACTCTTTGTTATAATCCAGTTTTGGCTACCCTGGGAGGAAATGGTTGGGACCCAGCGGCTGAAGTTGCTTATATTATTCGTAATGGAGATGAATTTATTGATGCGGAGGAAAACTCTGAAGATCCTACTGCATTAATTGTTGTTTTGAATATGGCGGATGCCATATTAAACTTGGAAGCTGATCCAGTTCCAACCATTGGTTTTGATGGTTTTGGAGGAATTGTTGCGGAACAAGTTTATGAGTTTGCCAAACCACCAACTCCTGAAGCTGAAGGAGATGGTGAATATTCTGCGGCTGGTGACTCTTTTCTAGTAGACCTTGGGTTTGACGCTTCTCTTAGTGGTCAAGGTGCTTTGGAGAGTTGCCCTGAACAAGTTCTTGATGAAGGAGCGGTTTGTTATAACATAAATGATGGAGAAGGTACGGACTATGTTGAGTTATTAGGGACTGGTTGGGAGATAGGAGCAGAACCTTTGATTGTTGTTGTTGGCTCCGAAGATGATGCAACGTTTGTCGTTGTTTTTGGTGGGCCAGTCATTCCTAGTTTTGAGGGTGTTGATCCGCAAATAAGTGTGGATTTTATTGGAGGAGTTGAAGATCAAGTTTTTGATATTGTCCCTGATGACCCAGGTGGCGGCGATCCTCCAGGTGGCCCTCCAGTGTTCCAAAGTGCTTGGATGGAGACTGATACCGAAGTTAGAGTTGAGTTTGATAATACTGTTACTCAGCAAAATGTTGATGGTTCAACTTTTACTCTTGATGTGAATGGGGCGATTATTGATGCTGACAGTGCTACGGTTGTTGATGGTCATGATAATGAAGTAGATGTTGTTTTTACTAACGCCTTAGCGGCAATCCAGGTAACAAAAATTGAACCTGGGCCAAATGGTTATTTATTAACTATTAGTAGTGGACTAGCTGATGGTGTTCCGATTGAGTCTGATTTTGATGAAGATGGAGGTTGGTTTGGTCCGCCGATAGTTATAAACGAGGTAAATACTGATCCTCAACAGGATTGGAGTAGTGTGAGCTTTAATTATGCTACTAATAATGATCCAGCTGGGACACCTAGTGCCGTAGCTGGCGCTCAAAATGATCAATATATTGAGCTTCGTATTAATGATGCTAGCCCGGATTCTAATTTTTGGGGTGGCATAGTGACTGGAGATAGTGTTGATTTAACTAAGCTTCGTATTCAAGTTTTTGATGATGATTGGAATTTGGTCGCAGCTTGTGATTTGAGTGCTGGCCCAGGTTGTCCGGATGTGGAGGGAGAAAATAAATTTAATACGGTTTTATACGCTGGGGACGGGACTTTTGGTTCTCCGGCAAATGGGGATGTGCTTATTTTAGCTAATCCCGACGCCTCTTTGCCAAAAGACAATTTACATGTTGAGGTAATGGGCCAAATGTCTGGAATGTTTATTGCGGATGTTGCTTTTGGTAATATAAATGGAAATGCCGATTGGAATGCTCCTTATCCAGATGAAGGAATTGGGACAGACAAGGAAGCAGTTGGTTTAGATGATAAAGGAACTTCCATGGGTGCTTGGGATGAAGATTATGCCTATCAACATGCTTCTCCCTTGGCAGATAATACTTATTCTTCTCCTTTTGGGGTTATGGGAGTGTTCCCTTGTGAAAGCAAAACTCTATGTATGGATTTTAACAAGGCCGTTGATATTGAGACGTTAACAGAGAGTAATTTTGCAGTTTTGCAACACGGGACTGATACTCCAGCTCAATGTGCCGGTGGAGCCTGTGTTATTGAAGCTATTTATCGTGAAGGAGGAGGAGGGCGTTTTGTTAGCCTTTCTTTCACTACTGCTATGGTCGCTGGTGGGTCTTATGACCTTGTGATTGTGGGTGGTAATAATGGAGTAAAAGATGTAGATGGAGGGACAATACAGGAAAGTGCAGTGGTTTATTCTTTCTCTGGTTATGAAGTTGATACAACTCCTCCGCAAATGACTAATGTAAATGTGCATAGTCCTAGTGAGATAGAAATCATGTTTGATGAACATAATGGACTTAATACCAGTTCCGCTAATTTGTCTGTTCCGGGATTGACAATTGGTAATTACTGGGAAGATTGGGATCGTCTTAGTCTCCAGTTTACAGGAAACATGACGGCGGGTGTTGAATATACATTTACGATAACTGGTTTAGAAGATGACGAAGGAAATGTATTAACCACTAATAATTCAATTAGTTTTGCAGGGTTTGATGGTGATATGTATGACGATAATCAATCGCCTTATATAACTAATACTAAACCTTATAATTATGAATGGGAAGTCCCAACTAATCTTTCTACTATTCAAATAGAATTTTCGGAACGTTTAGACTCTGGCACGATTGAAGATGAGGATTTTGTCCTTCGTAAACTAAATGAATTTAATTACACAACTACTAGTGTAGCTGATTTGGGAGATGATTACGTATCTTATGATGCTGACACCCAAACTGTAACTATAGATATCCCGGAAGATGAGTTAGATGCGAGTTCTTTTTATGAACTTGAAATTCAAGGTGGCTCTAGTGGGCCTAAAGACTTAAGTGGAGGTGATATGCAATTTGGTGCTGAATACTATTATTTTTATACTAGTTCAGGGGCTGATACTAATGAACCTACCATATACTACTCTACCTTAGATGATTACTCAGGAGGTACGGGGATTGTAGGTGTGCCAACGGGAGTAGGAATTATTACGGTTTTCTTTGATGAAAGTATGGATGGCGATACGATCAAAGATAGTGATCCTACGGACCCAGGTAGCAATATTGAGTTAACATATAATCTTTCTGGTAGTACTACTCAGGTTAATGGAGAAGTTTACTATCATTCTGGTTCTAGTTCCGCTGAATTCCATATTAGCGAACCTCTTAATGCTAATACTGATTATACCTTTACCGTTAAAACAGGTGTCACAGATGCTGCTGGTAATGCCTTATCGGGGCAGTTTAGTAGATCTTTCCAAACTGATGATATTGATGAGACTGAACCGCAAGTAGATTTTGCTGAATTTGATGGTAGTACGATGTGGATTCAGTTTAGTGAAGCTATGAAAGCTTCCTCGGTACAAGATATGAATAATTTTGATTTTGTTTTTGGAGGGGAAGGTTTCGCTGACAAGGATGGTTTAATATCTGAATATGATCCTTGGGAAAACCGGTTAGAAATTAGAGGATTTAATGATATTGACCAAGATTCTTCTTTTGCCCTTTCTATAAATGATCTTATGGATGCTGCTGGGAACCAAATGAGTTCTAACGCTGAGTATACTGGGGCTGGATATAATCCTGATGAATTCCAGAATATGGTTTCAATCATGGAAGCTAGTCCAAGTTGGGGTGATTGGGATGTTCCTACTAATATCAAAACTGCTTCGGCTAAGTTTGATATTGGTCTGGATAGTTCTACGGTAACTACTACTAGCGTTCAATTGGTTAAGGAGGGTGATGAAAACACTAATCTTTGTACATCTGTGCAATATAAGTCAGCTAGTCAAACCGTGACTTGTGCGCTTAATGCAAGTTTAGATTCTTATAGTTATTATATTTGGAAGCTTGGTCGTGATCCACACGAGCCTTCTTATTCTTCTACTATTAAAGATGAAAATGGAAGTGCTATGCCATGGGCTGAATGGATTTTCTTTGAAACTGGAGGAGCGGCTGATAATGACTCTCCAGAAGTTTCATTTATGCAACCTAGTGATGGGGCTGAAGATGTGTCTGTAGGTGCGGGAATGATTAGTATCTTTTTTACTGAAGATATGGATTCTAGTAGCTTTACGAGTAGCACTTTAACTATGTACCCAACGAGTGATAATTCGGCTCCAGTTTCTGGTAAACGAGAATATTATTCTGACGGTTGGGTTGTAGATTTCTTCCCTGAGGATCCTTTAAGCCCTAATACTGAGTATACGATTGCGTTAAGTGGTGATGTTAAGGATCGTGGTGGAAATGCTTTGGCAGCAACCACTAAGACTTTTACTACTGGTGATGCGGATTTAGCTGCTCCAACGGTTGCCTATATGAGTGCAACTAACTGGGAAGTTCAAATTCAGTTTTCGGAGGTTGTTAAGGAAGATACCGCTGTTAATCCTAAGAACTACACACTTTATTCTTCCTCTACAGTTGGGGGGGCTCCAGATCAACGAGTTTCTTTAGAAGGGAAAGAGTTTGAATACGATCCATTTAGTGGGAATCTATTTATTTATGGCTTAAATTTAAATGAAGGTATGACATTAAATCTTGAAGCCAAAAATATTAAAGATCTTGCTGGTAACTGGATGGTAGATGATGATTCTACTAATATCCGTGCAGCCGAGGTTCTTGATTTGAATTATCAGGATGAAGCTCCTTGGGTTAACTTTGGTTGGCCTAATGGTTGGGATGAACCAACAAATATTCCTTCTATTGGAGTTGAGTTTTCTGAGGCTATGGATCCAGACACTATTGATGCTAATAGCTTTAAGGTTTTCCCGCATATTTGTAATAATTATTATGCATGTAGTGATGGGGCGGCTTTGACTGCCGATGAATATACTTTTGATACAGATACTAATACCGCTTTCTTTCATTTGATTGATCAAGGTAATGGTCGGACTTTAACTCCTGATCAGGAATATCATGTGGTGGTAACAACTGATATGAAGGATGGTGGTGGTCAAGCTCTCCGTTCTTGGGATATGTGGAATAAAGATAATAATATGGCTTATGATTTTTATTTCCATACGAATAATAGTGCCGAGGGTGACACTTCTGCTCCGCAAATTTGGGGCACTAGTCTTGATGAATATTGGGATTGGCAAACAGAGACTATTCAAGGAGTTCAAACCTATATTTGGGGAATTGAAATTCCATTCTCTAAGCAAATGTCATCTAGTACGATTAATGACTTAAACGCTGGAAACACTGATAGTAACATTTACGTTAAAAATGCTTCTACTGATGTAAAAGTAGCTGGTTCAGTTGAGTATGATTCCGGAGGACGTTTTGCTAATTGGAAACTAGAAGATGTGCTTAGCCCTAATACGGCTTACCAATTAGTGGTAACTACTGGAGTAACTGATTTAATGGGTAATGCCCTTGATGAATATACTCAAAACTTTACTACTGCCAATACCGGGGCTGATGAAGATGGCCCAGAAATTACCTGGTTTGATATTAACGAGTATTCTCTTAGAATTTGGTTTAATGAGCCTGTTAACAAGGATGAGGCTGAAATTTTAAGAAACTACACCTTGTCTACTTGTGAAATTGATCAGGTCACAGCGCAAACTTGTTTAAATAATTTAAATATATACCCATTAACTTCCATGGATGGAATTAGTATCCATTATAATGAATGGGAAAATATGACGGAAATTGAAGGACTAGCCGTTAAAGAAGGAAATATCGCTGCGATTGGGGTCGATATAGAGGATCGAGCTGGTAATACTATTAAGACTACGGAAGATAGTGATGAGTGGTCTGGTCGTAGTATTGCGACTCCTCTAAATACCTATAATACCTTCGAAAACTACATCATGCCTTATTTTGATGAGTATTATGCTTTTGATGATTGGGATGATTCGCAAGTGATGTTTAACATGTTTGCTGGTGGAGCTAATGTTAGCCCGGAAAATCGTTTAGCTGGTGCGGAATCAATTTTCTGGGTAGATTTTTCAGCTATGGAAACTATTCCTGATGGCGGCCAAATTAGAATTAAATTCCCGCGTGGATTTGATGTGACTAACGTTGGTGCAGTACCAGTCTTTGCCGCTGGAGGAGACGGAATGATGAGTTCAGTAAATCAAGATATTAATGGTTGGGGAGACGGTGCTATTACCATTGATTCTGTGAGTAGAAATACTTCTACTAGAACAGTTACTATGGTTATTAATGGTGCGACCCAGCCAATGGACTTTATTAGTCTTGATTTGAAGGGTATTCGAAATCCAAGTACGGCTAGTGATGTTTCGACGGAAGGTTATATTCCTATTATCGAGACTTACGATGCGGATGGGCAGATGCAAGAATCTATCGAAGCGGAGCCTATTTATATTGAACCTAAGGGTAGCGGAAAAATTGTAGTTCAAGTTGATGCTACTGGTTTAAGTACTCCTCCAGATAATGGGGAACAAGTAACAGTGCATGTTAATAGTATGTCCGGAGCTCACTTTTCGGAGGAACTTACTTTTGATGGCACTAATATGTATGGAACTGTTACAGTTCCTTCTTTACCAGAAGGTGACTATGACGTTTATATGGATGGTTATGTTGTCTTAGACGTTGGCGGTGAAGAACAAGAATACTTTGGTCAAGGAGGATCCTTTGTGTGGCTTGGTGATGGGGCGACTGAAAATGTTAGCCTATCACTTATTGCGGCCGAAGGAGATGATTATGGTGATGAGGGAGGCGATGATGAATGGCAAACTCTCACTATTACGGCTTCGGGAGGTCCGTCTAGCGAGCAAGTGGATCTTCGTATTTTTGGAGAAGGTTACTTCTTTGAGAAAGAATCAGAGTTTAGTGTGTTAGGGAACATCAGTGAGGAAATGACTGTTCCGCAAGGATTTTACACAGTTTCTCTTGATCCATGGATGCCAAAAGGATTTTTCATGGGTCCACCTCCAGCTGCGTCCTTTATGTCTCCAAGCCCTCAAGATGTTAAAGTAAACGGTGAAGGCGCAGAGGTTGCCTTTACCATTAAGAAGGCTGAAAATTATGTTAAGGTAACAGTTGTTGATGATAATGGAAATGCTATTCCAAATGCTCATGTTTTTGTTGCTCCGGCAATGTTTGGAGCGAGTTTTGGCGGAGGGGTTGGTGGAGAGACTGGAGAAGACGGGACCTTTACCGCGGCTGTTGCACCGGGATGGTATGAGGTTGATGTTCACAAAGCTGGTATGCCTTCTATGCCTCGACAAGACGTTATTATAGATGACGAAGCTACTTCGGAAAATCCAGAAGCAGTTGAATTTAGGTTAAAAGTACCGGCTATTAAAGTTAGTGGTACCTTAACCAAGAACAACAAAGCCGTGGCTAACCAACCAGTCTTTGGTAATGCCGTTGATAGCAATGGTAATTGGCTTCCACAGTTCTTTGATACCCACACCGATGGTAATGGTAAGTACTCATTCTACGCGGATGCTAGTACTAACTGGAATGTTTGTGGCTGGGTTATGGGATTTGGAGAGATTTGTAAGACCGTTAATATTGGTACTATTAATCTAACTGGCCAAAATATTAACCTTAATGAAGATAATTTTGTTGAGGTTACTGGAACGCTTAAATATGGTTCTGGAGAAGGAGTAGGTTTAGCTGATGCCTCTGTTTTTGCAGAGAGTGTTGATGGTGCCGCCGAGCATAGCTTTAGTGAAGTTCGTACCAATAGTGCCGGTGAATTCACTTTGCGTGTCGCGGCTGGTGAATATGAACTAGGAACCTTTAATGATGAGTTTGGTCATAAGATCTTTAAGACTGACTTAGATGTCAGTGATGGCAATAGTGAAGTTCTTGGAGATGTCTTTGTAACCACTAATGATACCAAAGAAGTTAGTATTCGTTTTGTAAATGGTAGTGGTTACCTTTATGAAGTGAGCGAAGCTTTTGTTGATATCTTTAGTGATGAAACCGGATCATCTAATTTTGTGGAACTTAATGGTCTCTCTGAAAAGACTATTAAATTAGAAGCTGGAACTGGTTATGAAGCTTATGCCTTTGTAGCGGAAATAGGTGCTTTGCCAGGACAGTCTAATATTACGGTTGGTGATTCTACAATTATTACCTTTGAGATTGGTGAGAAAGTTGATCTTTCTGGTTCAGTGGAAAGTACCGGTGAAGTGGACGGACCAGTTGCTAATGCTAAGCTTAAATTTACTGACCCAGCTAATGACTACAGTCAGGAAGTCTCTACCGATGATAATGGTGACTATTCCATAAGTGTTCCAGCTAATAGCTCTTATACTGTCAAAATACAGATGAAAGATTATTTACCATTTAATGACACCGTAACAGTTGAAAACAGCAATGTTTCAACCGAAGACTTTGTTATTGAAACAGCTGATAAAAATGTAGGTATTCGTGGTGCAGTTACAGCTGACGGGACATTAACTAGTAATGATGCTCGAGTTGTCGCCACTGATTCAACTGGTAAAGATCGTACTGTCATGGTTGATGATCTTGGAGATTATTCTTTTGCTGTTGCACCTGGAACTTGGACAATTAAAGCTTATAAGGATGGTTATGAAACAACCGCTGGTAATGTTCAAACCGTAGTTGTTACTACTGGTATGGAAGACGTTGATGTGGCCATGACCGCTATTGCTGGTTATACAGTGCTTCCACCAAGTTCTTATAGTGTGGTTCCGGCTAATGGAGGAATAATCCAACACGAAAATCCCGCTATGACTATTACTATCCCAGCGGAAGCAATGGGTGATGGTAATCAAAGTTATAGTGTTTCTGTTAAGAAGACTTCAGAAATGATTGATACAGCGGCAGCTGATCCTATTTTAGATCAAGGAGTTGATATTAGTATTTCCGATAATAATGGTGTGACAGTTAGTGGTTTGGGTAAAGCCATTAAGATTGAATATGATTATACGGATGCGGGTCTTACTGCCGATCAGATCGATGATATGAGTTGTGGACATATTTCTAGCTCAGAGGACTCTAACTGGGAAGCAACAACTTGTCGTTTACATCAAGACGATGATGAACTTAAGATGATTTATTCTACCAAGGAATTTTCTATCTTTGGAGCTGTTGATTGGTCTGATGATGTTGCTCCATCCGCTCCAACTGGTTTAAGTGCGATTGGTAACAATGGTTATGTAGCCTTGGATTGGAATAATAGTAGCGACGTTGACTTTATGGAGTACCTCGTGTTTAGAGGAACTAGTTCTGGATTTACAGCCAATGATGCTAGTCAGATTAATACTACTCAAGTAACGGCTAGTGCTTATACCGATACTAGTGTTACTGAAGGAACAACCTACTACTATACAGTCAAAACTGTTGACACCTCTGGTAATGAATCTTCAGTAAGTTCCGAAAGAAGTGCTACTCCAACTGGTTCTACTGAAGATCTTGATGAGGATGAAATAGTTGAAATATTTGGAGGAGGTCTTGATACTGAAGAGTATGTCTGGGCAGAGATTGTTCCGGCCGTTGTTGTCGAAATGGACTTCTCTAATTTTGACTTTATTGGTCACTGGGCAGAAGATTATATTAAGACTGTTGTTAGCTTAGGTATTGCTAGTGGGTTATCTGAGAATGTTTTCCAACCAGATTGGGCTATTACTAGAGCTGAGCTTACCAAGATGGTGCTTGTAGCTGCTGGAGAAGATATCTCAACTGTTAGTAGCACTTCATTTACAGATGTTGAGCCAAGTGATTGGTATGCTCCTTATGTAGAAGCTGCTAAAGATATTGGTGTTGTCGAAGGATATGAAGATGGCACTTTCCGACCAAACGATTCAATTAATCGTGTTGAAGCGCTTAAGATTCTAATCGAAGGTGGCTTAGACATTGATATTCTTGTTGACGAGGAAAGTGGTTTACTTGCAACCTTTGAACTTGAGGAAAATCCATTCACGGATCTTACTCTTAGTGATTGGTTTGCTAAGTATGTCTTGTATGCTTACGTTAATGACATTGTGGCTGGATACGGTGATGGCACCTTTGGCCCAGCAAATGGTATGACTAGAGCTGAGTTTAGTAAGGTTCTAACTCTTGCTCTTGAGCTTGAGTAAAGGCTGCCTAAAAACTTAGGACATCATAAAAAGGGCTCCCGCTAAAAGGGGGCCCTTTTAGTGGGTCTTATTTAGTTGTTTTTTGGCGTAAATAATGGTCGACTATGGTTAGCCAAATCATAGCTTCTAACACTGGAACAGCGCGTGGAGCGAGGCAAGGATCATGTCTCCCTTCTATTTTGATGGAGGCAGTTGGTTTGAGAGCCACGCGAATTGTAATAGGTTTGCCATTGGTGATCCCGCCGTAAATCCCAGTTTCGATTTTGTTGTTTTCTGAGCCTTTTAGATTGGCGACATCGAATCCGGGGCCATACTCAAACCCTAAAACAGCGTTGATACTTAAGGTCGCTTTGGCTAAATCAGCTTTGAATTTATCAAAAACTGGTTCGCCTAGGCCGATTGGGCAGTTTGAAATTTGAGCTTCTAGGGTTGCTCCCAGCGAATCTCCGGCTTCTTTGGCTTCTAGAATGGCGGATTCCATTTGTTTGGCTACTTTTAGGTCAGCGGCACGCACCGGGTTTTGTTCAATAACGTTAAAATCAGGTTCGTTCACGGTTAGGTCTCCAATTTGTTTGGTGTAGGCTATGACTTTGGTTTTTTCACCAGCTGTGCTGAGGACTTTTTTAGCAATGGCAGCTCCGGCAACTCGCATGGCGGTTTCCCGCGCGGAAGCGCGGCCTCCACCCCGATAATCCCGAAAGCCATATTTTAAATCATAAGTTTCGTCGGCATGTCCTTTGCGATACGTGTTTTTAATTTTTTCATAATCTTCAGGACGTTGATCCTTGTTGTAAATAATTAGCGAAATTGGTGTTCCCGTTGTTTTTCCTTCAAAAACTCCAGATAAGATTTCTACTTGATCTGTCTCAGCTCGTTCGGTGGTGAGATTACTTTGTCCTGGCCGACGGCGATCTAAATCTGGCTGGATGTCTTTTTCTGAAAGAGGAATTCCAGCTGGGCAACCATCAATAACACCTCCGATAGCTTGGCCGTGGGATTCACCCCAAGTGGTAAGTCGGAATAAGTGACCAAAGGTATTTCCGGGCATAGAATGTTGAATTTAAGCAGCTTCTTCTGATGGGGTTTCTTCCTCAGCCTCTTCAGTCGGCTCAACAGCCTCTTCTTCCTCAGCCTCTTCAGTCGGCGCAACAGCAGCCTCTTCTTCCTCAGTTGGCGCATCGCTCTTTTCTTCTTCTTCAGCGGTTTCTACCTCTACCGGCGTTACTCCGCGATAACTTTCACGCTTTTTTTGGAGTTTTTCTTGGAGTTTGGCTTCTTCACGTTCATCACGTTCACGTTCCTTTTGCAGAGCTTCATTAACTTTTTCTTCGACAGATTTGCGTTTTTTAGGAGTTTTGGCCTTTATGGTTTCTTGTTTTTTGGCGGCTAGTTTGCGCGCTGCTTCAAATTTTTCGATACGTCCAGCGGTATCAACAGTTTTCTTTTTACCAGTGTAAAATGGGTGGCATTTAGAACATAACTCCGTAGAATAGCTTTCTTTTGTTGATCCGACTTTAATAATGTTTCCACAAGTACAGGTAATGACTGAGTCTTTATAGTATTTTGGATGAATTCCGGTTTTCATGATTTTTTAGAAGTTTTACGTTTTTTAGAAGTTTTGCGTTTTTTAGGGGATTTACCCTTAGGAGCGGAGGAAGTATATTTAAAATAAACCAGTAATGCAAGTGTAAATAAAAGGATAAAGCCAAAGGTCAACCCAATGACCTGGACCATCTTATTCCCTGTTAAATTAAGGAGAGTGGTTCGCCATTCACCGTTTTCATCAAAAATTTGCAAAGTAGAGGGGAAAAGCATGTTTGCCCCGATTCGTAATTCAGAGGTTTCACCAACTAAACGACCATCTTTTGTATACCAGCGATAAACCATTTTGGTGCTGTCTCCGTCGGGATCATAAGATGCGCTCGCATCCAAAACTAAGATTGTTTCGCCAGTTTCAGCATCAATTTCCTCGTATTGTACATACTCAATAACTGGCCCTTGGTTTTCTGGGAACTCATCATCTACGTCCAAAAGACCATCGTTGTCATCATCAAGGTCGGCATTATCGCCAATTCCATCATTATCAAAATCAAAGGATTCTCTGCCATTTGTGGCAAAAGCGTCTTGGCCATCATTTACACCATCGCCATCAGTATCTGGATTTTTAGGATCTGTAATTTCTGGCGTAGAGTCAGTGGAAGAGAGTTCTTCTTCATCTGTAAGACCATCATTATCATCATCTTCATCAGAGTTATCGCCAATCCCATCGCCATCAGTGTCTATGGTTTCATTTGGGTCTTGGGGAAGGGCATCTTCTTCGTCTGAAACGCCATCATTGTCATCATCTTCATCAGAGTTATCGCCAATCCCATCGCCATCAGTGTCTGTGGTTTCGTTTGCATCGTATGGGAAAGCGTCTTGTGTGTCTGGTGTCCCATCGTTATCGTCATCCGGGTCCATTGAATTACCAACAAAGTCTCCGTCAAAATCGTAATCAACAATAGTTGTAAGAAGAGCTTTGTTGTTATCAGGTTGGTCAAAATCGTCATTCCAAGGGTAAACAGTAGCGCTGATGGTATAGGTGCCAGCGGTTGGAGCCCAATCAACAAAAACCGTGTCAGTGCTTTCACTTAAAACGGAAATAGCTTGATCGCTACCGATTTGTTCCTGGCTGATTTCATCAACAAAACGAACTGAACCTAAAATATCAGTCCCACTACTATTATGAATTGTGGCGTAAACCCGAACCATTTGATTATGAACAATGGTGTCATCAGATAGAAAAAAATTATTATTAGAAAGCCAAAGATCGCCAATGGCCCAAGCAAAAGGAATTTGGATTAGAATAATTAGGGCCAAGCAGACGGTCCAGATCCAAGGTCTTAGTTGAAGACGCATAAGAAGGAGGACATTAAATTAATGTAGGTTGTTCAATATTAGCTTCTTCTTTTGCTTTTGGGGAGGCTTTTTTCTCTTTAGTAGCTTTTTTCTTAGGTTTTGGAGTTTTTTCTACGGGTTTTTTGATGGGTTTTTCTTCAGTTTTTTTTGCGACTTTTTTTGTAGGTTTTTTTGCGGGAGCTTTTTCTTTAGTTTCTTTCTCGGCTTCTCCCTCGGTTTCTTCTGCGGTTTCTTCTTCTAGTTCAATTTCCTTGCGAATTAAAGAAATTGAGGCGACTCGGTCAGCTTTTTTGACTCTCATTAGGTAAACTCCTTGAGTGGCACGGCCACGAGTAGGAATAGATGTAATTTCGAGTCTGATGATTTGTCCTTCTTTAGAAACAATAATAAGATCTCCTTCGATGTTTCCTTCTAAAACAGCAGCTCCAACTATTTTACCGGTTTTTGGAGAAAGATTAGCGGTTTTTACTCCTGATCCACCACGAGCTTGAAAGCGATAACTGGAAAGGGGAGTGCGTTTTCCTAAACCATTTTCGGTTACAACTAATAGATCAGCTCCTTCATCGCGCACAACATCCATTTGAATAACTTCGTCATCTTTTTTCAAACGAATACCACGAACTCCCATGGATGGGCGCCCCATGGGACGGACATCATGTTCGTCAAACTGAATACATTTTCCTTCTTTGGTGGCGATGACCACCCGGTTGTCTCCAGAAGTTTGTTTAACCCATTCGAGTTCATCGTCATCACGGAGTTTGATAGCAATTAATCCACTGCGTCGTACATTTTTAAATTGGTCGATAGAGGTTTTTTTAACAGTCCCTTTAGAAGTCCCCATGAATAAGAATTTTCCTTGTTGTTCTTCACTGATTTTCAAAATAGCCGTGACTTGTTCTTCTTTTTCGAGCTGAAGCAGGTTAACAATGGCTTGGCCTTTGGCAGTGCGAGATGTTTGGGGGACTTCATAAGCCGGGAGTTTAAAAACGCGGCCTTTGTTAGTGAAGTAATAAAGGTCATCGTGGTTTTTGACGTAGCGCATGATGCGAATTTCGTCTTCTTCTTTGGTGCTCATGCCAATAATTCCTTTGCCACCACGATGCTGGGTGCGGAAAGAGGCTGGTGGAACTCGTTTGATGTAGTTTTCTTTGGTAAGAATGACTAGCATTGGGCTGTTTGGAATGGTGTCTTTTGCGGAAAATTCACCAATAGCATGCGGAATAATTTCCGTGCGGCGAGGGTCTCCATATTTTTCCTTAAGTTCAGCTAATTCTTCTTTTAAGATGTTTAGAACTTTTTGGGGATCAGCAAGAATAGCTTCGAGTTCACTAATTAAAGTGATTTTTTCCTTATATTCATCTTCAATTTTTTGTTGTTCTAAGCCAGCTAAAGTTTGTAATCGCATTTCGAGAATAGCGGCGGATTGTTTGTCAGTAAGTTTGAATTTCTTTTCTAGAGCAAGAGCGGCGTCTTCTTTAGTTTTTGATTTTTTGATGGTTTCAATGACAGCATCGATATGATCTAAAGCAACTTTTAGCCCTTCTAAAATGTGAGCGCGAGCTTTAGCAATTCGTAGTTCGTATTCAGTTTTTTTGGTAATAACAATTTTTCGATGGGCAATGAAATAATTTAAAACTTCTTTTAGATTAAGAAGTCTTGGTTGAATTCCATCTACCAGCGCAATCATGTTCATATTAAAACTGGTCTGCATGGCCGTCATTTTGTAGAGTTGGTTCAATATCTTTTTGGGATATGAGTCTCTTTTAAGTTCAATAATAATGCGAATTTCATCACGACTGGATTCATCGCGAATATCAGTAATTCCAACGATTTTTTTGGCGCGGACAAGTTCTGCTATTTTTTCAATTAAATTCGCTTTATTAACCTGATAGGGGATTTCGGTAACGCGGATTTGGAATTTACCGCTTTTTCGTTCCTCGATTTCGGCTCGAGCACGCATAGCAATTCCGCCTCGGCCATTTACGTACATGGCTTTGATAGCCTCGGTGTCATAAATCATGCCATAGGTTGGGAAATCAGGACCTTTGATGTATGCCATCAAATCTTCGACAGTGAGTTCTGGATCTTTAATTAAAGCAATTATTCCATCTACTAATTCTCCTAAATTATGTGGTGGAATATTAGTGGCCATACCAACGGCAATACCCATAGTTCCATTTAAAAGGAGCTGAGGGAGTTTAGCGGGCAGAACGCGCGGTTCTTGGCGGGAGGTATCGTAGTTATCAACCCAATCCACAGTGTCTTTGTCGATGTCCGCTAGCATTTCTTCGGCAATTTTTTGCATTTTGGCCTCGGTATAACGATAGGCAGCAGCTGAATCTCCGTCAATCGAGCCAAAGTTACCTTGGCCATTAACTAGCGGGTAACGTAGTGAGAAATTTTGAGCCATACGAACCATGGAGTCGTAAACAGCCGAATCTCCATGTGGATGATATTTACCAAGAACTTCACCAACAACGTTAGCTGATTTTCTGAATTTAGCACTAGCGCGCAGGCCAGACTCGTGCATGACATACAAAATACGGCGATGCACAGGTTTTAAACCATCACGCACATCTGGGAGAGCACGAGAGACAATTACACTCATCGCGTAATCGAGATAGCACTCTTCCATTTCATCAGAAATGGCGCGGGCCTTATAGCGAGGGTCAAAAAGTTGGGTTTTGGGTTCTTCTTCGTTTTCGGAGGATTCTTCGGTTTTTTCCTCTTGCTCTTCTAGGTTTTGATCTTCGTTTTCCAAATTTTCATCTTTTTCGGACATGGCCCTACTTTAGCATAAAAAATAAAATTTAAAAGAGTCTGTTTAATCATGGTTGACGTAATTTGTAAAATGTGATAAGGTTAAGGTGTGAACTATACTTATGCTTACTTTTAAAATTAATTCGATTTCAACGCGACTAACCGACTTATTTGGAGAGTCGAGGGTGATTTTTTGGGGAGATCCAGGTAGCCCTGGCCGGGGAGGCGATGAAGATAGCACAAATGGCAGTCATGCTCGGGCTGAAGTGGCGATGTTAGAAGATACTTTAGTTCCTTTGGGCGATATTGATGATACTGAGGATACTGAACTTACTGGGCTCCTCGATGGTAGTACTCTTAAATTGGAAACGGTTGATGCTACGCCACCGGAGTTATTGACTAAAATGATTAATGAGATTGCTGATTTTCAATTCACAATAGATTCGGCTGATAATGCGGATAAGGTAAAAAGTTTATTTAAAACAGTTGAGTTTAATCGAGCTCGTTGTTATGCGCCGATTTTTAGCGTAGATAAAAAAGGAGATCAAGTGGTTGTAGGGAATGAAATTATTCACGGTCTGGGATATTTTGTGCAGCTTTTAGATGATTTTTTGTGGATTCAAACAAATATGCCTGATGGCGGGACTCAATATATTTTGGATGCTTATACAAACGCCGATACTTTGCATGATGCAATTTTAACTGAAGCGTATAGCCAGAAACCGAGTGATTATACAGAGATGGTGCAGGGAGTGAGGAGTACGTATTCAGGAATACTTTCTAGTGGATTAATGGAAAGGGTAAATCGTGATGTCCCGGCGGGACAAGGTTTTTTGAGAGGGGCGGAGCTTAGAGCTAAAATTAAGCAAGAAGTAGAATCTTTATCAGAAGATGAAAAGTCTAGAGAGAATGTGGATTCTTTTTCGTGGGATGTTATTAGTGAAGTTGTTAAAGGACTTAGAAAACGAGCTGGAGACGTTTTGGAGGATGTTGAGCCTGGTCCGACCCTAAGGGAGGGGCGTGAAGCGCTAGATCCTGCTTATGTGAATGATTTGACTAATTATTTGTATGCTAACGCGGAATTTATGGGAGGATTACGTCCTTCGATTTTTGATTTAAGACAGCAGTCTGTTGTTGATGTTGCCGATCAAATTCTTAGTGGAGGAGGAATTGGAGCCGCAAAAATTATTGGGCAAAGATTTGTTTTAATGTTAGAGCAACGTAATAAGGCATTATATGAGTCTCGATTAGAAGCGGATGAAGCTAAAACTAAGGGAATGATTGATGCTTTGACTGGCATTCCAAATAGAGCGCGGTGGAATGAGCTTATAGATACTAAAGTGAATTCACAGCGTACCGATGGACATACAGTTTTAATTTTGGATTTTGCTGGATTTAAAAGGATTAATGATTATGTTTATCAAGAATTGGATGAAGTTGATGATAGTGGGACGCGAAAAAAACATCGCGGGCATCCATTAGGAGATGATGTTTTAATTGAAGCCGCTCATGCGATGCAGTCTGGATTAGGACGTGAAGGTGATGTTTTGTGTCGTTATGGAGGAGAGGAATTTGCTATTTTTATCCCTAAATATTTAAGTTCAAAAGATGTTTTGGCAATTATGAAGAAAATAGATGATCTTTTGTTAGAGATGAGCCGTAAAATGAAAATTCAATATGATCCGGACAAGGTTCCTCCGGAGGTGTTAGAGTTGGATCCACATTACGCTGAATTGGGATTTGTTCGGCTAGGAGCTTCAGTTGGAGCTAGTCGAGGAAAAGTTGAAAAGAAAATTAAAGGAGTAGTGAAAAGTGCAGATGAGGTTTTGGCTTTGAATAAACAAGAAGGAAATACATATTTAGCTTATAACGATCGAATTGGAGTGGCGTTTGGAGATGGATTTGAAGAAGAAACAACGTTAAGCGATCTTTTGGTTTTAGCGGAGAATGAAGAAATTATTAGTGAGGATGAAATGATTATTAGTAGAGAAATTCTTGATGGTGGTCGTTCAAAAGACCCTCAAGAGTTTGAATACTTTAGAGTAAGTATTGTTCGTTATAATTTGAATGATAGAAAATTAGAAATTAATTATGAGCCTTTCGCTGCAGATTGGAAACAAGGAGTGAAATTAGTTTAATAGGCTTGAAATTTAGGTCATTTTCTGATATAATTATCTGATTTAGTGAACCTTATAAATTTATGGCTGACGAAAATCAAAATCAAGACACCGCGGCTCAACCTGTAACTGAAGTTGCTCAACCTGTAGCAGCGGTTCCAGCCGAACCAACAGCGGTTCCAGTTGCGGAACCAGCTCCGGTCGAACAATCGGCCGCTCCAGCTGCTCCGTCGGCACCGGCTGAAGCACCGGCCAACGCGCCCTTGGTAACACCTCCCGAATCTAAGAAATCAGGTGGTTTATTTGGTGGTTTGAAAGATAAATGGACAGCGCGTACCGAAGCAAATAAGAGCAAAGGAAAAGCTATGAAAACTGCCAAAGAGACGGGAGCTGATCCAAAAGCCGCGGCCGCAGCTGCGGTCCCTGGCGCTAAAGGGTCCATTGTCCCGAAAGGCACAGCGGAAAATCCTCCTAAAGACGAGGAAGGTAAACTTGATTACACTAAACTTTCACCGGAAGAGAAGAAAAAAGTCATTGAATCAGAAAAAATCTTTCAAAAGGGCATATCCACTATCCGTGATTTGATTGCCCCGTCTTCAATGGAGGTTAATTTTAATCATCTGTTGATTGATGGTCTTTTTGCACAGAGTTTCTTTGTTTATAGCTATCCTCGTTATATCGAGACAAACTGGCTTTCGCCGGTTGTGAATTTTGATGTCACCATGGATATGTCGCAATTTATTTATCCGATTCCATCAGATAAGATTATGCGTACTTTGAAGTCGCAGGTGGCTAAGTTTCAGTCTAGTATGCATATGTCACAAGAAAAAGGACGGGTTCGTGACCCAGCCCTAGAAACTGCGTTGCAGGATGCGGAGGAACTTCGAACTAATCTTCAGCGTGGACAGGAGAAATTTTTCCAATTCGCCCTTTATTTTACTGTTTATCACGATGATTTAAAAAAGCTCGAAAAAGTAACTAAACAATTAGAAAGTCTTCTTGGAGGAAAACTTGTTATGACGCGTCGCGCAGATCTTCGAATGGAACATGCTCTTAATTCAACTCTGCCGTTAGGGTCAGATGAATTAGAGATTTATCACAATATGAATACGGCTCCACTTTCTTCTACTTTTCCGTTTGTTTCTTCGGAACTTACGTCAAATGAAGGGATTTTATATGGTTTGAATCGTCATAACGATAGTCTGATTGTTTTTGACCGCTTCTCTTTGGAAAATGCCAATTCAGTGGTGTTTGCGAAATCTGGAGCAGGTAAGTCGTATGCTATTAAATTAGAAATTTTGCGTAGTTTAATGATGGGAACAGATGTAATTATTCTTGATCCGGAAAATGAATATGAATCTTTGGCACAAACTGTGGGGGGAACTTATATGAAAGTTTCGCTTAATTCAGATCGTCGTATTAATCCGTTTGATTTACCAGCGCCACTTAAGGATGAAGTATCTAAACCTGGTGATTTGTTACGTTCAGCGGTGATTAATTTGACTGGTTTAATGAAGTTGATGCTTGGTGATATGACGGCAGCAGATGAAGCTTTGATTGATAAAGCCTTGATTGATACCTATGCTACGCGTGGGATTACGATGGAAACTACGGATCCTTCGGCGGTTGAACCACCAACTATGGATGATTTTCATAATGTTCTTTCTTCTATGGATGGGGCAGTGGAATTAGCACAACGGGTTCAAAAATTCACCACTGGTACTTTTGGCGGGATTTTCAATCAAAAGACAAATGTTCAGATGGACAATCATTTGGTGGTTTTTTCTATTCGAGATTTAGAAGATTCTTTGCGGCCGATTGCCATGTATATTTTGCTTAATTATATCTGGAATAGAGTGCGTAGTTCTCTTAAAAAGAGGCTGCTAGTAATTGATGAGGCTTGGTCTCTGATGCAACATGATGATTCAGCGAAGTTTTTGTATGGATTAGTGAAGAGAGCTCGTAAATATTATTTAGGAGTGACGACTATTACGCAGGATGTGGAAGATTTTATTAAAAGTGATTATGGAAAACCGATTATTACGAACTCCTCGATGCAAGTTTTGCTTAAACAATCGCCAGCGGTTATGGATGGGCTTGGAAAGATTTTCAATTTAACAGAAGGGGAGAAGTACATGTTGCTTAATAGTGGCGTGGGACAGGGACTTTTCTTTGCGGGGCTTAAGCACGTGGCCATTCAGATTATTGCTTCGTACGCTGAGGATAAGATCGTGACGACTAATCCCGAACAGATTTTGAAGCAACAAGAAGAAAGTAAGGGAGTTGAAACTGAGGCGGTGGCAGCTTAAACGATAATTATTATGATTGTTGAACAGCCACATGATGGGGATGTCGAAAGCGAGCAGGAGTGTTTATCAGATCAAGAACTAAATCAGCGATTGATTGAATTGACTTTGAAAAGCAAATTTAATGTAGCAACCAAGCAAGAGATTAAAGAGCTTATAAATTATACTCGGCAAAATTGTGAGACATTGCGTGCCAGTGCAGTGGATGAATTGCAAAGATTAAACACTGAATCTCCGGATAGTCCCGAAATTGAAAAAGTAGAGAGACAAGTGGCTGCAGGGGATTTTTTGCAAACAATGATGTCTTATGATGTGGATGAAGAGTCTTTAGATGGTTTAGATGAAAATCGTGAATTTACTTTGTATGAGACGGTTGCTATTAAGATTTCGGAATTATTAGCGGCTTATATGGCTAGTAATGTAAACATGCTCCCTTCTGAGGAAACGGAGTTTTTTACTCGAACTGAAGGAGATGAAGTTGAAGGGGCGGCAGCAGATGAATCTGGGCCGATTGTTCCGGAAGCATCAGAGGATCCTAATCGAGAAGCTATTGCTAGTAAAGCTACTTTTTATTTGGGTAGCACGGCTTTCCAAGATCCAAATTTGATGGACGGGAAACTGGCCGGGCCTTTATTTGTTTCGACAGTTTTACAAGAAACTGGTGTGTTGCCGGAATCTTGTCCAACTATTACAGAAGTTAAAGTGGGTTTATTAAGGGCTGGATGGACTATGCACTATGGCACTCCTAAGCGCGGTGATGTGGTGGTTTGGAATAGAGTTCGTCATGCTAGAGAAGATGGAAAAGTAGAGCTTGGTCATAAGCATATGGGGGTGAGTGTGGGGAATGGACGGGTTGTTAGTCAAAGTCCGACCGAAAGAGTGCCAATAGAACATGATGCGGGGAGAGATCCAAGCACTGATACTGTTTGGGCGCGTCGTGGTATAGAAATGGTTTTATCACCACCAAAGGCTTAATCTCGCTTTTACGCTGGTATTTTGATAGTGTCGTTTTTGATTTGGCCCCTTTGAAAAGCACACCATTTACTGTAATTTGCACATTTTGGCTGCAAATGATTCAAACTTCCTCATCGTATCGTTATTTGATACGATTTCGTCAGTCTTTATAATTTTCGCTCAAAATGTGCAAATCTCGTAACAACGCTGTACTTCCCAAAGGGGCCTTTCAACTACGTAATCAAGAATGGCTGGAAGATCGATTTCGCACGGTGTGGATGCGTGGTTTTTCGGATTTAGTGCCACAGAACACGGTGACGATTCGATTTGGAAGAAGGGCTAGGACGAGGTTGGGTTCGATTAGAATGGCGAAAAACAAGAAAGAATCACGGATTTTGATTAATAGATTATTTACGCATCCCGAAGTCCCTTTACAGATTGTAGATGCTACGATTGCGCATGAATTAACTCATTATTTACAGGGGTTTAGTTCACCTCTTGAACAAAAATTTAGTACACCACACGCTGGGGGGATAGTAACAAAAGAAATGAAAAAACGTGGGTTTGGTCCGGAGCTAGAATTCCAAAAGAAATGGCTTAAAAATGAATGGCCAAAGTTTCTCAAAATCCATGGGCCACCACAACGAAAAAGGCGACGAATTTATCGACGGACAAAATCAAAATCTTTACTCGTCCGTCTCCTCCTCGGTTGCTTCTAAAGCCGCGGCCGCGGCTTGTTCGGCTCGTTTCACAATTTCCTGTTGCAATACTTCAAGCGCTTTTTCTAGTTGAGGATCAAGTCCAGCTTCAATGTCTTCGAGTGTTAAATCCACGTCATAATGAGGTGAAATCCCCATCTCGTTAATGCTGTGAAATTTAGGGCTGCGCCATTCGGCAATAGTGATTTTTAAAGAAGATCCACCCACGTAACGGACAATTTCTTGCACAGTGCCTTTGCCATAAGTCGTTTTCCCAACTAAAACGCCATCAACCTTTTCTTTTAGGGTTAGAGCCATGATTTCGGCGGCGGAGGCGCTTTCTTCGTTAATTAACATAATAATCGGATAATCAGCCCATTCGCCATCACCTTGAGACATGTGAAAAGCTGATTGGTTTTCTCCGTAATGAACGTATACCACCGGGCTCCCATAAGGTATAAAATGCCCTAAAACTGAGCGCACAGCATCAAGATAACCACCCGGATTATCGCGTAGATCAAAAATAAAGCCTTCAAAGTCTGGATTTTCTTCGATTAAGGGTTGAATGGTTTGTGTAAAATTAATGAAACTCATGGAATCAAATAGGTTTATATCCACATAAATGGCATTATCCATAAGTTCTCCTCTCATATAGCCCACATCCACTACCGCCCGCGTAATGGTGATGTTTAATGGTTCTTCAACGTTGCGTCGTTCAACGGTCAAAACAACGTCTGTGCCTGCTTCGCCACGAATAAGATCAGTAATTTCGCCTAATTCTCCTTCACTAACATCAACCTCGTCTACGGCCATAATACGGTCGTTTACGCGTAATCCAGATGATTCCGCTGGCCCGCCACTAATAAAACTGTGAATAACATTGTACCCATCGTCATTTTCAGTGAGATGAGCGCCGATTCCAGAGAGTTCGCCTTCTAAATAACTGTTATAAGTGCTGGCTTCTTCAGGAGGGAGAAAATGGCTGTAGTTATCATCAAGCCCTTCGATCATGCCGACTAGGGCCTGGTAAATAAGAGCCCCGGTATCTAGATCGGTTCGGCCGTAATAATTAGTATGCAAACGATTCCAAACATCAACAAAAATGTCTAAATGAGGAATTTCATAGGTTAATTCTTCACCAAAAAGTTCAGTCTCTAATTCCGCAAAATCTTCATCAATCAAATTCCCATAAAGAAAAACATCCATATTAAACAGCAACTTAGTCGCTTCACCACGGGTGAGGCGTTTCAAAGGGCGAAAATAATCAGAATTTTCCGGGTCTAAAGGCTCGATCAAGTTGTATAAATCCCCATAAAGAATAGTGGGCGCGTACCAGGCATCGTAGCGCACGTCTTTATAGCTTAGAGTCCAATTTTGTTCGTGAATTAAGCGCGGAATAGGGATTCCTAACAGATTAAGAATCAATTGAGTAGCTTCGACCCGCGTAATGGACTTATGAGGCTCTAATTCAGCTTTATCGTTCAATAAATTGATTTCATAAGCGCGTTGGACGTAAGGGGCGAACCAAGCGTCTTCCGGGACATCGGTGTAGGGATAAGAGCGGAATTCGACCGTGTTTGGGTCAACTTGGTAATTAGCCAACAACATTTTTAGAAATTCAGCGCGAGTCACTTGTTTTTCAGGTTGGAATTGGCCATCATATCCCTCAACAACCCCTTTTTCTTGAAGGTATTCGATTGAGTCTTGGTAGGTGTTTTCTTCAGTATCAGAAAACTCAGCTTGGGCGAGCGGAATAAGTAAAAGTTGCGTGAGTATTAAAACAGAAAAAAGGCGTTTCATAATGGCCCCATTTTAGCGAATAGGGCTTTAAAGGCAATGAGAAATAGGGTTTGTTATTAAGGCTCAAAAATGGTATAATATATTGAATTTTAAGCTTTCTTATGCCAGAAACAGCCACTTTATCGCTAGCAAAAATAAAATTAGGGATTTCTCTAGTTATTTTCTTGGGTGTCCTAGCTGGTGCAGTTTTTTTCTTCTCTCTATTAGGGGAGTCACACTTTCAAGGTGGCCCAGCAGAGAATCGCGAACAGATTGAATACGTCGCTGTTGGTGATGTTGAAGTTGAAGATGAAACTCTTAGTTCTGGGATGACTTTTCAAACTGGGGCGGATAGTGAATTGGGGATTTTTATTGAATCAGCGGACTTAATTCGACTTTATCCAAATACCGAGCTTGTTTTTGAGGTTGTGGACTTGGAGGTAAGCCCAATTCAAATTGAAGCACGACTGAATACTGGTTCAATTTGGCTTAGTGATTTGCAGGGAACGGCTTCTTTGTTAGTAAAAACTGAAAAAGCACAAATTGAACCGCAAAATGGATCTACCTACATTGAATATGTAGATGGTTCTACTTATGTGTTGGCCGCACATCACCCAACTTATATTAGTTTTTTGGGAGAGGATGAAGAGGGGGATCCAACTGTTTTGAATAGTTTTCACCTTACGGAATCGCATGAAGTTTCAATTAGTGAGTCTCGTGTTAATCCTGTTTTAGAGCAACTTCGTTATACTAAATTGACTAAGGAATTTCCTTTTACTCACTTAGATTCTGATGATTGGAAGTCTGATTGGGAAGTGGCTTTAGAAGAGGATGAAAAAAGACTTTCTGATGTTTATATGCAGTTTATTTCGGATTTGCGCCGTTATGATCCTGGGGCAAAGGAAGGTTCTTTGCTTTATCAGGTTCAAAATGGTTATCGAACTTTGCGTTCTTGGTTAACTTTTAGTGATCAGCATTTGCTGGAAATAGAGGAAAATGAAGATTTAGATTTATTGGCCGAGTCGCTTTATTTGAGTTTGGATGGGGATTTTTCTTTAGCAAATAAACGATTAGATAATTTTGAAAATGCGGCAACTGACTTTGCCACATTAGATAAATTAAAAGTTTTTGAGCGGTTATTTAAATCAGTTTATTACGGAGATATTTTTTATGAAGCTAAATCAGTGGTTCGGGAAATTCAATATGATCGAACCTCTGAAGAAGAGAGACTTCTTTTGTCGTTAACTTTTTTAAGAGAACGATTGAATGAAGTTTATGACTTGTTGGATCAGGGAGAAAGGAACACTGCTAAAGAAGCGCTTTATGCTTATAGTGAGACCTGGCAATCTTTGATTTCACGGGCTGGCTCTGATTTGGCTGAGATGGTGCAGGGGCTAACTGCTGAGCGCCAGATTTTACAGAATTTGCTTTATAGAGAGGATATTTTTTATGAAGTGGCGTCCTATGAGGTGTTGAGTTCCTTGGAAGATCGGATTTTGACACTTACGTCCGAAGAATATGATTTAAATGAAGAGCGACAAGCTTTTGTGCAAGATAAATTGCGGGCTTTGGATCGTTTAGTGGATCTGGTGGATGATGAGTTAGTGGGGGTGGATGAGGCGTTAGAGTTAGGTTATTTGTTAATGTCTGAAGCGCAGGATTTGTTAAGAAATATTACTAGTGAGGCTGCGGTGAACGAGTATTTTAACGATAAGTTAAAAGAGTATAGTTTGATGTTTGAATTTATTGGATCTTCTAGTTTTGCTTTGATCGAAGGTTCGTTTGATGATGCTTTTCATGATTATTTGGAAAGAGAAGGTGAGTTAGCTGATCTTTCGGAGTATATTTTGGGATTGACGACCGAGGAAGAAGAGACGACTTTGACCTTAGAAGAAGCGCAAAATCAGGCTGAAGAAGCTTTTGATGCGGTGGGGGTTGATTATATTGCCCTGATTCCTTTGGGAGACTTGGGTTATCGTTTGTTTCAGGTTGAGGGAGGACGTGTTGATTTAGTTGAATTTGATGCAAATTATGATCGGGTTAGTGAAATTATTTATGATTTGGAGATTGAAGGAGAAATTTTTTCAACGGGTATTAGTTTGAGTGATTTGGATGCCGCGATTCAAGCGGCTTTGTTGGAAGAGGAGGAAGAAGAAGACATTGTAGAGACAGAATTAGAATTAACTCCTTTGGAATCATTTGCTATTGATTTAGCCGAAACAACTTTGGCGGCGGAAGGATTGGAGGTTTCTAAAGATCAAATTTCAATTGTGGATTTAGATGAAAATTTATTTAATGTGGGTTACGTGATGACCTATGGCAGTGAAGAAGTTTTAGTAGAATTTTTGTATGATGAGGATACAGCGATGGCTTCGGAAGTTGTTGGAGCTCGTGGAGAAGAAATGATAATGATAGATGAAGTAGCAGTGGCCTCCTTGGAAGAAGCGATTAAAGAGCAAATAGAACTTGGAGAGATGGCTGAAGAAACATCTGAAGAAGTAGCGGAAAGTTAAGTTGCGATGGAGAGCGCAGTATGTTAAATTTTCGCCAGTCGGAAATTTTTTTTTGATTTAATTTTATGGCTAAAGATAAAAAACAAGAGCAAGATTATGGAGCAGATCAGATTCAGGTTTTAGAGGGTTTAGAAGCGGTTCGTAAGCGTCCGGGGATGTATATCGGGACCACAGATGTGGCTGGTTTGCATCATCTTATTTGGGAAGTTGTGGATAATGCCATTGACGAAGCCATGGCTGGGCATTGCACGCATATTCAAGTAACCATGCACGCCGATGGATCACTGAGTGTGTTTGATAATGGACGTGGTATTCCAGTTGAAAAGCATAAAAAAACGAAAAAATCTGCTCTAGAAACAGTTCTTACTGTTCTCCATGCTGGTGGTAAGTTTGGTGGTGGGGGATACAAAGTTTCTGGTGGTTTGCATGGTGTGGGTGTGTCAGTTGTGAACGCCTTATCTACCAAGTTAACCGCCGAGGTTTGTCGAGAAGGAAAACGTTATTTTCAAGAATATGATAATGGAGTTGCTAAATCTGAAGTGACAGCAATGGGAGATGTTGATTATACGGGCACTACGATTCGTTTTTGGCCTGATGCTAAGGTTTTTGAAACAATTGATTTTAATTTTCAAACTGTTGTTACTCGGTTACGCCAACAGGCTTATCTTACAAAAGGAGTTAAGATTAGTATTTTAGATGAACGCCCAGAAAAGGAGGCAAAATATCGTTTTTATTTTGAAGGAGGAATTAAATCTTATGTTTCACATTTAAATAAGTCTAAGGAAACTTTTGGTGAAGTGATTTATATGGATCGTGAGGCTAAAGAGGGAGTAATTGAGATTGCTCTTCAGTATACTAATAGTTTTCAGGAACATTCCTTTACTTTTGCAAATACAATTCATACTACCGAGGGGGGAATGCATTTAACGGGATTTAAGTCTGCTTTGACCCGCGTAATTAATGCTTATGGTCGCAAAAACAACTTCCTCAAAGAAAAAGATCCTAATTTAACTTCAGAGGATGTGCGTGAAGGATTAACAATGGTGCTTTCCGTAAAATTAGGCGATCCTCAGTTTGAAGGACAAACAAAAAGTAAGTTAGGGAATCCCGAAATGCGAACTGCGGTGGAAAGTGTGTTTGGAGAGTTTTTACAGGAGTATTTAGAAGAAAATCCAAATGAAGGTAAAGAGATTTTTGCTAAATGTAGTTTAGCGGCTCGAGCTCGGTTAGCAGCGCGAGCAGCGCGTGATACGGTGATTCGTAAAGGAGCTTTGGATGGTTTAACTTTGCCTGGTAAATTGGCTGATTGTTCATCTAAGGACCCGGCAAATTCCGAAATATTTATTGTTGAGGGAGATTCTGCTGGAGGTTCAGCAAAACAAGGCCGTAATCGAGAATTTCAGGCTATTTTGCCGCTGCGTGGTAAGATTTTGAACGTGGAACATGCTCGAATGGATCGGATTTTGGGAAACAATGAAATCAAATCACTTATTATTGCTCTGGGGATTGGAATTGGAGAATTTTTTGATATTGAGAAGCTTCGTTATGATCGGACAGTAATTATGACTGATGCCGATGTGGATGGAGCCCATATCCGAACGTTGCTACTCACGTTGTTTTATCGTTATTTTTTACCGTTAATTGAAGGTGGCCATTTATATATTGCGCAACCACCGCTTTATAAGATTTCTCAAGGGAAAAGAGTTGAATATGTGTATACCGAGGATGCTAAAGAAGAACTTTTAAAAGAAATGGATGGTGGCACAAAGCCTAATATTCAGCGTTATAAAGGTTTGGGTGAAATGAATCCGAAACAGCTTTGGGAAACAACTATGGATCCAGAAACAAGGCGCATGCTTAGAGTTTCGATTGAGGACGCGGAGCGGGCGGATAAGGTGTTTGATACCTTAATGGGTTCAGAAGTTTTGCCTCGCAAGAAGTTTATTCAAACTCATGCTAAACGAGTGAAGAATTTGGATATTTAGCTCTTCTAAAATAGTTCTTGACTTTCAGGAGTAGGCTCCATATACTCAATTGCGCTTAATTAAGTAATTTTCATATGACTGTAAAAGTTGTTAAAAGCACCAAAGAATCGTTTGAACGGTTTATGTCTCGGTTTGATGGCATGGTTCAACGTGCTCGTATTGTTCGTCTTTTAAGAGAGCGTCGCCATTGCAAAAAAGACCCTACTAAGCGTCAAATTAGACAGGCTGCTCTTAAACGTGAAGAATATCGCGCAAAACGAGAGAAAATGAAGTTTTATTAGGTTATTTTTCCTCCTATGGTTCTTGTAAAGGACTTTATTTCTCGCGCTCGTGTTTTGGATAAGCGCTTAGAGGCGGAGCTTATACTGGCTAATGTTTTAGATGTTTCTAAAGAGCAGATTTTTGCGTATCCGGAACGGATTTTAGAACCTCCAGAAGAAAAGAGGGTAGCAACGTTTTGGAGGCGGATTGAGCAAGGAGAGCCTATTGCTTATGTTTTAGGAAAGAAGTCGTTTCATGGAATTGAATTGAAAACTGATAAACGCGCTTTGATTCCGCGTCCAGAGACTGAATTTTTGGTAGAAAAGACAATGGATTTAGTTTCCAAAATAAAACAGCCGCGAATTTTGGATGTTGGAACCGGGTGTGGGGCCATTGCTTTGGCTCTGGCTAGTGCTTTGCCAGAGGCGTTTGTGTTTGGGAGTGATGTGTCTGAAGAAGCCGTGAATTTGGCGCGTGAAAATACTGAATTGCTAGATTTGGGGGCGCGAATGGAGTTTTGGGTTTCTGATCTGTTAAATGATTTACCCAAGGAGCTTAAAATAGATGTTTTAGTGGCAAATCTTCCTTATATTGGTGAAAAAAAGTTTCATTTTGTAGAGAAAAATGTAGAAGATTATGAGCCGCACGTGGCTTTGTTTGGCGGGCATGATGGATTGCGTTTGTATGAGAAATTATTCGAACAAATAAATTGTTCAACATTGGGTATGAAGTGGGTTTTGGGAGAATTTGGGTCCATGCAAAGAGAGGTTTTAGAACAAATGTTAGACCATTTTTTTACAGATAAGAAATGGGAAATTTTACCAGATTTGGCTGGATTGGATCGATACTTTATAATCTATTTATGATGTTGCAGAAATTACAAAAATTTTACGATGAATTAAAGGAGGTGGAGGCTGAAATGGCCGAGCCAGAAGTTATTGCTGATCAACCTAAATATCAGGAATTGGTGCGCCGACGAGTTGGTCTTAAGCCGCGGGCTGAAGTATATGAGCGACTTAAGGCGGTTGAAGACACGATTGTTGATGCTGAAAAGATGTTTAAGGAGGCTGAAGATGAGGAAACTAAAGAGTTTATGAAGGAGGAGTTAGAGGGGGCAAAAAGAAAAAAGGAGAATATGATAGAGGAGGCAAAAGTGGCCTTGTTGCCAATTGATCCTAATGATTCTAAGAGTTGTATTGTGGAAATTAGGGCTGGTGCCGGAGGTGATGAGGCGGCCTTATTTGGCGAGGAGTTGTCGCGGGCTTACTTCCGTTATATGGAGGGATTAGGTTTTAAGATGGAATTAATTGGAAGAAGTGATAATGAGGGTGGGGGAGTTCGAGAAATTGTTTTTAAGGTGGAAGGAGTTGGTGCTTATGGAATTCTGAAATATGAGAGTGGCGTACACCGAGTACAACGAATCCCAACTACCGAAAGTCAGGGGCGGATTCATACTTCGACTTCGACGGTGGCGGTTTTGCCAGAGGCCGAGGAAATGGATATTGAGATTAAAAATGAGGATCTTAGGATTGATTTTTATCGATCGCAAGGATGTGGCGGTCAATCTGTTAATACGACTGATTCAGCGGTGCGAATTACCCATGAACCGACTGGTTTGGTGGTGTCTTGTCAGGATGAAAAATCGCAACACAAAAATAAGGCTAAAGCCATGGGGGTTTTGCGGGCACGTTTGTATGCTTTTGAAGAGGAAAAAAAGCAAGCCGAGCTTGGTGAAAAGCGATTAGCCCAGATTGGAACCGGTGATCGTTCCGAAAAAATTCGAACTTATAATTTTCCGCAGGATCGGGTGACTGACCATCGAATTAAGCAAAGTTGGAGCAATTTGCCTGGGATTATGACCGGGGATATTGGTTCACTTATTGAGGCACTTAAAAAAGCTGATCAGGAGGAGATGTTGGCTGTGGCCTAAAGTTTACTCTTCGTTAAACCATTCCTCATAAGCGTCTTGCTGTGCTTGTTGGGCGGCTTTGATCGCTTCTTGGTAAGCTTGTTGTGCTTGCTCTGTCCAGGCTGCACATGTTCCATTAGCGTCGTCAGGTGGTGTGATTCCTTCGGTTTGGAATGGTTCAGGTTTATCAAGTTTTTCTTGAGTTTCATCAGTTATAGAACGTGGCGAAACTATTAGATAACTGATTCCTTTTTCGGTAAGCAGTCGGCGTGTTTCGGCTAGATGGTTTGGTCCGGATATGATGACAGAAAAACCGTTTGAAGGAGTGCTGGCTAGAGCAGCAGAGACTTCTAAGGAAGGAGCTTTTACAAATCTGTCCTCTTCAAAAGCTTCAACAAGTTGTGCCCCATAGGCGTATCCATCACAATAACAATCTACCATTGGCGCGCTGCGGTCTCCATTGTGAAATTTTGTCCAGATTTCTTCGTAAGTGAGCGGACCAACTAAATCTTCACATGGGGTGATTTCTCCTCTGTGATTTACTGTGTATTCCAAATCTGCTAAAGAGTTGATGAGTTGCATAGAGTGGGCGCTCCCTTCCCATGTCACAGGGCCGATATAATCAACTTGATCTGGGTAGGTGGCGGTGAATTGGGCAGAGGCTGGTAAAAAACTGTGTCCCAGTTCTTCTTCGGATCGCTTTATTCGTTTAGTAGGGTTTTTTATGCTAAGCAGTTCGGCTATTAGTTTTGAGTTATATTCATCGTCTCCTGCAACGGAGGCTAATTGTTGGATAGTTACTCCTTGAGGATGGTTTTCTTGAACTAATCTTATTTGGCCATATGAATTAACTAAGTCTTGTAAAATGCGAAATAATTCGATTTGGACTTGTATTCCTTCTTGGGCATGGTCTGCGTCTGTGCCTGCTATGGCATGTAGATCACTTAAAAGAATCACGGTTTGTGATGAACCTGGGACAAGATGTGAATCTACGATTTCGCCTTCTGCTGGAGGTGAATAAGTCTCTGGGTTGAATTTTTTTGGAGGGTCAGGATCTGGGTCTGGGCCAGTATTTGGAGGTGCTGGTGTAGAGTCCTGGTCACCTTTTTCTACGAGAGTTGGAGTGTCCGATTTTTTTGGTTGGGAAATTCCTCTAATGCGATCGCCAATATTGCTAGTAGTGGCCGCAATTGTTAAAGCGGCGGCTACAAGAACGGCGGGTATTATTATTCGGGCTTTTGGAAATGACGCAGGGGCGGTTTTTGGAGTTTTGGGCATGAATAAAGTTTAAAGGCGCTTAATATTGACAGATATTTTAAAAATGTCAAGAGGCTTAGGAGTGTAAATTTGACTAGGACGCCTCCTGTTATTTGATGAAATGGTTTCCCAAACTCTGTTTGCGTTTTAAAGCAGCGGCAGTTACTTCTTTGGCGGCGGCTAGCATGTTGCGGGTTTCGCGAAGGGGGATGTTGATTGATTGGTAGGTTTTGAGGTCTTGTTCGAGGGATTTGATGGTTTGGAGGGCTTCTTGTAGACCTTTTTTAGTGCGCATAATGCCAACTTTTTGCCACATGGTTTCGCGGAGTAGACGGCGGGTTTGGGCAAGCTGGCGTTTGAGGGCGGGGGTGATGCGTTGCCATTTGGATTTTGTGAATTTGGGAAGGTTGGTGAGTTTTGGTGTTTTTTTGATTTGGGGGAGGATTTGGGAAGAGAAAACAAGGGCCTCGAGAAGCGAGTTGGAGGCGAGGCGATTGGCGCCGTGCACTCCGGTCCAGGCTACTTCACCAAAAGCATAGAGGCCTTTTAGGCTGGTTTCTCCTTTGAGGTTGGTTATGAGGCCGCCACAGCAGTAATGAGCTGCTGGTGAGATGGGGATTAGGTCAGTGGTGAGATCCAGGTTGTGTTGTTGTAGTTTTTGATAGATTTTAGGGAAACGGAGAATTGTTTCGAGGGGGCTTAAGTGGCGAATGTCCAGGTAGGCGCCGCCCGCTAGGTCGGCTTGGTAAGTGGCGCGAGCCACCACGTCGCGCGGGGCTAAATCGCGTTGTTTGTGGGCGCCAGCCATAATGGATTGGTTTTTTTTATCTATTAATTTTGCGCCTTCGCCGCGAAGGGCTTCGCTAAGCAAAAATTTGGTTCGTCCGTGGACTTTTAGAGCCGTGGGATGGAATTGGATAAATTCTAGATCACGGGTTTTGAGGCCAGCCCGAATGCCTATGCCAATTCCGTCACCAGTGGAAATTTCGGGGTTGGTGGTGTATTTGTAAATTTGGCCAATCCCTCCTGTTGCAAGGATTGTGTTTGATGCAAAAACGTGTCGAATTTTATGATTTTTAATGATCTCAATGCCGTAGCAACGTTTGTTTTTGGTAAGAAGGTCAACGGCAAAAGTGTGTTCCCAAATCGTGATGTTTTTATTGGCTTTTACTTTTTTTAGAAGGGCATGCTCGATTTCTTGTCCCGTGTAATCGCCAACAAAAGCGATGCGGCGTTTAGTGTGCCCACCTTCTTGGGTAAGGCTCAAAGTTCCGGTTTCGTCAGTAGCAAAGGGCACGCCAATAGTTACTAGCCGCGCAATGGCTGTGGGGCCGTGTTTAACCATAAATTCAACCGCTTTTTGGTTGTTGTGATGTGATCCGGCCTCCATGGTATCACTGATGTGTTTTTTGTAGTTGTCAGTTTTGTCTAAAACAGCGGCGATCCCTCCTTGAGCGCGGTTGGTGCCAGTGGCTACCGTGTGTTTTTTTGTTACGATTAACACTTGGCCGTATTCGGCCGCGTTTAGGGCAAAGTTAAGTCCCGCGATTCCTGATCCAATAACAATTGTGTGATATTTGTTCATGAGCACCGATTGTATCAGATAATTTCTTGTTTGCGGAGGTTTTTAATTAGTTTGTCTATGTTTGGCCAGGAACTGGTGTCGTGGGTTAAATCGGCTACGGCGTGATAGGTTTCTTGGCGTTTTTCCCAGATTTCTTGAAGTTCTTCGAGAGCAGATTTTTCTCCTGTTAGGGAAGGGCGTTCGTAGCTAGCTCCGAGATTTTTTTGAAGAATTTCTAAAGGGCAGGTAAGAAGGACAATAAATCCGGTTTTTTTAAGAGCAGCAGCGCTTTTGGGGTTCATCATGGTGCCGCCACCGGTGGAGATTATGGTGTTGTTTAGTTCGGCGCATTCAAGCGCGATTTCGTGTTCTAGAGCGCGAAATTTTTTCCAGCCAACTTCCTTTACATAATGATCAATTTTTTTGTTCACACGGTCCTCAATGAGGTGGTCAATGTCCACAAAATTCCAGCCCAACTCCTTAGCTAATTCCTTGCCAAGTGAGGTTTTCCCACTAGCCCGCATACCTGTTAAAACAATGTTCATTAGTGTTTGATTAGGCTACTAAAACGATGAGCAAGGACAAGAGCGATTATACAGAGTCCGGTGCCAATTAAAAATGGCAAGATGTTGCCATAGTTTTGTCCGATTGGGGCAAAAATTAAAGCTCCGGTGGCAATGGCACTCATTTGCACAAAATTTACCAATCCAGCCATGCCTCCCGAGCGTTCACTAGGGAATAGCTGACGTACACCGTAATACAAGAAAATCAGCATAAAAGCGTCTCCAGCTTCGTGAATAAAGCGTCCTAGTAAGGAGATATCAATACGAGATATGATCATTAGCAGGTGTCCAATTGATGATAAAACTAATCCCAAGTATAAAATATGCAAAATTGACCATTTTTTTTCGATTAAATGAATGGCTAGTTTCGCCCACAGCAGCATGGCCATGATGGCGGTGCCCATATACGCGCCCATTTGGCGGTAATTTAAGCCAAAATCCTCGCGAAGCAATAATCCATATGATGTGACCTCGGCTCCCATATGAACTGCCCAGATAAAAATCATACTAATAAACAGAAAAACCGGTAGTTTGAAAATATCTTTGCGGTATTCTTTCATTTCAAATTTAAAGGTGGCGGTTTTAGGTAGAATTATAGTTAGAGCTGCAATTAGGAAGGTGAAAGTTCCGGTAATTTGTAGCCATAATTTAATGGAGATTGAGTCTAAGATCATGCCTCCCAAAAACACACCAAGTCCCGCGGCGAATAAGTAGGAACCAACGTATGTTCCAATCTGTTTATTCTCGGTTTTGTTGCCGGTTTTATAAAAAATACTGTCTATGGAAAGATTGCTTAGAGTGACTCCAAAACTTCCAAAAGTTATGATAGCCAGTAATGCCCAAAAATTGCCGCCAACTAAAGAAATTAACCAGAGGTTAAGGCCGTTTAGGGTGTATCCTAAAAGTGCCAGTCGCCGGGAGGAAATACGATCGTTTAAGAGGCCAATGGGGATGGCCGATAAAATGCTAATTATGGGGAAAATTGCGAAAAGTACTCCTTGTTGAAGGCCGGTTAGGCCGATTTGGGTGTAATAAATTCCCCAAAAAAACAGCATGGTTTGGGCGATAAATTTGGACATGCTGATAAAAAAAGTAGCTTTTCGGACGTCAGTATTCATTGAACTTTTTTAAGATCTTGCCAGAAGTCGGGGTAGGTTTTAGAAACGCAGTCAGGGTCTAGGATTTCCAGGTTTGAGATGCGTGCTCCAGCCATACCAAAGCACATGGCCAGGCGGTGGTCTGAGTAGGTTTGGATTGGGGCCGGGCGTAGAGATTTTGGATTACCGTTAATGGTGATTGAGTCGTCCGTGGTTGTGGTGGTTGCGCCGATGCGATTAAGTTCAGTTTCTAGGGCATATAAACGGTCGCATTCTTTGATTTTAAGGTTATGGAGCCCGTTTAAAGTGGTTTCGCCAGGGGCAAAAGCAGAGACAACGGCGAGAGTCATGGCGCCATCAGGGAAGGAATTGGCGTCTACGTGGCCGAGCGGTTTAAGTTGCTCTGGGCCGGTTACCGTGAGACCGTTTGAATCTTCGTTTACTAGACAGCCCATTTTTTCTAAATGATCAAGGATTTGGATGTCTGGTTGCAGGGTTTGGCGGGATAAATTGGCGACAGTTATGGTTTGTCCGGTGATAGCCGCGAGGCCGAAAAAATAGCTCGCTGAAGAGGCGTCTGCTTCGATATTTATATCTGTTGGTTTGTAGTTTTGGGAGGGGATGTGAAAACGTGAAAATTGTTCACGCTCGACGTCTTGTATACAAAATTTGTTCATTAAATTTAGGGTCATATCTAAGTATGGCTTAGACGTGGTTTCGCCCTCCACATGAATGGTTAATCCCTCGGGCAAAAGTGGGGCGAGAATCATCAAAGCCGAAATGTATTGGCTACTATTTTTGCCGGTAATATGAGTTTCAGAGCGACTTAGTTTTTGACCTTTAATTGTGAGAGGAGGGCAGCCGTTTTGGCCAGAAATGTCCGCTCCCAATTCTGTTAGGGCATCAATTAAATCTTGTAATGGGCGTTCTTGCATGCGCGCATCACCGGTAATAACACTTAAAAAAGATTGGTGCGCGAGGATGGCCGTCAAAAATCTTACGGCGGTGCCGGCATTTCCTAAATAGAGAGGGCCAAATGATGCTTTTAAAGAGTGTGGCGCATTAATAGTTAGGGTAGTTCGATCAATTGTGATTGAGACCCCCAAATTTTCCAAAGCTTCAATCATTACATTTGTGTCATCACTTAATAAACATCCTTTTAACACGCTTTTCCCAGGGGCTAAGGCGGCCATTAATAAGGCACGATTAGTGTAGCTTTTGGAGCCGGGGATGTTGATTTTTTTCGTCATAGGACCGCTTTTACTTCTTTTTCAGTGATGTTGTGAACAATTTTAGGGGTTCCGAGGCGTTTTAACAGAGTAAATGTGTATGTTTTGCCCTGATTTTTTTTGTCACGAGCAAGTGCTTTTAAGATTGGTTTTCGGTCTATTTTGGAGGGAATGCGAGTAGGGAGTTTGAGTAGTTTTAAAAGTTCTTCAATTTGTTCACAATTTTTGGAGGAAAGTAGTTTTTTGTCGACAGCTAAGCGGTTTTCTAAATTCATGCCAATGGCAATTGCTTCGCCGTGATTTAATCTGTAATTACTGGCATGTTCAATGGCGTGCCCAATGCTGTGGCCATAATTTAGTACCATGCGAAGGCCTTTTTCGCGTTCGTCTTTTTCTACGATTCTTCCTTTTATGCGGCAGGATCGAACGAGTAATTGAGTGATAGTAGTAGTGTGGGCTGCACAGGCTTTTTTCGGGTGTTTTTTAAGAATTTTAAGAATTTTTTTGTCAGCGATTAAGCCGTGTTTAACAATTTCGGCCAAGCCGTTTAGAATCTGTTTTTTTGATAAAGTGCTTAAGACTTGCGGGTCGATGTAGACTTTTTTTGGCTGCTTAAAAGATCCAACTAAATTTTTACCCCCAGTTAAATCTACACCTGTTTTGCCGCCGATGCTGGAATCTGACATGGCAACAAGAGTTGTAGGGATTTGAATAAATGGAATGCCACGCATGTACATCGAGGCAACGAAGCCAGCGACGTCGCCTACTACTCCGCCTCCGAGCGCAATTATGCAGCTTTTGCGGTTATGTCCCAGCTGAACCATCTGACTAGCTAGTTTTTCCACAGTTTTTAGATTTTTATTACGCTCACCAGCTTGAAAAGAGATTATAGTGGCGTCTAAACCTTGTTTGCGCATAAGTTTAGCAAATTCTTCGCCATACAGTTTTTTTACGTTGGTATCCGTAATAATGCAGTATTTTTGGCCAAAATGGCGTTTTTTTATATCCTGTGGAATGCGATGGAAACAACTGGGCGCAATCAGGAGAGAGTACGAGTTATTTACGTACTTTTTAAGTTTGATGCGCTGGGCATAACGTTTGAAGGCGGGCATACGTTTAGGATTAAATAGTGCGGCCGACTGCTTCGGCGATAGCTTTAAGATTTTTCATAGTTTCAATAAACATTTCTGGCGTCAAAGATTGATCCCCATCAGACAGAGCTTCTTCTGGTTTTGGATGAACTTCAATCATCAATCCGTCTGCTCCGGCCGCAATGGCGGCCTTAGAAACCGGCTCAACTAAACTGCGTCGTCCGGTGGCGTGACTAGGGTCAACCACCACTGGTAAATGACTGAGTTCCTTGAGTAGTGGTACGGAATTAATGTCTAGTGAATTACGGGTTTCAGTTTCGAAAGTGCGAATTCCACGTTCACAGAGAATAACTTGATGATTCCCTTCAGACATAATATATTCCGCGGCTAATAAAAATTCTTTGATGGTGTTGCTCATGCCACGTTTAAGAAGAACAGGTTTTTTGGTTTTCCCAACTTCCTTCAAAAGATTAAAATTCTGCATGTTGCGAGCACCAATTTGTAGAATGTCAGCGTATTTAACAACTAATAACACGTCACGAGTGTCCATAACTTCGGTGACAACACCGAGACTGTGAGCATCAGCGTGTTTGCGAAGGAGTTTTAAGCCCTCTTCACCGAGACCTTGGAACGAATATGGCCCAGTGCGAGGTTTGAAAGCGCCGCCCCGAAGAACATTGGCGCCAGCTTTTTTAACTGCTTTGGCACTAGCTGCCATTTGTTCAGGAGTTTCGACACTACAAGGTCCAGCCATAACAATAACTTTTTTGCCACCGATTTTTACGCCATCAACTGGGATAGTAGTGTTTTCTTGTTTGCTCTCGCGAGAAGCAAGTGTGTACGGGCGCAAAACCGGCATAACCTTGCTAACGCCAGGTAGAGAGTTTAGATGACGCACATCGAGCGTTCGTTCATCACCAATTACGGCAATAACTACGCGTTCAGTCCCAATTAAAGGCATTGGTTGAAGGTCTTTAGCGCGCATCTCTTCCATAATGTTTTGAACCTCCTTTTCTGGAGCGTTCTTTTTCATCACGATAATCATATGATTTTAGTTTAAAGATTGATTATGGGGTGTTTACTGTTGGCGCGCTGTAGATTTTAACATGGTATAGGGGGTTAAAAAATATATGAAAAAAA
>CAYYQE010000008.1:0-64363 GCA_964473745.1 uncultured Candidatus Peribacteria bacterium
TCTTTAATTCCTCCCGGGATCCCCTCCAAAATTCCAATCCCCTCTCCTTTTGCAATTTTCTCATCCACTTCCTTTGCCGCTGCCAAAGCCACATCCTCTGTCACAGTCAAAAAAGCATTCAAATCTCCATTCACTTCCTTAACCCGATCCAAACACGCTTTTGCCAATTCCGCGGCTGAAAACTTTTTTGCCTTGAGCCCTGCGTGAGCCTCTTTGATTGTTTGTGTTGCAAAAGACATATTTATAAAACAGGTTTAACTTTAATTTGATCTTTCTCTACCGGAAGTTCAGTACATGCCAACAAAGCCGCAGGATCATCACCTTTCTTTACTTCATCCTCTCGATAAACATTAGTAAGTCCGGTCACCTGCGAAGTTGGTTCAACATCATCGGTATCCACTTCATTTAAACATTCCATATACTCAAAAACAGCCGAAAGCTGCTTGGAAAACACCTCTACCTCATCTTCGTCAAGAGAAAGACGAGCTAGCTTTGCTACATGTCGAACCTGATCTTTCGTTATTTTCATGCTTAATTACCAAAAAATGACTTTTTGAGTCTACCTTAAAAGCGTGTAGAATTAAACCCATGAATACCGTTGCCAATGTAAAAAAAATCGCTCTTTTGTTTTTCATCCTCTTTACTGGGGCTCACATTCTGTCCACGCTCATGTTGGCGAACGGTTATTTTAGTGATACGATGCGCATCCTTAATGGGACCTTAGATATTCCGGCAATTCTTTCTGGACTCCTGTATGCCTTTACCAGTCTTAAACTCTATTTAGAAGATATGGGAAAGCACACAAAAATGCTTGATATAGCCGCTGGAATATTAGGAGGCCTAATCCTCATCGCTCTACTTTACGTTAATTTTCTTCTCTAAATGAAAAAAAAAGTCATCGCCTTCGGCACCTTTGACCACCTTCATGCCGGACACGAAAATTATTTAAAAGAAGCTGCAAAACTTGGCGAACAATTAATCGTCGTGATTGCGCGTGATCGAACAGCCAATAGCATTCGCGGCAAATACCCAGATCACAAAGAAAAAATCCGTTTGGCCACTATCAAAGCGCTTCCTTATGTCACAAAAGCAGTTCTCGGCGACCTTGAAGATAAATACAAAGTTCTTAAAAAGCACAAACCAAGTGTAATTGTTCTTGGTTATGATCAATTTGTTTTTACCCAACAACTTTCCAAAGTTCTAATTGAACTCAAATTAGATTCCCAAATTGTGCGTTTAAAACCGTACAAACCAGAAATGTATAAAAGCTCCCTTATCCGCCGAACCTCCCTTAAATGTCCTTCTCCCTCTCTTTCCAGCGCAGCCTAAAAATGGCTATTGATAGTCTGTGGCGCAACAAACTACTTACCGTAGCAACGATTGCGGTTATGGGACTAATTTTATTCATTTTCAATGTGATTTTTATGGTGAATGTTTTGGCTAATCAAGCCATCGACAGCCTAGAATCAAAAGTGGATATGATTTTTTATTTAGAAGATGACGCCGACTCCCTAGTCGTAAATCAACTCGTCCAAGAACTAGCCAGTCTTCCCGAAATAGAAACTGCTACCTACATAACCAAAGAAGCCGCCCTTCAAACCTTACTCGAAAAATACGAAGAATCTGGTGAGTCTGACCCTTTTTCAACTTATGGAATTGCAAATCCTCTTCCGGCCAGCATTCATATCACAACTTTTCAGGCCGAGGACCAAGAAACAATCATGAATTATTTATTACAAACCCATTACGACACAATTTTAATGGATATTGAAAGCAATGAAGAAAACCGCCAAATTGTGCAAAATCTGATTCAAGTCACCACTTTTACGCGCAAATTACTTCTTGGGATTATTGTGACGTTTTTGCTGGGAAGCACCATGATTATTGCCAACGCTATTCACATCACTATTTTTAATCGTAAAAAAGAAATCAACATTATGCATTTAGTCGGAGCAACGCCTAATTTCATTCGTTCACCTTTTTTAATTGAAGGTGCTATTTACGGATTATGTTCGGCTCTCATCGGCGTACTACTTCTTATGGCCTTTTCAACAACGCTCGATCTCAGTAATTTCACCTATCTCACTCTCAATATTCATTATTTATCGCTTTTCATTACACAGGCTTTTTTAAGTATGCTGCTGGGAATGATTAGCAGTAGTTTAGCTACCCGTTTTTATTTAAAACATCACGCTCGCGTATGAATCCGCGTTCTTTTACAGTAAACGGCATCGTCCTACGGATGACTGATTTAGGAGAATCTGATCGTTTTGTGACGGTTCTTACCCCAGATCGTGGCAAGCTAACTTGTATTGGAAAAAATCTCCGCACCTTAAAAAGTCGCCGCAACACCCAACTAGAACTTTTTAGCAAAGTAAAAATCCAATTTTGGAAAAGTCGAAAAAACTACTACCTTCAAGATTGCAAATTAGAAGAAAGACACCCTGAACTCAAAAAAAACTTAGCTAGCCTTTCATCGGTCTCTTTTATTGCCGAAGCCACCGAACGATTAACCGTCGATGAAAATCACATTCCTGGACTTTATGAACTACTAAATGAAACTCTTTCTCTCATTGAATTCTATCCCAAAAAACACGAAGTTTTGCGAGAGGCCTACATCATCAAATTACTAGGATCAATCGGGACTATTAGCAGTTTCCGAACCTGTTCGGAATGCCGTGAAAACCTCCCTAAACAAGCTGCCTTTTTAGACGAAAACCATTCCACTATTCACTGCCCCACCTGTGCCAAAAAAAAATCTACCTACTTACAAGAAATCCCTTTAGAAACGCTTAAACTAATGCATTTTATTCTGGTTCACCAAATCACTGCTGTCCTTAAGTTAAAAATGGACAAAAAACACATTCGCACCATCGATAAATTCGGCCGCACTTTTTTACGTCACGATCTGCATTGGCCTCTTAAATCAGAAGCATTTTTAAATACTTATTAATCAATTTGTAGATTGGTGCGGTCGCACAAAAATCGTCTCTTGAGAGTTAATAATAATTCCTCCTAGTTCTTCATTAAAATAAATTAAAAACAATTCTCCAACCTCGTCCAATCCATAAGAAATTCTATCACCATCAATAGGTTGATGCGCTCCCGGTCTATGCTTCAAAAAAGCTCTTAAACGATCAACATAATAATTTTTATCCCAATAAAAATCTTCGGGGATACTTAGCTCACTATCCAACAAAGTTTCTACATTCCCCTCGTGGCCTTCCACATTATAAGAACACATCACATAGCGATCCATAAATTTTTCTACCACAAACTCCTGGCACTCTCGATTACGACAATATACTAAACGCAATTCATCACCCACTCGTCTTAAATCAGCTTGATCAGTAGGAATCGGATGATTCGGAGTTAAACCGATATTTGATAAATGCTCCAAATAAGGCTGAAGATAATTATCAGCCATTTTAAAATAAGGGTCATTTGTTAGGAAAAAACTGTTTCCGCTTTGGCCATTTATGTGCAACAAAAAATCACGCGCATCCATCCGGCTAGAAGGAGGACGGTTCAACTGCCCATAATCTGGATAAGTCGCTGGCAAACGAACTCTATAAAAATCCATTTCCTCCAAAGGCGGATAATCAGTTCGCCCCTCACGCCAGTTCAAAATTTCACTATAATGAGTTTGTAAACGTCTCTGATAACGACCCTCGCTATTATCTGCCCCATAAAGTTCAATAAACTCCGCCTGATTCCAACGAGTCTCGTGAGGCAAACTTTCCCGTATCGTCCCAATAACTGCTGCCGGACCATAATCAATTCTAATTCTCCCAGAAGATTTCCCGGTTCGTGAATTAAAAAACACTACATAAGGACCCCGGTCATCTTGTCCTAATCCAACACCATCATTCAATTGAAGAGTGGTTTCATCAAGATCAAGAGTCCCCAAATAATTAACTAAACGCCGAGAATAAGGAATAGGATTTCGCAATAAATTCAATTGACCATTTAATTCAATAACCGCGTTTTCAATCGTTTGATGGGGGCCTGCTACTTGCTCTAATCTTATAAACTTAAAACTAGTGTCTTGATTAAAAGTTTCTATATTATTCAATTGCACCTCATCCGGAGCAAAGGTCGCATCAGCACACGCCCCGGCATCACATCTTTCAATCGCTTTTTCCACTAAATAAGCTAAAAACAATCGACAAGCATTTAGAGGGTGGTAAGTTTGTCCTTCAGACATCTGTAGATTTTTACGGGCTCGCAACCCAGGCCCATCTTGACCCTCACCGTTTTGTTCCATTAACACATGAAAACAAGATAAAGAAAACGCATTATACCTAGATTCATACTTATGCAAAGAAGCCGAACCAATTGGACTATCTGTTTCTGCCTTGGCCACTGCCACCATCATTGCAAGAAGTCGCGCTTCTCCCACTTCACCAATAATATAATCCACATAAGGCCCATAAAATTCTGCATTTCTCATCATTTCCAAAGCCGACAAAGCATGATGCTCTACAAATTCATACTGATCAATCCGCCTGATATCTAAACACAACGGAATTGGGATTAACTCGCCAGCATTAAACCTAGCACTATTAGGAATATTTAAAGACCTTCCTCGAGGAAAATCCAAATAATCATATTCTAATAAATAACCAAATCGATCTGGATCAGCGTTAGCTATTGTCGTCAAATTGGTATGAACCGTTGCATACGTGTCCCCAGCTTGAGCCACATAAAAATAAGCACCATCATTTTGTTCTTGAACCTCTATTGCCCCATAATTTAGTACATCTGGTTGCACAAAATCCCCATCTGGAGAAGGAGTCAAATGAGTAAGACCAGCCGCCATCTGAGGAAGGGCTGGGTTTGGAGTCGGCATAGCGCTCGGATCCCAAGTAGGCCGTTCCTGAAAAACCAAACGTGCAGGCCTAAAAAATGAATCTCTATTTTTCATTATATTTTTGTTTTACACTCCTACTATTATACCATTTTAAACCCCTTTTGGCTAGATGTCCTACCTACTCTTTCCTAACCGAATGAACACCTTCCAATTTTTCTAATTTCCCAATAAGTTCTGCCATTTTTTCATAACAAGACATTGAAACAATCAAACAACGCTTAATTCGCCCTTTTTTCTTCTCAATTAAAGGAAAATCAATCACATATTTATTCATATCCGCAACAACCCCCAAAACATCGCGCAAAAGCCCCACCCGATCCTCTGCTTCAATAAGAATTTTGATTGAATACTGTTTTTTGCCGTCTTCCGACGCCCAGGTAGCTTCCAAAAGTCGTCCGTTATTAACTTTTTTAAGTTGGGCACAATTAGGCTTATGAACACGGACATTATTTCCTCGAGTCACGTATCCCACAATCAAATCTGGGAACCGTGGTTTACAGCACGCTGCCAAAGTAACTGGCAAATCACTTTCCCCGGTGATCAACACCTTTTCCCCTAATTCTTCCTCTATATCATTCGGCGCTGGTGTCAGATCATTTCTTCGCTCCGGTGATTCGGTCATCAATTCACGCTCCGAAAACAAATTCCGAATCAGTGTCCCCACATGCATCGAGCCATTTCCAATCAATTCAATAATATTTTCACGATCTGAAAAAGGTAAATTCTTTCCTCCATAATGCTTCAAAAGTCCACAATTCGGACCTAAAAGCGGCTTACTTAAACGCCGAAGCTCTTTATTGATAAGTTCCCGCCCGGTTTTTATATTTTTCTCCCGATCTTGCGTTCTAAACCAAGCTTTGATCCTTGTTCTAGCCTGAGCTGTTTTCACAAAAGACAACCAATAACGATTAGGATTAGGATTTTTGCGAGTAATAATCTCCACTACATCCCCACTTTGCAAAGGCTGATCCAATCGAGCAATACTCCCATTCACTTTTGCTTGATGGCAACGATCACCAACATCACTATGAATCGCATACGCAAAATCCACGGCAGTTGCGTCTTTAGGCAAATCTTTAACATCACCATGCGGAGTAAGTACAAAAATTCGATCATGAAAAACATTCACATTCATGCGATCAATTTCTATTCCCTCATCTGGGGTTTCCATTAATTCTTCCTGCAATTTTTCTAATCCATATAACCAATCCACGTGATGTTTAAACATTTTGAGCTCTTCATTTTTTGCAGGATTCGTTAGCACTCCTTGCAAATCACTCATTTCTTTTTTAGAAAAACCTCCTTTTTTTGCAAGAAACTGTTCTAGATTTTCACTAAAATCACTTTTTTCAAAAAGCAGTTTTTCGAACTGTGGACGCCAATCAGGATGTTGATCCAAAAGAGTATGAAAACGCTTTAAAAGACGTCGTTCATACAAAATATTCTGAAGGTCATGGCGTGAAAAACTCAAAGACTCTGGGATATTGTCCTTATACCACCAGTGTGAAGCAATCCCATATTCAGCCTCTCGATGCATGGATCTTGTCCTAATTTGCAATTCAACGGGGTGATTTTTTAACACTGTTTTACCAATAATTGTGGTGTGCAAACTGCGATAACCATTGATTTTCGGAACCGCAATGTAGTCTTTAAATCGACCATACATAGGAGTCCAAGTACTATGAATCGCTCCTAAAACTGTATAACAATGTCCAAAAAATTCACGTCCCTCACGTTGTTGCTCCGGAAGAACCACTCGCAGCGCAAAAAGATCGTAAATATTATCAATTGAATTAGCATTTTTTCGCTTAAGTTTTTGATAAATACTATAAAGATGCTTAACCCGACCACTCACTTCTCCCTCAATATCTTCCTCTTTCAAAAAAGCTTTCAAAATTTCTTGCGCCTTTTCTATATATTTAGGGTCTAAACGCCCATGTTCCTCGACCTGAGCCCGCAATTCTTCATATTCTTTGGGATGCAGATATTTAAAACAAAGATCTTCAAGTGGGCCCTTCATCGCGTAAATACCTAATCGAGAAGCAATTGGCGCATAAACATACAAAGTCTCTTCTGCAATCCGTTGCTGCTTATCCTTAGCCACATATTCCAAAGTCTGCATATTATGAAGCCGATCCGCTAGTTTAATAAAAATCACCCGCAAATCCTTTGCCATAGCCAAAAACATTTTCCGCCAACTTTCCACCTCAGCCTGACCCTGCTGCACCCGAACTAAACTCAGTTTCCCAACTCCCTGCACCAAACCAGCTACATCTTTGCCAAACTGTTTTTCGATTTGACCCAAAGTATAGTGGGTATCCTCCGGGACATCATGTAAAAGAGCCGCCAAAATCGTGTCCTCATCTGGCTTTAAAGGAAGCAGTAATTCAGTGGTTGCTAAAAGATGCGTGATGTAAGGATCACCCGAATATCGAACTTGCCCTTCATGCGCTTTTTTTGCCAAAAAATAAGCCTCTTCCACTCTTTTTGAATCGAGCTTCGGGAGATACTCTTTCACTGCCTTTATGATCGATTGAACATTGTCCCCCATACCTGTTATTGTCAAACAAATCCAGGAGATATATTTTAACATGAAAAAGCCCTAAAAACCAATAAAAGCCGTTAAACTCTTATTCTTCTAGTTCGAACTCAGTTAATATAAGATCCAAATCAGATCCCTCGACATCTACCACTTGAACATCCGCAATCAGTGCTTCCCGATTCAACTCAAAATCTTTGATGCGCTTAAACATACTAATCAAATATGATTCATAAGTAGTTTGCACATTTTCGAAAACATAAAAGCGAGCCTTAAGATCCACTTCCACTTGTTTAAGTTCAATAAATAAAAGCAGTTGCTCCTCGGCACTCATGGCATCAAATTCCTTTAAATTAAGAAAAACTAACGCTTCAGACGAATCTTTAGAAATTTCGTTTTCATCAAACTGAGCTGACATTTCAACCTGTAATTCTTCAATTTCATCATAATGATCAACTCCTAAATTATAGTAATCCTTAAGCTCTTGAATGTGCTCATCCAAGGTTTCAGCTCGATTAGTAGAAGCGTCCAAAAGTGTGTCCACATCTACAAAATAAAGATTATAAAGACTTTCCAAATCCGCCACAAAAGTTTGAAGCCTAGAGGAATAATCAATCATATCTTCTTCGGTACCAATCAAAACACTAGAATCAACGCCGGTATCACCTTCTAAATCCATTTCTGGATTTCCTAGCAAAAGCCCGATGTAAATCGAAGGATCCACCCAAACTTGATCACTAGAATCAGCGGTCGTAGGGGTAACCTCATCAGGAGTTGCATCCGGGATTTCATCCACCGTATCATCTGACTCTACCACCTCAATCGGATCAGAATCCTCTCCGTCAAAAATCGAAAAATCACCATTAATCAATTTTGGTGCTAAGAAAAATCCAGCCAAAATAATCGCTCCAATTAAAACTAGCACTCCGCAACAAAACTTAAGATGACGCGTAGTAAGATTGGCTTCATGCAGTAATTGCTCCACCCGCTCGGTGAACGAGCCACTTATCGCCATTTCTTCCAAAGAACCTTCCTCTTTCGCTTCTGAAGACTCCACTACTTCGCCTTCAACTATTTCGGGAGCTTCTGGTTCTTCTACTTCTTTTGGTTCGGGAGCTGATTCAGAAACCGGTTCGGGAGATTTTGGAGGCTCTGGAGATTCTGGTTCTGATTTAGGGGCTATTGGTTCAGGGATCGGAGGCTCGGGCGACGCAGCTGGTTTAGCACTAGATTCGTCGGGTCCACCAAAGGGACTTTCATAATTCCCAAAATCATCACTAGTTTTCGAAGTAGATTCCGGAGCCAAATCAAATGGCGAGGGTTCTGCGGTCACCGGCTTGGGGGCTATTGGATCTGGGGTTACTGGGTCTGGGGTAACTGGGTCTGGCGTTGGTTGTGGTGGCTCAGGCGTTGGTTGTGGTGGCTCAGGCGTTGGTTGTGGCGGTTCAGGCTTTGGTTGTGGCGATTCAGGCTGAGGACTCAAATCAAAAGGGCTAGGCGCCGCAGGCTCGGGCTTTGGAGGTTCAGGCTTTGGAGGCTCAGGCTTTGGAGGTTCAGACTTTGGAGATTCAGGCTTTGGAGGTTCAGGAGTCGGTTGCCCACCAGTTCCCGAATTATCAAAAGAAGCTGCCAAATCAAAAGGTGATGGTTCGGACGCTCCTGATGGAACAGGTGAATCACTTACCAATGAATCATCTGGCAACGGCTCGGGAGCCGGCTTATCCAAATCCTCTGCTGCTTTATCATTTGCCAAGGCTAAATCTGGAACTGTTAAATCCGGTTTTGCATTTTTATTAACCGTTTTTGGACGACGACGCGGTCGACGACGACGTTTTTTAGGAGGTACAACCGTACTATCCTTCGGCAGAGTCGAATCTTTTTTTGAAGAAGTATCTACACTTTGCTCATTTTTTTGAGCATCGTCCTTTTTGATATTGTTGTCTGGCATAGAAAAATGCTAATTCTATCCTTAAATTATACCAAATTTTCAAGATTTCTTCAACCCCTCTAACAGATTTCGAGCCAACTCTTTTTTAGTTCCATGCAAAGACCTTTGCGCGCGTTCAGTAATTAACACAAATTCTCCTTTCTCGGCATTTATAACCTGAGGAGAATTTGCTATTAAAACATCCACTCCTTTATCACGCCTTTTTTGCTCTCCCAACTCTTGTAAATCACCAGATTCCAACCCAAATCCAATCACAACCTGATCAGGTCGCTTTTTCTTTACCACTTCTTTCAAAATATCTGGATTTTCCTTTAATTCAATAATTCGCCCCTCACCCGTTTTTTTAAGTTTATTTTTAGAAACATTCTTTGGTTTAAAATCACTAATTGCTGCCGCAGAAATATAAAAATCACACTTTTCAAACTTTTCAAGCACCGCCTTTCTCATCTGTTGCGCTGTCTCAATTTGGAAAATTTTCAAATTTTTGTGAAGAACATACGAAACATCCACTTTTCCGGAAATTAACGTAACATTCGCCCCACGCAAAAGAGCCTCGCGAACCAGAGCCAGTCCCATTTTTCCACTCGAATAATTCGTAAGACAACGAACTGGATCTAACGATTCCTTTGTCCGCCCACTAGTAATCAAAAAATTCTTTCCTTTTAAATCTTGGGGAACCAAAAGCTGCTCCGCGCGCAACACAATCGACTCTAGCGACACCAAATGGCCAACCGCATAAATCCCACACGCTAACTCCCCTTCTATTGGTTCAATAACCGCTACCCCCGCACTCTGCAAACGATGCAAATTTTCCTGAACAATAGGGTGTAAATACATGGCCTCGTTCATAGCCGGAGCCACCAAAACCGGGGCTCGCGTTGCCAATAAAGCTGTTGTTAACAAATCATCAGCCAAACCAGTCGCATAACGCCCAATTAAACTCGCTGTAGCTGGCGCCAAAACCACGACATCCGCCTCCTTCATAACCTGTAAATGAGGCATTGGATCATTCCCAGAACGATCAAACATACGATGATGAACCGGATTACCAGAAACCGCCTGAAAAAGCTGCGGACTAATAAGTTCCGTGGCGTGTGCCGTCATAAAAACATGAACTTGCGCACCTTGTTTCTTAAAAAATCGCGTTAACTCCAACGCTTTATAAATAGCCACGCTACTGGCCACACCAATTACAATTTTTTTACCTTTTAGAGACATTTCAATAAAATATTATCAATTAATCGCACTTTTCCAAACTTTGCGGCCACCGCCACCACGGCCTCACTCTCTACACGATTGATTTTCTTTAACGAACGAGCATCTCGAATTTCAGCGTATTCATAGCTTTGAAAAGCATCACGCAATTGTTGTTCCAAAACTTTTGGCTCACACTCTCCTTGTTCAAATAATTTATTCGCCATGCGCAATGACTGGCTTAGACTTAAGGCTAATTCACGTTCTTTTTTATTCAAATAAACATTGCGTGAGCTCATTGCCAGTCCATCTTGTTCGCGAATTGTTGGCAACACGTGCAGCTTAATTTGAGGAAAATATTTTTGGATTAACCAATCAATCACCCGCGTTTGCTGAAAATCTTTTTGCCCAAAATAAACATCGGTTGGGCGCACTTTTTCAAAAAGCCTCTTTACTACTGTCGCCACACCAAAAAAATGATCTGGCCTAGAAACACCACACAAAACATTCGTTAACTCGCACGGCGGCTCTATTCGCGTTACATTCTTCAAACCCTCCGGATAAATTTCCTCCACAGTTGGACACCAAATTTCATCCACCCCCTCTTTTAAAAGCAACTCCTTATCTCGCTCCAAATCACGGGGATATTTTTCAAAATCTTCACCCTCGCTAAACTGCGTCGGATTCACAAAAATACTTACCACCACTTTATCGCAATCCCGCCGGGCCGCTTGCACCAAACTCAAATGCCCCTCATGGAGAGCACCCATGGTTGGAATAAAGCCTAAACTATTATTTGTAACTTTCATCTTGGGATGGAAATATACCATTTTCCACCTCAAATTTAAACCTAGTAACTGCCTCACCTATTACCTCCTGCAAATTTACGTACTTTTTAACAAACTTCGGCGTAAAATCACCATAAAGTCCCAATAAATCAGACGTAACTAGTACCTGCCCATCACAATTCGGCCCAGCCCCAATCCCAATTGTCGGAATTCTTAACATGTCAGTAATTTTTTTTGCTAAATCTGTGGGGATACACTCCAAGACCACGGCAAAACATCCTGCCTCCTCCAAAGCTCGTACCTCGTCCAAAATCATCTCTTCTTCTGCTGTCGTTCGACCCTTAACTTTCATTTTTCCTGCTTCTTGCGGTTTAAGCCCAGTATGTCCCATTACCGAAAATCCAGCCTCCACTAAGGCCTGACAAATCTCTGGGCACCCCTCGATTTTAATAGCTCGCACACCGGTTTCTTCAATCATACGCTCGACATTCTTGATTGCTAACTCATTCGTTTCATAAGACCCCTTTGGCATATCCGCCACCACAAACGCCCCAGTATTCCCACGCATCACCGCCTGGGTATGACGAATCATATCGTTCATGGTTACAAAATGAGTATTTTCATAACCCAAAACAACCATTCCCAAAGAATCCCCTACTAAAATCACATCAATTCCAACTTCACTCAAAATTTGGGCCATCGGATAATCATACGCGGTTAAGACGACAATTTTCCGATGACCCTTTAATTCACAAACAGATTGAGGCATCTATAAATTAAATAAACTCGTTGAAATATCTCCGTAACTAAAAGTTGCCGCACTTGTCCCAAGACCCAAAGCAGCAAAAAGTAAGCCGATTGGAATAGCCGCTAGACCTCCTAAAAGAACCGACAAAATCGAAACTCCAATAGTTTTCCAGAAGCCAAATCCAAAAATCTGATTCATCATTGTAAAGAAAAGAACTAAGAACCAAACCAAAGCAATCAAACTACCAACAAGAGGAACGATGTTAAGAACCATCGGAAGCATTAAAAAACCATAAAGCCCGATAAAACCCTTTAAATCTCCTTGCTTAGTTCCTTTAAAACTCAAGGACACGCTATAAATCGCTACAACGCAAATTAACCCAACAATAAAGCCCATCAGGCCAGACCCAATCATGTCCATGAGGCCATAATTAACGTCAATACCAAAAGAGGCGGCTAATTCATTTGCTCCACGCATGGTCATCCATTGAGAAAACACACTAGCGATTTGAGCTAACGCTAGAAAAAGAAGCCCATAAACAAAATAGTCAGAATTTTTAACAACTCGGACCATTGCCGCGCGATCACGCGTCAATACGCCCTTAAGGTCTGCTAAAAGCCCTACTTTTCCGGCCGATGAAGGCGCGGCGGGAGGTGTTTTTTTCATTTTTAAAAAGTTAAAAGAATAAAAAACTGAAAAAAATTATTTATAAGGGACCAGATAAAGACCCCCGTAGAGGTTATCAGCATTTAAATTTTGGAACAAAGCCAAAATCACAAATACGGTAAGTCCAGCCAAAATCACTGAAATAACTGCATTCTCGGTTGAAAGTCGTTTTACATCTTTTAGAATTCTAACTATCAAAACCAACATCCAAAGCAGGACCACCACACTCAAAACCGGAAAAAAAGTAAGGACACCAATCACATAACCATGACCAACAACTCGAAATAATGAAACAAAATCACCGTGTGCTTTGAATAAATTATTCGCCACAATATGAATCAAATAAACAACTAAAACCACCAAAAAAATCGCCACAATAGCGTGTCCAAAAGCCTCTAATAATGTCGGCCGATAAGTAACTGGGCCATATCTAACTGGAAACAAAAGTGAGCCAAGCGCTCCAGCAAACGAAGAAATTGCAATTATTAAAACCGCTGAACCTGTTGCCAAAGGATCTTTAGACACTGATTTAATTGCGGAGTCATTAAGCTCTACAATCTTAATCGCTCGTTTTAGAATCGGGAGTAGATTCATGAACGCATTTTACCACGGCCGCTCCGATCGCTGAAACATATTCCGCAGACTTAGGAAGAATTATCGCCCGTTCGTACAATTTCCCCACTTCGAAAATAATATTAGTAATGGGTTCTATTCGCGTTAATTTACCGGTTAGCACGATGGTTTTGAGATCCTCGGCTTTAGCTGCAAAAGTGGCGGCGGTCGCGATGGTTTGGCCCACCAAATTAGCCAATCCCGCCGCCAAGTCTGACGTAGAAAAGTCAATTTCTGGGATTCCCCGCACCACTTTTCCCAAATTTGAAGCCGTCATATCTTCAGAAACACGACCAATCCCCTGTCCGACAATATCTTTCACACTCAGATCAACCTTTGAGCGATCCCCTTTTTTAAACAATTCTACTAATTTTTCGGGAGAAGCCTCATTTAACAAAAGCTGGCATAAGCTTAAAAAAGTCCCGCCCCCAACCCCAGTTCCTCCCACATGAAAAAATTCCTGGCCTCGAGCCGCTACCATACAAGTTCCAGTCCCCATACTCACTACTAAACAATTATCAGATAATTCACCTAATTCCTGTCGAAGCAACCATTCGCCGCCAGCTCCAATCGCTTCAATTTCATTTATATGACGAACCAAAACACCCTCTAATTCCTCTACATCCCGATGACTTTTCCCTCCTGTTACTCTAATTTCTTGCACCTCGCCAAGATCTAATCCAATCCCGGCCACAAACCGTTCCAAACTACTCACATCCACATCCTCCCGCTCATAAAAATCCAGGGCCTGAAATTCAGTCCCATTCCACCTCGCTACATCAATCGTAGACCCCCCAAAATCAATAGAAACAATCTTCATGGCTCTCAGCATACCAGTATTCTTCCCCACAAAATAGCGGTTTGCCAATTCATCTTACCCAAAAAATATTTCTATAAAATCTTAAATCAGGTAAACTTTTGCTCGTTAAATTTTAAAAACCCTTAACCCTATAAAGGTATGTCAATCCCTCTAATGGCTTTGATCGTGAGCGCCGCTGTCTTGGTTTACGCGGTAATTATTGTGATCAATGTTCTTAACAAAAAACCTGGCACCACCACTATGCAAGAAATCGCTGGTGCTATTCAGGAAGGTGCTATGGCTTTCTTAAACCGCCAATTTAAAACTATTGCGGTATTTGCTATTCTCCTTTTCCTTATTATGGGCTTTGGCCTTCCTCAAGGAGAATATCACGATGGATATTTAATGGCCCTCGGCTTTATTGTCGGTGCCTTTTTCTCTGCCCTAGCCGGTTATATTGGTATGGGCATGTCTGTCCGCGCCAATGTTCGCACCGCTAACGCCGCTAAATCTGGTTTAAAAGAAGCTCTGAACGTTGCTTTCCGTGGTGGATCTGTTACTGGATTCGCGGTTGTTGGGCTCTCCTTACTTGGTGTAAGTGGGTTTTACGCCCTCTTTACTCAAGTTTGGGACGTGCCGGTTGGTTATGCTCCAAATCTTTTGATTGGCTTTGCTTTTGGTGCTTCTTTGGTCTCTCTCTTTGCTCGTGTTGGTGGTGGAATTTTCACCAAAGCCGCCGATGTAGGAGCCGACCTTGTTGGTAAAATCGAAAAAGGAATTCCCGAAGACGACCCTCGTAATCCCGCTGTTATTGCCGATAACGTTGGTGACAACGTTGGTGATTGTGCTGGTATGGGAGCTGATTTATTTGAAACTTACGCCGTTACTTTGATTGCTGCCATGATTTTGGCTGCTTCGACCTTACTCGACACCACTGGTCAAATTGCCATTGAATTCCCGCTTGTACTAGGAGCAATTGCGGCTATTGCGTCTGTTATTGGTAGTTATTTTGTTCGTCTAAGCAAAGGCGAAAACATTATGGGCGCCTTATATAAAGGAACCATTGCCACTGGTGTAATCTCGGCTATTGGATTCTTCTTCGCTAATAAATGGCTCATGGCTGGTGATATGCGTATTTTTTACGCCACGCTCGTTGGCCTAGGTATCACCTTCTTTATTTTTGTGATTACAGAATACTACACTTCTACTAAATACAGACCTGTTCAAAGAATTGCCGAAGCTTCCAAAACTGGAGCTGGAACCAACATTATCTCTGGTCTTGCCGTTGGTTTATTCAGTACCTTCTGGCCAGTACTTTTAATTATTACCGGCATTGCTCTTTCTTTCTGGCTTGGTGAAACCTCTACCCTACAAAGTGGTATTTATGGTATTGCCTTAGCCGCGGTAGCAATGCTTTCTACTACCGGCATGGTGATTGCTATGGACTCTTACGGTCCAATCACAGACAACGCTGGTGGCATTGCCGAAATGAGCAACCTTCCTGAATCTGTACGCAAAAACACTGACGCCTTAGACGCTGTTGGAAACACTACCAAAGCGGTCACCAAGGGTTACGCTATTAGTTCTGCTGCTTTAGCCACTCTGGTACTTTTCCAATCTTACAACGAAGAACTTTTATCTAACGCCGCGGGTGAAGAATTTATTTTCAGTCTAACTGATCACCGAGTTATAATTGGCCTTTTTATTGGTGGAATGCTCCCTTTCTTATTTAGCGCTCTTTGTATGGAAGCGGTTGGGAAAGCAGCTCATAAAGTTGTCGAAGAGGTTCGCCGCCAATTCAGAGAAATCAAAGGAATTATGACTGGAAAAGCCAAACCTCAATACGATGTTTGTGTTGATATTGTGACCAAGGCGGCTCTTGCACAAATGGTTATTCCTGGACTACTTGCGGTTGGAGCTCCCATTGCAGTTGGATTCATTCTTGGACCACACGCTCTTGGTGGACTATTAGCTGGTGTAATTATTTCTGGACTATTACTAGCTCTTTCCATGTCCAATGGTGGAGGTGCTTGGGACAACGCCAAAAAATACATTGAAGACGGAAATTTCGGTGGCAAAAACTCTCATGCTCACCACGCCGCTATTGTTGGTGACACGGTTGGTGATCCTTACAAAGACACCGCTGGACCAGCGCTCAATGCTTTAATTAAGGTTATCAACACTGTTGCTCTAATTATTGCACCTTTAATTGCAGTCTGGAGTCTTTGGGGGTAATATAAACCACTATGAAAAACCTCCCATCCAAGGAAAATAGAAATCATCAAAGTTTAGGGGCCTCGAATCACTCTGGGCCCCTATCCTCTTTTGAAGTAACTTTTGAAATCGATCAAATCTCAAACAACCAAGCCACTCTAATCTCCGAAGAAACCGGCAAAATCACTTGGCCTACCAAAAAACTCCCAAGTGGTCACCAAATTGGCGACACTATCACTTTAAAAATCCCTCAAAAAGAAGACGGTAAGTGCTGCGAAAAATGCACTGACATGGAACACTTAAGGCAACTATTGGAAGAGTTGGTTAGCTAATTTCAATCAACAAAAAAGGCCCTCCACAAGTGAAAGGCCTTTTTCAAAATCTAACTCTATTCTAGTCACTTTTTTCTTCAGAACCTTCTTCTTTCTTCTCTTCAGAACCTTCTTCGCCTTCAGCGCCTTCTTCACCCTCTTCACCTTCTTCGCCTTCAACGCCTTCTTCTTCAGTTTCTGGTTCTTCTTCCTCCTCTCGTGGAGCCATAACAGTCACCACACTTCTTTCGGGGTCAGTAACAACTTCAATATTTTCAGGAATAATCAAATCACTAACATGAATCACGGCATTAAAATCTTCTAAGCCACTAATATCCACCTCAATTGAGTGCACCAAGTATTTAGGTAAACATTTAACCTCAAGCTCAGAAATATTAGTCATTAACATTCCGCTCAAATCCTTAACAGCTGGAGAAACTCCCACAAACTCAAGTGGGATATTTGTATGAACCTCTTGATCCATACGCACATTAATAAAATCAACGTGCATCATTTTTCCGGTAGCTGGATCATATTGAATCTGATGAACCAAAACTGTAAGTGGCTCTTTTTGGCCTTCAACAGTTAATTCAATCACGGTGCTTTCCCCAGACTTTTGATAAGCATGTCGGAAAGATTGATAATCCATTTGAAGAGATAAGTTTTTCTTTCCCCCTCCATAAAATTCAGCGGGAAGCAAACTATTTGAACGTAATTGTTTAGGTTTTAGGGCTGTATCTCTTTTGTCAGCCGCAACTTGTACAAAATCCATAATAAATAAGGTTTTAATTTTTGAAGCACACGGATACTAACTAAAAAGAAGGGCTTAATCAAGAAAAAATGTGCCTGGCCATCTCCTTAAATCTTTGATATGAATAAATGGCCTACAATTTAAATAAAATCTCTCATGAACAAAATGCAACAAATGAAGGACATGTATAAGCTCCAAAAACAGGCTAAAGCGATTAAAAAGAAACTTAAAAACATTCATATCGAAGCCGAAGAAGAAGGTGTAAAAATCACCATCAACGGCGAACAAGAACCAGTTTCTATCGAAATCTCTGAAGAAGCTCTAAAAGACAAAGGGAAATTAGAAAAATCACTACTTAGCGCCCTTCAAAAAGGTCTCAAAAAATCGCAAGAAGTCGCGGCTGTAAACATGAAGGACGTAATGAGTGAAATGGGCATGAACTTACCAGGAATGGGCTAATCTAATTAATATGCGACGATTAAAAAACCCTAATGGCTTAGGGATTTACATTGGAATGATTGCGGTGGCCATAATTGGCTTAGTTATTTTTAAAAACGCTCCTAATTGGCACGCAAATTGGCTCGAAACACCAGCCAGCAACGACGCTAGCTCCGTTATTTTTGAGATTGAAGCCGGTGAAAGTGGCCGATCCGTGGCCGCCCATTTAGAGGACGAGGGCTTAATCACTAGTGAATGGGCTTTTTATTGGTATTTAAAAAATAATGACCTCGGCCAAAGCATCCCGGTTGGCCGTTTTGTTCTTTATAAAACAATGACTCCACTCGGAATAATCGAAGCTATTACCGGTGGATCCGGCCAAATAGTTTTCACTATTCCAGAGGGCTACACCATCGCCCAAATTGACGACAAATTATTTGAAGAAGGTTTGATTGAAGATGATGAATTTGTGAATTGCGCGAAAAATTGCGAATTTAACTACCCCAACTTAGAAGGCTATCTTTTTCCAGACACTTATTTTATTGATATCAACACTTTTAGTTCCGAAAAATTTATTGAAAGACTGCTTTATACTTTTGAAGAAAAAATCCTCACTGATGAAAACGTAGCCTTAATTGAACAAAGCGGCCGCACTTTAGATGAGATCGTAATTGCCGCCTCCATGATTGAGCGCGAAGTGTTTTTAGAAGAAGACATGGCCCTAGTTTCCGGCATTATCTGGAAAAGATACGACAGTGGCTGGGCCCTGGGCATGTGTTCCACAGTCAATTACATCACCGGAAAACAATCTGTTTCTTACGAAGATACCCAAATTGAATCCCCTTATAACACTTATCAAAATGCTGGGTTCCCTCCTACCGCCATTTCTAACCCCGGTTTAAGCGCTATCGAAGCCGCTATAAACCCCGAAGCCAGCAATTATTGGTTCTTTCTAAACACCACGGACACTGGCGAAACTATCTACGCCACGAGCAACGAAGAACACAATACTAATAAGGCGATTTATTTGGATTAACTCTCCCTTTATGAATCCTTTTTACATCGGAGTCCTTGGTGCCACGGTTCTAGTTCTTGGCGCGGCCTGGCCGGTTAAGCCCAAAACCCACCCGGCTAAAACAATAAAAGCCTGGTTATTTGCCAGTGGTGGTCTTTTAATGCTTTTTTATGCGCTTCTCGTTTATTTAGCCGGCGGACCGATCTTTTTTGTGATTTTACAAGCACTGGTCCAGGTTGCCAGCTTATTGATGCTTCTCAACACACCAGATAAAATAGATATCCCGGTTATTGGGATTTCTGGAATCGCGCTCATTATTTGGGCGCTTACTTTTTTTGAAGATTACACCACTTTAATTTTTATTATCGGTTTACTGGGGATAGCCTTGGGTTATACCCTTGGCCCAGCTACTAAACGGGGCAACATTGCCCTCGCTCTCGGAAGCTTTCTAATCGCAGTTTTTAGTTACTTAGTCGCGGATTGGATTTTCTTCTGGCTGAATGTGTTTTTCTCGTTTTTCTCGGGGTATTATGTATTCAAACTCAGCGCAATCCTTCCAAAAACTCGCCCATCGCCCTAACTCCATCATTAACAAGTGCTTTTACGGCCTGAGTGCAACAGATCGCAATGTCTACTTTTCCTTTCAAAAAATCCACATCTTCTTTTTGCTGAATGCCAAAACCCATGGCCAGGGGTAAATCAGTAGCTGCCCGACACCGCGCAATATAGGCCTCTTCCTGAGGGCCAAACTTGGTATGCGTACCTGTAACACCAGTACGCGCCTGACAGTAAACAAATCCACTAGATTTAGTCGCAATTTTAGCCATACGCTCATCCGAAGTTTCCGGAGTAAACATAAAAATCGGATCAACTTTATGCTCGTGACAAGCCTCCACATACTCATCAGCCTCCTCCACTGGTAAATCCGGCAAAATAAAACCTTTGATGCCAATTTTTGCCGCTCTTTCGACAAATTCACAAACCCCATACTTAAAAACAATATTAAAATAAGTCATAAACACAAAATTCACCTCTGGGTAAGCACGACAAACCTCTTCGGCAAACTCAAAACACTGCTCGGTTGTTGTGCCGTTTTCAACTGATTCCTGCTGAGCAGCCGTAAAAAAAGGACCATCCGCCTCGGGGTCAGAAAAAGGAATTTGCAGTTCAATAATATCCACTCCCACGCGCGCCATTTCCTTAACTGACTCGCGACACAAATCAAATGAGGGATAACCCAAAACCGCGTGCGAAACCAACAAAATCTCTTTTTCTTTAAACTTCATAGTCTTGGGCTTTAGCAATTATAAATTCTTTCCAGGATTCATCGTCGTAGGCGTCAGCAATCGTAAAAATGTCCTTATCACCACGGCCAGATTGATTGATGATTATTGAATCGTCCTTAGATAGCTTTGGGGCTTCCTTAAACACCTGCGCAAAGGCATGCGCTGATTCAAGCGCCGGAATAATCCCCTCCTGCTGCACAGTCAGCTGATGAGCATCAATAACTTCTTGATCAGTGGCGGCTTCAAATCGAACTTTCTTCGAATCGCGAAGGTGCGACATGATTGGTGAAACCCCAACGTAATCTAAACCAGCCGCAATGGAATGAGTTTCTTGGAGTTGACCGTCGTCATCTTGAATAAAGTAAGTTTTGTAACCCTGAGCTACGCCAAGAGAGGCGTCTTTAGCGGCCAGACGAGCCGCGTGCTTTTTGGTATCAATTCCTTCACCTCCTGCTTCAACACCAACTAATTCGACGTCATCGTCGAGGAATCCCTGAAAAATGCCGATAGCGTTGGAGCCGCCGCCCACACAAGCATAGACTTTAGACGGCAAACGATCTTCGGCGGCCAAAATTTGCTCGCGGGCTTCGTCTCCGATGATACGTTGAAAACGGGCCACCATCTCTGGGAAAGGATGTGGACCACAGACTGTGCCCAGCACATAATGTGTATCCTCCACGTGCGTCACCCAATCTTTCATAGCTTCGTTAATAGCATCTTTTAGAATTCCAGTCCCACTAGTTACTGGCACCACTTTAGCTCCTAATTTTTCCATCCAAAAAACATTCGGACGCTGGCGTTTTACATCTGTGGCGCCCATGTAAATCACACATTCCAAACCAAGACGAGCAGCCATGGTAGCCGTAGCTACACCGTGCTGTCCCGCTCCGGTTTCAGCAATCACCCGTTTCTTTCCAAGTCGTTTAGCCAACAAGCCCTGCCCAATCACATTATTTAACTTATGCGCCCCAGTATGATTTAAATCTTCGCGTTTGATATAGATTTTAGGACCATTAAAATGCGCGGTTAAATTTTTGGCAAACATCAACGGCGTTGGCCGACACGAAAAAGTACTAAGTTCGTGATTAAATTCGTCCCAAAAAACGTTGTCATCCTTAATTGCTTCATATCCAGCAATTAATTCCTCAAACACGGCATTAAGAACCTCGGGAATAAACATCCCTCCAAATTCTCCAAAATATCCTTTTTGAGCTTTCATATTTTCATTTGATTAAGTTCTTTCATTAAATCTTCAAAATCCTCAGCATTTAAAGATTGTTTTCCATCCGAAAGAGCCTCGGTTGGATTGGGATGCATTTCTACCATTATGCCATCGGCCCCCACAGCTTTAGCGGCCTTAGAAAGCGGTTTCACCAAAGAATACACACCTGTTCCGTGACTTGGGTCCACAATAATTGGCAAATGCGAAAGCTGCTTTGCTAGCGGCACAATATTGAGATCCAACGTATTGCGCGTGGCCTTTTCAAAAGTCCGAATTCCGCGTTCACACAAAATCACATTTGGATTTCCTTCATTTAAAATATACTCAGCTGCGAGCAAAAATTCTTCGAACATCGCTGATGGACCGCGTTTAAGTAAAATCGGCTTTTTGGTGCGCCCCACTAGCTTCAAAAGCTCAAAATTTTGCATGTTGCGCGCCCCGAGCTGAATCACATCGGCATACTCAACAAGAAGGTCAATATGACCAGCATGCAGAAGTTCTGTCACAACCGGAAGTCCGGTTTCTTCCTTGGCTTTGCGAAGGAACTTAAGCCCTTCTTCGCCGAGCCCTTGAAAAGAATAAGGGCCAGTGCGAGGCTTGAACGCACCACCGCGGAGCATATTAGCCCCAGCAGCTTTCACTGCCCGCGCCGCTTCCATAATTTGCTCTTCGGATTCCACGGAGCAAGGCCCAGCAATCATCACAAAATTGCCACCACCAATCTTAATCCCATCAACATCCACAATTGTATCTTCTGGATTCCACTCGCGACTCACTAGCTTGTACGGCTTAGAAACATGGATCAGCTCTTTTACACCTGGAAGATGGATTAGAGCATCGCCATTCACATAGCCGGTATTCCCCAGGATCCCAATGGCGGTGCGGTGGCCGCCGGGAAGAACTTCGGCCTTCAAATCCATACCTTGGACGGCGGCCACAATATCCCGCACATTTTCGTCGGTCGCTGACCGATCTAAAACAATTAACATTTTTTAAGGTGGTTAATAAATTTTTCAATTAAATCCGCATCTTTGCGGCCATTTTTTTCTACTCCTCGCGCCACATCAACGCAGTACGGGGTCAATCCAGCCACAACTTCAGCCACATTTTCAGGAGTCAAACCTCCCGCCAAAAAATACGGAACATTCGGCTCTTTCTTCATCTCAATCACACTCTCCTGTCCCTTTGCCACATCAAACAGCGGAGTCACCCCTTCAAAGGGCTCCTCCCCTACCAAAAATGACTTAATCACCGGCTTTTCAACCTGTTCACAATATTCTGCCGACTCATTCCCATGTAACTGAACAAAATCAAAATTTGCCCCTATTTCATTCACGCGCTCCAATGATTCATCACAAAAAAGCGCCACAGTTTTCGCCCTTTCCACACTAATCCCCTGCGCCTTTTCAAGCTCAATATAGCGCGGACTCCCCTTCACAAAATTAAATCCCAAAAATTCCACTCCTATCTCCTCACACGCCGTAGCTGTCTCCTGATCCTGAATCCCGCAAACTTTTAAAAGCGGACAATCTTTCTTAAATTCATAAACCTTAGTCGCCATATCATCGGCCCGCAAAAGCGCTGTCCCAACCAACATTGCGTCAACACGACCACGCAATTTCATTGAATCATACCGATCCTTAATCCCACTCTCTGAAACCAAAATCACATCATCCGGAACCAACGCGCGCAACCTTAAAGTCGTCCCCACATCAACCTTAAAAGTCTTTAAATCACGATTATTTACCCCAATAATTTTCGCACCAGAATTAAGCGCCTTTTCAACCTCTTCCTTATTATGCGTTTCCACCAAAGCTTCCATCCCTAAATTTTGCGCCTGCTCCCGAAATTCTCGCAATTGCTCCTCGGAAAGAATGGCCGCAATAAGCAATACGGCATCTGCCCCCATAGCAGCTGACTCCACAATTTGGCGTTCATCAATAATAAAATCCTTCCTGATAAGCGGCAAAAAAGTCCGCTTCCGAATTCGCGCAAACAATTCCTTACTCCCCCCAAAAAACTGCTCATCTGTCACTACTGAAATCGCATCTGCCCCATTTTGCTCATAAGTACGCAAAATCTTTTCTGGCTCTATATCCGGACAAATTTGACCACTACTTGGCGAAGCCATTTTAATTTCTGCAATCAAAGACAAATTTACGCGGCCTTTTAATGTTTTTTTAAATAAAAAACCACGGCAGCGACCCGGCATAGGATCAGAAAAATCACCCATTTCCGCAAGTTCGCGTTTTTTTACTTCCACAATGTCATCTAAAATACTCATACCCGGTTGCTTAATGAAATATACTTATGGAAAAAATCATAAGCCCGACCAGTATCAAGCGCGCTTAGAGCAAGGGCATAACCTTCCTCCATAGTCTTGGCTTTATCAGCTAAAAGAAAACCAGCCGCACTATTTAACAAAACCAAATCACGCACTGGCCCCACAATATCGCCCGTCATCACCCCCTCAAAAATTTCCGCATTTTGCTTGGCATCACCACCCGCAATTTCTTTAAACGAAACAGGTTTAATCCCAACTTCCTTCGGATCAAATTCATAAAAACTTAGATGCCCGTTTTTAAGCTCAAAAATATTAGATTTTCCTGTAATCGTAAGCTCATCAAGCCCATCACTTCCGTGCACCACCATCACACGTTCATGACCCAGTTTTTTAAGAACTTCAATCATTTTTTTACCAGATTCTAAATCTGAAACACCCAAAATCTGACGACGTACCCCAGCCGGATTAGTAAGCGGCCCGAGCAAATTAAATACCGTCCGCCGATGAAGCGCACGACGAACCGGCATCACGTGTTTCATGGCCGGATGATAAAGAGGTGCAAACATAAACCCAATTCCAAGCTTTTTTAGTGTCTCTTCAACTTGTTCTGGTCCCAATTCAATCTTAGCCCCCAGCTGCTCCAAAACATCAAAACTACCGCAACGACCACTGGCTGCCCGATTACCATGTTTAGCCACCGACACTTTTCCAGCGGCCAGCACAAAAGCAGTCATCGTCGAAGTATTCACCCTCAACAAACCAGACCCTCCGGTCCCACAAGTATCCACAGCTTTTTCAAATCCTTTCACTGGCGTTACAAATTCTCGCATCACTTTTGCCATCCCCGTAATTTCCGCTACCGTCTCTCCCCGATCTGCTAATTCAGTTAAAAGCGCTGCTATTTCGCTATCTTCCATTTCACCTTTCAGCATGCGTTTCATAAACTCTGCGGCCTCATTTTCTGTATAAGTTTTAGACATTTAAAAAACTTTTAAGGATAGTTTTTCCGACTTCCGTCCCAATACTTTCGGGATGGAATTGAATCCCATACAAAGGATGTTCTTTGTGCTGCAAAGCCATGATTAACTGATCGTCCACTGTTTCGGCGGTCACCATTAAATCATCGGAAAAAGACTCTTTTTCTGCCATTAAAGAATGATAACGCATAGCCCCAAAAACTTCTGGCAAACCCGCTAAAATATTTAAATGTGGCAACTCACCCACCTCTAATCGCTGCACCTCCGAAATTTTTCCGTGCATAATTTCTGGTGCCTGCACTACTTTTCCCCCATGCAACAAAGCAATTCCCTGATGCCCTAAACAAACGCCTAAAATCGGCTTTTTAGATTTCAATTCCAAAATCACATCCTTACAAACCCCAAAATCTTTTTCTTTTTCCGGATGACCAGGCCCCGGCGAAATCACAATATGACTCGGATCTAACTTCTCAATTTCTTCCAGGGTAATCTCATCATTCCGATAAACCACGGGCTCCCCACCCAATTCCCCCAAATACTGATAAAGGTTATAGGTAAATGAATCGTAATTGTCTAAAATAAGTGTTTTCATCGCAAGTTTTAAAATTAAAGAACAGAAAGACAGGACCTAGCCTTGTGCAAGCATTCCTCATGCTCGCGTTCGGGGACTGAATCATAAACAATTCCGGCCCCGGCTTGAATATAAGCTTTATCATCCTTACAAACCATCGTTCGAATGGCAATTGCAAAATCCATATTTCCCGAAAAATCAAAATAACCCACTGCTCCTCCATAAATCCCCCGCTGTCTCTTTTCTAATCCCGAAATCAACTCAGCCGCCCTAATTTTTGGTGCCCCAGAAAGCGTTCCCGCCGGAAAACATGCCCTAAAAACATCAAACACATCCTTATCCTTGCGCAGCGTTCCGGTAACATCCGAAATCATATGCATAACAGAAGAAAACCGCTGGATGTATTTCTCGGCTGGCACCTCCACTGTGGACACCTGCGCCACTCTTCCTACATCATTTCGTCCCAAATCCACTAACATCATATGCTCGGCCAATTCCTTAGGATCGGCTAAAAGCTCCGTCTCCAAACGCTTATCCTCTTCCTCACTTTTCCCCCGCGGCCGTGTGCCCGCAATTGGCCTTACCAAAATCTCATTATTTTCTACCCGAACCAACGTCTCCGGAGAAGCCCCTACCACCGCAAAACCTTCATACTGCAAAAAATACATATATGGCGATGGATTCGCATGTCGCAAACCCCGATAAAGTTCAAATGGCGTTTTATTTGTCTTCGCCGTGATCGAATGACTAACCACAATCTGAAAAACTTCCCCTTCCTCGATATATCTCTTACATTCCTTAACTTGTTCCAAAAACTCCTCACGACTCGGGATCAGTTCAAAATCCTGCGTCCCACCACCCGATTCAATAAAAGGAATCTGCAACGGCGCTTGAATCTGTGCCAAAATTTCACTTATTCCCTCATCACTTTCTCCTTCTCCCACTAAATAATGCAGCCGGGCCACATGTTTCAAATGATCAAAACAAATCACCACTCTTGGCAAAAAGAAAACTCCCTCGGGGATATCCATACCCGCCTTTTTCCCAGATTTAGAGATATCTTCAACATGATGAATAATTTCATAGGAAAAATAACCCACAAAACCAGCCTGCAACCCTTCTTGGACCGCTTCTTCCATCTCGTAAGTCGCCATTTTTTCCTTAATTATTGCGAGCGGATCCTCTTTTTCATCAAATTCTAAAACCTCAATAGGATCAAAACCAATAAACGAATAACGCCCCATTTCGCCATCTTGCTCCGCACTTTCCAATAAAAATGAATGTGGCTTGTCCAAACAAAGCTTATAATAGAGCGATATCGGAGTTTCGGTATCCGATAAAATTTCCCGTGTTAATGTCTTGTATCGATTCACCAGTACAAATTGTTAAAAAAATAAAATCTAAAGAAATAAATTAAACCCACCTTTGCTCGCTTTTAGAGCCTTTGCGCCCCGGGTAACCAAATCAATACTTACCCCGAGCTCTGCTTTAACTTTACGCTGAGATTTGCCTTCAGAAAGCCGTTTTACAATCTGCCAACGCTCCGCAACTTGCTCTAATTCATTAGGCGTTAAAATATCGCGCAAAAACGATTCTGCCTCCCCGGTCGTCTTAAGTTTTGGAAACAACTCAAACAACTCATCTAAATGTTCTTTGCTCATAATTCATAGTTAAAAGTGTACTGCTATGCCAGTACATTGTAACTATTCAAGCATTAAAGTCAAGCCGAAATTTTGTTCTCGCCGGCTCCACCTGAAAACCCTACGGCGCAATCCTATAAATCTCAAATGTAAAACTATCACTTGCATTTCCGTCGGTATCCTCGGAATAAACAACATAAGTATTAGTCCCAACATCATAATTCAAGTGCTGATCCTCGGCGTAATAACTCCATTCTCCACTTCCCGCCACAAATTTAGTTAGTTGAAAATTATTCACATAAACATTTACCGCACTCGCACTAACCGTTCCAAGCACCAAAACCGAAGCCGCGCTAGTGGTGTAAGTTCCGCTTAAGGCATCTCCATTCAAGCTGGTCACCGCTGGAGTTGTAAGAGGTTCATCAGAGACCTCTTCATCCTCAACCACTTCTTCGTCAGCCACGACCTCATCCTCAGTTACTTCTTCTTCCTCCTCAACATCCAAAAACCCTTCTGGAACCTCAATAATCACCTCCATTTTTTCACTTTCAAAACCGGAGCCGTTTTCTGCCACAATAGTAAACATATTACGTCCTTCTCTTAAATTACCATAATCAGCCGCAGCGCCATATCGCCAAGATAAATCCCCAGCCTCATAATGCTGCAAAACATAATCAAAACCACTGCCATCCGCATTGTAACTAGTCACTGTTACTTGGGCGGTGTTTTCAGAAGTTGTTCCGTACAAAGCATAAGGCAAAGAATCATCCTCGGTTAAGGTATAAGGACTCCCCGCTGGGATGGTGACTGTCACTACTGGAGCAACTAAGTCCACCACTTCTTCTTCCTCCACAACTTCTTCGGTAATTTCCTCTGTGACCTCTTCAGCGACATCTTCAATTACCTCTTCAACCAATTCTTCAACAGGTTCTTCCACGGTAATCGTTGCAGTCGTTGTCGCACTCATCCGCAGAGCTTCGTCTTCGCTATCATTCCAAGTATACCAATGAGTAATTTTCCATTCATCGGAAAGGGCTGCCAAAAGAGAAACTGGCTGCCTGGCCATCATTGTTTCCATATCAGCTGCTGTAATTTCGATCTCTTGTCCAACCCCCACTTTAATTTGTTCCAATACTACTTCCCGATCTGAATCTTCCTCCAAAATTTCCACTAAAACCTCTCCTTCCAAAACACGCACAATCTCTCTGTCAGTTAAACTCACTTCAAAAATCGTCCCATACGAAGTCACTCGTAAATTATCAGTCAAAACCACCATACGCAGGGCATCATCCGAAGAGTCCTCGACATTCAACCAAATACTACCTGTTCGCAATGATAATTGAATTTCATCTAAATCTTTGATCGTATCAATTTCCGCAACATTTACTTTTGTTTCCTCATCTAAACGAACGTTTGTTCCATTATAGAATTCCAATGTTCCTCGACTTTCTCGTTCCATAGCCAGCATATCTCCTTCTAAAACCAATTGGTCATCATAAGCCTTGGTCCATTCAGTCTGACCCCAGGGCAAAATCTCTGCTCCTCCCTCGGTTAAATCAAAGTTAATTTTGTTCTTAAGATCAGTCTCTCGTTGATCCATAAGAGTCCAAACAAATTGAACTATTAAAATCAAAATAATTCCGCCTAAAATAATCAAAAGAAACGGCCATAAAAATTCCATGAAACGTTTCTGACGGCGAATATGCGGACGACGTCGTCGTGACATAATTTAATAAGGTTATAAAGTGGTACGTAAAATAGTGGATTTTTGGGTTTCTGTAAAGGAAAAAGGGGGAAGGGAGAAAAAAATGATCCGGTGCTTTTTCGTAAACGTCCCGCCGAGAGGCGAGAGGGGTTCTTTTTGGATCATGTATCCAAAAAGGTTCCCTCCAGTTAAGAAAAAGTGTCCGGATGATTTTTTTACAATCCCATCTCTTGCTTAAGAGCATTCACATCCCTTATTAACCGTTGATCTTTACGCATCATTTTCACAATCTTATCTACCGCGTGCATAACCGTCGTATGGTTTCGCCCAAACTCTTCTCCAATCTGTTCAAAAGAAGCCCGGAGTTCTTTTCGAATCAAATACATACAAATTTGGCGCGGAACTAACACTTCTTTTTTACGAACCGAACCAGTTACATCACTTTTTGTTAGTTTAAAATAATCCGCCACAATATCAATTACATCATCTGCGGTTTTAGCGAGTGATTTATGCTCTCGCCCTTCATCCAAAACAGCAAATTCCCCACCCCGATTCAACTTCTTCATAATCTTAGCCACCGAACGAATTGTTGGTGTAGACTGCTCCAATTCATATTGCGCCACCGCCTGCATCAACACCCCTTCTAATTCACGAATACTGTGATGCACGTTATAAGCCATAAACTCCAACACATCAGCCGGAAGAAGAACTTGATACTCACGACATTTAGCATGCAAAATTGCCAATCGCGTTTCATAATCCGGGAACTGCACATCCACAATCATCCCCATTTCAAACCTGCTAATTAAACGATCTTTAATATCACGAAGCTCTTTTGGTGGACGATCCGCACTTAGAATAATTTGTTTATTTGCATCATAAAGCTCATTAAAAGTATGAAAAAATTCTTCCTGAGTACGTTCCTTATTCGCCAAAAATTGAATATCATCAATTATCAAACAATCCACATTACGATACTTAGTCTTGAATGATTTGGCTTTTTGACTACGAATAGCCTCCACAATCTCATTCATAAACTTCTCGGAAGTCATGTAAACAACGATGGCGCGTGGATTGTGTTTTAAAATCGCATTACCCGTGGCTTGCAATAAATGCGTTTTCCCGAGCCCCACTCCCCCATATACAAACAAGGGGTTATAAGCTTGCCCCGGCTTTTTCGCGATTGCCATACAAGCGGCGTGGGCCAATCTGTTTTCTGGGCCAATCACGTAACTTTCTAAAGTATATTTGGGATTCAAAGTTTTGCTTCGAATTCCATCAGTATTCACTTTATATTCCTCCTTTCCAGGCATTTTGCGCACTTTTTTGATTGGTTCGGAAACTTTGTTCACATCAATACTTCGCACATCATCCGATTGTCCCAACTTCCCATCCACCTCGTATAAAATCTCTTTAATATTAGGATCTACTGATTGCGTCGCCAAAAGTAATTCTTTCTGATATTTATTAGCCGCCCAATCACGAGAAAGAACCATTGGGAAACCCACGGTTAGAGTTTCCTTCTCCTTATTTAAAATTGTGGTGTGCTGAAACCACGTTAAAAAATCAGAACGTTTGAGGTTGGGCTCAAGAGCTTTCAAAACCTCTATCCAAAAATCACGGTGAGTAGTATTAGACATAAAGGAGGTCCAAAAATTGGGCTTCTATCATAATCACAGCCCGCCTCATAAACAAGAGGATTTCTCAAAAGAGTCGTGCAACATCCTGAAAAGTAACCATAAAAATTAAAATTATCAGGAATATAAACCCTAAAGAATGAATCATTCCTTCGACTTTGGCATCCACTGGTTTGCCGCGAACTGCCTCTACAATAATAAAAGCCATTCGCCCACCATCCAAGGCTGGAAAAGGAAAAATATTAATCACCCCTAAACTAAGAGAAAGCAAAGCCACAAAACGAATTATGGCCGTAAAACCTTCTTGAACATAAAGTCCGGTCATCTGAGCAATCCCCACTGGCCCAGCTACGCCCTCAGGCACAGAAGCCGTGATAAACACATCACCAAATAATTTTCCAACCATTACCGCCGTATAAACAGAAATCCGTTCCATCTCCGAAAAAGCCTCTACAGGCGCTGCTAGCCACGAATGTTGCACATCTTGAATCTCGATCACCGAAGAAATTAAAAGTCCGTCATAATAAGAAAAAACATCATTCTCGGGACTGTAATTAAGACCAAGTAGCACCCCAATCATTCCGCTGTCATTACGCGACATTTCATAATAATAAATCACATCATCCCGTAACACTTTGTATTTTACGATTTCGGATTCACTATTCATGGGAATTGCCACGGCTTGTTCGGGAGTTAAAACTTCCTGATCATTTACCTCTAACACCACGTCCCCAGCCTGCAAACCAGCTTCCTCGGCTGGAGTCCCAGAAAAAACTTGTGAAATTAGGGCCCGATTACTAACCGGCAAATCAACCTCTACCAACATGGTCTGCTCATCCCGATATATCTCGAAAACCTGTTCCGAAACCTCAGTTTCACTAAGAGCTGTTTGCAATTCCGAAGCATAAAAAACCTGTTCTCCATTCAAAGTTAAAATCACATCTCCTTCCTGCAAATCACTTTCGGAAATTGCTCCCACAATAACGCGTGGCATTTCAAAAACATTAAAATTCAAACCCACTATCGTACCATCAACGGAAGGATCAAACTCCTGTCCATTCAAAGTAAAAGGCTCGCCCGATTCAACAATGCTATAAACATGTGCTAGATCTTTAATTGGCCCGCTGTTTATTGTTTCGATTTGATCACCAGCTTGAAAACCAAGATTTTCTGCCCAAGACCATTCTTCGACAGAATCCACATAAAGCCCAGAGGCCAGCTCAATTCGCCCTTCCCGGATAAAACTCATAAAATCATCGCCATCTACCATAAGTGGCTGCATGCCCACAACAAAACCGACCGTAAGAAGCACCCAGGCCAATAAAAAATTCATCAGCACCCCGGCGCACACCACCTTAGTTCGTTGCCATTTAGTTTTGCGCATAAAAGAACGCGGACTTTTTGCTGCTTTTTTGTCACGAGGATCCTCTCCCAGCATCCGCACAAATCCCCCAAATGGTATCCAATTAATAGAGTAAATAGTTTCACCAATCTTTTTTCCGAAGAGGCGCGGCGGCAATCCAAAGCCAAATTCCTCAACCCTGATGCCGTTCCGCCGCGCCACAAAAAAGTGGCCAAATTCATGCACCAAAATCAAAAGCGAAAAAATCAGGAGGAACACAATAATAGTCAGGAGTAATTGCATGTAATTAGGTTATTTTGTCTCGTGCTAAACAGTCATCACTGCTTCTTCTTTGGCCTTCGCCGCCTCAGCAACTTGTTTATTATAGTCATCAACTTTTTCTTGCAAACGTTTTTCCGCTGAAATGGCATCATCTTCGGTAATTTGTTTGTCTTGCGCCATTTGCTTGAACTTAGAATGAGCAGTCTGCCGAGCATTCCGAATTGAAATTCGAGCCTCTTCGGCTAAATGATGCACAATTTTCACAATTTCTTTTCTTCTTTCTTCTGTTAATGGCGGAATATTAATCAAAACTGCAGTGCCATTATTAACGGGATTCAACCCCAATCCTGCCGCTTGAATTGCTTTTTCTATTGTACCCAAAATCGATTTATCCCAAGGCTGAATTTGCAAAGTTTTTGGATCGGGAACACTAATATTCGCTACGTTTTTAAGAGGTTGCTGTGCCCCGTAAGATTCCACTTGAAGATGTTCCACTAAACTTGGATTTGCTCGGCCCACTTGAAGACGAGAAAACTCTTGATTCATATGACTAAACGCTTTTTCAAACTCCGAAGCAGCCGCTTGAATAAATGGATCCGTACTCATTTTAAAAAAGTTAAAGATTAATTATGGACTTTCGTCCCAACATTTTTCCCAGCCGCCGCAGCCGCCAGGTTCCCTTTTTTCATTAAATCAAACACCATTACCGGCAAACCACCTTCCCGACACAAAGTCGAAGCCGTGATATCCATAAAAGCCAATTTTTTCTTAATCACCTCGTCAAAAGTAATGGTTTTAAACCTCTTGGCGCCCTTATGCTTTTCAGGATCTTTATCGTAAACTCCATCTACTTTGGTGGCTTTGAGCAAAACATCACAGCCTAATTCTAAACCACGGAGCGCCGCGGCCGTATCGGTTGTAAAAAACGGACGCCCTGTCCCGCCGGCGCAAATAACTACTCGCCCATGGTTCAAGTGATCTAAGGCTTTTCTTCGAACATATGGCTCGGCAATTTCAGCTACCGGCAAAGCTGACATTACTCGACATTCCACTCCTAATCTTTCCAGCACCGCCTGCATTACCACCCCATTCATCACAGTGGCCATCATCCCCATAAAATCAGACTCCACGCGCGGCACACCTTTCCCTTTATTATCCCGATAACGCCAAATATTACCGCCTCCAATTACCATCACTATCGACATTTTTTTGGAAAGCGCTTTAACTTCTTTTGCCAATTTTTCTAATTTCACAAAATCAACCGAATCATCGCCTTTCCCACGTAAAACTTCTCCTGAAAACTTAAGCATTATCCGTTTAGTCTTTTTTTTCGCCATAATTTAATGAAGAATAATATAAGTTAAAATAATTCCCAAAACCAAACCTCCCAAAAACATAATTGGCATCCTTTTTTCCTTTCCTCGATCATGAGAATTTGCCAAATCAGTCAATAAATTCCCCGAAACAATCACCTCTTCCTCGGCATTTTTTTCTACAATATCAACAAAACTATGATTCGCCACCAACTGCACAAATTTAGCAAAATTCACTGTCACCCGGTTCGTAGTAGGCATTGAGTTTGGCATATCTAAATCTGCATCCCCTAAAGACGTTTTCGAAAAATCAACATCCATTTCTTTATCATCGTCCTCCATCGGACGAATTAAAATTGAATCATCGTCTTTTTCTTCTTGCGGCAAGATAATATCGTCCATATAGAGGAGGTGTAACTTTGTCTAAAATAGGATAGCAAAAGCCTCTTCCGTTGACCAGGAAAAATCATTCAAAAATTAAAAGACCCTCTAAAACTGCACATTTTGGCGTTTCAATTTTGAGCGGCCCAATTCTGATTCCTTTAGGTGATAATCCGCCAACACAATCCCCAGCTGCTCCGCCGTCGTTCGAGCCATTTTACGAGGACCCGGCATCCATTCCTCTACTCCATCCATCACAATCGCCCCCCAAAATTCTCCATAAAGATCACGAATCGCAGCAATCATTCGACCATCATTTACCAAATGCCGACGATCTTTCCCAAGCAACTCTTCTATCCCCAATAATTCCTGCGTCGAAAGCTGATAATCACCCCAAGTCACTTTTACTTCTAAATGCCCAGTAACCTGATTTTTAAGGGCAATTGCCCCTTTTGGTGCCTGCGTAGCCAAAGCTAATTTACTACTTATTCGCGTTAACATTTTATCAATATCGCCTTTGAAATCATGCATCATTTTTGAAACATCATACATGGCCACTAATTCTTGATTAGCCCACTGCAAACGTTGGTTTACCACCTTAAAAAGAGCTAATAAAAGAGCACTCGCTTCATCAGGTTTTTCCACCAAAAACTTCTCAAAATCTGCTTTTTTAAGCACCAAAACTTCAACATCATCAATCGCCACAGCCGAAGCATTCCGCGGTTTTGCTGAAAGCAACGAACCTTCACCAAAAATCGCTCCCGGATCCAAAATAGCCAATACTTTTTTCTGATCATCACGAATTCTTTTGGCAATTTCAATATGCCCACTCAATAAAAGATACAGCTCTGAACTTGTTTCTGCTTCTTCAAAAATCAATTCCTTTTTTTCAAAATGCTTCTTTTCCCAAATTCCTTTTCCAGAAATAATTCTTTCTTGCTCTTCTGGAGCAAGGGCGGAAAAAAAATCTTCAATCTGTGAATGAAAACTCTTAGCCATTAGAAATTTTTTGTTTAAAGGCTTCGATATCATGGGCTTTGGCCATCGCTGCCTCGGGAGTTACTGTACCATTTGCCACTAAATCAGCCAAGGAATCATCCAAAGTTTGCATCCCCTCACTTTTACCAATTTGAAGCATAGAATAAATCTGGTGCGTTTGTCCTTCTTTCACACAATTACGCATCGCATCGTTCATTACCAATATTTCAAAAGCAGCGGCCCGACCTTTTCCATCAGCACGCGGCACCAAAGTCTGCGAAATCACTCCAAGTAATCCTACTGAAAGCTGAGCTCTAATCTGTTCTTGTTGATAAGCCGGAAAAACATCAATCATTCGATCTACAGTTTGAGCCGCATCCGTAGTATGCAAAGTTGAAAGCACTAAATGCCCGGTTTCTGCCAAAGTAATGGCCGCAGCAATTGTCTCTAAATCACGCATTTCTCCTACCAAAACCACGTCTGGATCCTGCCGCAAAGCCGACCGAATGGCCGTACTAAACGAGTCAGTATGCGAATTAACTTCACGTTGCGTAATTAAAGCGTTTTTTGAGGTATGAATAAACTCAATCGGATCTTCCACTGTAATAATATGACATTTGCGATTCGTATTCGCGTAATCAATCATCGACGCCAAAGTTGTGGACTTTCCACTCCCGGTTGGACCAGTAACCAAAATTAATCCCCGCGGCTTCATGGCAAATTCCCCAAAAATCGGGGGCAACCCCATTGACTCCAACGAAGGCGGGCTACTGGGAATCGACCGGAAAGCAAGGGCAGTCCCCTCCTTCTCCTGATACAAATTAACTCTAAATCGACCCACATTCGGCGATCCATAAGAAAAATCTACTTCCTTGTGTTCCTGAAAAATAAGAAACTTCTTCTCTCCCGCTACTTTTTGCGCTATGGCTAGAATTTCTTCTTCTGTTAAAGCCGGCATTTTATCTGTTGAAAAAAGCTCACCATTTGACTGACGAATAACCGGTGGACTCCCCACTTTTAGATGGAGATCCGGAGCATGACTCTCTACCACTTGTTTTAAGATCAAATCAATATCCATAAATTTTGGAATTTAATCCTGTTATTATAGCACAAAAGAGCATTAAAAGGAATAGTTACCGGTCGCTTTTTCAACATATCCTCCAAACCTTATAAACTCTTGACTTTTGTAGCGTTTAACGTATAATAATCAGCCTTGGCTTCTACCTAGAAACCATCTCCCCCCGTGGAGAATGAGTGTCTGGCTGCCGCCAAGACGCTTGTTCTTTCACATTCTCATGCCCGGAGCATACCCATGTCCCGTTCCCTCCTCATCACCCTCGGCCTCGCCCTTGGCCTCGCCCTTGGCCTCGTCGGTATCGCCTGGTTCAGCGTCTACAAATCGAACCGCCTCAACGAGCGCAACGATCTGCGCGCCGAGGTCGCCGAGTACCTGGTCGAAACCGAGAAGGAAGCCGTCGACAACGCGATGAAGATCTCCCTCGGTGCCCTCAACAACTTCCAAAAGGGTGAATTCTACCACCGCAAGTCGAAAGTCGGCGCCAAGACCGTCGGCCTCTTCTCCCACGACCTCGAGCCTGCTCTGACCTTCCTGGTCGACCTCGAGCGCGCCGTCCACGCAACCACCTTCTTCTTCAACTACTCGAGCACCGAGCAGCAGGCCCTGTTCGACTGCAACGGCGGGTTCAACGGCTTCGCCGTCCCCGCCGCCCTGCAGCACAACCTGGGCCACATTCGGAGCTTCAAGTGGCAAGTCTCGGACCTCGAGCTCACCACCGAAGCCATCACCACCGCCCAGGCCGAGTGGGCCACGCTCAAGGAGACCATGGACGTCAGCCTGCAGACCGCCTCGGCCCTGGCCCTCGATGACAACCCCTGGCGCTGCGTGTGGCCGGACGAGGTGGACGAGGAGCAGCTCTGATGGATCCCCGAACCCTCATCCTCCTCCTGGGCCTCACCGCCGCCGCCCTCTACGACTACTGGCTGATCATCTAGGCCTGCGGAACTGTGAAACGACCGAGCGTACATGCCTCCCTCATCCCCGAGGGAGGCCTTCGCTTATAAAAATTTCAAACCCGCCTTCCCACGCGCCCCTGAAAATGATAAAAAAGAAGCATGAACCAACGACAACAAGTAATTTTAGAAATTCAACAAGCCGCGCTCCAAATAATTCAAGAGCGCTATGAGGACTTCCCATATCACAACGCTACCCACACCGGTTTTGTGATCGAAACTGCCAATCTCTTGGCCCAAGACGCCAAACTTCCACAAGATCAACTCGAACTACTTACTTTAATGGCTGCGGCCCACGATTTAGTCCAAACCCACGATCCTCTTGCTGACGGGTATCTTGGCGAAAACGAAAATGAATCCGCTGACTGGCTCGCTGAACAAATGCTTGCCTCAGGCCAATTCGAAGACGACGAAATCGAACAAGCTCGTCGCGGCATAGAAGCCACCTTCATCCTCCATCGCGAAGACGGTATCAAACAATCCGCTGAATTTGGTGATTTTTTAAGTGAACTTCTTTGTGACGCTGATCTTGCCAACCTCGGCAGTCCCTGGGACGTCTATTTCCCCAAAACCAAAGACTATTTCCAAGAAATCAACCCCAACTCAACCGAAGAAGAATGGAAGCACTATTTACGTCTTCAAGTCCCAATCCTCCTCCAACACCACTACTACACCACCGTCGCCCAAGAACGATTCCCTCATTTACGTGAAAATGCCACAAAAATAGAAGACTCCTTAAAAGCCTAATCCAGCTCCAAAACCTCTGGCAACCAATTACAATAATTGCCTTCTTTTTTTAATTCTTCCCTAATTTTGCGCATTTCTTTGCGCCACATCCCTTCAGAATAATTTTCATTCAAAATCATAAACTTCCCGTGATTCACTCCTACACACCCAAACATATGATGCGAATTAAAAACCCGCACACAAAATTCCGCATCACGCGTATTCCCACACTGCCAACAAAAATTACAGTTATACAAATCATATCCCATCACACATTCATACAACAACTCGCCAGTCATACATTCGGTATCATAAATATCCTTACTTTTATCCACAATATGATAAGAATTTGCCGCGTCCTCGACATCATTCATGGAATAACAATTCAAACAATTCTTGGAATTATAAATATGATCTCCGGTGCAATTTTCGGAATGAAGCTGAACCGACGCAATATGGGGAATTTTTTCACGCAGTGCTCCCACTTTTTCCAAAACTTCTTGCTGTTTTGCCGGAGTATCGGCCCGAAGCTCAGCTATTTTTTGCAAATACTCTTCTTTGGAATAAGGGGCATTAAAAATATGAAAACTTTTTTGCCTAAGCCCCACACACCCAAAACAATCATTACAACTTTTGCAATCATAACAAAACTGCAAATCGCGTGACCCCACACATTCCTCGCAAAAATCACAGTTATAACACCGCTCACAAAACTCACATTCATAACAAAGTTCACACTTCATGCAGTGATACGTATCGCAACAATCTTTAAGCGTATTTGGATAGTAACAATAATAAGAATCCTCACATTTATACCCAACAAAACACATGTAGGAATCCTTGGAAAAAGACAAACAATGCACGTAATCGCAGTTCTTGTTTGTTACCGAACGCAACGCATATGTTGGCTGGGATTCCAGTAGTTTTTTGAATTTTTCCAAAAAGCTCATGAGCAGATTATAACACTACCCCAGATGCTTCCAAAAACATTCCTGACAATAAACAATATATTTAGATTCCGGAGAATAAGTCGAAATAATATCGTTTTGGCACTTATCACATTTTCGTTTATATAATTTACGCTCATTCCGAAGAGAAAGTCGCCTTTTTTGACGACAATCCGGACAATTTTCTGGAAACGGCAGGTCTTTTTTCTTATAAAACTTCTGTTCCTGCTCAATTATCAAAAAATCCTTTGAGCAAGCCTTACATTTTGCAACCTTATTTTCAGTAGTAGTTTCTGTCATGATTAGAAGGGTTAAATTATTTAAGAAAGTTCAGGGACAGCCAATTCTGGATAGGTCGTTGGCAAATGTTTACCATATTCACCACTAGCTCTCATCTCAGCCTTAATCTCTGCTACTTTGCGGTGCCAATCCTCCTTGGAATACTGCTTATTAAAGATGCAATATTCTGCTCGATTCATCGTAAAACACCCAAACATATGATGCGAATTGTAAACATTTTCACAATACTCCAAATCATAAGAATCGAAAACCCCGTAACAATAGTTACAATTCGTAATATTCATGGCTGACATGATTTCGTAATTAAGCTCCGACTTATAATAATTATTTGAACAATCTAGAGAATCGGTAATTTCCTCACAATTATTCAAATAAGAACAATCCTGAAGTTTCTTAACATCAAAACAGTAATAACAATTCTTACAATTATAAATATAATCACCAAAAGATTTCTCGTTTTGATCGCCTCGAAGCATTAATCGCGGCATCTTCTTTTTAAGCTCCTTCACCTGCTGATCAATCTCTTCTCGCGATATTTGCTTTAATTCAGCTAATTTAGATTCATACTCCTTCTTTGTGAATTTCTCATTAAAAATGTGATATTCCTTGCGCCGCAAACCCACACATCCAAAACAATCATTACACCCAACCATGTCAAAACAGTGCCGTAAACTTCGTGAACTTTTACAATCCTGACACCCTTCACATTCATAACATTCATGACAGTCTACACAGTCGTAACAAAGTCGACAATAAAAGCAATAATCACAATCCGTGCAGTCCTCAGAGTTATATAAAAAGTATCCATAATAACAATCTTCGTCATATTCACTCCCCACTAACAAATAACAATTTTTAGTGTTCCCACTGTAATTTACAAATTCGCTGTTTTCGCAATTTACATAGAGTAAACCGACTCGCGGATGCTTATTTCTAAGCTCAATCATTTGATGAATGTAGGACATAATGTTGACAAATTAAATGACGATTGCATAGTAACACCTACCCACCAAATGTCAAGCGCTGACGACGCAATCCCGCCGTCGAAAAACTTTCGACAATCCCTTTCTAAAGCAGTATCATTTCCTTTAAATCAAAGGCATTAATCGGGTTAAATTCATCGGCATGTTCGCTGGCATATTTAACTGTGGCCTCATAAAGAGCCCAGTGACTATCTTGCATGTTTTGTGATCGGAAATCCGGTGTCTCTTCATGTACCCCAACTTCAAAAGGCGGCTCTTTTGTCACTTGCTTACTATCATCCTCCCAATACACCGGCCAAAAAGGCGTACCTTGCAAATAAAAATTATTCTCGTGATATTTCATATTAATAAACTGCGGACCATTCTCCGCCTCCACCATCTGTTCTACGGCTCTAATAAACACATCCTCCCCTCCGGTCTGTGAACGCACCCATTCATACAATTTGACCTCAGAATGTTCGGGACGAACATAAGATCCATAACGCTCATCTCCTAAATCTGGGTCGTTTCGACTTACAACAAACTGCCCTCCCTTATCCTTATAAACCTTGGCCAAAACCTCTCCAATTTCACCCCCAACAGAAACCCCAGTAATTAACGGCGCATAACCAATCGCATCTTTTACAAACTGGTATCCGCCAGGTTCATCCAAAGTAAGCCCTGTTTCTAAATCTAACCGATACTCCTCGTATTCGGTAAGAATCTTTTCCAATTCAACTTTATCCATTTCATTTAATCCTACTAAATCTTCAAACCCACTATAATAAGGAGTTGCTGGCCGCACATGATACGAAATTGCCACCATTTCCGAACTACTTAGTCGCTCCACCAACTCCGGATAATCCGCCACATAATTCTGAAAAGACGGACCTGTCACATAAATATCCACCGGCACCTGATACTGCTCGTGAATATCAATCACCTTATTAATTGCTTCCGCACTATTCTCAGGATACACCCAATCATGCACATTTAAGGTAAAAAGGGTGTAAACATCCTTCAAATCATCATTTTGGACCGCGACCACATCCAACGCTACGGATTCTAAATAAACCTGAACTACATCCCACTGACTAGCCCATTGCAAAACTCCGTCATCTTGTAATTTTTGCGTTTCGGAAAAAAAGTAGCGAAGGGCATCTTCATTTTCCTCTTCAAAAATACTAACTGGCAAATAAACATTTAATTTCGCCACACGCGTTTTATCTCTAACAGACTCCATCTCCAAAACCTGCTCCAGGAATGCATCAACATCCTCACGCGTAAGTTCTGCCTCATCATCAAAACCGCCATCATCGGCCTGACTGGCCAAAGTCCCCATATCACCACTACTTATCACAATTATCCCATCCTCATCATGTTCAAAATCATTTAAATCCTTGAGTTTCATTAAATAAATACGATCTTCTAAATTTTCGGGAGCTGGGTCATGAAAATGATCCAAAATATATTCGTCGGTCCAGGTTGGGTCTGGTCTATTTTCTTGCGGAATCGGAAGCAAAGCTCGCGCCACAATCCCATCTATATATTTAAATCCCGCAATTTCCGCTGCCGTTACCCAATCATTCATGCCATTTCCTCCTGAACAACCATGATTATTTTCTTCGCCGATCAGATCATCAACCAAAGCCTTATTAACCGCAAAAGCCTTTGAAAACTCCATCGGATTCAACTCATTATCCGTATACTTCGGCCCCAAATCACAGTGAGTCCCCACCCCATGTCCACGATCCATGATTTCTTTCATCATATTGTGATCCCAAAGCGTATTCGCCCTGGCAAACGGCTGCTCAGATTCAATCGTCAAAATCGCGTCATACTCATCCGCCATATCCATTCCATATCGAAGTTCTTCCACATGCCTCCAAAACATATTCTCATTCTCATCATCATTATGACCAATTTCCATGTGAGTCATAGTGGTCATGTAAAGAGGATATTCTTGAACCGTTTCTTCTGGTAAATCTAGCGGCAGAACCTCATCAATAACCTGTTCAGGGACCTCTTCATCTAAATTATTCCAATAAAAAAGACCGCCAATCCCAAAAATTAAAACAAAAAAAAGCACCGAAAGGATAATATTACGTCTCATATTTGGAGGGTTAGTTTTCTTGATTATCTTACCACAAAAGCTGTTTTACCCTACAATGACCCCATGAATACCTGCACCCAATGTCAAAATACGTTCGAAATTTCTGAAAAAAATCAGACTTTTTACGAACAAATCGCAGTCCCGCCACCAAAAAAATGCCCGGACTGTCGTTTAGTACGCCGTTTTATCGAACGCAATCCCAAAACTCTATACTATAGACTTTGCGATTTCACCAAAAACAATACTCTTTCTCAATTTCACGCTGATCAACCTTTTCCAGTTTACAGTCCAGAATCTTGGTGGAGCGAGAATTGGGACATCTTAAAATATGGTCAGGATTTTGACTTTGATCGCCCTTTTTTCGAACAATTTTTGGAACTCAAAAACCGAACTCCACACCTCGCGCTCTTTAACACTGGTGGCACTATCCAAAACAGTGATTTCAACAACTGCACCGCTTATTTAAAAGACTGCTACTTAATTGCGGAAAGCGACTACTGTGAAGCCTGTTATTACTCAAATTTATTAAAAAATTGCCAATCCGTCGTGGACTGCTCAGTCTGCTACAAAGACGAACTTTGCTACGAATGTATCGACTGCACTAATTGTTATGCCTTACTCTATTCCCAAGACTGCCAAACCTGTAAAGATAGCTATTTTCTCCAAAACTGTACCTCCTGCTCTGATTGTATTGGCTGTATCAACCAACGCCAGCAGCAGTACCTAATTTTCAATAAAAAATACTCAAAAGAAGAATACGAAAAATTTAAAAACCAATTTGCTCTAAACACAAAAGAAGGAGTCGCTAAACTTGCACAAACCTGCACGGAATTCTTTTTAACCCAACCGAGAAAAAACCTCATCGCCGAACATAATGAAGGAAGCTCCGGAGATCATCTTTTCAACTCCAAAAACGCGCACCACTGTTTTGACAGCATTGATTTAGAAGATTGCTCCTACTGCGCCAAACTAACTCTGGGCGTCAAAACCTCTATGGATTACAATTCCTGGGGAAACAAATGCGAACTCATGTATCAGTGCACTTCCTGCGGGGATCACTGCTATAACTTAAAATTCTGCGCCAACTGCCAAAGTGACATGAATAATTGTGAATACTGCGTCGAATGTTTTGGCTGCTCCGACTGCTTTGGCTGCGCTAATCTAAAAAAAGAAAGCTTTTGCATCTTTAATAAAAAATACTCCGAAAAAGACTATCACGAGCTAAAAAATCGCATCATTGCCCATATGAAAAAAACGGGTGAATATGGCGAATTTTTTCCAATCGAAATTTGTCCGTACGGGTACAACGAAACCATGGCCATGGACGCTTTTCCCCTCACCAAAGAACAAGCTCTTGAACAAGGATTCAAATGGTATGACCCCCCTGAACCAAAATCATCCAGCAATACGAACGCCGCCCTTTGCGATTGCGGCAAAAACTTTAAAATCATCAACCAAGAAGTAGTTTTTTACAAAAAACTAAACATCCCCACTCCTGATAAATGCCCCCTCTGCCGTCACAAAACCCGCATAGCCAAACGTAGGCCACTTAAATTATGGGACCGTAAGTGCACCAAATGCAACGCCGCCATTAAATCTAATTACGCCCCCGAACGTCCCGAAATAATCTACTGCGAAAAATGTTATTTAAAGGAGGTCTATTAAACCCTCCCCACAAACATTCCCAATTCCTTAAACAACGGCACCCACGTCTCATATTTTTTGGAAAGGAGAATTTTGTAGGTTTTGGGTTCATTGCTGCGCACGACCAACACATTTTTGTTCAAACCATATTTCCCCTGCGCCACATACTCGATATCTTTAAGTGGCAGGTTAAAAACAAATGGATTCGGATGCCACGGCTTACCTGTTATCATCCCCCACACCTTGCGTGGCCATTCATAAAAAATTGTTAGCCAGTGCACGGTCGTAACTTTCAAAACTAGGCGCTGATTTGTTAAGTACAGCCGATAACTCATGTTCATATTAAATTTCATATAACGAACATAATCGTCGACCAATAATTTTTCGTTTGGATGAAGTTGCATGTGAATATTTTAGCACAGCTTGACTCATCCTCAACTTGCCCTACACTTAAGCCACCTAATCTCGTGATTTCGCTCCACCCCAACCTGAGAGCGGACTCCAGAAAGGTCCCGTTCTTACACAAATTGGAGGTCCTCTCATGGACTGGAAGAAGTTGGCCATCTGGGCCTTCAAGTTTCTCTATGCCGGAGGTATCGGCCTGTTCGCTGGCGGTTTGACATGGATTGTCACTGCCAACGCACTCTGCGGAGGGATCGTGCTGATCATGGCGTTCTTGACCAAGAAGTACGCCCTGAATAACCTGATCTCCGAACTCTCGCTGAAGCATCTCCTGATCGCAGAAATCGGTTGCCCCATCGTGGTGGGACTGGAGATGATCCTGGTCGTGGGCGCCTACAAGCTGCTTGGCTGGGAATTCGTCCTTGTCGTATCCACGATTCTGGCCTTCTCTGGCTTGGCTGTAGACAGAAAGATCAACCCCTCGATCGCCAGCCAGTGACCTCGGTGCAAGAACGGGCAAAAACCCCCGCTGAAACATGCGGGGGTCTTGCCAAACAACAATTAATATTTGTGCCCGGGCACAAACTCTAACCTGCAAATCTGTGCGTACGCACAGATTCACGTGCACTAAGGCGGCGTGATTGCTCACGCCGCCAGGGCCTGTCTATTCATCTTCTTCTTCGCAAGCCATAACAGCTGCTGCGATTCCGACGATAACGCCCGCTGCAACACTGATCCAGTTGGCAACCAGAGCTCCCACAAGGAGCCCGACACCCACCGCTCGTACGTACTTCATCCGAAGACTCCTATTGGGTTAGCGACCTAACAACTTAAATTACCAGATCGCTAACCTAATATTAGACAGGACTTTTTTCAGACAAATTGCGCTAAATCTAGACAATTCATCAATCAAAAAAGCAACTAATTAAAGCAAGGATAAATTAATTTGTAAAGGATTTCCTAATCACGGATTTATAAAAGGCCCGAAACCGCAACGCGATCCCGGGCCCTTCAAATTTCTCACATTCTTACATCATGCCAGGCATGCCACCTCCCATACCGCCCATAGCACCCATGGCAGCAGCAGCGGCAGCACCATCGGCTCCACCTTCCTCCGGAAGATCAGCTATAGCACCTTCCATAGTTAGGAAAATCCCCGCTAAAGAAGCAGCGTTTTCTAGAGCAAAACGAGTAACTTTTTTGGGATCAACAATCCCAGTTTGAATCATATTAACCATTTCACCTTTTTCAGCGTCATAACCCATGCCAATTTCAGCGTTACGAATCAAATCCACAACCACTGCGCCTTCCTTTCCAGCGTTCTCGGCAATCTGAAAAACCGGCGCTTGCAACGCTTTCAAAACAATATGCATACCAGTAACTTCGTCATCTTCGCCACGAACACCTTCTAAAATTTTAGCAGCCTGGAGAAGAGCAGTTCCTCCACCAGAAACAATTCCTTCTTCTACAGCCGCGCGAGTAGCAGACAAGGCATCTTCGATGCGGTGTTTCTTTTCTTTAAGTTCAATTTCAGTAGCGGCACCAACTTTAATCACACCAACTCCACCAGAAAGTTTAGCAATCCGCTCCATGATCTTTTCTTTATCGAAATCAGAACTAGATTGATCCAGAGCGACTTTCATTTCCGCCACCCGATCATCAACCTCATGCTGTGGACCTTTACCTTCCACAATCGTGGTGTTGTCTTTAGAAGCAATCACTTTGCGAGCTTCACCTAGATGACCAAGCTCAACATTTTCAAGAGTAAGACCAACTTCCTCTGAAATCACTGTTGCACCTGTTACAGCGGCAAGATCTTTGAGCATTTCCTTGCGGCGATCCCCAAAAGCCGGGGCTTTCAAAGCCAACATGCTGAACGTACCGCGAAGCTTGTTAACCACCATCGTAGCCAAGGCCTCACCATCAACATCTTCTGCAATAATTACAAGTTCCTTTTTGCCACCTTGCGCCAACTTTTCAAGAAGTGGAAGCAAAGCCTGCACCGAAGAAACTTTCTTATCAGTAATCAAAATCTTAGCATCTTCATAAATCGCCTCCATTCGGCTTGGATCAGTCACCATATAAGGAGAAATATACCCATTATCAAATTGCATTCCCTCCACAACTTCCTTTTCCAATCCAAAAGTTTGAGATTCCTCAACCGTGATAACACCATCATTTCCCACCATTTCCATAATTTCGGAAATTAAGCGTCCAACCTCTGGATCTTGCGCCGAAATCGTGGCCACTTGCGCCACTTCTTCTGGAGTAGAAATGTCTTTTCTAACTTTTTCCAGCTCTTCCACAACTTTCTTAACCCCTTTGGCAATACCACGCTTAAGAGCAATTGGATTTGCTCCGGCGGCCAAATTACGAAGGCCTTCCGAAATAAGCGCGTAAGCCAGCACAGTCGCCGTAGTTGTACCATCACCAGCCACGTCATTTGTCTTAGTCGCGACCTCTTTTACAAGCTGCGCTCCCATATTTTCAAACTTATCTTCTAAGTCGATATCTTTGGCAATCGTCACTCCATCATTAGTAATAGTTGGAGCACCATATTTTTTGTCGAGAACCACATTGCGCCCCTTCGGACCCATCGTAATTCGAACTGCATCGTAGAGTTTGCGGACACCGTCCACCATCTGTTGGCGAGCGTCGTCACTAAATTTAATTTGTTTAGCCATTTTTATTAAAGTTAAGAATTAATTTTTTAGGAAATAACTGCCAAAACATCACTTTCATTCAGGAAAAGAAGCTCTTTTCCGTCGTGTTTGACCTCACTTGGACCGTATTTGGAAAAAAGAACAACGTCCCCCACCTTAACAGTCATTTTATTTCTTTCACCTTTATCGTTTGTTTTACCTGGTCCAACAGCCAGCACCTTCCCTTTTTGTGGTTTTTCTTTGGCGGAATCTGGAAGGACGATCCCAGATGGTGTGGTGGTTTCCTCCTCGAGGCGCTCAACTACCAAGCCATCACTCAATGGTTGTAAATTCATAGTTTTAAGGTTATTGATTACTATATTTTAGCACTAAATAGCAAAGAGTGCTAGCACAGTATAGCGTAGAGTGCTAATGGGTCAAGGTTATTTTTAACTCAAATTTTAAGCCTCAGCTCCTAAAACTCCTTGAAAAACAGGATCTTCCCGCAGAAATCTTCTCACTTCAGCAATTTTATCTTGCGCTCGTCTTCGGGTTGCCCCATCCCCTTGAACAAATGCTATTAGGTCTTCCTCAGACAAACCAGATTGAATCCCCTCCCATACTGAACCCCAAACTCCATCAAACCTCGTTCCGCGTCTAAAACGACCACGCGCTTCATCCAAAGCATTTCTTAAATCTCGTTGAAAGACTAATACTTCTACTCCACCATTGCCTCCTAGAGATTCAACATCCATTGCATCAAAAACTGGACCTGAATCTGCCGCTGCCTCGCTATCTGCTAACCGAGCATTCAAGAACTCTACATAATTCAGAAAAGCTGTTTCTATCATTCGTGGCGTCATTCTAAGAAGTTTCATCACTCTACGTTCAATCCACATCAGCCCTTTCTCTCTGGCCTGATGCTCATCAAGCTCATGATCAACTATCAATATTCTAACTATTTCTTCTAAATAAAATCCCACAAACGATTCCAATTGATCACTTGGAACTTCTTGGTCAGCAGTAAATCCAAATTGCACTAATTGCTCATCAAAGGTACTAACAAACGAATCCTCCCCCTCCTCCTCTTCTCCCTCATAAACCTGATACTCTGAATCACTACCCGCCATTTCTGACGGATCATCAAATAAACTCAGTGCTTCCTCAGCGTCTGGGTCATCAATTAGAAATGATGCATCTAGTGTAGCCATATTGTTGGGGTGAAAAATTAACTTCGGAGGAAATTATACCTAGTAAACAACACTTGTCAACCTCACCTTCTAAACAAGTTCCTCAACCGCCAACAACAATTTATCTTTAAGTTCAGGGTGTTTTCTAAGAATTTTCAAAATTCTTACTTCTATCTGGCGAATACGTTCCCTGCTTAATCCCCATCTACCCCCAATTTCGACAAGTGTTAAAACACTCTGTTTATCATTAAATCCAAACCGATTAACAAACACATCCCAAAATCTTTCTATATCTTTTGCTCCCACCTCATCCTCAATAATAACTCTTATTTCTTCAAGCAACATGCTCCGTTGCTCTCTTTGTTCAACTTCAACAAAACCATCATCAACCTCGCCCATTAAATCACCCCGACGGTTAGCATTTGCATCTTCGTCATTCATTGGAGCATCTAACTGGACCTCTCCACTAGCAGCGATACTAGCAAGATCTATAAGATCTTTTACTTCTTCAATTGGCATATCCAACATTTCCGCAAGATCTTCTGGGGTTGCCTGTCGATGGTTAGTCCTCAAAAACATACCTCGTGCTCTGTTTAATTTCTTAATATCTTGTTGAAGATGAATTGGAATTCGAACTGCACGATGGTGATTTTCGATATATCTAATTATAAATTGTCGAATCCACTGATTAGCATAAGTTGAAAGTCTAATCCCCCGATGAGGGTCAAACTTTTGAACCGCCCTTATAAGTCCCATATTTCCTTCTTGAATAAGATCAGGGAAAGGTAAATTAGTCCAGGTATATTTCTTAGCAATCCAAACAACAAGACGCAAATTTCTGGTTATTAATTCATTGAGAGCCTCTTGATCACCAGCTTCCTTTCTGACACCTAACTCGTGCTCTTCTTCTCTAGTTAAAATGCTCGTAGCAGGCCCTAATTGAATAACACTTTGTTCACCCAAAATTAAACCCTGTGGCTCGCGCCGAGGCTTCACCTTTGGCTTTGGCTCAGGCTCCTCAACTTCAGCTAATAAATTTGTTGCTTTTTCATATAATTGGAAAGCATATTTATCAGTCAAAAAATCAGCTATCTCGGGTAGCAAAAGTCTACGATTAGGCAAAACCTCTGCTTCGACTATTAAAGACTGTAACTCTCCTCCAAGTAATTTTTCCTTAACTACCTCTAACACCCTTTCACTAATAATTTGACTATAAGAAATACGGGCAATGACATGCAACACTCTTAATAAAACCTGGATAAGCATATCTCGTTGCCTAGGTCTTACTGATCTTTCTTCTAAAATTGCGTTAAATTCAGCTACATAAGTCTGAATTTGCTGCAAAGAAAACAAACTATAACGAACAACCAATTGTGGATTCGCTTCAGCCTCTTTTCTTAATTGTCCGTCACCAGTTAAAAACTCAAACTTTTTCCACATTGTCGCTTCTGTCGTACGATGAGCAACCCATCCCTCAACGTGATCCCAACGCATCCCAAAAGCATCTCGCAATTTCTGACCCGCATGCTGATTAGCTAACTTTTGTTCTATCCGCCGAGGTGCATATTGACGGCAATGCCTAGCAGGCTTATCTAAATAATCTTCGTAATCTCGAGGTTCAGGATAAGTCTTACCACAAGTGTCCGCCTCTAATTCAATAGCACTTAAAAAGAAAGCATTCTCACGCAATTCTGCTAAATTAACGGCACTTCTAGTTAGTTTTTCAGTCCACAAAGACGAACAACCCAGATTACTTAAAAACGCTCTCTTTAACCTCTGCGCTGGAGTTAAATTAGTAGGATCTAAAAGTTCTTCTATGTCATCTATCTCTTCCAATTTTCCATAAAGCATTCCCGAAGTAACTTCCACCTGCCCCGCCTCCAAATAAGCAATTCTTTTTAAAACTCCCCTTGCTCGGGCGCGTGACCCACAACAAGCTTCCATATCAGCATATCCTAATCGATGAAATCTTAAACTCTCCCTAACTTGCCTCTTTAAATCACACGAAGTATACAAAAACTTTAAGACTTCTTTAAGCTGCCTATTAACACTTCCTCGCCCCAGAGTCCCAGCTGATTCTAAAACAGTAGTTATTCTTTGTTGCTGAGCAGATGTTGCTTCCTCTAAAAGCGCCACATGTGCAACTCCTCGATAAGCAGTAGACCCTAACTGTTCATTTAACCGGACCGCTAAATTTTGACCACTCAACCAAAACTCTTCCTCTGGCGTTAATTCGCGACGTTTTTGCTGCCGCCCTAAACGAGCCGCTAATTCTTCCCGAATTTTAATCGGCAAACTAAAAGCATTCATTAAATTAAATTGCACTGATGTAACACCATAACCTAACAATCGAAATACTCGACAATAATCAGCTAAAACATCTGGCTCACGATTTTCTAAAGACTCTGGCACAATTCCTGTTTCAAAACCAAACACCTCCCCCAATTCAACTAATCTCTTTTCTTGTGTTAATTTTCTCCAAGCCCTTTCCACGCCTCGATCTCTTTGCTTTTGAGAAGCGTTAATCCAAGCCCATTGCCCTTCAAAAGAAACACCACGCGCTTCAATTTCCTGAATAATTTCTAAAGTTCGAGCTGTTCTATATATATAGCCTGGCGGATCCTTCAACCCACGCTCTTCTGAAAACCTAGTAAACGCTGCTTCGTCCTCCGCCCTAACCTCTTCGGCCTTAACCTCCGCAGCCGATGGGCCAGGTGTCATTTTTGTTCTAATAACTTCCAAACTACTATCTAAAAGAGCCGGTTGTATTTTCCCAAAATGCTCTAACATAAACTCCGCTTTAGCAAGAACTGTAGAAGGACGAAGCCTTCTAATAGCCCTCTGTAAAGACCCAATTGGACAACCCAACTCTGCCAATCTCTCTCTGGCGGCTTGTTCTGCTGGAGCTATTGAAGCACTAAAACGAGGCATCTCCACAGGCAATGAAGGTGTTGGCGTTAGATCAGGTTCATTTTCAGCTAACACTTCTAACTGAGTTTGAATTCGCTGATGACTCTTTCCTTTTATTTTTAGTGCTCGCGCCGCCCGTCGCAGATCTTTCCAACTATTTACATGCAAAAAATGAACGTAAAGTTCCCGTGGAGCACCTTCCTTTTCAAAAATAACAATTCTTTCTTCAATTCTTTTTACACTCGTTTGATTTGCCGCAAACAGTATTTGTCGCATATAAGTTGGTATATCTTCATTTTTAGCAAAAAACGCTACCTTATTCCGTAAACGCTGGAAAGACGCACTATCAGGGCCTCCCACAAAATGTGTCTGCTTCGGAGCAATAGTAATTCCATCTCGCAAAGTATGCTGAAGAGTTTCTCTTAAATATCTAGCTGAAAAAGCTTTACCAGGAGGGAAAGGATGCCCCAAAGCATTCTGTTCCACATAGGCTACTAATTCCGGTCGAGGCATATCATCAAAGTCCTCCGGAACTGCTGCTAATCTAAATATCGGCGGTGCCTTTTCCATATGCTCAATTGTTTTGCGCCTCACAAAAACTCGCCTCAAATTTGCACGAATGTGTTTTTTTGAATGATCTGTAATCTTTTCTAGCCGCTCTCTTGTTATCCAAATATCATAAATCTGTATTCCATATTCACTAAAATATTCTGTTTCTAAAAGCAAATGCTGCCAAACAAACACATAAGTATATCTCCCAGCAGAATCTTCAACTGGAATCGGAGTTGTAGTTCGTTGAATAGCATTATATAAATCTGCCTCTATTATCTGACGAACTCCATTTAAAACCGCTTCCCAATCATCCCCCTCACAATCAACCTCCTCGCTAGTCGGCACCCGCTTCAATTCCAAAGATTTCTGCAAAGCCTGGTGGACAACTTCTTCAGAAGGGGCCACACATTCCCCCTCCCGATCAGTGTGCGTTAAAACAGTACTTTTGATAACAATTTCTACCGCTCTCCCAAGCCCACCAAAAGCTCTTACAAATCTTCCATTATGATAACGGCATTCACTTTGCTGCGGGAGTGAGGTCCCAGTTTGATAAGTCCGATTATCAGCTGGAAGATCATTTTTTTCATTATAAGCTCGCCATAATTCCTCGGCTAGAGCTTTTCGCAAGGGCTCCTCTTCTGTCTCAGCAACTATAAATCTAAATCTCATTTGATGAACAACTTCATGATAACTATGTCCAATTCCTTCTAATAAATGTCTCAATTGTGCCGCTTCACGTCGAGCCCCATACTCTGGATGTTCGGCCAAAAAATCATCCAAAGTCCCAGGATGAAACACCGTACGGCCTTCTGCTTGCCGCGCTTCCCAATGACGACACTGAAAATGATATAACGCTAACAAAAATTGCAATTGGGCTTTAATCGCTTCAGCATACCTTTCCATTGCGATCGCTTCCTGTTCCTGCACTGGCTCAGGTGAAACCAAAGCCGCTTCCTTTATTTCATGAAGAGGTCCATCCCAAGCTCCTAAAATCATCTCCAAACTATCTGGCGTAGCATCAACTGCTAATTGATCTCGCGTAGCCAACATTACTGAAGGCAACGGGCTAGAAGCATCCACTATTTCAGAAGCAGCAGCTTTCTCTATAATTGTTTGCGCCGGAAAAACCCAAGAAGCCTCAAGACGATCATTCATAAGACATAAATAAGGACGGAATTATAACAAATTTGTCCCTACTTCGCCACATCTTCAACCCTAATTTCCCTAAACACCTCAACTTTAACTTCTCCAGGGAATTGGAGTTGATCTTCGATTTGAGCGGCAATGCGATGCGCCATTTTGGCGGCTTGTAGATCATCCACAACAGTGGGCTCGACAAATATTCGAACCTGACGCCCAGCTTGAACAGCGTAAGATTTCTTTACACCTTCATGCTCGTTTGCCACGTTTTCTACTTCACGCAAACGTTTGATAAAGTTTTCTAAATTGTCTTTATCCGCACCAGGACGAGATCGAGAAATTAAATTTGCCGCTTGAATAATTTTCGCTTCAAGAGATTCAGATTCTATATCGCCTTCATGCGCCTCAACACAATGAATTACTTCCTTAGACAAACCAAATTTATTCAAAATATCACGACCAATCGTGGCATGTGGACCTTGAATTTCATGATCTAAAGCCTTTCCAATATCATGCAAAAGCCCAGCCTTACGACACATATCAACATCCGCCCCTAATTCCGTGGCCAAAGAAGCCGCCAACAGAGCAACCTCCATAGAATGCTTTAACACATTTTGACCATAGGTAGTCCGGAATTTAAGCCGTCCCAGTAATTTAATTAAACCTGGAGGCAATCCCGCCACACCAGCCGAATAAACTGCCTTTTCACCAAGATCTTTAATAAGTTGTCCGACTTCTTCTTTGGATTTTTGAACCACTTCTTCGATTCGCGCCGGATGAATTCGACCATCTTCAAGCAATCGCTCCAGAGCAATCTTAGCAATATAACGACGAACTAAATCAAAACCAGAAATCACAATTGAACCGGGAGTATCATCAACAATCACATCAATTCCCGTAAGTTCCTCAAAAGTATTAATATTTCGCCCTTCACGACCAATAATACGACCTTTCATGTCATCACTCGGGATATTCACAATCGTGGCAGTAGATTCCATAGTAGTTTCAGCCGCGTATTTTTGAATCGCATCTACAATAATAAATCGAGCTCGCTCATTTGCTTCATCACGAAGCGTTTTTTCCGTCTTTTTAATCTGGGCAACCAAATCATCCTTGGCCTCATCTTGAACCTTTTTCAAAAGAAGTTCACGCGCCTCGTCCTTTGACAAACTAGCCACTCTTTCCAGCTGACCTTTTTGCTGTTCATAAAACTTTTCTACCTCGGCCTTAAGTTCACGTACGGCATTTACTTTCTTTTCTAATTCCACGCGAGACTTTTCTGATTCAGTCATTTTCTTATCAAGCAGCTCTTCTTTTCCAACAATTCGCTTTTCAACTTTTTCTAGTTGAAGGCGCTTTTTTTGTTCTTCTTTCTTGGCTTCTTCCTGAATTTTGAGGCCCTCACTGCGAGCTTCAAACATAAGCTCTTTGGCCTTGGCTTGGGCATCATGAAGATCGCGTTTTCGCTGCTCTTCCAAACGATCTTGAACCTCACGTTCCTTTTTAAGTCGAACATAGCGTCCAGCTCCAATCCCAGAGCCTAAACCCAAAAGAAGTAATAAAATTGATAGTGATGTCATCTTGGCAGGGGTTAAATTACCCTCTGCACGCCGCTCGCCCCCTTTTTAGGGACATATTTCAGAATCCGAATTAGAACGATTTAACAGGTTAATTTAAAACAAAATCTCTATTCAATTCTTAAAATTAGCAGACAATACAAAGGCTCTTAAAAATTACTGCTTAAAAAATACTGGTGGTGAGAGGGAAAGTCAAATTAAACAGTTCATTTTTTGTTCATTTTTTTGTTAAATTTTCGTCATCTTAATTTGCTAGGCTAAGGGTCCTTCACCCTTTAACCCCACTTTTTATGAAAAAATTTAAACTCCTTAGTGCGTTTTGTTTAAGTTTGTTTTTTCTAAATCATGCTTTGGCCGCAGATTGGACCTGGTCTAGCGAACCAACTCCTGGCGCCCTCAATCTTTTCCCAGAAAACACTGAAAATCCTGAGGAAAGCTTTGCCAACGGCACTCTTTCCGAAGATATAATTCTATCGGAAGTTATGCCAAATCCCGAAGGAACTGACACTGACACCGAATGGATCGAAATCTACAACACCAGCACTATTGATATTGATCTTGGCAACTGGTCTCTGGACGATGATGAAAATGGTAGTGACCCTTACATTTTCCCAGCTAACACTGTTATCGAGGCTCAAGATTTTTTAGTGATCTATCGTAGTGATTCAGGCCTCGCGCTTAATAATGACACTGATGCTGTCCGCCTTTTTGATTTCGAAAACACCCTTCAAGACAGCGTCACTTATGAAAGCAGTGCCCCAGAAGGAGAATCCTACGCTCGAATTTTAGTAGAAAGAGAAGCTACCGCTACTTTTTTGTCGCATTTCATTCCTATTGCCCAGGCCAAAACAATCACCAAAACCCCGGATCAACCGATTAACTGGGAATCTGCCCCTTGGGAATGGACAAAAGACATTACCACTGGTTATTTGAACCCTGTTTATTATTTCATTCAAGGCGTTGTTGAAGAACTAATTCCTTTTGAAAACAAAATAACCTTACAAAACCAAGACCAAGCCATTCAAGTTTCTTTAGACGCCCTTAATATCAACGAAAACTTAAAAACAACACTTTTTCAACCAGGGAGCCAAATCAGTGGCTATGCTAGCAAAACAGCTAATCAAACTTATAAACTTCAAAAACTCGAAGAAACCACTACCCAAAACTCTACACCTTTACCGGAAACTAATTGGCTCAAGAACTTCGCTCTTTTAGGAATTATTGCTTGTTTGGGAACCTATTTTTTCATGCATAAGAAAAAGGCTAAGCAATAACTTAGCCCTTCTTTTTGTTTATTGTGGGGCACTTTTTATGAGCAACCGCCGCCACAGCATCCTCCTCCGTCCATAATTCATGAGGTTAAAAAATAGGGCGAAAGTAAGATTACCATACAAACTTTGTCCTTTCAATAAACCCCTCCTACTCCACTTTGTATCTAGTAGCCAAAATGGTAAGATTAGGATATGCAAAAGATTATCAAACGAGATGGAAGGGTTGTCCCCTTTGATGTCGAAAAAATAACTGAAGCAATTTGGAAAGCCGCCAAAGCTGTTGGTGGCCAGGATCAAAGCATGGCCAAAGAAGCCAGCCAAGAAATAATTACCTCTCTAGAAAAAACTTTTGAAAAATCTCACTACCCCACCGTTGAACAAATTCAAGATTTAGTTGAAAAAATTCTTATTGAAAAAGGCCACGCCAAAACCGCTAAAGCTTACATTCTCTACCGACACAAACGCACCGAAGAACGTCGCTTGCAAGAAAAACTCATTGGCTCCCCCACCAAAATTCCTCTTTCCCTCGAAGGCTTAGAAACTTTTGAAAAAGAATTCCACGAAACCCCAGAAGATCTTTTCAAAAAAACCGCCCACGCTCTAAGCAAGAACAAAAAAGAAGAAGATCTGTTTTATAATCTTTTGGCGAATTTAGAGTTCCTTCCCCACCCCCACATCCTAAAAAACATTAACCCCGAAAATCCGACCTGCCTATTTCATGAATTTATTATTCCAACTGAAGAAAAAACTCTTTTTGAAAACCTTGAACAAGCCGCTCAACTTATAAAAACTGGAGCCTCGCTTAGCATTAATTTAAACGAAACCAATAAACCCGCTAGTTTACTTAAACTTTTTCAAAACGCAGCTGAATTAAATGGGCAAAACCAAAAACACCTCGCTCTTATTTCCAAAAATCATCCTGAACTACTTGATGTACTCACTTTAAAACAAGACGAAAAAAGCCATTTCAAAGTCTTACAAACAGATGAAACGCTTCTTTTCCCCGAAAGCCGACTCCCGGGGAAAATTTATGAGCCAATTGCCCTGGGTTGGATTAATTTAAAAGCTGTAAAAATCGAAAATCTGACCAAAGTGGCCGATAAAGCCGCTCTTTTTCTAACTCGAATTTTTGAAAAAAGCACTTATCCATCCGCAATTATTCAAGAAAAAAGCGAATCAAAACAAATTAGTCTAGGCCTAATGGGACTAGCCGAAGTTTTATACAATGAAGGAATTGGATATAACTCTTATGGAGCCGGGGTTTTCCTGCAAAACATCCTAGGAAAACTTGAAAAAATCCCGGAAAACTTCACATCTAACCCCCTAATTGCCAATCTTTTTGACACGACCAACGGGATTGAACCTTTTAGCAAACAATCCCATTTAGAAAAAATCGCCATTAAACACGGCTTTTATTCCCCTAAGCTGATGACTGCTATCGAAAAAGCTGGTTCTTTCAAACCTTTTGACAAAGAAATCCCCTCAAATATTCGAGAAATCATCTTCACCAATAAAGATATTGTAAGCAAAGAACCTTGTCCTCTAATCGAAGTACAGCGCGAACATCGCCCGCTTCAAGAAAAATCATTGCGAAAAGCTAAAAAATGGGTTACAAAGTAAACCCTATTTAACCTATTTTTATGGCTGGAGAAGCCCTGGCGAAAAACCGCCTTGATGAATTAGAAGGCGACAAAATAAGCAAATTACGCCCTAACCAAGAAATGGCGGAAGAAAACGATCGCAACGATTTTAACGTTGAAGCCTCGGGTATTCGCCAAGAAATGTTAGAAAAAATGAACCGCGAAAAAGGGGTTATTTCCAAAGATGAAGAATCCGAATGGAAACAAAAAGTAACCGACAATCAAGAAGATTTAAGTCGTTTACGATCTATTAAAAATGAATTTGAAGAACACTGGCGCCAATCATTTGAATTACGCCAAAAATTTGAAGGCAAGCTAAGTAGTGCGGGAAAAGAAGGCATGCTGAAACAAGGGGAAGATCAAAAACTAGCCGAAACTTTTACCGAAAGCGGCTTAAAAGCCAAAGAAAAAGCCCTTCAAGAACTAGAAAAAGAGTTAAAAAATCGCCAACAAGAACTCAAAAAATTCTTAAAATTAGAAAAAGCTGTTCAAGAAAAACGTCGCACATCACTCGATAAAGCTGAAAACTACGACGAAAAACTACGAGTCTTAGAATCATCGGAAAGTGAAAATAAAAACTTCCAAAAATACCGCCAAATATTCAACCAACACAAAGCTAAACTATCCAAAAAAACAACCACGGAATATTTAGAATGGTTCTTAACCCTATCTGAAAACGAACAGAATTCCGCTCTAAACAAAGTTGAAAAAGATGACATCCAGCCTCGGATTGAATTATTTGATGTTCACCAAGATCTTCCCAGAGAATACCAAGATGGAAACTTCAAAGAATGGGGTTTAACCAGGCGTGAACAATTCTTAGGATCCGTCGAAAAAAAGATCGAACGAGAATATCGCAAATTACTGCGCCAGGATGCGAGCGGTGTTTTTTGCAAAGAATCTCTTCGATTCTGTGAACGCAATTTCCAAAGCACTGAAAATAATATGGGCAAACGTTTCAAACACAAAATCACGTTTTTAAAAGCACTCCCCGGCCAAATCAAAGCCGAAAAAGAATTATGGAACCAATTTGAAAAATTCCCCTCTGAAATCCAAGATATTCTCGAAAAAGAATTCAGTGAATCTGACTTTGAAGCCAAGAAAAAAATTCTCACTGGGAAAGCTACCAAAACAGCTGACCAGTACGGGAAGTTATTAAACCAACTCAACAACAAAATGGATCCGCACATTGCCGAAGCTATTCGAGGCAATTTTGAAAAAGCTCCTTCATTAGAAGAAAAAGCCAAAATTATTAAACAAGGAAATGACTTCCAAAAATCCAAAAATCGCTATTTTGCTAAGTGGAAAAAGAACGAGGCCGCTTTCCGATCAGATATTGGAGTTTATGAAAAATGGTATGGCGAAAGTATAAATTCATTGGAAGCCGCCAAAAAAGCAGAATCCGATTTAAACAACATGATTGATTCCCGCCAAAAAGTTCACAAAGCCGTTGAAAAACTACCGTCCCATTTAAAAAACCGCATGAATGCTAATCAATCACTAGGCGAACGAGAAAAAGACCTCCACAAACTAGAAGAAATAGCTCGCAACTACACTTCAACAATCCCTTTTCTCCTGCAAAATGCCGAAAAAGCCGAACAAGCTGAAGATTTAGACCAAGCGCTTAATTTTTATATGCAGGCCCTAAAATTGGACCCAGAAAGTCCAGATCTAAAAACATTAGTAGCCCATTTGCGCCAAAAGGGGGCCTCCCCTTCATTAACGCCGGCCAATGCCACGGACGAACAGCAAAACAAAAAACTACTCGCCGAAGTCGATGGAATGAGTGATATCACCCAAGACGCCGAGGATTTAGCACGCAAACAAATTCTCTTTAATCTTTCCAAAAAACATCACGAACAAAGTGGAGCTAGTGGCAGCACAACCCAAGCTCGGGCAAAAAAATCGATTCGCAATTTAGATAAAAAAGATCAAAGCACGGCCGAAACAATTATTGAACAACATGGCGACAGCCACACCGTGGACGAAACTGGCACCATCCGCAAAAAGAAAAAAATAAAAATGCGCGGGGCCCAAGTCCGTGCCACCGAAGAGCAACTCGGCCAATTCTTTGGCGAAAAGCAACACAAGGGCGAAGTTACCAAAAGCGGCCTAGCAGAAGTAGCTTTCCAAGACGATAGCGGCCGCGAAGTTGAACTTTCTACCGCTGAAAAAGAATTAACCGCGCAAACCGAGCGCCTCGCCCAGCAACGCGAAAAACGATTCCTTAAACTAGTACAAAACGATGCTGGCTTAAACGCCGACCAATTAAAATCTGTGCGCGAAGCTTACACCAGGTCTCACGACGAAGATGAACGTGTTGAAGACGAAATTGAACGCCTAGCCGCCTAAATAACCTCCTAAAATGATTCATTGCTACACTGGCGACGGAAAAGGAAAAACTTCAGCCGCACTCGGAGTGGCCTTTCGGGCCGCCGGCGCTGGTTGGAATACCTGCGTTATCCAATTTATAAAAGGAACCTGGGCCTCCGGAGAAGTTGAGGCGGCAAAACAATTTTCTTTTATCGATATTATCCCGGCTGGAAAAGGTTTTTACAAAATTCTAAATGACAAGCTTACAGCCGAAGAACACCAACAGGCGGCTCAAGAAGCCATTACCACCATTACCGAACGAATGTTAAGCGGGAAATATTCATTAATTGTGCTAGATGAAGTAAATGTGGCCGTTCACCTAAAACTAGTTAAGCCAGAAAGCATCATTGAAATTCTAAAAAAAGCACCAAAAGGTATTCATTTTGCCCTTACCGGACGAAATGCTCCTCAGGAATTTATTGAAATCGCTGACCTTGTAACAGAAATGAAAGAGGTCAAACATCCCTTTCACGAAGGGCAAACCGCCAAAAAAGGATTGGATTTCTAGAACATCCGCTATAATGAGCGGGAATAATTTAAAAAACCCTCTCATGAATGAAAATGTTTACGATTTAATTATTATTGGTAGCGGGATGTCTGGAATGGCGGCTGCTATTTACGCTGGTCGATTTGAAATGAAAACACTGGTTATTGGCGAACTCCCGGGAGGCACCATTACTCTTACTCATTTAGTTGAAAATTATCCTGGCTATAAACGATTAAGCGGGCTGGAACTAGCTGGTCATTTACAAGAACACGTTGCTGATATTGGCGTTGAAACCAAACAAGGCAAAATCGAAAAAATCGAACGCGCCGGAGCAGATGGCTTGTTCACTATTACAGCTAGTAACGGCGATACTTATCAAACCAAAACTATCTTACTGGCCACCGGTACTGAACACCGCAAATTAGGCGCTCCCGGCGAAGAAGAATTCACTAATAAAGGTGTTTCTTACTGTGCCACTTGTGATGGGCCATTTTTCCGCGACAAAGTAGTGGCCATTGTCGGAGGCAGTGATTCCGCAGTCAAAGAATCACTTTTACTCGCCAAGTATGCGGCGCAAGTCTATATCGTCTACCGCAAAGAAGAAGTTCGGGCTGAACCCATCAATAAAAAAAGAATGGAAGCCACGGAAAACATCAAAGTGATTAACAACACCAATATTACCGAAATCCTTGGTGGCCCTACTGTTAACAAAATCAAATTCGACACTGGCAAAGAATTAGAGTGCGAAGGCGTGTTTATTGAAATTGGGCGCACACCGCGGACTGATTTGGCCGTACAAATTGGAGCTGATCTGAACAAAAAAAGCGAGGTAATTATTAACAAAGCCTCGGAAACCAACATCCCTGGTTTTTATTCTGCTGGGGACTGCACTGACACCGATTGGAAACAAGCAATAGTTGGCGTGGCCCAAGGTTGTATGGCTGCCTACTCTGCTTATCAGTATGTAGAATAGTGGCCAATTAAAACCTGTACGCGTCAACCTGAAGTCGCGTGCATTTTTAAAGAATCCGGACTATTATACCCTCCTTAAAATTCACTAGGCTTTCCTTTAGAATGAACCTATATCACCCTTCCAAACTACCATTTCCAACCGATCTTCTCGATGAGGTGAAGGATCTAATTGCACAAGCCCAAAACATTCTTATTATCTCGCATCGCGGCCCTGACGGAGACACTATTGGCTGTAATTTAGCCTTTAAAATAGCTCTCAAAGCTCAGGGCAAAAAAACCACTTCCGCTTGCGTGGATCCCCCACCAGAATATGCTTTTGCTTTAAAAGGTACTTTTGAATTTGTAAATAATTTTGACTTAAATGATTTTGACCTAGTTTTGGCAGTGGATTGTGGAGCCCTAGATTTAATGACTTTTCATCAAACCAAACCTGAACTCCTTAAAAAAAAAATCCCACTCATTAATATCGATCATCATCCTTCTAACGATTATTTTGGGACACATAACCTTGTTCATGACACTGCCGCGGCCACGGCCTTTACTATTTATCATCTTTTCAAGTATTGGAATTTCCCTTTGAACAAAGATATTGCCGAATGTTTAATGATGGGCCTTTATTACGACACTGGCAGTTTTATGCATTCCAACACCAGCAGCGAGGTTTTACAAATGGCTGCTGATCTCATGAATCATGGAGCACGCATAAACAAAATGGTAAAAAGCATGTTTCGAACAACTCCAGCCAATCAACTCAAACTTTGGGGCCGAATTATGCAACGCGCTCGCCTCACAAACCAAAACGCAGTGGTTTCAGCGGTTACCAACCAAGACTTTCACGAATGTAACGCCAAACCCAACGATGCTAGTGGAGTTATCGACTATTTAAATTCAATCCCCGGAAGCAAGTTCTCTATTTTATTAGCGGAAAATGGCACTGGAAAAATCAAAGGATCGCTTCGCACCCAAGATGACAGCATTGATTTATCAAAACTTGCAGGGTTATTTGGTGGTGGCGGACACAAAAAAGCAGCGGGCTTTACTCTACCAGGAAAACTAGAACCGGAAATCACTTGGAAAATTCGTCCAGCCAAATAAAGGCTAAAAACAAACAATAATTTGGCTAATTGCAAAAACTTTCGTATCTTAAAGACATGAAAATTTCTATTCAATCTCGCATTACCAAAAACGATTTACTCGTTCTTCCCTTTTATGAAGGGAAAAGTCCCAAACCAACTGAAACCGAAGCTATTCAAAATCAACATCACCCGGATTTTGAAGGAAAGCTTTTGGAAAACGTTCTAATTTACCAAAAAGACAAAATCACCCCGCGTATTTTACTGGTTGGATTAGGCCCCCAAAACAAAGAAAACACCGAAACTTGGCGCCGCGCTGGAGGAAGCATAGCAACTCAACTCAAAAAATCCATTCATGACCTAACTATTATTCCCCCCAAAGAAAGTTTGAAATTTATCGCTGCTTTTGTGGAGGGAATTTTATTAAAACACTACCAATACGAAGAAACTTTTACTGATAAATCACGCAAAATATCAAAAATCGAAAACATCAACATCATCATTCAAGATAAAAAACTAAACACTAAACTTAAAAAATCTCTTGATGAAATAAAAGCCACGGCCCAAGCCGTTCATTTAGTCCGTGATTTAGTAAACGCTCCCAGCAACCAAATGAGCCCCACAATTTTAGCTAAAAAAGCCCAACAAATTGCCAAAAAATCCCGCTCCCTATCTTGCAAAGTTTATGGAGAAGCACGCCTTACAAAAATGAAAATGGGATGCCTAGTTGGCGTTGGGAAAGGATCTAGCGAAGAAACCAAACTCGTTGTACTTGAGCACAAATACAAGCCCAAAAACAAAAAACCCATTGTCTTAATTGGCAAAGGAATTTGTTTTGATTCCGGCGGAATTAACCTTAAAACTCGCGAACTTCCAGACATGAAATTTGATATGGCCGGAGCCGCTACTGTCTTAGGAGTTTTTCAACTTTTAAGTAAATACCGCCTCCCATTGCACGTTATCGGAATAGCTCCCTGCGCCGAAAACATGTTAGGTGCCAAAGCTATTAAGCCCGGAGACATTCTCACAGCCTATGACGGCACAACCATCGAGATTAAAAACACCGATGCCGAAGGGCGCCTAGTCCTCGCCGATGCCATTGCCTACGCCGTAAAAACCTACAAACCCGAATCCATCATCGATATCGCTACCCTTACCGGCGCCGCCATCACGGCTCTTGGCCACGAAATTAGTGCTTTAGTTTCCAGTGATGAGAGTTTAAAAAAGGCGTTAATAAGCGCCGCCCATAAAGCTGATGAAAAAATATGGGAACTCCCCTTGGACTCAGACTACAAAACCAAGATCAAAGGCCAAATTGCCGACTTAGACAATTACAGCGCCAAGGTAAGTGCCGGCACCATTATGGGCGGCGCCTTCCTAGAGCATTTTGCCCAAGAAACCCCTTGGGCCCACATTGACATGGGTGGCAGTGGCTGGATCCAAGAACCACTTCCCTACTATCCAAAAGGAGCCAGCGGCCGCATGGCCCGCACACTTTGGGAATTCCTAAAAAATCTCTAAAGCCTAATTTTTACTTCCCTTTCCTTGTTCGTACTCGCGCGCCTGTTTAAGCAAATCCTTTAAATCTTTTAATTCTTTTTTAGAAAATTCGGCCTGAGCTTGAGGTTGTTGATCTTTTTTAGTCAATAATCCTTCAGCCTCTTCAATTACATCAGATGGGAAAGGATTTTCTTGTCCCGCTATTTCCAAAACCGACTGCGCAATAAAAATAGGAGCTTTTGCTTCTAAGGCCAAAGCCAGTGAATCACTAGGACGAGCATCAATTTTCACTGTCTTACGTCCCACTCTCACATAAATAACGGCAAAATAAGTTCCCGCTTCAATTCCTTCTATCGCTACTTTTATAACTTTTCCTCCTAAATCCTTAACCACGTTTTTCAAAAGGGTATGCGTTAAGGGACGTGAAACATCAATCTTTTGTAAGCCCAAAGCAATCGCCCGCGCCTCAGGTTCCCCAATCCAAATCGGTAAAACCAAATTACTCTGCGGATCATGCAGAATTACCACCGGACTTCGCATATGCGGCTCTTCCAGCAAAGCAATAATTCGAACACGAACAAAAGGATCTTTTTTGGGGGGCATAATTACGGCAACAATTTAATGGAGTCTAAAAAGGCCTGGGCATCCTCTCCTTCATAAGCTGGAGCCTGACCAGTGCCAACTACAACAACTTTGTTCACCTGCGCTGGAAAATAATAAATAGCTGAAGTTAAACGACAATTCGGATCAAACTCATCACCATATGGATAAACTGTTGAATTAAACCCATAAACTTCCTTTTCCTCAGTCACTGAAACCTCTTCAATCTCACAGGCTTCACTTTCATCTAACAAAGCCTTCCATAAATGATTAATCATCCCTTCTTCTCCCGTTAGAGAATCAATCATTTCGACTGAAAGAGTAGCAATTACATTATCTCCAGTCATCAAACTAACCACTTCTCCATCCTCCTCCAAAATAACCTCCGCGCCATGAGATTTTGATAAATAATCAAAAGTTAGCCCCAGATCATCTGAGCTATAAGTCATAAGCTTAGCCCCACAACCAACCAAAACAAACATCAACGCTAATAAAGAAACTATAATTTTTTTCATAATATAAAGGGTTAAAAAGTATCGCTATTATAGCCTAAACCAAATATTTAGCCAAAAAATCGCAATATCCTAAATGGCTGGGGCGCAGGGATTCACCGCCTCGGGCTACACCCCCAAGGGTACTTCCCTGCGTTGCAGGTGTGTGCGCCCTCCCGGCATAAACTTCGAATCACCTGTCGACCCAAACACACAGAACTGCCCCCGAGCGTTGCTCGGGACCATTTCTGTGGCTGTCCTTCTATACCGAAGTTCGGACTTATTTTAAAGAAAAATATGAATAAA